>CAYMAS010000135.1:0-1514 GCA_964388485.1 uncultured Tepidisphaerales bacterium | reverse complement strand
CTGAGAAAGCTGCCCGTCAACCAGAATCCATCGCGGAAGCGTTGATGCTGAACTGTCTTTGAGCATCACGCCAAAACCGCTCGATCATGTGCATTTGCAGCCACGGGATCACGTTGTCCATTGATGGACGAGACCGGCGAAGAACGCGTACATAACCGTCGTTGACACTTAGGATGCCTACACCCGCATCGAGAATTCGCTGCACACGGGACGAACGGACGAGCCGTTCCGCGACGTCCGTCGGTAGCCCGATGAATGACTCGGTCGCGAACCCAGTGTGATTGACCGCTTGCTGGACCACTTCTTCGATCCTCCCGAGCTTCAACTCGACCGCGACGATCCGCAGGTGAAGCGGCATCCACCCGTTGAGCTTAGCGAATCGATCTCCTCGGCGCTCTGCGAACCGTCTTCGCTCCAGCTTGGCGAGTGTCGCATCGATCTCATCAAGGCTGAGGACACCGCCTAAGGTTTCGGCCGCCTCGCCGGGAGTTATTCCGTCCGAGTGTTTCGCGTCAGGCAGTGACGCAAGAACGGACACGTCTGTTTCCGAACCGATCACGCTCCGCTGGCGAAGAGCGAGGCGGCGGCGAACATTTCGCTTTCTGAACGACACGCCGACGAGGTCGCAAATGCCGGATTGTGACGCGCATTCGGTACGAACCGACAGCCCCTGGCCTTCCATCCAGGCACGCACCGAGTCCGTCATGTCGCGCTCGTACCTCATCGCTATGTTGTTCGTGCGCACCAGCCGGAGACGCGTAGCTGAACAGTATCCGAACGCCAGCTCGTCGTCCACCACCTACCGTCCGAGCCGCTCAAACCGGAGCTCGCGTCTGTGTCTCCAGCGACAGTCTTCGGATGCTCCACCGTTTCGCCGCGTAGAAGAGCACCGGGTAGATAAGCAGTTCCAGCAGGAAGCTCGTCACGAGGCCGCCGACCATCGGGGCGGCGAGGCGGCGCATCGTGTCGGCACCGGCACCGGTGGCAAAGAGCAGCGGCAGCAGGCCGGTGAACGTGGTGACGACGGTCATCGTCTTGGGGCGGATGCGCTGCACCGCGCCGTGGTGGATGGCGTGCCAGAGGTCGTCCTTGTCGCGCATCCGGCCGCGCTTCTTCGCGTCCTCGTAGCTGTTGTCGAGGTAGAGCAGCATGACCAGCCCGGTCTCGGCGTCGAGGCCGGCGAGGGCGATCACGCCGACCCAGACGGCGAGGCTCAGGTCGTAGTCGAGCAGGTAGACCAGCCACATCGCCCCCACCAGCGAGAAGGGCACCGCCAGCAGGACGATCGCCACGCGCAGCCAGCTTCGTGTGGCGAGATAGAGCAAGAGCAGAATCGCCGCGCCCGCGAGGGGGACGGCGATCAGGAGCTTGGCCCGCGCCTCCTGCATGTACTGGTACTGGCCGCTCCAGGCGATGCTGTACCCGGCCGGCAGGTCGACCCGCTCGGCGACGACCCTCTTGGCGTTCTCGACGTAGCTGCCGATGTCGACGTTCGCGATGTCGACGTAGACCCA
>CAYMAS010000134.1:0-1530 GCA_964388485.1 uncultured Tepidisphaerales bacterium | reverse complement strand
ACCACATGGTCTACGAGGTCGTCGACAACGGCATCGACGAGGCGCTGGCCGGCCACGCAGACATCGTGACGGTCACGATCCACGCCGACGACAGCGTCAGCGTCCGCGACAACGGCCGCGGCATCCCCGTCGGTATCCACGAGGGCGAAGGGGTGTCGGCCGCCGAGGTCATCATGACCCAGCTGCACGCCGGCGGGAAGTTCGACCAGAACAGCTACAAGGTCTCGGGCGGCCTGCACGGGGTCGGCGTCAGCGTCGTCAACGCCCTCTCCGAGTGGCTGGAGCTGCGCATCTGGCGCGACGGCCGCGAGCACCACGCCCGCTTCGAGCACGGCGAGACGGTCACGCCGCTCCACGTCGTCGGTGATGCCGGCGGCGAGAAGGGGACGGAGGTGCGCTTTCTCGCCTCGACGGCCACGTTCTCGAACCTCGACTACTCGTTCAAGACGCTCGAGAACCGCCTGCGGGAGCTCGCGTTCCTGAACTCGGGCGTGCGCATCAGCCTGATCGACCGTCGACACGGCGACGTGGCGACGGCCGAGATGCACTACGACGGGGGGGTACGCGAGTTCGTCCGCTACGTCGACCGGCACAAGACGCCGCTGATCGCCGAGCCGATCTTCATCGAGGGCGAACGCGACGGCGTCGGCGTCGAGGTCGCCATGTGGTGGAACGACAGCTTCAACGAGATGGTGCTGCCCTTCACCAACAACATTCCCCAACGCGACGGTGGCACGCACATGGCGGGCTTTCGCGGAGCGCTGACACGGACCATCAATCTCTATGCGGCCTCCTCGGGGATCGCGCGGCGTGAACGGGTGACGCTGTCGGGAGACGATGCACGCGAGGGGCTGACCTGCATCCTGTCGGTCAAGGTGCCCGACCCGAAATTCTCGTCGCAGACGAAGGACAAGCTCGTGTCGTCCGAGGTGCGCCCGGCGGTCGAGGGGCTCATCAACGAGAAGCTCGCCGAGTGGTTCGAGGAGAATCCGCAGGACGCGCGGATGATCGTCGGCAAGATCGTCGAGGCGGCACTGGCGCGGGAGGCGGCGCGGAGGGCCCGCGAGATGACGCGGAAGAAGTCGGCGCTCGACGTGGCCTCGCTGCCGGGCAAGCTCGCCGACTGTCAGGCCAAGGATCCCGCGGATCGGGAGCTGTTCCTGGTCGAGGGCGACTCGGCCGGTGGCTCGGCCAAGCAGGGCCGGGCGCGGGCGAACCAGGCAGTGCTGCCGCTTCGCGGGAAGATACTGAACGTGGAGCGGGCGCGGTTCGACCGTATGCTCTCCAGCCAAGAGATCGGGACGCTGATCACCGCGCTCGGCACCGGCATCGGCCGCGATGAGTTCGACATCGCCAAGTTGCGCTACCACAAGATCATCATCATGACGGACGCGGACGTCGACGGCGCGCACATTCGCACGCTGCTGCTGACGTTCTTCTTCCGGCAGATGCCGCAGATCATCGAGGCGGGGCACCTCTACATCGCGCAGCCGCCGCTCTACAAGGTCGCGCGCGGCAAGTCCGAGGTCT
>CAYMAS010000133.1:0-1646 GCA_964388485.1 uncultured Tepidisphaerales bacterium | reverse complement strand
AGGATCTGGGCCTGCACGGTGACGTCGAGGGCGGTCGTCGGCTCGTCGGCGATGAGCACGCGCGGCCGGCAGACGAGGGCCATCGCGATGACGACGCGTTGCCGCATGCCGCCGGAGAACTCGAAGGGGTACTGCCTGGCCCGCTCGGCCGGGTTCTCGATGCCGACGCGGGCGAGCATGTCGACCGCCCCCTGCCACGCCTGCTTTCGATCCGCATCGCGGTGGATGCGGAGCATCTCGGCCACCTGCTCGCCGACGCGGTGGACGGGCGAGAGCGCGGTCATCGGCTCTTGGAAGACCATGCCCGCCCTGCCGCCACGGACGGCGAAGAGCCGCGGGTCCTTGGGCGGCAGCGAGAGGACGTCGACGTCGCCGGTGTGGTGGGGGTCGTGGAGCGTGATCGAGCCGGTGGGCGTCGCGTTGTCGGGCAGGAGGCGAAGGACGCTGTAGCTCGTGACGCTCTTGCCGCTGCCCGACTCGCCGACGAGGCCGAGCGTGCGGCCTTGCTGCAGGTCGAAGCTCACGCCGCGGACGGCCTCGACGGGGCCGGTCGTGGTCGCGAACGTCACGCGGAGGTCGCGGACGCTCAAAGCAGTCGGAGATGGCGTAGAACTGCTGATTTACGAGCCTTTGTAAGGATCGGCGGCGTCGCGCAGGCCGTCGCCGACGAAGTTGAAGGCGAGCACCGTCGCCACGATGAACCCCGCCGGCGCCAGCAGCCACGGGAAGAACCGGACCGCCTTGACGTCGAGGCAGTCCTGCAACATCACGCCCCACGACACGACCGGCGGACGCAGGCCAAGGCCGAGGAACGACAACGCCGTCTCGCCGAGGATCATCGCCGGGACCGCCAGCGTCAGGGCGACGATGATGTGGCTCGTGAAGCCCGGCAGCAGGTGGCGGATCAGCACGCGGCCGCCGCTTGCGCCGAGCAGTTGGGCGGCCGTCGCGTAGTCCTCCTCGCGGAGGCTGAGGATCTTGCCGCGGACGACGCGGGCCAGGCCGGTCCAGCCCAGCAGCGACAGGACGATCGTGATCGCGAAGTACGTCTGCAGCGGCGACCAGTCGCTGGGCAATGCCGCCCCGAGCGCGATCCACAAGGGCAGCGCGGGGACGGCGTTGACGATCTCGATGACGCGTTGGATGACGGTGTCGACCAGGCCGCCGAGGTAGCCGCTGATGCCGCCGATGATCGTGCCGAAGACGAACGTCAGCGCCACGCCGATGAGGCCGACGGACAGCGACACGCGTCCGCCGTGGACGATGCGGCTGAAGATGCACCGGCCGAACTGATCCGCACCGAGTGGAAAGAAGCGGGCGTTCTCCTCGGCGGGGGCGAGCAGCTTTCCGCCGATGAAGAGGCCGATGTCGACGACGCCGTCGCCCGGCACGTAGGTGCGTCGGAGCGTCTGCGGGTGGACGACGGGCTCGAGCTGCTTGACGTACAGGCCGTGCTCGAAGTTGATCCGGATCGGCGTCGGCGGGCAGTGGAGGCTCGACACGTCCCGCTGTGCCGGCGGCCGCGGGGCGACGAGCGGGGCCAGCAAGGCGACGCCGTAAAAGATGGCGAGCAGGATCGTCGACGCCACCGCGAGCTTGTGCCGCAGGAACGCGAGACGGATGAGGGTGAGCTGCGAGTAGCTGCC
>CAYMAS010000132.1:0-1656 GCA_964388485.1 uncultured Tepidisphaerales bacterium | reverse complement strand
AGGCGCTGGTGGAGTACGGCTTCACGATCGAGCGGGTCATCGAGGCGCTCGAACGCAACAACGCCAACGTCGGCGGAGGGCAGGTGACGACCTCGGGCCAGGCGAGTGTTGTCCGCGGGCTGGCGCGGGTCTCGACGCTCCCGGAGATCGAGAGCATCGTCATCGCGTCGGCCGACGGCACGCCGGTGCGTGTCGGCGACGTGGCCGACGTGCGGATCGGCCACGAGATCCGCCGCGGCGCGGTGTCGGCCGACGGCGAGGGCGAGGCGGTGCTCGGGCTCGCCTTCATGCTGATGGGCGAGAACAGCCGCACGGTCACGACGGACCTGCGCGAGCGGCTTGAGGCGCTGGGGCCGTCGCTGCCGGAGGACGTGGTCGTCGACATCGTCTACGACCGCACCACGCTCGTGCAGGAGGTGATCGGCACGGTCAGGCACAACCTCTGGCTCGGGGCGGTTCTGGTCGTGCTCGTGCTGCTCGTGCTGCTGGGCAACATCCGGGCCGGGCTGCTCGTGGCGGCGGCAATCCCGCTGGCGATGCTGTTCGCGGTCCACGGCATGCACGAGTTCGCCATCGCCGCGAGCCTGCTGAGCCTCGGCGCGATCGACTTCGGCATCCTCGTGGACGGCTCGGTCGTAATGACCGAGTCGAACCTGCGGGCGCTCAAGGACAAGCGGCGCGAACTCGGCCGGAAGCTGACGAAGGACGAACGGCTCGACGCGGTCGCCGAGTCGAGCGTCGGCGTCGTGCGGCCGATCGTGTTCGGCATGGGCATCATCATCCTCGTCTTCCTGCCGGTGCTCACGCTGGAGGGCATCGAAGGCAAGATGTTCCGCCCGATGGCCTGGACATTCATCTTCGCGCTCGTCGGAGCGCTGCTGGTGGCGGTGTTCCTTTCGCCGGTGCTGTCGTACTACTTCCTGCCGCGCAAGGCAAAGGCAAAGGACGGCCCGATCGGTCGGGCGTTCACCGGCGCGTATGGATGGCTCGTCGAGTGGGCGATCAAGCTGCGGTGGGGCGTGCTGGCGGCGGTCGTCGTCCTGCTCGCGGCCGCCGGCTGGCAGGCGAGCCGCACCGGCGGCGAGTTCGTGCCGCGCCTGAGCGAGGGGGCCGTCGCCATCAACACGATCCGCCTCGCCGGCGTCTCCATCGAAGAGTCGGTGCGCTACAACAGCCTGATCGAGCGGACGCTGCTGGAGGAGTTCCCCGACGAGGTCGATCACGCCTGGAGCCGCATCGGCAGTGCCGAGGTCGCCACCGACCCGATGGGCATCGAACTCACGGACATCTTTGTCACGCTAAAGCCACGTGAGCAGTGGACGAAGGCCGACACGCAGGCGGGGCTGACGGCGCAGATGGAAGAGATCATCTCCCAGCTCCCCGGCGTCAACACCGCCTTCACGCAGCCGATCGAGATGCGGCTCAACGAGATGGTCTCGGGCATCCGCTCCGACATCGGCATCAAGATCTACGGCGACGACTTCGATGAACTGCTGCGCCTGTCCGACGAGGTGCAGCGGGTCCTGCTCGACGTGCCCGGCGCGGCCGACATCTCCGTCGACCAGATCACCGGCCAGCCGTCGCTGGAGGTCGCGGTCGACCAGGCCGAGGTCGCCCGCTACGGCGTGGCGGCGGCCGAGGTGCTCAACGTCGTCG
>CAYMAS010000131.1:0-1656 GCA_964388485.1 uncultured Tepidisphaerales bacterium | reverse complement strand
CTCAACGGCGCCATCCCCGCCGACGCCTACGAAATCCCCGACCGGATCATCGAACACCTTGCCTTGCGCGACGGGACCTGCGTCTTCCCGTATTGCACCCGCCCCGCCCGAGCCAGCCACATCGACCACCACGGCCAACCCACCTACGCCTGTGACATCGACCACATCCACCCCCATTCCGACGGCGGGGCCACCGACACCACGAACCTCGCCCCGCTATGCCGCTACCACCACCGAGTCAAAACCCACTCCCCGTGGGTCTACCGGCGAACCGAACGGGGCGCCTACCACTGGACCAGCCCCCACGGCCACACCTACACCCGCGAACACACCGGCACGCAGCACACCGGCGCATGAGTGGCCCCGAACCTTCCAGACAGGGCCCCTATAGGATGGGACCACTCGAGAGGAAGTTGGGAAATGGCCAAACGGCGGAATTACTCTGCGGAGTTCAAAGCGGAGGCGGTGAAGTTGGTTATTGAGACTTCGCGGCCGGTCGCGCATGTCGCGCGTGAGTTGGGGATAGTCGAGCAGACCCTTGGAAATTGGGTCAACGAGTACAGGAAGGAGCACGCTGGCGACGAGCCGGATCTTTCAATGCCCGAGCGGACCCGGCTTCACGAGCTAGAGCGGGAGAATCGCGATATCAAGATCGAGAACGATTTCCTAAAAAAAGCCGCAGCGTACTTTGCCAAGGAGCATCGGTGA
Source organism: uncultured Tepidisphaerales bacterium (assembly GCA_964388485.1). Classification (GTDB taxonomy): domain Bacteria; phylum Planctomycetota; class Phycisphaerae; order Tepidisphaerales; family Tepidisphaeraceae; genus JBCDKH01. The sequence goes on along the minus strand of CAYMAS010000131.1, from coordinate 948 downwards.
GCGACCGCTTCGCGTTCATCGACGTAGAGTACGCAAACAATCAACGGGCCTTCAACCCGTTGGCTGCTTCGATCGGCACAATGTGTCGCCTGCTGGAAGTATCGCGGTCGGGCTTCTACGAATGGCGGGACCGGCCGGAATCGGCGACCGCCCGGCGGCGCGAGACGCTGAAATTGGTCATCGAGAAGTCCTTCGTTGACTCCGAGGAGACGTACGGCTACCGGCGGGTGCACGCCGACCTGGTCGCCTGGGGCGTGCCAGCCGGCCCTGAGCTGGTACGTGCGCTGATGCGCGAGATGGGTCTGGAGCCGTGCCAGCCAAGGCCGTGGCGGCACAGCCTGACCGACCCCGGCGACGAACCGGCGCAGCTTCCCGATCTGGTCGGGCGAGACTTCACCGCGCCAGCGCCGGGAGAAAAGATGGTCGGTGACATCACGTATATCCCGACGTGGGAGGGTTGGTTGTTTCTGGCGACGGTGCTGGATTGTTGCACCAAGGAAGTGGTCGGCTGGTCGACGGGCGACAACTACAAGACACCGCTGATCTCAGCCGCGATCGATATGGCCTGCCGCAACCACGACATCGCCCCTGACGCGATCTTTCATTCCGACCGCGGCAGCAATTATACCTCCGCCGCGTTCGCCGCCACGTTGAGCGCGCACAACATGCGTCAATCGGTAGGCCGAACCGGGACGTGTTATGACAATGCCATGGCCGAGTCCTTTTTCGCAGCGGTCAAAAACGAGCGAGTCCATCGGACGCAGTATCCAACCCGGGAGCATGCCCGTCGAGATATCGCGCACTACATCGAGATCCGCTACAATACAAGGCGTAGGCATTCAGCGATCGCCTACAAGACCCCCAGACAGGCCCGCGAGGAACACCAAAGAAACCTCAAAGCAGCCTAGAAAAACGGGATCACCTGTCCGGAAACGTCGGGGCCCATCA
>CAYMAS010000130.1:0-1658 GCA_964388485.1 uncultured Tepidisphaerales bacterium | reverse complement strand
AACAACCGCCTGCTGGTGATCCTGCTGTTCACGATCGCCTCGGCCGCGGGGGTGTACCGTCTGGTGCAGCTCCCGATCGACGCTTTCCCGGACACAACGCCGGTACAGGTACAGATCAACACGGTCGCGCCTGCGCTCAGCCCCGAAGAGATCGAGCAACAGATAACCCTGCCGGTGGAGTTGTCGATCGGCGGACTGCCGGGTCTGGAAAATGTCCGCTCGGTCTCGAAGTTTGGTTTCTCGCAGGTGGTCGCCACCTTCTCCGACCAGACGCGCATCATCGACGCCCGGCAATACGTGAGCGAACGGCTGGGTACGGTGGAACTGCCCGAAGGTGTCGGGCGTCCGGAGCTGGGCCCGATCGCCACCGGCCTGGGCGAAGTTTTTCACTACACCATCCGCTCCACCGATTCCGATCGAACGATCGAAGAGCTGCGAACGATTCACGATTGGGTCATCAAGCCCGAGCTGCGGAAGGTGCCCGGCGTCGCCGAGGTCAACTCATGGGGCGGCAAGGAGCGGCAATACCACGTCGTGGTCGATCCGGAAGCGCTCATCAAGTACGGCTTCACGATGGATCGGGTGATCGAGGCGTTGCGCCGCAACAACGCGAACGTCGGCGGCGGCCAATTGGTCACGGCGGGGGAATCTCGGATCGTCCGTGGAATCAGCCGGGTGTCGTCGATGGAAGAAATCGGCAACATCGTCGTGGCCTCCGATGACGGCACCCCGGTCCTCGTGCGGGACGTGGCCCGCGTCGAGATCGGCCACGAAATCCGCCGCGGTGCGGTGAGCGCGGGCGGACAAGGTGAGGCGGTGCTGGGCCTGGCGTTCATGCTCATGGGCGAGAACAGCCAGGAAGTCACGGCCGATCTACGCGAACGGCTCGACGCGCTCACGCCGTCGCTGCCCGACGACCTGGTGGTGCAGGTGGTCTATGACCGCACCACGCTCGTGGACAAAGTGATCGAGACGGTGAAGCACAACCTGGTGATCGGGGCGGCCCTGGTCGTGGTGGTCTTGTTGTTGCTGCTGGGCAACATCCGGGCCGGGCTGCTGGTGGCGGTGTCCATCCCGATCTCCGCGTTGTTCGCCGTGCAGGGCATGTACGAGTTCGGCATCGCCGCCAGCCTGCTCAGCCTCGGGGCGATCGACTTCGGCATCCTGGTAGACGGCTCGGTGGTGATGACCGAGGCGAACCTGCGGGGCCTCAAAGAGCGACAACGCGAGCTGGGCCGCAAGCTCACGCCCCAAGAGCGGCTCCGCTCGATCGCCGAGTCGAGCGCCCATGTGGTCCGCCCCATCGTCTTCGGGATGGGCATCATCATCCTCGTCTTTGTGCCGGTGCTCACCCTCGAAGGCACCGAGGGCAAGCTGTTCCGGCCGATGGCATGGACCTTCATTTTCGCGCTGATCGGGGCGCTCCTGATCGCGGTGTTCCTCTCCCCGGTGCTCTCTTACTATTTCTTGCCGCACCGCGTGAAGCCCAAGGAAGGGCCGATCAGCCGCGCCATCACCGGTAGCTACGGATGGGTCGTGACCAAAGCACTTCGGCTGCGGCGGGCGGTGCTGCTGCTGGCCGTCGCCCTGCTTGTCGTCGCGGGTTATCGCGGCTCTCAGATGGGCGGCGAGTTCGTGCCGCGGTTGAGCGAAGGCGC
>CAYMAS010000129.1:0-1670 GCA_964388485.1 uncultured Tepidisphaerales bacterium | reverse complement strand
GTTATCGCGGCTCTCAGATGGGCGGCGAGTTCGTGCCGCGGTTGAGCGAAGGCGCTCTCACCATCAACACCATCCGCCTGGCCGGGGTGTCGATCGACGAATCGGTGCGCTACAACTCGCGGATCGAGCAGGTGCTCTTGGCGGAGTTCCCCGACGAGATCGAGCACGTGTGGAGCCGGATCGGGACCGCCGAGGTCGCCACCGACCCGATGGGCATCGAACTGACCGACATATTCCTCACGCTCAAGCCCCGCGATCAGTGGACCAAAGCTCAAGACCAGACCGGCCTGGTCGGTGAGATGGAGAAGATCGTTTCCCAGTTTCCCGGCGTGAACATGGTGTTCACCCAACCGATCGAGATGCGGCTTAATGAGATGGAATCGGGCATCCGCTCGGACATCGGTATCAAACTCTTCGGCGACGACTTCGATGAGTTGATCCGGCTTTCCGACGAGATTCAGCGGGTGTTGCTGGACATCCCCGGCAATTCGGATATTTCTGTCGATCAGATCACCGGGCAGCCCGAGCTTGAAATCACCGTCGATCAATCTCGCGTCGCCCGGTACGGCGTGGCCGCCCGCGAGGTCCTCGACTTCGTGGAAGCGATTGGCGGCATCCGGGTCGGTGAAGTTTTCGAGGGACAGCGTGTGTTCCCGTTGGTCGTCCGGCTGCCCGAAACGTACCGCGTGGACGCGTCGGCCGTCGAATCGGTCCGTATCCCCACCGAGGGCGGCGTCACGGTGCCGTTGTCGTCGATGGCGTCGATCGAAAACGCCGAGGGTTCTTCGACGATCACCCGTGAATGGGGCCGACGGCTGATCCGCGTGCAGTGCAACGTGGTCGATCGGGACCCCGCTTCGTTCGTGGCCGAAGCCAAAGCGGCCATCACCGATCGTGTTGACCTGCCCGAGGGCTACGTCATCGAATGGGGCGGGCAGTTTGAGAACCTAGAACGCGCCAAGCTCCGGCTCGCCATTGTGGTGCCGGCCGTGTTGCTCATCATCTTCTTTCTGCTGTATTTCAGCATGAAAAACCTGCGGGACGTGCTGGTGATCTACACGGGTATTCCGTTCGCCGCGGTGGGCGCGATTTTTGCCTTGTGGCTGCGGGACATCCCGTTCAGCGTGAGCGCCGCGGTCGGCTTCATCGCGTTGTCGGGTATTGCCGTGCTCAACGGTCAGATCCTGATCGAAGCCATCCGCGACTTCCGGCGGCGAGGCCTCGACGGGCAAAGTTCGATCATCGAAGCGGCCAAAACCCGGCTCCGTCCGGTCTTGGCCACGGCCATTACCGACGCCGCGGGCTTCATCCCAATGGCGATCTCAACTGGGGTCGGAAGCGAAGTGCAACGGCCGTTGGCTACCGTGGTCATCGGTGGGATCGTTACGTCCACCGCGCTGACGCTATTGGTGCTGCCCACCATGAGCTACCTGTTCGCAGGTAAGCCGCAGGTCACGCAAAATTAGACCATTGCGGACTAATAATGCATTGGCTCGTATCTGTATTCCGAACGGGCAACCAGAGCAATTGTGTGGCTGATCGAACCTTGCGTGTTCGAACGCATAAGGATAGAGTTGCAAACGTATGGGCTTTACTCGAAACAACCTGGGACGTGTGCTGGCGTACCTCGCGGTCGTCGCGACGGTGCTGATGCCGGGCGGTCTCTGGGT
>CAYMAS010000128.1:0-1753 GCA_964388485.1 uncultured Tepidisphaerales bacterium | reverse complement strand
ACCTCACCGCCTACGCGGGCGGACGCCTAGACCGCATGTACGTCGATTACACCGGCGTGGTGGTTCGCGAAGGCGACCACCTGGCCGAGATCTACAGCCCCGATCTGCTGGTGGCCCGGCAGGAGCTAGTCGAAGCCCGGCGGGCCTTTGGTCGGGTGACGACGGATAGCAGTCCGATCCCCCGTGACACGGCCCGGGCAGTGTTGGACGCGGCCCGCGAACGCTTGCGGCTCTTGGGGCTGACGCCCGAGCAGATCGAGGCCGCTCAGTCCGGACGGGTGCCCGAGGGGCAAAACGCCGACCACGTGACGCTCTACGCCCCGAGCGGCGGCGTGGTGATCGAGAAACACGCCAAGCCTGGCAGCTACGTGAGCGAAGGCGACCGGCTCTACACCATCGCCGACCTGTCCCAGGTCTGGGTGATGCTCGAAGCCTACGAAAGCGATCTGCCGTGGCTGCGCTACGGCCAGGAAGTCGAGTTCACGGTCGCCGGGACGGGCGACGAAACCTTCACCGGCCGCGTCGCGTTCATCGATCCGACGTTGGACCCGACGACGCGGACCGTCGATGTGCGGGTCAACGTCGAGAACCCCGGCGGTCGGCTGCGGCCGGGCGTGTTTGTCCGGGCGAGCGTGCTGTCACGGATCGCCGAGGCCGGGCGGGTGATGGACCCCGAGCTGGCGGGCAAGTGGATTTCGCCGATGCACCCCGAGGTGATCCGCGACGAGCCGGGCGATTGCCCGGTGTGCGGGATGGACCTGGTGCGGGCGGAAGAATGGTTTGAGACGCTCGGCTACGAAGCGGCCGAGGCCACGACCGCCCCCTTGATCGTGCCGCAATCAGCGGTGCTGCGGACCGGCATCCGCGGCGTGGTCTACGTTCAGATTCAAAACGACCCCGCCCCACAATTCGAGGGCCGGACGGTGGAGCTGGGGCCTTCGGGCGAAGGCTTCGTCATCGTGCGTGACGGCCTGGCCGAGGGCGAGCTGGTGGTCAGCCGCGGCAACTTCCAGATCGACTCGGCCCTGCAAATCCAGGCCAAGCCGAGCATGATGAACCCCGCCCCCGGAAGTGACCTTGCAAGTGAGCAAGCGGGACCGCCGCGGGAGCACGTGGGCGGACCGGCGGCCAACGCGATCCGCGAGCTGGTCACCGCCGTGTTTGCCTACACCGAAGCCCTCGCGGCGGACGACGCTGCGAAGGCCGGCCAAACCACGGCCGCGATCACCGACGCCCTCGATACCCTGCAACGAGCCGAGGTGCCTGCCCCGCTCGATGACGCGGTGGAACGGGTAAATGAAGCCGTCACCGCGTTAAATGCCGGGGCCGACATTGAAGAACACCGTGAAGCGTTGGACACGCTTTCTCAAGCGTTGATCGGCCTGCTGCAAGTCGCCCACGTCGAAGGGTTGGGCGCGGCGTATCGGGCGTACTGCCCGATGGCGTTCAACAACCGTGGGGCGTCGTGGTTGACGCCCGAAGAACAAGTGCTCAACCCGTATTTCGGCGACCGAATGCTGAGGTGCGGATCGATCGAAGAAACCCTCTCCGCCCCCACCCCGGCCCCCGGAAGCCAGCCGGCCGCTGCTCCGGGGAACGCGGACCCGCACGCGGGGCACGCCCATTGAATCACGACAATAGCCCATCAAGCCAAGCGACGGCCCGCGACAACTTCCGGGGGCGGGGGCCATTGGACCACCTGATCCGGTTCTGCCTGGAACAGAAACTCATCGTGTTCACGCTCGCGGCGATG
>CAYMAS010000127.1:0-1765 GCA_964388485.1 uncultured Tepidisphaerales bacterium | reverse complement strand
GATCGTCGTCATGCGGTTCGGCGAGAACGCCCGCGAGACGATCGACCGCGTCAAGACGCGGCTGGCGGAGCTGAGCGAGGGACTGCCCGACGGCGTGAGCATCGTCACGACGTACGACCGCAGCGACCTGATCGACCGGGCGGTCCACACGCTGACGGGGACGCTGATCGAGGAGATCCTCGTCGTCTCGCTCGTCGTGCTCCTGTTCCTGCTGCACGCCCGCAGCGCGTTCGTCGCGGCCATCACGCTGCCGGCGGGCGTGCTCGGGGCGCTGGGCGTGATGTACGTCTTCGGCATCAACGCCAACATCATGAGCCTCGGCGGCATCGCCATCAGCATCGGCGTCATGATCGACTCGGCCATCATCATGGTCGAGAACGCCCACAAGCACATCGAGCACAGGAAGCCCGGCCAGAGTCACCTTGACATGATCGCCGAGGCGGCGGCGGAGGTGGGGCCGACGCTCTTCTTCAGCCTGCTCATCATCACGGTCAGCTTCCTGCCGATCTTCGTGCTCGGCGGGCAGAGCGGGCGGCTGTTCACGCCGCTGGCGTACACGAAGACGCTCGCCATCTTCGGCGGGGCCGTGCTGGCGGTCACGCTCATCCCGGCTCTGATGACGTGGCTCATCAAGGAGACGGGCGTGCTGCCGGCCGCGTGGCCGAGGTGGGCGCGGTGGCTCGGTTACACGGCGATCATCGTCGTGCCCGCCCTGCTGCTCGCGGTGGTGCCGTTGCCGCAGCTTGGTGATTGGCGTTGGTGGATCGTCGGCGGGTGGTTGATCTTGTCCGCAGCGCTGATCTTGCCGCAGCGCATCATCAGCGAGGAGAAGAACCCGATCAGTCGTGTGCTGGTGCGGATCTATGACCCGGCCTTCGCGTTCGTGATGCAGTACAAGACGCTCACGCTCGTGCTGGCCGGGCTGATCCTGGCGAGCACGTGGTATCCGCTGTCCCGCCTCGGCAGCGAGTTCATGCCGCCGCTGGAAGAAGGCGACCTGCTCTACATGCCGACGACGGACCCGGGCCTGTCGATCACCAAGGCCCGCGAGTTGCTCCAGCAGACGGACCGCCTCATCCTGCAGTTCCCGGAGGTGACCGGCGTCTTCGGCAAGGCGGGCCGGGCCGACACGGCGACCGACCCCGCGCCGCTGACGATGCTGGAGACGAACATCACGCTCGAGCGCGACAAGAGCGAATGGCGAACGACGCGGGACGTGCGGTTCTACTCTGGCTGGCCCGGCTGGTTGCAGTCGCCTTTCCGCGCTGTCTTTCCCGACGAACGCCCGATCACGACGGACGAGCTCATCTACGGCTACATGGTCGAGACCGGTGACCAGACGCTCGCCGTGCCGGGGCTGAACGACGCCGTCCGCGTGCCAGGGCTGACGAACTCGTGGACGCAGCCGATCCGGACGCGCATCGACATGCTCTCGACCGGCATCCGCACGCCGATCGGCGTGAAAGTGATGGGTGACGACCTCGACGAGCTCGGCCGCATCGCCGGGCAAATTGCCGACGCGCTGCGCAGCGACCCTCGGACCGCCGGCGTCACGACCAGCGCCTTCGCCGAGAAAACCGTCGGCGGCCGGTACCTTGACGTCGACATCGATCGCGAGGCCATCGCCCGCTTCGGCCTGAGCGTCGCCGACGTGCAGGAGACGCTCATGTCCGCGCTGGGCGGCATGAACGTGACGACGACCGTCGAGGGGCTAGAACGCTACCCGGTCAACCTCCGCTACCCGAGCGAGCTGCGCGACGACCTG
>CAYMAS010000126.1:0-1823 GCA_964388485.1 uncultured Tepidisphaerales bacterium | reverse complement strand
ATTAAATCATGACGATTAAAGTTATGGGGTCAACTCTTCGGAGCCACGTTCGATGGCCACGCTCAATGAAATCGCGATCGAGGCCGGCGTCACGTCCGCGACCGTTTCCAACGTGCTCAGCGGACGGGCCCTGGGCAAACGCTCCGACGCCGTGATCCGGGCCAAGCGTATCCGCAAGATCGCCCACGAGATGGGTTACCGGCCCAACGCCGCGGCCCGCGCCACCCGCATGGGACGCACGGGCTGCATCGGCATGTTGTCCAGCCACAACTTCGCCTACTCCGTTCACATGCCGGCGTTCGAATGCGGCGTTATCGAAGAACTGAGCCGACGCGGCCTGTACCTGGCCAAGGATTACCTGATCGAGGAGTCGGACACGAGCGTGCAGTTGCCCCGGTTGGCCAAAGAGAACATCGCCGACGCCCTGTTGGTCAATTACGCCTTCAAGATCCCCGCCCGGCTCGACGAGCTCATCCAGCAGCACAGCATCCCCGCCGTCTGGATCAACTCCAAGCAGCCGCACAACGCGGTCCGCCCCGACGACTACGAAGCCGCCGCCCGCGCCACCCGGCACCTGATCGAGCTCGGCCACCGCCGCATCCTCTACATCGACCCGACCTCCAACTGGTTGGAAGCCGAGCACTACAGCACGCACGACCGCCTCGCCGGCTACGAGGACGCCATGCGTGAAGCGGGGCTCTCCCCCCGCGCGGAGGACCGACCCAAAATCGAGGACCCCCAGGATTACGAGATGGGCGTGAAGCGGGTAACCCACGCCCTGACCCGCGAGCCCCGCCCGACGGCCGTACTCGGCGCCAGCAACGGCATGACCATCCTCCTCGCCGCCGCTCGGCTCGGCTTGGAAGTCCCCCGCGATCTCTCCGTCATCACCTTCGACAACGAAAAGCTCTCCAACTACCTCACCCCCATGTCACGGATGGTGGTCCCCTTCGAAGACCTCGGCCGCGTGGCCGTCGAAACGGTCTGCACGCTCATCGAACACGACGACGGCCCGAGGCCCGAGCAACGTCTCAAGATCGAATTCGACGATCAGGGCACCGCCGTGCCGCCCCCGACCAAGCCGGCTTCCCCTCCCCGCTAACGGTTTGACCTTCACTGACTTTTTGTCTCAGTTTTGTTTCACCTCACCCTTCCAGGAGAATTGAAAATGAAGATGCGTATCCCCCCACTGGCCTCTTGCCTGGCCGCGACCTGTGTGCTCAGCGCCGCCGCCCACGCGGTCCCGGTGATCGAGCTCAACGCCGACCGCGACGATGTCGACTTTCAATTTAATAGCGCGATGTTGCTCTACACCGCCACCGACGCGACCCTCACCGCACCCGACTGGACGGGCGGCGTGGGATGGTTTGGTGAATTTGGCACCACGGACTTCAGCGGCGTTCTCAATGAATTCCTTTCTGTCTCGATCCGAGAAAATGCGGGTAACAACCTCGACTCGCTCAGAGTTGTTTTGGAATCGCCTGACACCGGAAGCGGCGCGCCCCAAAGCTTCTACTCGTTCGACCTTGCGTCCGCTAATGCACTCGGCTTTACGGATATCCTCGCCACGAGCAATTTGGCCAACCCCACGGGAACCGGCAACGGCGGGGCCGATCTCTCGAATGTCACCGTTGTTTTGGTTCTTGGCGAATTCCAGAACGAGCCGTCCAACATCAACGTGACCCTCGAATCGATCGAGACCGTCGTGCCCGAGCCGGGCACGCTGGCCCTGGGCGCGCTGGGTTCACTGATGTTCCTGCGTCGCCGCCGTTCGGCCTAACCCCGCCTTCGATGGGGCGTGGCCCCCACGCCACGCCCCGTCT
>CAYMAS010000125.1:0-1867 GCA_964388485.1 uncultured Tepidisphaerales bacterium | reverse complement strand
CGGTGTAGCTCAGTTGGTTAGAGCAGCGGAATCATAATCCGCGTGTCCGGGGTTCGAGTCCCTGCACCGCCACCATCATTTTCCCAGTCTTTTCGGCGACTTCCTCCTATATGGGGTTAATGCCCGATGTGCTAGAAACCTTCCGGGGTGGCGCCGGAGTGGAGAGATCACGCGGCTGGCGCGCAGCCCCCAGTTCCACGTCTGTGATCATCCTCGGGCTAGCTCACAAGGGCAGCCCTGAACATCAGACGAGTGGTTGGGACGAAGCCTAGTACTACAGTTGCGCATCGACCACCGATATGACTTTCTTCGCTGCGTGGTGCGGCGGAGGGTTTGGCGATGTCGTCTACAGCTTTGGCGCGCGTGCTGGTGGACTGGCGTGCGGAGCTTGATCGGCTGAAGGCTCGTATGGGGTCCGCGTTCCGGCGTGCCGAGCAGCGCGCGACGGCGGGGGTCATCGTCGACGGTCTGCTGTCGGGGGCGGAGCGCAAGACGGGGTCACGTCCGTCAAGGTGGTGGGATTTGCGAGATGGCCTGACGGCATGATCAGGCGGCTTCGGTTGAGATGCTGAGGATGGGGTCTTGCTCTACGGCGTCGATGCGCTCGAAGGCTTCGACCTGCATGTAGCGGTTCTGGGTCTGCCATTCGTCGTTCTGTTCGAGGAGCACGGCCCCGATCAGTCTCGTGATCGAGGCCTCGTCGGGGAAGATGCCCACGACGTCCGCGCGGCGCTTCACCTCCTTGTTCAGGCGCTCGATCGGGTTGGTGGAGTGCGGCTTCGTGCGGTGCTGGGCAGGGAACGAGAGGTAGGCCAGCACATCCGCCTCGCTGTCGTCCATGAGGCCTGCGAGCTTCGGCCAGCGGCCGCGCACCTGGTCGGCGACGTGCCGCCAGGTCTCGCCGGCCTGGGCGCGGTCGGGCTGGCCGAAGGCCTGGCGGATGGCGGCGGCCACGACCGTGTGTTGGCTCTTGGGCACATGCGCGAGGGCGTTGCGCATCCAATGAACGCGGCAGCGCTGCCCGTTCTGCCGTCGCCGATCCCCCGGATCGGCTTTGGGCCTCACCGTCGAAGACGCGCGAGATCGCCGCTTTGAGGCCGGTATGCGCGTCGCTGATCACCAGCTTCACGCCGTCGAGGCCGCGGGCCTTCAGGCCGCGCATGGACTCGGTCCAGAATGTCTCGGCTTCTGACGGCCCGGTGCCCAGCCCGATGATCTCGCGCCGCCCGTCAGTGTTGACCGCGACGGCGATCATGGCTGCGATGCCGACGATCCGTCCGCCTTGCCGAACCTTGAGGTATGTCGCGTCGAGCCAGAGGCAGGGCCAGTCGCCAGCGAGTGGCCGGTTCAGGAACTCGCCGACGCGCTCGTCGATGTCCTTGCAGAGCTTCGACACCGTGCTCTTCGAGATCCCGCTGAGCCCCATGGCCTGCACCAGCTCGTCGACGCGTCGGGTCGAGACGCCGCCGATCCAAGCTTCCCGGATCACGGCGACGAGCGCCTTCCCGGACGTCCGCCGCGGCTCGAGGAAGCCTGGAAAGTAAGATCCTTGGCGCAGCTTCGGGACCCGCAGGTTCAACGTGCCCAGCCGGGTGTCGAGAGGACGGTCCCGATACCCATTGCGGCAGGTGACGCGCCCCTCGGCACGCTCATGGCGCCCGGCGCCGATCACGCCTTCCACGTCCGTCTCCATGATCAGCTGCAACACCGCCTCGGCGACAATGCGAAGGAAATCCCCCTCGTCGTGCTTCTCCAGAAGCTCCGACAGGGGCATGGTGGGCTTGGTCATCAGGGGCTCCGTTCGATGATCGGGGAAGTCGCCAAACTCCACCGCCGTCTTACACCTCGATGGCCACCTCGCCCTACA
>CAYMAS010000124.1:0-1966 GCA_964388485.1 uncultured Tepidisphaerales bacterium | reverse complement strand
CGTGGGGCGGACGGGGGTGGGGTAGGGTGGGGTGGGTCGTCTGATGGTGGTCGGTGCAGGGTGGGGAAGTGGAAAAATCTTGGCGAGGAATCAAGTGGGTTGGCGGGGCCGCCGATGCCCGGGGTGCAAGCGAATTCCCCTGCGGCTTGGCGGCCTGTTCACCGTGAGCGAGGCCCGGCGCATCCACCCTTGATCGCTTGCCTAGCGGAGCTGACGCTCCGGAAAGACACGCCATGACTGTTGTTCCACGCAAAGAGATCGACAAAGTCACGTTCTACGAGACGCACATCGCCCCCTGGTCCACCAACGCCGCCACGCTCCGCGTCGATCCGGCAGCCGTGACCGATCTGGAGACGAAGACGACCGCGGCCCGCGATGCTTACCGAGCGCAGGTCTCGGCACAACAGAAAGCCAAGGACGCAACGGCCGCCTTCCGCAGTGCCGTCAAGACCATGGCAACGGCTGGATCGAGCATCATCACGCAGATCCGGGCGACGGCTGACGTCGATGGTGACTCGATCTACCAGCTCGCCGAGATCCCCGCGCCGGCGGCCCCGAGCCCGAAGCCGGCCCCAGGCACGCCCTACGAGCTCAAGACGGAGGTCGACGGCAACGGCGCACTTCTACTCAGCTGGAAGTGCGACAACCCGGCCGGAACGAGTGGCACGATCTACCAGGTCTACCGCAGCACCAACGGGTCGCTCGACTTCGAGTACCTCGGCGGCGTCGGCAGCCGGAAGTTCGTCGACGCGACCGTCCCCGCGGGTGCGACCCAGCTCACGTACAAGATGCAAGCGGTCCGTTCGACCGCGGCGGGCATGTGGGCGACATTCAACGTGCTGTTCGGCAGCAACGTGGCCCCCGTCACGGCTGTCACTGGCACTCAGGAAAGCCCTGCCCTCAAGATGGCGGCGTGAGGGCGAAAGCAAGTGAGGGTGGGCCCCGGCCCACCATCTTACGAACGTGTACTGAATATCAGATGGTGGGCCGGGGCCCACCCTACAGGGCCTCATCATGTCCATGGCATCCTCGAATCTCGCGTCCTCCTTCATGCCGGCGAAGCGTCGACGGTTCAGGCGGCGACGGCGGGTGGCGGTCGCAGCGGCGGAGCCGGTCTTGACGGCGGCGTCGTTTGATGTGCGGAACGACGCGACGCTGACGCTCGCGTTCGATCGCCCCATCGATGTGAGCGGCGTCGACGGGTCGGCCATCGTCGTCGAGGACGGCGTGACCACGATGGTCCGGTTCGCAGCGACGGGCGGCATCGTCGCGTCGTCGGCGAGTAGCGTGACCTTCATCCTCATCCCGACCGGCCCCTACGGCGGGAACCGAACGCTGCTCGACGCCTCGGCGGCCAACGGCATCCGGGCGGCCGACGGCGGACCGCCGTGGGGCGGGGCGGCGGGGGTCGTGTTGCCGTATTCCGCTTGAGAGTATGTCATGAATGAACAGCAAGACATCCAGCCGTGCCACGAGCTTCAGCTCGTGTCGGGTCCGAAACGCGATGGCGTCGGAGCACGAAGTGAACTTCGTGGCACGGGGCCGGCGTCATCGTTGCCGGTGCCGAATGCGCCGATCGACGTGCGGCCGGCGACGAAGGCGGATCTGCCGTGGATCGATGCGCTCCACAAGAAGCACTCGAAGCAGCTCGGGTATTCGACCACGAAGCAGTTCGAGGGGTACATCGAGCTGGGGGGACTGCTGGTGGCGGAGGACGCTTCGACGGGGGGCGTGGGGGGGCCGGTCGGGTATGTGATGTATCGCGATCGTTATCTCAAGCGGGACGAGCTGGGCGTGATCTATCAGTTGTGCGTCGACCCGGCGGCGCAGCGGACGCTGATCGGGGCGACGTTGCTCAAGGCGGTCTTCGAGCGGAGCGCGTACGGGTGTCGGCTGTTCTGTTGCTGGTGTGCGCAGGACCTGCCGGCGAACCGGTTTTGGGAGGCGATGGGGTTCGTGCCGATCG
>CAYMAS010000123.1:0-1992 GCA_964388485.1 uncultured Tepidisphaerales bacterium | reverse complement strand
CTGACGACGCGGACAACGCTGTGCTTCTCGCCGCGGAGCACGTCGTCGAAGAACTGGTTGGGCAGGGGCGTACGGCAGTCGCCGCCAAACTTGAAACCGCGGAAGCTGTCGAGGTCGCGGGTCAGTTCGCCGCTCTCGTCCCAGCGGAGGATGTAGACGCCCGAGCGCGCCGCGACACCGGCGGTCTGACGGCGGGGCGGGGTGACGCAGCGGATGAAGCCGAGCGCAACTGCGTCATCGAGTGCCTCACGCAACTTGGCACGGGAGACGCGGGCGTGTTTGACGAGTTCGTTGTAGGTGACGCTGACCTTCTCGCGGCGTGGCTGGCCGTTGCGGCCGGTCCAGCCGATGGTTTCGCGGATCACATAGCCGACGAGTCGCGCTACATGCAGCGAGCAGTGGGGCACGCACAGGTCGAGATACTGGTTGGGGCAGCGGACGTAGTTCGCGGTCGGCCGGCGGAAGCCCGCGTACGGCTTCGGCGACTGTCCTGCCTGACGGTCTGTTTTGCTCTGACCGTGATCGCCCTGCGCGCGCTTCGCCCGATGCGGCCCTTGGCCGTTGGTTGATGGGTGTTCGAGGTGGTCATCCTCTCGGGGCATGTCCTCGCGGGAAAGGCATCGGGATCGGGGTGGTATGAATGAAGCGGCAGGGCAATCGGGCGGCTCAACCGATCGGCGTCACGGGCAACAGCGGAGAGACGGCCGCCGCGGCAGACCGGCCGGCGGCGTAAGCCCGTTGGTGGTCGGCAACGATCCGGCGGACCACCAACGACCGGTTCAGGTCGGCATCCGCCGATGCGAGCCGGTCGAGATAGCCGATGAGTCCAGGGGTCAGGGTCAGCGAAACCCGCACTTTGCGGTCGTCGCTGCCACCTTCGCTCCGCGGCTCTGCTGTGGGTTGCACGGGGGTCATACGTCTCCTTTACAGCTCCAGCGGCGGGCTGATGACATAGGGTATTACCCCGTGTTACCAGACGCAACAGGTTGTGGTGCTTGTGACATCCGGCACCTACATCCGGCACCGTAGCGGGAGCCGCACCCGCTGCGAACCACGATTTTCGGTGTTCCCGCTGGACCTGTATTTCTTGCGCAAGAAAATGGACCAAAACGGGAACATTTCTGTTGCAATGCCGATACACTGGGTAGTGGCTGCAACCGTCCGAGCTTCCGAACTCCCGCCTTGGTTGGCGGTGCTGCGCGACGAACCCGGAGTGTTCCCGCCGCTCGCAATCGAGGTTCTGGATGCGCGCGAGCCGCTTTCGGCGCGGTGCAGTTGGAACGGGCGGTCGTGGCGTTTCCTCGCGGTGCCGCTGAAGCTCGTCACACCGAAGCGATTGGCCGCCGCCCTTGCGACGGGAGCTCAAGGAAATACGGAGCCGCTGTCGTCGATGGTGCTCACGGAGCATTTGAAGGAGCGTGACGTGGACCGCATCGCCGAGGCGGGCGCGAGTGGAATCGACCTCTGCGGCAATGGCATCGTGCAGGTGCCGGGTGAACTGCTCGTCCGTCGCGTGGGTCAGCCGCGTGCGGATCGTCGAGGCCAAGCCGGTGGGGGTGGCGGAGGCGCGGCGATCCGCAACGTCTACCGTGGCACGAGCGGCCTCGTCGCACGAACGTTTCTGCTGACGCCCAGCTTCGACACGAACGCCGCAGTGCGCGCGGCGGTCCAAGATCGCGGCGGCTCCGTGTCACCCGGCACAGTGTCCAAAGTGCTGAGCGCGCTCGAAGAAGACCTGGTCATCGTTCGCGACAACGGCGGCGGCCGACTCATCGACGCCGACGAACTGGTGCGGCGTCTACAGGAAAACTACCAGCCGCCCAGCGTGGTGCGGACGCAGGCGTTCTGCTACCGGACGGGTCGCGGCGCGTCGACGCTCGCCTCTGCGGCCGAGCGGGCAAAGGTGCGGCTCGTGCTCGACGGTCGGTCCAGCGCTTCGACCTACGCCACCCGCGCCGCCAGTGACGCGCCGCGGCTCTACTGCACCGACCT
>CAYMAS010000122.1:0-2017 GCA_964388485.1 uncultured Tepidisphaerales bacterium | reverse complement strand
TGTCGATGCTGGCGCTGGCGTTCCTGGCGGCGGTGCGGGCCGAGGCAGCCGAACAGGCCGCCGGCGGTAAAAAAGGGGCCCTCGCCTGGCAGGCGACACCGGCCGGATGGAGTTGATCGAGCTCGTCCCGCTGACCGAGCCGGAGGTGCGTCGGCTGCTGATGGCGATCGTGTGGCCGAGGCTCACCGGCGTCGAGCAGGCGCTGGCGTGGTCGGCGTGGCGACGGCACCACCAGGCCGTGGCACGAAGATGCCACCACAAACGCTGCTCCCGCGGCCCCTGAGAATGCGCAGCTGTAGTATTAGAGCAGATGGCGTCTTGGTCGCTCATGAGTCGTAGCCACAGCTTCGCAGGAAGCCCAGGCAGTCCTCGGCGGTGACGCTCGCCAAGGCCTCGCCGACCGCCGCCTCCAGCTCCTCGGGCGTCGCGGCCTCGTGGTCTCCTAGGAACGCCTTGACCTTCGACCACGCCTTCTCGATCGGGTTGAGAGACGATGCAGCCGGGTTCCTTGCCAAACGGTCGCCGCCGATGATGAGGCGACCCTTACCAGGAGAACCGGTATCATGACGAACAACAACATTACCGCGACGGGCTTGAAGATCCTCGGCCTCGATTTGGGCAAGTTCCACTCGGCCGCCTGCCTCCTCGACACGGCCACCGGCGAGGTGACGCATGCCAAGCTCGCCAGCTCCAAGGAGGCGCTGCGGGCGTACCTCGAGACTGCACGCCCCGACCGCGTGGTGCTCGAGGCATGCCCGATGACCGGCTGGGTCTGCGACGCGATCGGCGACCTCGCCCCCGAGCTCGTCGTCGCCCACGTCGGCGGAGAGGCCTGGAAGTGGAACCTGCTCAAGCGCAAGACCGACCGCGACGACGCACTTAAGCTCGCACAGCTAAGCATGATGGGCGGGATCACGCAGGTCCACGTGCCTAGCCCTGAAGTTCGCCAGAAGCGAGGCCTCATCCGCCACCGCAAGTGGATCGTCCGGCAGATCACGAAGGTGAAGAACCAGGTGCAGGCGACCCTGCTGCGCGAGGGGATCGTCTGGTCGGGACCCGGCCTCCGCTGGACGCTGGCCCACCGACGCTGGCTGGCAGGCCACGCTCGGCCGATGGCCGACTGCGGCTTCGACGAGCTGTGGAAGGGCCTGGTCGACCTGTCGCTCGGGCACCTCGATCGGCTCGAGCAACTCTTGGAGCAGGCCGACGCGAAGCTGGTCCAACTCGCCGCGGCCGACGAACGCGTGGACCGGCTTCGTCAGGTGCCCGGCGTCGGGCCACGCCTTGCCGAGGCGGTCGTGGCGGCGATCGACGACCCGCACCGCTTCAAGAGCAGCAGGCAGGTGGGCGCGTACGTCGGCTTGGTGCCAAAGCAGTACCAGAGCGGCACGAGCGACCGACGTGGCAGGATCACCAAGCAGGGCCCGACGCTGCTGAGGAGCCTGCTCGTCGAGGCGAGCTGGATGGCGATCCGGTACAACCCGTGGCTGCGCCGGGTCTACGAGCAGGTCTGCGGCGGGAGCAAGACGAGGAAGAAGATCGCGATCGTCGCAGTCGCCCGGCGACTCTTGATCGCCCTGTGGGCGATGCTCAGAGACGGCAGCGACTGGCGGCCGCCGGCGGTGCGTGGCCCGGCGGTGGTGACGTAGCGGCACACGGCTCGCCGGCGACAGGAGTACGGGCGCAGAGTAGAACGAAGAAGAACAAGCAGGATCACCGGCGCCCGGAGCGTCGGCCAGGCGAGGCGGCCAGAGCCCGGAGTCCCGGAGCGTGCCGAGGCGGCGGAAGCTGCCGAGACGCACGAGGTTCAGAGTGGGCCGGCCGCATCTGTCGAGTGGGATCGTTCGGCACGAGGCGACACCAACACGCCGCCGACGCAAGCCCGGATAGAAGGTTGACACCACCTCGCTATGCCGATCGAAGAGGACGCGGACGGTCCCGCTTGACAACCCGGCTCATAGAAGGTCCGGCGAGTAAGGCGGCAGGTACCAGACGCTGGCCCCGGCAGCCTCGATCG
>CAYMAS010000121.1:0-2186 GCA_964388485.1 uncultured Tepidisphaerales bacterium | reverse complement strand
TGGTCGAGGAAGCTCAGCGGTCGGCCTTCGGCGACGGTCTCCAGCCATAGCGCCAGCTTCGCGAGTTCGACGGCGAGCGGGTTCTTGTCAACGCCGTAGAGACAACGCTCGACGACGCGGCGCTTCCAATATGCGAGCGTCGGCTCGTCACCACCCCCCGCCCCTTGGAGCCGGTCTGCCTCGGGGTCGGCGGTAAACTCGTTCGTCGCGATTTGCTCGGCAGCGTACTGGCAGGCGGTCAGCAGGAAGTGGCCGCTGCCCATCGCCGGGTCGAGGATGCGCAGGTTCAGCACGCGGTCGTCAAAGTCACCGAGCAGGCGTTGGCTCCGATCGTCGTCGGCATGCTCGAGTTCGTGTCGGATGTCGTTCTCGATGCCGTCGAACAGGGGGCCGAGCGTGCGATCGATGATGTGGTCGACGATGTGCTGGGGCGTGTAGTAGCTGCCGGTGGCGCGGCGTTCGCCCTTGTCGGTTTCAAGGTAGACGGTCCCGGCGTCGTAGAGAACATTGGTGCGCTCGTAACCCTTCGGCGGAGCCGCGTTGGCCTTGAGCGTCTGCTCCTTCGGCGGCTGGTAGCGGACGGCGGCCTTGCGTCGGCGCTGCTTTTGGCGGACGACGCGCATCGGCACCTGCGCCACTTTCGGTCGCAGCTCCAACATGCCCTCGTAGACGCTGCCGAGGTGCTGGATGGCGAGGTCGCGGTAGTCGATGCGGAGCAGTCCTAGGTCAGGTCGCTGCGGATCGGCAGCGCGAGAGAGTTGATCGACGACGCGGGCAACGACCGGATCAGGAAGGGCGTGCTTTTCGAGGAATGGATGACGCTCGCTGTCGAAGAGGCCGCCGTTGTAGGCGGGGACGCCGTAGGTGCCGTGGCCGCGGTCGATGAGGTCGAACAGGTCGCGCAGGTGTTGCCAGTAGTCGGTCGCGCCCGGTGCGAGACGGGAGAAGTCAACGCGGGCTTCGCCGGTCACGTCATCGCGGAAGCGGCCGAGCGAACGGTTGTTCGTGTAGGTGGGGTTGCGGCGATAGGGCAGCAGGCCGCGGTCCTCGGCATAGAGGACGAACAGCAGGCGGTAGAGCAGCACAAAGCTCGCATCGCGGCACCGGCCTAGGTCGTCGGCTGCCAGATTGTTCGGGGTGTGGCGGAGGAAGCCGTCGATGCACAGCCGCAGCGCCTCAAACACGCGATCCCTGAGTCCCTCGCCGACGCCAAGGCGATACTCGCCGCTGCCGAGCTTGGCGCGTTGCACAAGCGGCACGCAGTCGTTGATCGAAACGAATCCGGCGGGACTGAAGAAGAGGTAGAAACGGAGAAAGTCGTCGAAGACATCGGTTCGGTCGAACAGCCCGCCGTCCCCTTCGTCGACCCAGGCGTCGAGAATGCGTGGCAGGTCGGCTTCCAGGTATGTCTCATAGCGACGCTGGCCGACGTCAAGCTCGCGTGGGAACAGGCGCCACAGACGGCCGTTCGTGAGCAGGCCGTAGTCGAGGCGGCTGCGGTCGAGGTATCGCTGGATCTGCTCGGGCGGGTACTCACGTTTGGCTCCGCTGCCGCGCCGGCGATCGAGAGCGACATGCCAAGCCTTCGCATCCGCTACCACAGTGGCGGGCTCCCAGAAGGCGTCGGTTGTCCGGTCGGCGGCAAGGGCTCGATCGAGCGCATCGTCGTCGAGGAACAGCGCGTAGTCGGGCTTGTCACCGCGAAGGTGCGTTTGATATTTGAGTTTCCATCCGAGTGCGTCGAGCGCCGGCTGAATAAACGCCTGTTCCAACCCCTGCTCGTCGCCGAAACGTTCGACGCGGTCCCGCTGTCGCCGCCAAAGGTCCGCCAGCTTGTCGAGGCTGCGGCGGGCATCGTCGGCAAGTTCGCCCCACTCCGGCTCCAGCGGCAAGCGGTGCTCCAGCCAATGGTTGCTGAACAGGTCGCTGTTACGGACGGGACCAAAGGCGAGGTGGGGCTGCTGCTCGGTCATGTTCGTCAGTCGCTGCGTTCACCTGCCACAGCCTTGCTACGAGTGTAAAGCGCTCTCACTGCGGCTGCTCCTAAACTGATACTTCGCATCATCGAAGCTGCCTGCAACCGCGGCCCCATTCGGCGATCGCCTCACGTTCCGCTACGAGCGTGGAGCGTCGCGGACGGCATACGCCTTTTGTAGGATCGCCCAACCGCCGCGGAAGACGAAGGC
>CAYMAS010000120.1:0-2253 GCA_964388485.1 uncultured Tepidisphaerales bacterium | reverse complement strand
GTGATCGGTTCGCTGCAAAAGGTCATGGCCGTGGTGAAGGTGCTGGGCATTACGGCCCTCGCCGTCGCGGGGTTGTGGGCGTCGGGCTTTTCGTTCGAGACGGTTCAGCAGGTGGATCAGGAACCCGTCGAGGGTGTCTGGGGTTTCCTGACCGCCACCGCGATCGGCATCCTGGCCTACAAGGGCTTCACCACCATCACCAACAGCGGCGGCGAGGTGACCGAGCCCAAGAAGAACGTCGGCCGGGCGATCATGATCTCGATCGGCGTCTGCGTCGTGGTCTACATCCTGGTCGGCTTCGCGGTTGCCGGGAGCTTGAGCCTCGACGAAATCATCAACGCCAAGGACTACGCCCTGGCCGAGGCGGCCCGTCCGGCGTTCGGCGAATGGGGCGTTTGGATGACCGTCGGCCTGGCGATCGTCGCCACTATCTCTGGTCTGATCGCGAGCGTGTTCGCCGTCTCGCGGATGCTCGCCATGCTCACGGACATGGAGCTGGTCCCGCACCGGCACTTCGGCATGCCCGGACGGATTCAGAAGCACACGCTCGTTTACACCGTCGTGATCGCGGCCGTGCTCACGATCTTTCTCGACCTGTCCCGGATCGCCGCGATCGGGGCGATCTTCTACATCGTCATGGACATGGCGATCCACTGGGGCGTGCTACGCCACATGCGGAAGGACGTGGGAGCCAACGCCGCGGTCCTGATCGCCGCGCTCGTGATGGACGCCGCGGTGCTCGGGGCGTTGTTGGTCACCAAGGGCGGCACCGACCCGCTCGTGCTGATCGTCTCGGCGGTCGGCTTCGTGCTGATTTTCGGCGGCGAGTGGTGGTTCCTCCGCAACAAAGAACAGGAAAGCGACTCATGAAACACGACTACACCATCGCCGGGATGCACTGCATGTCCTGCGTAGCCAAGATCGAAGACGCCTTGCGGGAAATCGACGGCGTGACCCACGCCCACGTCACCTTGGACCCGCCCGCCGCCGAGGTCGAGATGAACAACCACGTCCCGCTCGCCCGGCTCAACGAAGCGGTCGCCGACAAAGGTGACTATCGCTTAGAGGACAGACTCTCGCGGAGCATCCAAGCCGCGGCCGAAGCCGGGGCCGCCGACGCGGCCAAAGAAGCCGGCCAACCGCCCGAAAGCCTTTACCCGCTGTTCCTCATCGTCGGCTACATCCTGGGCGTCGTGCTGCTCGTCGCTGCGGCGACCGGCGACTGGTCGCTCGGCCCGATGATGCGGCACTTCATGGCGGGGTTTTTCCTGGTGTTCTCGTTCTTCAAGCTGCTCGACCTACGCGGATTCGTCGATACCTACCGCGGCTACGACCTGTTCGCCCGCCGCTCGAAGGCGTACGCCTGGGCCTACCCGTTCATCGAGCTGGGGCTAGGCGTGGCGTACCTGGTGAACTTCTACCCGGTGGCCACCAACCTCGTCACGCTGTTCGTGATGGGCGTCGGGGCGGTGGGCGTGCTCCGCGTCCTGCTCGATAAGCGATCGATCCGCTGCGCCTGCCTGGGCACGGCGTTGAACCTGCCTATGACGAAGGTGACGCTGATCGAGGACCTCACGATGGCCGCGATGGCCGCTGCCATGCTCGTGCTCACTACATAGATCAAGTTGACGACGATTCTTTAGCCCAAACTGGCGGGTTCGTTGGATTTGGATCGAAACAGGTAGCTCATGGTGGGTAGCACCAGGAGTGTCAGCAGGGTGGACGTGACGATCCCGCCGATGACCACGGTGGCCAACGGGCGTTGCACCTCGCTGCCTACGCCGGTTGAGATCGCCATCGGGATGAAACCCGCGGCGTCGGTAATGGCCGTGGCCAGTACCGGACGGAGCCGGGTCTTGGCCGCTTCGATGATCGAACTTTGCCCGTCGAGGCCTCGACGCCGGAAATCGCGGATAGCCTCGATCAGGATTTGACCGTTGAGCACGGCGATACCCGACAACGCAATGAAACCGACCGCGGCGCTAACGCTGAACGGGATGTCTCGCAGCCACAGAGCAAAAATCGCGCCCACCGCGGCGAACGGGATGCCGGTATAGATCACCAGCACGTCCCGCAGGTTCTTCATGCTGAAATACAGCAGGAAGAAGATGATGAGCAGCACGGCGGGAACCACGATGGCGAGCCGGAGCTTGGCGCGTTCCAGGTTCTCGAACTGCCCGCCCCATTCGATGACGTAGCCCTCGGGCAACGCGACGCGATCGGCGATCGCCGCCTTGGCCTCGGCCACGAACG
>CAYMAS010000119.1:0-2262 GCA_964388485.1 uncultured Tepidisphaerales bacterium | reverse complement strand
CGGTCGACCCGAACGCCGCGCAGCGGCAACGCGAACTGCACGAGCGGCGGATGCGACCGGCATATTTGGCGGAAGTGGCTGACCTGGAGCGGCAGGCGCGGCGTGAACAGGCGGATCGGTACGCGCGGTTCGAGGCAGAGCGGGCGACGGCACGCCGAAAGCTGGAGGACGAATCTTCCGATTTCACCCCGCGGGTGCATGCGAAGCTCCTGGCCCGTTTTGACGCCGAGGAGTCACGACTGGAAGCCTTTGCCGAAGTCTTCGCGGACGTGGTCCCGCCCTTCTGGACGTGGGACGCCGAGCGTCGCCGCGAGGCCGCGGTAGGGGCTGGCACCAACTGATCACGTCGGCGCCAACGCAGCCGCGACGCAGCGATGCCCTGCTGTCATCCCCAAGGACGAGTGGCCTGTCCGCATCGAAATCAAGAATTCCAAATTGCTTGCCGGCGGGCAAGAGTTCCAGATTTCAAGACCGGCGGCTGAATTGCTCGGTGTGATGTTCGGCGACGCGATCCACGAATTCAATCCCTCCACGGACCTTCTCAAACGACAGGGCGTGCTAATCACTCACCCGCCGGGTTTTGAGCCAGGAAACCGCGGTTGGCTTGGATCAGTCCAGCGGTCTTTGGACATGCCGGTATGTGTTCCGCACGTCACCGCCGAACGGTATGCGCAACGAGATTCAAGCCGAAGAGGCTTGCTTGTCGATGCTCCTCTACATGAGCACAGAGACCACCACCGCCCAAGCCACCGACGCCGCCGGGCAGTCGCCCACACGGCGTGCTCCCGTTCGTCGCAGCGTTGGTCCAACCGCCCCTTCGAGTTCGGCTAGCGGCAACGCTGGCGGCGGCAAGGTGATCGTCCTCGCCAACCAAAAGGGCGGCGTGGGCAAGACCACGCTCTCGGTCCACCTGACCGACCGGCTGTGGCTCGCGGGGGTGAAAGCGACCGCTGTCGATGCCGACCCCCAAGCGGCAATGACAGCCTGGCTGCAGCGTGTGGACCCGGAGGCGACGGCCAAGGGCCGCGTGGTCGGTGCGCCGGATGCGGACACGCTGCACAAGATTCTCACGAAGACCCGCCAGCTCGGCCGCATCGCGGTCGTCGACGCGCCGCCCGGCGTCGAGGCCGTCAGCCGCGTGCTCGCATTCCACGCTGACCTGCTCCTAGTCCCGTGCGGTCCGAGCATGCTCGATCTCTGGGCGACCGGAAAGTTCCTCGAGGTGGTGGGGCGGACACTTCAGCTTGTCGGCGACCGTCGCGTCGGCTCGGGCCGCGTCCGCATCGTGCCCAACCGCCGGCGAACAGGCTTGCGCCTGACTCGGCAGGCCGACAAGGCGATCGAGAAGCTTGCGTCCGACGCCGCTGGGAAATTTCCCAATTTCGACGTCCGCGTCGTCCCGTCCGGCGTCGGCCTGCGCGAGCCCCTCTCCGCCGCGTGCGTCGCCGGCACCACCGTCCTCCGCCAGGCCGCCTCTACCGACAAAAAGGACCACGCCGCCCGCCGCGCCGCGGAGCCGGCTGCGAAGGAGATCACCGATCTCACCGACTGCGCACTCCGCGAACTCGCTGCCACACCGATGCGCGCCGCCGCCTGAACCCGAACCAACCCAACGAGATGATCATGAAGAACGACAACGATGACTCGATGATGAGTGCTCTGACCGCCGGCACCGAACTGCCAGAGGACGTCCGCCGCACGCTCGGTCTTTCCGAGACCGATGACACCGACGATGTGCTGCTCGACGACGAGCCGTCGGTTACGCCGAAACCTGCAACCGCCAAGGCGAAGACCTCACCTGTGAAGCGGCAGGTCGAGCAGCCGAAGGCTTCGCGGGGGAAGGGCGGCAAGGCCGATACCAAACTCGGCACCGCAGGTCGGCTGAAGATTGACGTCGAAACCCTTCGCCGCGATTCCACGCACCAGCTCGGCCACGTCATCGACGAAGCGATCGCCTTCCGTCTCAAACGCGCCGTGTTCGAGCAGAAGATGACCCGCGGCATGTTCCGCACCGAGCGTGCGGTGATCGAGGCCGCGTTGAGCGAGTGGCTCGACCGCTACGACTCCGGCGACCTCGCCGAAGCCGCCTGATACTCAACGTCTTGCTCGCTGCGGTATGCCGCGTTGCGGGGGCTTCGCCGCCCCCGCACCCCCGCCCGGAGGCAGAAGGGCTCATCGCGGGCACCAGCATGGTTTGATTTGTTGCATATAGTCGTACCGTGAGTACGCAAGGAGCGTCCAAGCTGAACCGACTCGCTGCCG
>CAYMAS010000118.1:0-2354 GCA_964388485.1 uncultured Tepidisphaerales bacterium | reverse complement strand
CCTCGTACGCCAGCCCCAGGTCCGCGAGCGCGTCGGTCTGCGTCGACAGCCCACGGCCCGCGTCGTAGACCGATCGCTGCATGCGACGCAGCCCGCTTTCCAACGCCTCCAGCGACGTGCCGGTCTGGCTGGCCACGAACTTCAGCTCCGACAACGCCTCGACCGAGAAGCCGGTGCGTTTGGCCATCTTGGCAACCTGGTCGCCGTACGAGCTGAAGTATTTGGCCGACGCGACCAGCGGGGTCAACAGCGCAGTGCCGATGCCGGCCACACGCAGGCCCATCCCCCGGATTGCGCCGCCGAAGGCTCGCAGCTTGCGTTGGGCGGCGCGGAGGGCGCGGACCAGCTTGGTGTCGTCGGCGAACAGCTCGACGAAGGCCCGACCGGCCCGGATGCCCTTGGATGATGCCATGGCGAACTACTCCTCGTCACCCAACGGCAGCGCGTACCAGCCCTCGTGTAAATCCATCCGGCCCGCGACCGGTTCGCCGTCGTCGCCCTTCACCCAGACCTTCACGTCGGGGAGCGTCTCGCGCAGCCGCACCGGCGTGCCGTCCGGCACGTAGGTCGTGCGTACGCACCCGCTCAACCCGACCGTCGCGAACAGCACCAGCACCACCGGCCAGTGTCGACGCACCTGGCGGATCAGCCGCTCCCGTCGATCGCCGTCCGGGTCCGCGTCGTCGAACGTCGGCTTCAGGTGGGGAGCCCACAACTCGACGAGCGTTCCCAGCACCAACACGAGCACCGGCTGGAGCGCAGCGATGAGGCCGGTCATCCCTGGCCTCCGCTCTTGACCTTCGCGCGGCTGGCCGAGTAGCCGAGGCTGGCGAGCACGGCGACCAGGCCGCCGACCACGGGGGCGCTCCAGTGGTTGTCGCCGAGGATGTCCAGAGCGCCCGACGCCATGACGAAGCCGAGCAGCGTCGCGAGCAGCGACAACCAGAACTCGGTGGTCTTGAAGCCGGGCTTGGGGGAGGTGGTGTCAGGCATGAGAGTGTCCTTTCGTGGATTCCAAGGCCTCGCGTAGGAGGCGCAGGTCGTGCTTGCCGGCGACCGTCCGTGATCGCCGGTCGTGTCTTGCGTGAGGATCAAAATCCGACGCGTTGAACGGCCGGTGCTTCTTGGGGTTGCGGTTGGCGTTGGCGATCAGCGCACAGAGCAGGGAGGTGTGGGCCCACCGCTCGCGGCTGCTTCCCTCGGCCATCCAGAGCAGTTGCCGAAGCGTCAGACCCCGGAGCCCGGCGTCGCCGGGTCCGAGGCCGAGGCTTCCGGCGATCCGCCAGACATCCGCCCACCCCTGGAAGCGTCTGGATCGGCCATCGCTTCTTCCACCAGCTTCCCGGGGTCCAGGCCGTCGATCCGTGTCTCGATGGCCGTCACCGCCGCGTGGATCGTGGCCATCTGCTTGGCGACCGCCTTGGCCCGATCGTTGCGGCCCCGGGACCGGAAAAAATCCGTCAGCTCCTCGTAGAACGCCTTCTGCGCCGCGAGCAGCGTCTGGCCGTCAAAGGCGTTTCGCACGTCGTCGTCGCTGACGCCGTGCGTGGCGAACTGCCCTTCGAGCATGACGCAGAGGACTTCGCCCAAGAGCAACTCGTCGGTGCCGAGGAGCGTGAGGACAGGCGGCCCTCCCGGATCATCCTGCCGGGGGGCCTCCGGCTGCAGCAGGTCGATGCCCAGCTTCTCCTTGACGGCCATGGCGGTGCCAAGGTTGAGCGTCAGCGCCCAATTCCGGCCGGTGGTGTCGGTGAAGGATTTCATGGGTGGTGTTTCCTATCGCTTGGCGGCGACAGGCTCGCCGGTGAACTCGGGCAGGTCCAGGGCTTCGGTGCCGAAGTTGACGAGCTCGAGCGTGGCGGCGATGAGCTGGTCGAGGCGCTGCTTGTCGGCCTGGTGCAGGCCGGCGGCGGCGTCCTTGCTCTGGCTGCCGACCAGCTCGGTGTAGCCGGCCTTGAACCGGCGGAGCACCGCCTGGACGAGCGAGTTCTCGATGCCGTTGATGGCCTCGTCGGGGAGGAACTCGATCACGGGGTAGCTGTCGGGGTGCAGCTTGGGCAGGTCGAGCCGCTGGCCGGCGACGAGGTCGGCAAGGTCCTGGACGCGGCCGAGATAGCTGCGGGCGCGGGCGCGGTCGGGCAGCGGGAACTCGGCCTGCCGAGCGGCCTGGCTGACGCTGAGTTCCTTGGCGAACTTGGCGAAGTACTCGGCGAGCGTGGCGACGTCGAAGTTGGCGACTGAGGTCATGGGAACATCCTTGTGAAAGGGGTGAAAGGGATCAGGCGACTTCGACCCAGTAGTCGAAGACGGCGAGCTTGGCGGTCACCGACACGGTGACGCCTTCTTCAAGCGGT
>CAYMAS010000117.1:0-2394 GCA_964388485.1 uncultured Tepidisphaerales bacterium | reverse complement strand
GTGCCGCGGCCGATGATCGTCTGGCCGCGGACGCACAAGGTCGGGCCGGTGCCGGACGTCGTGGGCGACGCTCTCGGCACCCACGCCGGCCGACGCGTCGGCAGCGGCAGCGAGTTCTGCGGCGTCCGCGAGTTCCGTGCGGGTGATCGGCTTCGCCTCGTCCACTGGCCGCAGTCGGCCCGGCACGATCGGCTGGTGGTGCGGGAGACGCTGGCCGACGCGACGCCGAAGGTGCGGGTCGGGCTGGTGCTGGGGCGAGACGCACACGCCGACGCGGCGGCATTTGATGAAGCCGTTCGCGACGCGGCGTCGAAGGTCGAAGGGTGGACGCGAGCCGGATCGGTGGTGGAGCTGGTGTTGCCTGAGCGTCGGGTTGCTTGTCCGCCCAATGCCGTGCCGCGGGCGGCATTGGATGCGTTGGCACAGCTGCGGTTCGAAGACTTGCCGGGGAAATCGACCGGTTTGGCAGGTGTAGACGTGCTCGCCACGAGGCACGACCGTCAGGGAGAGCGATCGCGGAACGCGATGTCCGGACGAACGACCGCAGACATCAGCTTTGCTGATCACTCTCCCTCACGGTCGCGTCTCGTTGCGGATGTTGCTTTGCAAGAAGGAGATGCTAATGCCGCGTGACTTACTCGTTCTCGTCGCACTCGCCATCGCTGTAGTCGCCGTCGGGCTGGTCGACGTCCGACTTGCCGAGTCGGCGATGTTGCTCGCACTCGCCATCGTCGCACGCGTCGGCATCACGCGCTTTGCCGGCCCGGTCGGGCCGATGGCGTGGGAGCGGGTCATCGCGATCGTCGTCCTCGCCGGCGTTGCCTACCGCTTTCTAACCGGCGTGCCGCCGACGGAGTGGCTGGTGGTCGAGGCGATGCGGAATGCGGCGCTGGCCATGATCGCGGTGCCGACGATCAAGAAGGTCGCGCCGCTGGCGATGGGCCTGGGCCTCGTGCTCGTCCTGGCGTGCAGCGTTCTGGGCGAAGGCGTCGGCGTGCTGGTCGCGGCCGTTGCGTACGTGGCCGTCGGGGCGGCGTGGTTGTCGCGTCGGGATCGGGACGAGGTTGCGGTGCCATGGGGTGCCGTCGCCGCCGTTGCCGTCGCGGCCGGTTTGGTCGCGACGATCGTCCACGGCAACGTCCGCCTCGACGCGTTCCTGCCCGCCTGGGCCAACGCCTCCGGCGGCGACCGCGACGGCGACGACCTGGCCCGCGGCGGCATCGGCGACGGGCCCGACCAAGTCGCCGGCCCCGACGGCGACGCCGGCTTCGACCGCTCGAGCTTCTTCTGCGAAACCGACGGCCAATGCCTGTACGACGCCTTCGTCGAGTCGTACGGCGAACCGGTAAAGCCGACGGTCGACCGCACGCAATGGCTGCGACTTCAGGAAGAACAGATCGCCGAGCATCGTCAGCAGGACCTCCGCAACGGCCGCGAGCAACCTTCCCGGCGAAGCTTCTCGCTGCGACGCGAGCGAAACAAGGCGGAAGCCTCGCCGGATGCCGTGCTTTGGGTCGAGGCCGACGCCGATCAGTACCCGCTTCGCCTGCCGGTGCTGGCCTTTGATCATTATGAGCCAGGCATGGGTCACTGGCACGAGGAGGCGGACCAGGCCGTCATCAGCGCGATGGACAACGCCGACGCCGACGGGTACTTCCATCCGGTCGATCAGCCGGTCGGCGGTGCGTGGGGCCGCGAGCGGGACGTGACGATTCGTACCGGCACCTACGACGCCAACGTCCTGCCGTTGCCGGGGGCGATGACGCGGTTCCGCATGGGCCACGTCCAGCGGGCGGACCTGTTCGCCAGCGCCGCCGAGCCGATGCTGCGGGTCAATCGCACGAGCGTGCCGACGGGGAGCGTGCTCGACGTGACTTACAGGCCTGCCGTGCGCGGACGGCTGGCGACGGAGCCGCTCGCCGACGTCGCGGCGGGGCACGTCGATCACCCGGTCGCGACACGATTGGCTCGCGAGTGGGCCGGGCACCTGCCGCGTGGGTGGGAGCAGGTCGACGCGGTCATCGACGGCCTTCGGGAGCACGCGACGCTCGCCACGAATGACGTCAACACGAGGCACGACCGTGAGGGAGAGCGGTCGGCAAAGCCGACGTCTGCGAACGTGCGAGATGTCCGGGCAAACGACCATGTTCACGCCTGCCCCGTCGAGACCTTCCTCCACGACACGAAGGAGGGCGACGCCCACCTCTTCGCCTCGTCGGCCGTCCTGATGCTCCGATCCCTCGGCTACGACGCCCGCCTCGCCGGCGGGTACTACGTCGCTGCCGACACTGTCGATGCCGACTCGGGCCAAGCGGTCGTGACGCGCCAGCACGCCCACGTCTGGCCGCAGGTCCGCCTCGCGATCGAGGCCGGCTACGCCAGCAGCCGCGACGC
>CAYMAS010000116.1:0-2545 GCA_964388485.1 uncultured Tepidisphaerales bacterium | reverse complement strand
TGGAGCATCGGATCGTCGAGTGACCGAGCCTGGGGCACGCGTGCGGCAAGCCGCCGAGCATTCGCCTCGGCAGCCCTCACGCGAGGGTTGGCGGCAGCGGCCAGCCGCGCGTAGTCGTCCGGCCCGGCTTCGGCGAGACCACGAACCGCATCCGGTCGCGTGGCCGGCTCGGTCATACGCGTCACCCGCAGGTCGTCTTTCAAGCGACTCAGCAGGTCACGGTCCGTTTCGGCCGCGCAGCCGGCGAGGCTCGCTGTGAGTAGCACGATCATCGCGGCTGCGATTACGGGGCGGATAGGGAAGGTGGACTGCGGAGGTCGCCGTCGGATCAGCCACACGACGCCAGCGGCAACCGGCATGGCCGCGCTGAGGACTTGGCCGGTCGTCAGCCAACCGAACGCGACGTAGCCGAGCTGCGAATCTGGCTGCCGCGTGAACTCGACGGCAAATCGCAGCAGCCCATAGCCCGCGAGAAACAGAAGGGCGATGTCGCCGTCGCGTCGCCTCTTTGCGAGGGCGTAGATGAGCCACAACACGCTGCCGAGCAACAGGCCTTCCAAGACCGCTTCGTACAACTGCGATGGGTGTCGGGCAAACGACTCGCCGGGGAAGACGACACCCCACGGGAGGTCGGTCGGCCGGCCGACAAGCTCGGCATTCACGAAGTTCGCGACACGGCCCAGCAGCAGCCCGATCGGGGCAATCAGGGCAAGGTGGTCGGCCGCGTTCCAGAGCGGCATTCGGCGAATCCGTGCGAACAGAAGCAGCGCGATTGCTACCCCGACCAATCCGCCGTGGAAACTCATGCCGCCTCGCCAGATCGCCACCGGCTCCCACCACGGACCTCCGGGTGACCGGTCATACACGAGCCACCATCCCAGCCGTCCGCCGACCATCACGCCGACGACGAGCCAAGCAACAAGGTCGCCGACCGCGGCCGGTGACAGGCGGAGCGCGCCCCGCGATGCCCGATGCCTCAGCAAGCCGTAGGCAATGGCGAAGGCGGCAAGGTACGCCAAGCCATACCAGCGCGCGGCGACGGGGCCGAGTTGGAGAGCGACGGGATCAACATTGGGAAACGGAATGTCTGCGAGCAGGTGAGTCATGCGAGTGCCGTCAAAGTCCCTCGCCGCCGGTTGAGGCGACGCGGAACGGGAGTGGGTTAGTGGTCTTAACCGGCGTGGCTGTCGTCGGATTTCTTGTCGGTCTCGGCCTCGACCTCACCATCGAGCTTGGCGAGTACGCCGGCCGGGTTCGTCTCGACCGCGCTGACGCACCCGGCGCAGCAGAGTTTCACGAGTCGATTGGCGACGACGTAGTGGACCGGCTCGCCCATGCTGCCGAGCTTGCCGCCACTGACCGGGCAGGTATCGGGGGCGTAGTCGGCGGACTGCTGCTCAACCGCGGCCGCGTCCAGCTTGGCGATGATCGGTTCGGGGTTCTCACGGACCTGGGCTTCACAGCCGGCGCAGCAGAGACGGACGAGGCGATTGCCGACGACGATGTCCTTCGGCTCGCCCATGCTTCCGAGTTCGCCACCGCTGACCGGGCAGGTCGTCAGCGGGTAGTGCGGCCGCTGCATTTCGACGAGCTTCCGGTCGACCGCGGCAAGGTGCTTGGCCGGATCCTGCATGAAAATCTTCATCGTCTCTTCGCTGTTGAAGCGCAGCTCGCGCTGTTCGTAGAGGTGGATGAGTGCGTCGTCGACCAGCTCTTCACTGGTGACAGGATCGGTCGAAAGCGGGTACGGGTCGCCGACGTAGGTGGCGTCAGCGGCTGCCGCGTCGTTGTGCTGGCTTTGCTCAGCCTCCGCTGGATCTGCGAGCGAGGCGGCCGGCAGCGCGAGCGAGGCGGCCACGACAGGGAGGAGAAGAATCTGTGGGTTCAGAAAGCGCATGGATACTCCGGGAATGCGAGTGGGTGAGCGCCGGCTAGTCGTGGAAAGGCACGACGGCGGCGGGAATTTGGATGTGAAGAGAAAGGGTGTTGCGCAGCGCGAAACACACGCAGGCCGACGCGGATCGAGAACCGTTCCGGCGTACAAGGCGGCTGTTTCTTCGAATCAGACCAGCAGCAGGACGCTGAGCGTGCGCAACGTCGGCGCAGCAGGCCACTTAGCCGAGCCAGCGAGTGCCGTCGGCTGCTCCAAGTGTACGTCGTCTATGACGATGCTGAGCAATGGCCGGTAGGTGGGTGCGAGCCAAGCAGGAAGAACGTTCGAAGCGGTCGCTTCGATCAGTGCCTCGTCTGGTGCGGGGCCCATCATCTCGCCTTCGCTGCAACCACACTCGTGCGGTGCTGGCTCGTCCGGTTGGTCCGCCGGAGCTTCCGAAGGCCGAGCGTCTTCGCTGCCACAGCAAGCGTGGGCCTCTAACGCGGCGACCTCTGCGGTCGAAACGTCATCGGCAACCGCGGTCCCGCAGCAGCAGAGCAGCGGCGCAAAGCCGATGACGACGGCAAGAGACAGGCGGAGGATGTTCGGCAGGCGAAGCATCGGGCAGACTGAGTATACTACGGGGTAGTACAAGTTGCAGTTCTTAAATCT
>CAYMAS010000115.1:0-2584 GCA_964388485.1 uncultured Tepidisphaerales bacterium | reverse complement strand
CGCGGCGACATCATCGAGGCGATCAAGGACCACCGCGTCGTCGTCGTCTGCGGCGAGACCGGCAGCGGCAAGACGACGCAGCTGCCCAAGATCTGCCTCGAAGCCGGCCGCGGCGTCTTCGGCACCATCGGCCACACGCAGCCGCGTCGCATCGCAGCACGCACGGTGGCCAAGCGCGTGGCCGAGGAAATCGGAAGGGGTCAGGAGTCGCCGGCGAGGGATGCCGGTGGTTCCGAGCGGGCTGCAGCGGCGACTCCTGACCCCCTCGTCGGCTACAAGGTCCGCTTCCACGACGAGACGTCGCCGCGGACGCTCGTCAAGCTCATGACCGACGGCATCCTGCTGGCCGAGATGCAGGGCGATCGGCACCTCAACCAGTACGACACGATCATCGTCGACGAGGCCCACGAGCGGTCGCTCAACATCGACTTCCTCCTGGGCCATCTGCGGAATCTGCTTGAAAAACGGCCGGAGTTGAAGGTCGTCGTCACGTCGGCGACGATCGACCCCGAGCGGTTCCAGGAACACTTCGGCGGCCCGGAGCAGTGCCCGATCATCATGGTCAGCGGCCGGACCTATCCGGTCGAAGTGCGGTATCGACCTCTGGACTCTGACGTAGGGTGGGCTTCAGCCCACCATCCGGACGATGGCGAGAGACCCGATGGTGGGCTGAAGCCCACCCTACGAGAACCCCTCGAGGTCAACGACGCCATCGTGCAGGCCGTCGACGAACTCGGCCGCGACGAGACCGTGGCCAACGGCGACACGCTCGTCTTCCTCAGCGGCGAACGCGAGATCCGCGAAGCCGCCAAGGCCCTCGAAGATCATGTGGGTGGTCATCATGGCAAGTACGGCGCGTACGACGTGCTGCCGCTCTACGCCCGCCTCTCCAACGCCGAGCAGAACCGCGTCTTCTCACCGTCAGGCAAGCGCCGCGTCGTGCTCGCGACCAACGTCGCTGAGACGTCGCTGACCGTTCCCGGCATCCGTTCCGTCGTCGACACCGGCGTCGCCCGCGTCTCGCGTTATTCCGCACGCTCCAAGGTCCAACGCCTGCCGATCGAGGCGATCAGCCGCGCGTCGGCCGACCAGCGCAAGGGCCGGTGCGGCCGCGTCGCGCCGGGCGTGTGCATCCGCCTTTACGACGAGACGGAGTTCGAGCAACGCCCGGAGTTCACCGACCCCGAGATCCAGCGGACGAACCTCGCGGCCGTCATCTTGCAAATGTCCGCCTTCGGCCTCGGGGCCGTCGAGTCGTTCCCGTTCATCGACCCGCCCGACCCCCGGCAGGTCCGCGACGGCTACCAAACCCTCCAGGAAATCGGCGGCCTCGACGAGCACCGCCGCCTCACCGACGTCGGCCGCCTGCTCGCGCGTTTGCCCGTCGACCCCAAGCTCGGCCGCATGATCCTCGCCGCCGATGCCGAGGATTGTCTGGACGAAACGATCATCATCGCCGCGGGCCTGAGCGTGCAGGACCCACGCGAGCGGCCGCTGGACAAGCGGAAGGAGGCCGACGAGGCCCACGCGATCTGGAACGCCGGCGGCAGCGACCTGCTCACGCTCGTCAACCTCTGGCGGTGGTACGTCAAGGAACGCCGCGAGCTGAGCCGCAACAAGCTCAAAGGGGCGTGCAAGGCGAGGTACCTGAACTACCTCCGCATGATGGAATGGGGCGACGTCCAACGCCAGCTCCGCGAAGCGGTGGCGGGCTTGAGCAGCGAACGACGCACCGCCACGAGGCACGACCGTGAGGGAGTGCGGTCGGCGGAGCCGACATCCGAGCCCGCCACCCTCCCCGCCTACTTCATCACCTTCACGACCAAAGGAACGCGACTCCACGGCGACGAGCGAGGCAGCGTCGACCGCAACAACAACCAACCTGGCGAACCCTTCGTTCCTGCAACGCCCGAACTTTACAAGCTCGAACGGGATCAATCTGCCGGTACTGAGGTGAAGCTGGATCAGGCCTCACGTGAGGCAACGCAGGAGGCGGTACAAGAAGTGTGTCGCTACCGCAATTGGCAGCTGCACGCCCTTCACGTTCGAACGACACATGTGCACGCTGTTGTCTCGGCACCCGACGTGAATCCCGAAAAAGTAATGAACGACTTCAAGTCGTATGCCACGAGACGGATGCGGGAGTCCGATGTCGCTCCCGCAGAGACCGTGTGGACGCGGCACGGCAGCACGCGGTGGATTAACGAAGAGAAGTCGCTGCCGGCGGCGGTGGAGTACGTGGTGGATCGGCAGGGACAGGTGCTGGAGCCGCGGGCGATAGATCGGGTTCGGATGTCGGCTCCGCCGACCGCACTCCCTCACGGTCGTGCCTCGTTGCGGGCATCGTTTCGCCTCAACCGCCAGCCCGCCTCGGCCGATCAGGTGCACAGGGCGATCCTCCCCGGACTGCTCGGCAACGTCGGCAAAAAGGGCGAGGCCAACGAGTACGACGGCGTCCGCGGGCGCAAGTTCTTCCTCTTCCCCGGCAGCGTCGTCTTCGGGAGCAAGCCGCAGTGGGTCGTCGCGGCGGAGCTGGTCGAAACGTCCCGCTTGTACGCAAGATTCGTCTGTGCGGTGAAGCCCG
>CAYMAS010000114.1:0-2663 GCA_964388485.1 uncultured Tepidisphaerales bacterium | reverse complement strand
TTCAAGATCGTCGACGGCGTGAAGGTGTTCCACCTCGTCGCCGAGGAGACGGTGCACCACTTCGACCCTGACCTGCGCACTTACTGCTGGGGCTACAACGGCGTGACCAATGGCCCGACGATCGAGGCCGTCGAGGGCGACCGCGTTCGCATCTATGTCACCAACCGCCTGCCCGCCCCGACAACGGTGCACTGGCACGGCTTCGTGCTGCCCCACGGCATGGACGGCATCAGCGGCCTTGAGCAGCCGGCCATCCTGCCGGGCGAGACGTTTATGTACGAGTACACGATCCGCCAGCACGGCACGTTCATGTACCACAGCCACCACGACACCATGACCCAGGAGGGCATGGGCATGGTCGGCATGTACATCGTGCACCCGCGCAAGGAGCTGCACCCCGAGCTGGCCGACCGGCCGGTCGTCGATCGCGACTTCGCGATCATGCTGCAAACGTGGTGGGTCGACATCGGTGCAAGTCGGCCCAACCCGTTCTCGATGATGTTCAACCTCTTCACGATGAACGCCCACGTCTTCCCTGACACCGAGCCGCTCATCGCCCGGGCGAACCAGCGGGTGCGGATTCGCATCGGCAACCTGTCGGCTGTCCACCACCACCCGATCCACCTGCATGGGTACGAGTTTGTCACCACCGCCCGCGACGGCCACAGCCTGCCGCCCAAGGACCAGCAGGTCCGCGTTACTCAGCTCGTCGGTGTCGGCCAGACACGCGACATCGAACTGGTCACGACCGAAGAAGGCGACTGGATCTTCCACTGCCACATGACCCACCACATCATGAACCAGATGGGCGACTTCACGAACACGGTCGGCATGGCACCGGGCGCGCTCGACGAGCATTTACAGCAGCTTCTGCCCGGCTACATGACGATGGGCAACGCCGGCATGAACGACCGCACCGGCAAGCCGATGATGCCGATCCCGCCCAACAGCATCCCGATGAAAAAGGGCGACGGCCCCTACGGACCGATCAGCGTCGCGGGCATGGCCAACCTGCTCAAGGTCCGCAACGACATCAGCGACGAGATGCTCGCCACCAACACCGACCCCGGCCAGTACACCTCGCCGCTCGACAAGCTCGCCCTCCCGGCCAGGCCCGAGGCGCTGCGGCGGGACGGGATCAACGTGTGATTTGCGAGGACTCACGTCGAAGCGTGCACCATTTTCCGTTGCCTTCGCGTTGACCCTTGCAGCAATCACGCTGCCGATCGAACGAGGCAACGCGACGCCACGACTGATCTGCAACCTGTACTCCCACGGTGTATACTATATGAGCCTCGCCTGATGCCTTCGCCCTCCTCCATCCTCCGCGTGCTGCTCGCGCTCACGATCGGCTTCGTGCCGATGCTGTGCTGCTGCGGGACCGCCGCGGCCAACGAGGTTGCCCCGGCGCAGGTCGAGCAGTCGCATGATTGCTGCGCCGCCGCGAGCGAGGGCAACACGCCGACCGCCCCAAAACCGGAGCAGGCTCCCGACCACGAGTGCGGGTGCGGATCGCACATGGGGGCGATGCAGGACGGCCGCGGCGAGGCGATGGTCCTACCGGCGACGGTGGAGTTGCCGTGCTTCTCGCTCGCGCCGCTGCCGTGGCCATTAGGCGTTATTTGGACCGATTCCACTGCCGACACGGCCGGGGCCCGAACATCTGAGTCCGCGGCGATTCCTGCCGCGCCGACGCTGCGCACGCTGAGCGTGCTGCTTTTGACCTGAACGCGCCCCGCCGCGTCGCATTGCCGGGCCGGTCGCTTGACGACCCGCCGCCGGTCTGTGCGTGCGCGTCGTTCGTCTGCGCGTTCACCCTTTCCAACTAATCCCGCACCCGCCGCACGTTGTTGTGCGCCGCGCGTGCTGACACACCCACTTTCCCTTCCTGATGGAGATCCCCATGCAGTTCCACAACACCCCCCGTCTGATCCTGTCCGCCGCCGTCCTCGCCGCGCTGGCGATGCCCGTCACCTCCGCGCTCGCCGAGCCGGGGCACAACGGAGACGCCGCGCACGCCGAGCAGAAGGCCGAGTATGTCGGCGACCCCTACCCGCTGGCAACCGACCCCGTCACCGGCGAAAAGCTGGCCGACGACGCGATCACGCACGTCCACGAGCAACGCCAGCTGCGCTTCAACAGCGAGAAGAACGTCGAGACGTTCATGGCCGACCCGACGAAGTACCTCAAGGCCATCGACGCCAAGCTCGTCGAGATGCAAAAGGAGCACTACCCGCTCACGACCTGCCCCGTCAGCGGCGGCGAACTCGGCAGCATGGGCGAGCCGGTCGAGATGATTGTCGGCAATCGCCTCGTCAAGCTCTGCTGCGCCGGCTGCGAGGGCAAGGTCAAGGCCGACCCGAAGGCGGTCATCGAGAAGCTCGACGCGGCCGTGATCGAGCAGCAGTCGGCCGACTACACGGCGACCGTCTGCCCCGTCAGCGGCGACAAGCTCGGCGGCGCGATGGGCGAGCCGGTGAACTACGTCATCGCCAACCGCCTCGTGAAGCTCTGCTGCGCCGGCTGCGTCGGCATGGTCGAGGAGAACCCCGCCGCCGTGCTCGCCAAGCTCAACGGCGAGGACAACGCCGCCGACGCCAAGAAGGCCGACGACGGCCACGCCGGTCACGCCGGTCATGACCACTAACCCCCTTTCCGTCCCG
>CAYMAS010000113.1:0-2723 GCA_964388485.1 uncultured Tepidisphaerales bacterium | reverse complement strand
TGCCACGCATCCGCCTCCGGAGCAGCCGCTCTCGCGAGGTCGACCATGTCGGCATCGACCGCCGCCTGCGTGCTCATGAGAAAGTGCGACTCGCGATGCCGGAAGAAATGCAGCACCGGGTATGCCAAGTGCGATTCGTGCACGTCGTGGAGTCCGCGGGCCAATTCGAGCAGGACCTCGCGTCGAAGGCCCGGGTCGCCGGCGACCGCTTCCAGCAGCACGAGCCCGTCGTCGGTCCCGCCTGTGAAGTGGTGCACCTCCCGCGCGAAACTATTGCGGCGGCGCAGTGCCGACAGGACCGAGAGCAAGTAGGTAATCGCGAGGGTGAAGGTTGCGAACCCAATCGCCGCCTGCACGACAATCAGAGTTCGGAACCCGTTGGATTGCGGCACGAAGGGACCGGCGCCAAGCGTGGTGAAGCTGAACCCGCTGATGTAGAGAGCAGTGCCAATATGCCTCGACGGCGGCGGGACCGGCTGGCCACCGCCGATGACGAACGCCCCGTCGAGGCCCGGCAGGATCATCAGGGAGAAGCCGAGCGTCGGAACCGCCACCCAAAGCGCTAGCACCACCACCAGCATCAGCGGCCCAGCTGCGTTGAGGATCGGATGACCCTTCGCGGGACTGAGCCTGGACACCGCACGAAGCAGTCGCCACAAGCTGTGACAGATCGGGCCGCTGTAAACGCCGAACCGGCGGCGCCCGGAGAGCGTCGCAAGCACGAGGTCGGCCAGTGCGACGATCACGAGCAAACTGCCCGCTGCGAACAGGACACCTTCTCGCATCGACCCGAATCGATCCGGGGACGTCAACGGCGTTGCGAGCGTCAGGAGCATGCGGCCTTCGAGGATCTGTCGTGCAGGATCAAACAGTGATGCCGTCGCGGCGCAGTGCTTCGGGCCTCGCCGGGAGGGCGAGCTTGTCGAGCGGCGAGGTGTACTGGCCGGGGTCAGTGTTGGTGGCAAGCATCTCGTCACTGATGTCCCGGCGGACCTTCAGCAGGTTCGCCATGCCGGCGACGCTGATCGGGCCGTACGGGCCGTCGCCTTTCTTCATGGGAATGCTGTTGGGCGGAATCGGGTGCATCGGCTTGCCGGTGCGGTCGTTCATGCCGGCGTTGCCCATGGTCATGTACCCGGGGAGCAGTTGCTGCAGCGTCTCGTCGAGCGAGCCCGGTGCCATGCCGACCGTGTTCGTGAAGTCGCCCATCTGGTTCATGATGTGGTGGGTCATGTGGCAGTGGAAGATCCAGTCGCCTTCCTCGGTGGTGACAAGTTCGATGTCGCGGGTCTGCCCGACGCCGACGAGCTCGGTCACGCCGATCTGCCAGTTCCTCATCGGCGGCGTGTAGCCGTCGTAGGCGGTGGTGACGAACTCGTAGCCGTGCAGGTGGATCGGGTGGTGATGCACGGCCGAGAGGTTGCCGATGCGGAGGCGGACCCGCTGGTTGGTGCGGGCGATGAGCGGCTCCGTCGCGGGGAAGACGTGCGCGTTCATCGTGAACAGATTGAAGCCCATGCTGAACGGGTTGGGGCGACTTGCCCCGACCTCCACCTTCCAGGTCTGAAGCATGATTGCGAAGTCTCGATCGACCGCAGGCCGGTCTGACAGCTCGGGATGAAGCTCCTTGCGCGGATGCACGATGTACATGCCGACCATGCCCATGCCCTCCTGGGTCATGGTGTCGTGATGGCTGTGATACATGAACGTGCCGTGCTGGCGGATCGTGTACTCGTACATGAACGTCTCGCCGGGCAGGATCGCCGGCTGCTCAAGGCCGCTGATGCCGTCCATACCGTGCGGCAGCACGAACCCGTGCCAGTGCACGGTTGTCGGGGCCGGCAGCTTGTTCGTGACGTAGATGCGGACGCGGTCGCCCTCGACCGCTTCGATGGTCGGCCCGTTGGTCACGCCGTTGTACCCCCAGCAGTAGCAGCGCAGGTCCGGGTCAAAGTCGTGCACCGTCTCCTCGGCGATCAAGTGGAACACCTTGACGCCATCGACGACCTTGAACGGCAGCGTCGTGTTGTTCGGCGTGATCACCGGCATGTAGTCGACGCCCGGCTCACCGGGCGGCAACGGGCGCTCCGGGTCGATGCGATAGATCTTCTCGTAGACATCGACGAGCGGCGAGTCCGGGTGCATCTTCTGCCGCCACGGGTCGTTGGCGGTGTCGCGGAGGTACTTCGTCAGATCTTCGCCAACGCTTGGGGCGGGGCCGTTGCCGGTCAGCGGCGTCGGCTCTCGGGTCGGCCGCGTCGACTGCGCCACGGCGAGGCCCGGCATCGCGAGACCGCCCGCGGCGGCGGCCGCTCCCAGGAGCGCCTGCCGCCGGGTCAGTGACTCGGCAACGGCTTCGGGACTTTCAGACTTGATCTTCAACGGCTTGTTCACTTCATCACTCCGATCATGTTCACCATCGGCGGTCGACCGCCGTCGAGTAGTTGCTCGAGGTCCGCACGCGCGATCCAGTAGTCGCGCACCGCGTGCACATACTCCACGGCCGCATCGATCTGCTGACGCTTGGCCGTGATCAGCTCGAAGGGCGTGACGGTCATCGCGTT
Organism: uncultured Tepidisphaerales bacterium; assembly: GCA_964388485.1. Taxonomy (GTDB): domain Bacteria; phylum Planctomycetota; class Phycisphaerae; order Tepidisphaerales; family Tepidisphaeraceae; genus JBCDKH01. Next base: position 159 of record CAYMAS010000113.1, on the reverse strand, counting down.
GTAGTTGAGCTGCGCCTCGGCCACGACAGCAGCGCGCAGGGGAAGCACGACCTCCCGCCGGTACACGGCGTTGGCCTGTGTCGCCTGCAAACGGGCTTCAAGCGCCCTTGCGGCCGATCGAAGCTCGACCGCCATGGCCGCGTACTCCTCGAGCAGCAT
>CAYMAS010000112.1:0-2746 GCA_964388485.1 uncultured Tepidisphaerales bacterium | reverse complement strand
GTTCGGTACAAGAGCCGAAAACGCGAGGCGGTGCGGACGGTGTTCAAGGCTTACGAGCGGAAGGACGACCCGGAACGGATCGCCTACTACCGCCACGTCGCCTTCGAGCGGCGGTTCGAGCAGCTCGATGGCCGGTGGTATCTGCGGATCAACCCGACATACCACTACACAAGCGACGGTCGCGAGCTCGACCCGTTTCGCGAAGAGCGCTTGGCCGGCATCAAGCAGCGCGAGCGAAACAAAGCAGTCGGCGGAACCGTCGTGATGTTCGCGGCGTTGCTGACCGATCACGGATTGTTTACGCGCGACTACCCCCTTCTGCGGTTCGGTGAGCTGATGCGCGTCTCGGTCGAAGCGGGGTTGCCCGATGAGTTGTGGGCGGGTCAGGACGAGTTGCGGCCGCCGACGGCAGATGATCCTGATTCGACCGACATCGGGGAAACCGACCCGCAGGCCTTGCTGTTCGAGGAAGAAGAGGAAGAGACATGAGAGCATTCTTCATCGACGAGCCCGAACTGGAGTTCGGCGGCGAGGGCCGGCACATCGACGTGAGGCACGGCATCGCCCGCTTCGGACCCCTCGACGCTGGACAGCCGACCGCGCCCCGTGCGGTGCGCGTGGGCGTGGTTGGTCCACGGAAGTCGGTCGAAGCGTTTGCCGCCTGGGTCAGTCGATGCCGCGACGGTGTGGCGGGCAAGGAGTCGCCGCTGACGACGCTCTACCCGCCGTTTCCGGGCTTCGGCGAGGGCCATCCGCTGTGTGATTTCGTCGTCGATGACCGACTATGCGACGTCCTCTCTCGCGGCGACCTCAAGCAGCTCGACGGGCTCGGCCGACGCGACTTTGCCAACGGGGTGACGCAACGCTTCATAAAGGGCTCCACCGGCCTGATCGAGAAGAACGCCGACGTCATCGTGTGCTTGCTGTGGCCCGAGGCGGTCAAGCGACTCGATGTGCCGGAGCGGGCCGACTCCGGCCCGCGGTCGTCACATCGACACTTAGGAAGTGAGAACTTTGTCTGGCACGACCTGTTCAAGGCGGCAGCGCTTTCTCTCGGAAAGCCGCTGCAAGTGGTTCGCCCAGCAACATACGGAGCTGGCGTCTGGAAGTACCGCCGCAGCGGTCAGGAGGTCAAGGCTCTGCAGGACGAGGCGACGCGAGCTTGGAATCTGTTCTGCGCGCTCTACTACAAGGCCGGCGGCGTGCCGTGGCGCCTTGCCCGAACATCGGGCGAGTTTACCGCGTGTCACATCGGTGTGAGCTTCTACCGTGAAGGCGAATGGGTGGAGGACGAGGATGATTCAAGCCTGCTGCGAACAAGTGTTGCGCAAGTGTTCAACGAACGCGGCGAGGGGATGGTCGTCCGCGGCGGTCGGGCACGGATTGACGCCGATGATCGCACGCCCCATCTGACGGCGGCCGATATGAAGGCGCTCATTGAGCATGCCGTGAAGGCATACCGGGGTGAGCACCGCACCCTGCCAGCGCGGCTGGCGATTCACAAGAGCAGCTATTTTGACGACGCCGAGGTCGAGGGTTGCGAAGCGGCTGCCGAAGCACTCGAGATTGATGGGCTTGATCTGCTGTCGCTTCGGCGAAGCCACACCCGTCTTTACCGCGGCGGCACTTACGCACCGCTCCGCGGTACGGCACTTGTGGATGACACCGGCGACCGCTGGTTCCTCTACACGCAGGGCAGTGTCAACTTCTACCGCTGCTATCCCGGCCTCTATGTGCCGCGGACGCTTGAGGTAACGCCTGAACTCGTGGAGGGCGGCGAGGTCGAACTTCTCACCGAACTCTTGGCACTAACGAAGCTCAACTGGAACAGCACCGCTCTCGTCAACTCCGACCCGGTGACTCTGGCGGCGGCCAAGCGCGTCGGAGGCGTTCTTCGTCACGTCGCACCGGGCGAGCCCATTCGACAAGCCTCGTATGCTTACTTCATGTGAATAATCGAGGTCACACCGTGAAGTTCATCTGCATCATTCTCGGATTGCTCTTCATCCTGCTAGCGATTGGAGTTACGGCGACCGCCGGTCTGCTCCGACGGTTCGGTCGGAAGGACTGTGCCATAGACGCCGCGCCGCCCTTTCACAGACGCCTGGCCTAACGGGCCTGATATGCGGGAAGATCCGAGCGGTCGACGCTGGGGTGCCTACCCTAACAACCGCGGCGACGGCCGACCGTGGGGAAGCGGGCCGAAGCTGGGCGGCTAAATCTCGATGTTATGTACGATCGACGCGCGTCGTGACGGCGCAGGCGACTCGTAAGCGTTGCTTTTCCCACCGCTCAACGCCTATGGTCCTGTCGTGCCGCTCCCGCGCCTCCTATGCACGCTGCTCACCCTGCTGTCGATGACGGCAGGCGGCCCCGTGCCCGTGGGGATGCTGCTTTGTGAAGCCGACGATCACGCCGCGGTCGAGTCGCTGGTCATCGGGGGGCATTGTGAGGCGTCGCCGGAACGGCCTGCCGACGACCGTCAGACGGCGGTAGTGGCGGCGGAGCGGGATTGCGTCGACACGGCGGTGGCCGGGGTCACGGCCGACCGATCGGCTGCGGGCGGGGCGGCGTCGATGCCGGACCTCGCGCCGTCGGTCCTCGTCGCCGTGCTGCCGGAGCCGGAGGGGTTGTGGGTCGAGCGGTATGATGGCGTTCGCGTCGCGGCACCACCGGCGCATCTGCTGCCGCTGCGCAGCTTTGTTCTGTTGACCTGAGCCAACTGGATTCTGTCGTCAGCCCGCAC
>CAYMAS010000111.1:0-2758 GCA_964388485.1 uncultured Tepidisphaerales bacterium | reverse complement strand
CGATAAGAAGAGCTCTCAAGCAGCACCACGCCGGTTCGATACGTCGTTCCCGCCGCAGAACAGCGCATGGTCAGACCAGAACAGGTCGTTGCCAAACCCGCCGTCCCTGCTGCCGCGTTGAAAAAGATCACTGCCAGCTTGAAATAGAGCACTGCTGGTTCGAGAAAGATCATCGCCGGGTCGAGAAAGATCACTGCCGGTTTGAAACAGATTACTATCGGGTTGAAACAGATCACCGCCAATCCGGCAACAACCTTGTTCAAGCCGGCAGTGAATGCTCCCGCTTTTCGAGCGTCATTTTACAAGTCGCGAGCTACCTGTGATGACTTAGCCGCGGTTAATGCCGACGAAGGAGGGCGTCCGACGTCGTTATCGAGAGCAATCGCTGCAACGGTCTGCCCCGCCGCAACAGCCCCAGGCACCAAAGCGGTGCCGACCCGAAGCGTGATGGTCTTTGCGAGCGTTACGGGCTAGCAGGACAAGTGCTGCGGCCTGTACGAACCGGTCGTTAGAGTTGTGCATGCTGATCGCGATCCCACGTCATCGCCTGTTGATGGATCGCGACGTTCGGCTCTACGACCTTGCTTTGAAGCAGCCCCGATGAGGAGAATTGCGGGGTGGCGGTGAAATCCAGGTGGAACAGGAGCGTCGTGCCTTCGGCGTGAGGAACCCGGTGAAGCCTTCGGGAGCTGGTTTATTAGGGCCAGAGGGTTAAGGAGCAGAGGGAACGGTGATTGCTTGTCGTATCGCCAAGACGCACCGCGAAAACTTGGCAGGCATCTGCAGCAGGGATCGCAGCGACTTCTAATCTCGGATACTTCTACCGCTTCTCGCACGCCGCACAGACGGTACGGGCGACAGCAACTATCTACCTGGGGATTATCATGACCCGTCCTTTTCGTCGTCGTGCCGTTGTTGCAGATGCTATCCGTTCCGTCGTGGATCGCCTGGAGCCGCGCCGTCTTCTGTCAACGACAGTCATTGGGAGTGACTTCGACGCCAATGCTGCGCCGCCGAGCGGGTTGAGCGACCTTTCGTACCGTCACGCCTTCCGTGTCGACTTCAGCGAGGACGTGGAGGCGAGCCTTGAAGACGAGGATCTGCTCGTTGAGAACTTGACCTTCGGCTGGACCGCTGACCGATCGAGCGTCGACTGGGCGTTCGATTACGACGGGACGAGGGACGAGCTCTGGGTGCAGCCGGGTGAGCGGAATGCGCATGCGGTCGAGTACCTCGCCGACGGCTACTACCAGTTGACGCTTCGCGGGGACGATGCGCCTCTCGGCATCTACGGCAGCGACGGCGTCGGCATTGGTGCGGGCGACGTGCGGGCCGGTGGGTTCGGGTTCCTCAACGGCGACTTCAATCGCGACGGTCAGGTCAGCCTCGAAGACTTTACAATCCTGTCGAACCACCTGGGCAGCACCACCGCCACGTTCTCGACCGGCGACGGCAACGGCGACGGCGTCATCGATTTGAGCGACTTCACGATCGTCCGAAATCAGTTCGGTAAGACCCTCGCCGAGCCGCCTTCGTCGACGCAGGATCTGTCGATCTCGGTCATCGACAGCACCCGCCTGGGTCTGATGTGGCTCGAGCCTTCGGGCAGTTACGACGGCTTCCGCGTCTATCGGGGTACCTCCCCCGGAGCCATGGACTTGGAACCGGTCGCCGAACTTCGCCCCGGCGACGGCAGCTTCAGCATCAGCACCGGAGGGACCGGCAACACCGTGACCTGGGTCGATGGCAACCTCGAAGACGGCCAGACCTACTGGTACCGGGTCCGCGCCTTTAGCGACACCAGCGGCGACGGCCTGTCTAGTCACCGCCGACACGCGACGACCGCTATGGCCCGGCCGCTCGACGTTGCCGTGATGGTCGATGCCAACGGCGACCACGTCATCGGGTGGACGCCTGGCGGGCGGAGTCATGACGCATTTGACGTCCAGGTCAGCTTCGACGGCGGACAGACGTTCTCGACCGTCAGCGGCGGAGCGGACCTGTCCGCCAGCACGACGCGTTTCACGACGACCGGCACGCTGCCAGCTCTGACGAACGGTGCGGCCGAGTACCAGTTCCAGGTGGTGGCCAGGCAGGGATCCAGCACGACCGCCCTGAGCGTTCCGGCAGCTCCGGTCGACCAGGCGGCGTTCAACACGATCCTGTCGCCGACGCCGATCGCACTCGAACCGGACGGCTTGATTGGCACGACGGAAGGGGCGGGCGGCGACTACGCCCCAGGCGCCGGCATCAGTCCAAACGGTGCCGTGCGTTATGCCGACGGTGCAGCCGTCGTCTCGCACAACGACCTGTCGAGCGACGGCTTCGGTGCTGACTTTGGTCATACGCGCAGTTGGACCAACTTCGATGCCGAACTCGGCGTCGCTGATGCATGGAACGGCGCGTTCGGCAACGGCTGGACCGTCGAGCAGCTGCCGTATATCGACCAACTCGCCGGCGAGCGAATGGTGCAGGTCGTCAGCAGCGGCACCAGTGCCCGTCGTTTCGATGCTCCGAGTGAGCCCGCCGTCGATGCGGTGACGGTGTACGATGCTCGGTTCTTTGGCGACGGCGTTGGTGCTACGGAGCGGTTCGAGAAGATGGCTGGCGGTGACTTCCGCCTGGAGGACGCCGCGGGCAACGTCATCACGTTCTACGGGTTCGACAGCTCGGTCCCGACGAAGCAGCAGGGCAAGCTCAAGGAGCGCGTCGACGCCGGCGGCAACAAGACAGTGGCGGTCTACCACACCGACGGCCG
>CAYMAS010000110.1:0-2781 GCA_964388485.1 uncultured Tepidisphaerales bacterium | reverse complement strand
ACCCCGATCGAGGACAAACAATGCTTGACGTACGAATGAGCGCCATCATCGATATCGCCGAGGCCGTGGTCGCCGAGATCAACGATGCGGGTGTGTTGCCCACTGGCGTGACCGCCCGGCGGCACTACGTCCCGACCTTCGAGCTCAAGGACATGGACACGCTGCATGTGAGCGTGGTGCCGCGTGCGGTGGCGATCCAGCCGATGGGCCGGGCCTACTGCCAGCACGACGTGCAGATCGACATCGGCATCCAGCAAAGGTTTCAGGACGACCAGCAGATCACCATCGACGCGCTGATGCAGCAGGTGGAACAGATCTCCGACCTCCTGCGTGCGAAGCGCCTCGCCCAACTGCCGGGGGCGGTGTGGTTGCGGTCGCAGAACGATCCGATCTACGCCCCCGAACACATGGACCAACTCCGACAGTTCACCAGCGTCCTGACCCTGACTTACCGAGTGACCCGATGATCGGCTTCAAGATCGACAAGTCGATGTTCTTCGATCGCAAGCAGGTGATCGACGCGACCGACCGGGCCAGCCGGCGGGTTCTCTCGCGGTTCGGGGCATTCGTCCGTCAACGCGCCCGCACCAGCATCCGGAAACGCAAGGGAACCAGTGCGCCCGGTGGCCCGCCGCACTCGCACGTTGCACTGCTACGCAGGCTCATTTTCTTCGGGTACGACCGACGGAATAGCTCCGTCGTGATCGGCCCGACCGCACTTTCCAACTCGAACGGCGAAGCACCGTCGCTGTTGGAGTACGGCGGCACCGTCCGCATCCGTGATCCCCGCTCCGGCCGACGCCGGACGGCCCGTTACCGCGCCCGCCCGTACATGGGGCCGGCGCTCGAAGCCGAACAACCCAAGCTACCGCCCATGTGGCGGGATTCAGTGAAATAAGGAGACACCGCCATGGGCATCAAGCTCGGGATGGAAGCCAAGCTCTACCGCAACACCGGCGACTTCGCCACGCCGGTGTGGGTCGAGCTGACCAACGTGAAAGATCTCACCCTCAGCCTGGAGAAAGGCGAGGCCGACGTCACCACCCGCGCCAACGGCGGCTGGCGGGCGCTCGCGGGCACGCTCAAGGACGGGTCGATCGAGTTCGAGATGGTCTGGGACACCCAGGACACCGGGTTCACCGCCATCAAGGACGCGTGGTTCAACGACACGCCGATCGAGTTCGCCGTGATGGACGGCGACATCACCGCCTCCGGCTCGCAGGGCCTGCGGGCAACGATGGAGGTCTTCAACTTCTCCCGCAACGAGCCGCTCGAAGAGGCGGTCACCGTGAGCGTGACGATCAAGCCGACCTACGCGGCCAACGCCCCGCAGTGGATGGAGGTCGCGTAATGAAGACATTTTCCGACAACACCGGCCGGACCTGGTCGCTCACGATCAACGTCGACGCCATCAAGCGCGTGCGTGGCCTGCTCGACGTGGACCTGATGCAGGCCATTGACGGCAAGCTGCTCGAGCGGCTTGTTACCGATCCCGTCCTGCTCTGCGACGTGGTGTACGCGCTGTGCAAGCCCGAGGCTGACGCCAAGAGCGTTACCGACGAGCAGTTCGGCCAAGCGATGGCCGGCGACGCGATCGACGCGGCGACCACGGCGTTGCTGGAGGAGCTAGTGGGTTTTTTCCCGCAAGCGAAGCGGCAGGTGCTTCGCAAAGCCCTCGACAAGCTGAAGGTGCTGGAGACGAAGGTCTTCGACGCGGTGACCGCCCGGCTCGAAAGCGGCGAGATCGACCGGATGCTCGAAGCCGAGCTGAACAAGGTGAATCCGGGGTCCGGGGGTGGCGAGCTGTCTATGAGCTTGCCGGGATCGTTGGCATCGACCCCGGACCACTGACGCTCCGCGAGCTGGTGTGGATGGCCGACGCGACCGCGAGGCAGCGCTGGTCCCACACCTCGGCACTCATGGCCCTGCTGGCCAACGTCCACCGCGACCCAAAGAAGAAGCCCTCGCCGTACAAACCCGCCGACTTCCACCCACTACTTCCCCGCCCCCGGAATTCAGAGCGTGTCGAAGTCGGCAAGCAAGAAGGATTCCGTCTGCTCAAGCAGGTCTTTGTGAAGCAGCCATCGAAGGGACAAGCACCCGCCCATGCCTCCGAGTAACGCCATCCGAGCCGGCCGCGCGTTCGTCGAGGTCTTCGCCGACGACAGCCGTCTCGTGCGCGGGCTGCGGCGAGCGCAGAAGCGGCTGCAGGCGTTTGGCCGTTCGGTGCGGGACATGGGTGTCCGCATCTTCTCCCTGACCACCGCCGCGTTCGCCCCGCTCGGCGGGCTGGCGATCAAGGCGGCGTCTGACGCCCAAGAGACGCTCAGCCGCTTCGAGCAGGTGTTCGGGGACCAGGCCGATGCCGCCGCGAAGTTCGCCGACGATTTGGCCGCGTCCGTCGGGCGGTCCAAGTTCGCCATCCGCGACGCGCTCTCCACCTTCCAGTCGTTCTTCGTCGGCCTCGGTTTCAACGCCACCGACGCCCGCGGGCTAAGCCAGTCCCTGCAGCAACTCGCGATCGACTTCGCCTCGTTCAACAACCTGTCGGACGACGAAGCGATGCAGCGGTTCATCAGCGCATTGTCTGGCTCCAGCGAGGTGCTCGACCGCTTTGGGATCAACATCAAGCAGGCGGCGCTCGAACAGGAACTGCTGCGGATGGGCATCAGCAAGTCGTGGACGGAGGTGACCGAGCAGGAGAAGGCGCTGGCCCGGCTGAACGTGATCATGCGATCGATGACCGACCAGGGCGCGGTGGGCGACGCGGTCCGCACCTCC
>CAYMAS010000109.1:0-2835 GCA_964388485.1 uncultured Tepidisphaerales bacterium | reverse complement strand
GGGTGGTTCAAAATGTCGGGCACTGCCCGTTTACAGTGGATTCAGGCGGCTTTCCGATAGTAGTGATTGAGCAGGCTACCCAAGACAGGTTCCCGCCGAACGACACCCAGCGGCTCCGGCGGGTCACGCCCCACCGAACCCGGCGGCAGGTTATCGAGTCCCTGATGCGGTCGGGCGTCACCGAAGCCTCGGCGTCGATGGCGTCTTGCGGGAACCACCGGCGTTGGAGCCACAGCGACACGCTGACCAGGCCGATCAGGACCGGCACCTCGACGAGCGGGCCGATCACCGCGGCGAACGCGGCCCCGTGCCCGATGCCGAACACCGCAACCGCCACGGCAATCGCCAACTCGAAGTTGTTGCCCGAGGCGGTGAACGAGATCGTCGCCGTCTGCGCGTAGTTCGCCCCGGCCAGGCGACCCATCATGAAGCTGACCAGGAACATGACGACGAAGTAGATCAGCAGCGGCACAGCGATCAGCACCACGTCGCCGGGCTTGGCGATGATCTGTCCGCCCTGGATCGAGAACATGACGACGATCGTGAGCAAGAGCGCGACGAGGGTCGCCGGGCTGATGCGGGGGATGAACACGCCGTCGTACCACGCCCGGCCCTTGAGCTTGAGCAGGACGAACCGGGTGAGCATCCCCGCCACGAACGGGATACCCAGGTAGATCGCCACGCTCTTGGCGATCTCGCCGATGGTGATGGCCACCACCGCGCCTTCCAGCCCGAGCATCGGCGGCAGCACCGTGACGAACAGCCAGGCGTAGACGCTGTAGAACAGCACCTGGAAGATGCTGTTGAACGCCACCAGCCCGGCGGCGTAGTCGCTGTCGCCCTTGGCCAGTTCGTTCCAGACGATGACCATCGCGATGCAGCGGGCCAGGCCGATCATGATGAGGCCGACCATGTATTCGGGGTGGTCGTGCAGGAACAGCACCGCCAGCCCGAACATGAGCAGCGGCCCAATGATCCAGTTCTGGATAAGCGAAAGGCTGAGGATGCGGACATCTCGGAAGACTTTGCCGAGCTGCTCGTAACGCACCTTCGCCAGCTTTGCCTTCATCTACCCGTAGACGCTGGTCCAGCGACTCGATGTCGTCCTCGGCCTGCACCAACGCCGACTGTACCGCGCTGGCGGTATCGAGAGTCAAATCGTCAGTGCTGAGCTGCGAAGCCGAATCCTGGGCGCGTGTTTGCTGCTCCACGAGCTTCTGCGTGTCACGGATCGCCTGCGCCAGTTCATCTCGCTGAGGCGAGCATGGGGCCGCAAGTGTGGACATCCTCGTCCCGCCAGACGGCGTGGTTGCCGGGGCAGTTGCGGCAGATGTCGAGGCGAGCTTCGATCTGCTCGTCGGTGGCGCGGTCGATGCCGAGGGTGGTCTTGGCGACGCTGGTGGCGGCGTGGCCGGCGTGCCGCAGGACGCTTAGTCCCTGTCGGGCGACGGATGGTTGCGACCGCTTTGGAGATGCCCCACGCCTGATGCCGGTCAGCGAGAACCCGGCCTCGATCCTTGCCCAGGCCTGCGGGTACGTCTCCCGGATTCGCCGTAGAGTGGTCCAAACCCTCTTCGGGAAGCCGGAACCTGTTTTTGTGGTGCTGGCCCGCTCGTCTCAACTTTTTCTGTCGGGCACGGCCGCGTTTCGCCCTTGCCGGGGCGGTCGGGCCGGGGATGGGGAAGGGGCTACGCCGAAACCCGCCCGCTTGGCATGTCTGCGGGGGTGGTCCATAATGTCGGGCTCTTGCCGATACAGGACTTACGACACTCGAAGCGGAGGGCGGGCCGGTGCTTCCACGCTGGATGATGGTGCTGTTCTGGATGCTGATGGAGGCCTGGTCGCCCCGTCGCGACGCGCGGATTCGGTTCCTCCAGGCTCAGTTCGAGCTGATGCGGCAGAAGATGCCCGGCAACCGGGTGATCCTCACGCCGGAGGAGCGGTCGCGCTTGCTCAAACTCGGGGCGTCGCTGGAACATCGGGTGGATGATCTCATCGGCATCGTCAGTGTCAAGACGTACAAGCGGTGGCTCCGCGAACAGCGGGAGGGCAAGGTGCCCGGACGGGTCGGCCGCCCACGCCAGATGACCGCGTCGCTGCGCGCGTTGATCTTGCGCCTGGCCCGTGAGAACGCCGGTTGGGGTGTGCGTCGGATCGTCGGCGAGCTGCGCAAATTGGCGATGACACCCAGCCGCAGCTCGGTGCGGCGGGTGCTGGTGGACGAAGGGTTGCTGCCGGACCCGGATCGCCAAGCGCCCAAGGGCGTGGACACGACATGGCGGACGTTCCTGGCGGCCCATCTGGACTGCATGGTGGCGACTGACTTCTTCTGCAAGACCATCTGGACGCCGATGGGCAAGCGCGTGGCGTACGCGCTGATGTTCATCCACCTGGGAAGCCGCAAGGTGTTCGTCTCGCCGAGCACGTACCACCCGACGGCGGACTGGATGCAACAACAGGCGCGGAACGTCACGATGTGGACCGAGGACGAAGGCTTGGACTTCCGCTTCCTGATCCGGGATCGCGACACCAAGTACACGGAGGCGTTCGACGAGCACTTCCGCCGCATCAGCGGCGAGCAGATCGTGAAGACGCCGTTTCAGTCACCCATTGCCAATTCGTTCGCGGAATCGTGGATCGGAAGCTTGAAGCGCGAGTGCCTGAATGCGCTGTGGTGCTTTAGTTTGAGGCAGGTGGATTACGTGGTGCAAACCTACGTGACGTACCACAACACGATGCGGCCGCACCAGTCGCTGGGCAACGTGCCGCTGGATCAGGCCGGCCATTCGCAAGCGGAGCCCACGACCGTCGGGCGGATCGGGCCGGTCCATCGGC
>CAYMAS010000108.1:0-3070 GCA_964388485.1 uncultured Tepidisphaerales bacterium | reverse complement strand
CAACGAGCGGTACGTGTACGACCCGTATGGCAGCCGGGCGGTGCTCGACGCCGACGGCTCGGCCGACGGGGACGGGGCGAGCGACGTCGGGCTCCTGCACGGCCACCAGGGCGGGCGGCACGACGCGGCGGGGCTGGTCAACTTCCGGTTCCGCGAGCTGGACACGAGCCTGGGCCGATGGGAGAAGCAGGACCCGGCGGGGTACGTGGATGGAGCGAACTTGTACTTAGGATACATTTCCAGCCCAATTCAATGGGTGGACTGGTCCGGACTAGATATCGACCTGATCCCGCCAGGGGACGGGTTCGGGGATAACATTGACAATGCTCCGGACAACCCGAACATCTTCGATGTTGATGGGCACGGCGACGGGAGAACTATCCGAGACGATCGGGGAATTACACAGAAAGATTTGGAGGCGACGGAGCTGGCCGCAGAGATACTCAAGCATCCCGATTTTAAACGCGGTATGACCGTTAGACTACGATCCTGCTACATGGCTGGAGAATTTGCTCAGACTCTTGCCAACGAGTTGGGCAGCAGAGTTTTGGCCGCCTCGGAACTGGTTTGGGCGAGAAGTGACGGCTACTTCTATGTTGCTCCCTATCGCAAAGATGGCAGTGGAAACTTCGTCACAGACAGAAACGGGAATCGACTTCCTGATCGATCGCAAGTTCAACCTTTTGAGGAGTTTCTTCCAAACAAAGGACCGAAGAGCCCAGGGAATCAAGAAAATAAGGATGACAAAGAGAAGGGGAATAAGAATGAGAAGTAGCGGTACTCTACCTGCTCTTACAGTAAGTTTATTATTGATAAGAGTGCTAAGCGATTTTTCGTATAGCCTATACCTGACCATAATGACTAGCAACAAAATTTGCATCTATCTGTTTGTCGTTGTGGTAGCCCTACTGCTCAATACCGGAGCGGGATGCCACGAGACCGTCCCGAGCGAAAAAGATAATCAGCAGATCGATGTGAATGAAACGGCTATTAGCGGAGCTGGATCATATGTTCTGAAGCCGGAAGAGCTCAAGAAGAAAATTCAAGAATCAAGCGATGGAAGCCCTCAGGCGTCTTTTGCCGTTTATGAGCATCATTCATTCGGAAATAACGATCACGATGCTGCGTATCCCTTTCTTGTCAGATCCGCTGCGCTGGATCACGTGCCCGCTAAAGTCAAGTTGGGCCAACTTTTGATCCGACGCGGTATCAATGATGACAATGACACGGATGTGAATCGTGGAGTTGGGTTCTTGAGGTCAGCGGAAGCGGCGGGCAGTAGCAGGGCTGCCCATTTAATCAATAAGTTTGAGACAGACCCGGACTTTTTTCTGCGTTAACAAGAGCTTGCAATGAGTTCAAAAGCCTGGGGACAAACGGAGACAGGCTACTTTATGATTAGTCGAGCATGACCTGCCCGCAGCGACAATCCTTCGCCTACGACGGCCTGGACCGCCTGACGAGCTTCGCCCGCGGCACCCTGACCCCGGCCAAGGACGCGATCAGCGGGACGACCGGCCGCAGCCAGGCCTGGTCGCTCGACGCCCTGGGCAACTGGGACCAGCTCGACCAGAGCACCAATGGCGTGGCCGAGCCGACGCAGTACCGCTACCACGACGCCCAGAACCGCCTGCTGGGCGTGGACGACGACGCCGATCTGGCCACCCCGCTGCCGACCTTCCCGCCCTCGCCCGAGGTGGGCGAAGACCCGGCGTACCTGGTCTACAGCAGCAACGGCGAGATGCTCCGCGACGAGGCAGGCCGGGAGCTGACCTACGACGCCTGGGGCCGCCTGGTCCAGGTGGACCCGGACCCCAACACGAGCGGCGACGAGATCAGCTACGCCCACGACGCCCTGTACCGCAAGATCGAGAGCACGGACACGGGTTCGACCCGCCACTGGTACCACAGCGTGGGCTGGCAGGTGATCGAGGAGCGGGACGGCCCGGCCTCTACCGACGCCGTGGTGCAACAACACGTCTGGAGCCCGGTATATGTTGATGCCATGGTGCTGCGTGACCGGGACACGGACGGCGACGGCGACCCGCGCGACGCCGGTGGTGGGGAGCGGCTGTACGTCACGCACGACGCGAACTTCAACGTGACGGGCGTCATCGGCGAGGACGGGTCAGGCGGCTGGGAGGTCAACGAGCGGTACGTGTACGACCCGTATGGCAGCCGGGCGGTGCTCGACGCCGACTGGAGCAGCGACGCCGACGAGCTCAGCGACGTCACCTTCCACCACGGCCGTAACGACGCGGCCGGGGCGGTGACCTGCCCGGTGACGCAGGGCAAAGACGGCCAGTTCTGGTTCGACCACCTCGCCGGCATCGAATTTACGGCTTTGCACCTGCGGCGGGCCGAGGAGATCACGGACCCGAGCGACATCGACTGGCCGGTAATGCAGCCGCCACCGCTGCCATCCGCACTGGGGCGGGCACCCATCGACCTCTAGCGTGCAACCTGATATGGATCATCACACGGTCGGGTTCTTGAACGCTGGTTACTAGATGAGCGCACGAAAAAGGCCGCGTCGAGAGGACGCGGCCTGCAGGCAATTTCAGCTACTACAGCGATTCGGTCACACGGTCAAAAACTCCCGCCGCCGACGCCAGATCTCCGGCCACGCACCCGCCCTCGACCCGAGCCGGCCGGCTAACGCACGACTCGCTGCCCACAGCCGGAGCATCGCAACCCCGTACGCAGCAGCGGCGGGGGACCAGTGCTTGCGGTACAGCTTCGCCTTGGCCTGGAACAACTTGACCATCTTGTCCGCCCGGACGCGGTCACTCGCGCCGCCATAGTGGATGAGCGTCGCGTCGCCGCAGATCCAGCGGTCGATGCCGAGCTTCGCCGCCCGCATGCAGAGGTCGGTCTCTTCGCCGTACATGAAGAACGACTCGTCGAACCCGCCCAGCCGCTGCCAGACGTTGTGCGGGAGCATCAGGAAGCACCCCGTCACCACCGGCACGCGCCGATCCGTCGACCGATCCCAAGCCCCCAGCCCCTCAGGGTTGAACAGCCGGCTCCGCCGGAAAAGGCTCGACAGCCCTAGTCCCTGGCACGTCAC
>CAYMAS010000107.1:0-3138 GCA_964388485.1 uncultured Tepidisphaerales bacterium | reverse complement strand
ACCGACGCCACGGCGTTCGAGCAGTCGTCCGTCCGGTCACCGACCCAATCCGTGGCAAGACGCCGCCCTCGGCAGCACGTCGAGCACCGGCCGCCTCTACCGCCGACTTGTCGACGCCGGCGCGCTCGGCAACGGGCCAAGGGACGCCGTGCGTTTCTTCGCCGCTGCGGTCCGAGCCCGCGAAGTGTCCCGCAACCCGGTCGGCCTGCTGCGCTGGCTCGTAACGGCTGGCAAATGGGAGTTCATCACCGACCGCCAGGACGAGCAGGGCGACCGCGAGTGGAAGGCGTGGCGACGCGAAGCCGACGTGGACCCGGCGGCAGCATGGGAGTCGGAGGACGAGCAGAAGTCATGGCCAATCACCTCACGCCGTCGTACGTCGCTCCGATCGAGTGTCACGGCTCGTCAGCGTTCCGAGAGGGTCAGCTCGATCAATCCGCCGAAGCCGGCGATCCCTGTCGAGAGCGTTCCGCTATCCGCTTCCGAAGCCGAGACTCGAAGTCGAGTTCCTTCGGGCGATATCCGCTGTGACGAGAACACGGTCGACCAGTGGCCGCAGGACGTGCGGGTGCTCGTCGGGCAGCGCGCGATGGGACGAGCGCGGGGCTGGGATGATGCCGCGGTGGACCAACGCCTTTCGCGACGCGACGGGTGGGACCTGACACGGGTTCGTGCTGCCGAGGCGATTGCGTGCGAGCGTGGCCTGCTCGGTGCGGCGAGCTGATGGGGATGCTGGCGCAGGGGCTCCGCCCCCGCACCCCCGCCCAGAGGCACACGATCGCCCGCAAGGGCAGGTGCGTGGTTTGATTTGTCGCCTATAGTCGTACCGTGAGTACGCAAGGAGCGTCCAAGCTGAACCGACTCGCTGCCGCTGCCCCGGCTGGAGCGGTGCTGCTCGCGTCGCACTTGGAACGGCTCGGATACTCGCACGACCTGCAGCGACGCTACGTGCAGTCAGGTTGGCTGGAGCGGCTCGGTCGCGGGGCGTTTGCCCGGGCCCACGAGCCGGCGACATGGCAGCACGCGCTACACGCCCTGCAAGCGCAGGCGGAGTTGCCGGTGCACGTCGGCGGCCGGTCGGCGTTGAGCTTGCTCGGCCGCGGCCACTACCTCGCGCTCGGCGGCCGCGACGATCGGCCGGCGCTGGACCTGTTCGCCCCAGTCGGCACAACGCTACCGGCGTGGTTCCTCGCCCACCACTGGGACATCACGCCGAGGCTCATCCGCACCGACATGCTGCCGGCTGACGTTGGCCTTGTCACGCACGAGGCGGGGCGGCTGGACCTGCGGATGGCGTCGGCTGAACGAGCGATGCTGGAGGTGCTCTACGCCATGCCGGAGCAGGTCGCACCGGCCGAGGCGCGCGAGCTGATGGAAGGGCTGGTCGACCTACGGCCGAAGGTCGTGACGACGCTCCTGACCGCCTGTTCGTCGGTACGCGTCAAGCGGGTGTTTCTCATGCTCGCCGACCAGGCCGGCCACCCGTGGCTGCGACGGGTCAAGCTCGACGAGGTCGACCTAGGCAGCGGTAAGCGCAGCGTCGCCGGCGGGGGCGTCTACGTCCCGGAGCACCAACTCGCCGTGCCGGTCGAACTGCTCGGCGATGCCGAAGGGGAGGGCGGCCAATGAACGATGTCTACCGCGCGCAGGTCGACCTGCTGCTCCGCGTCCTGCCCCACGTCGCGGCCGAGCGATGTTTCGCGCTCAAGGGCGGAACGGCGATCAACCTTTTCGTCCGCGACATGCCGCGGCTGTCGGTGGACCTCGACCTGACCTTCCTACCGATCGAGCCACGCGACGTATCGCTTGCCGCCATCACCAACGCGCTCGCGCGCATCGCCGGAGCCGCCGAGCAGGCCGATCATGAAGTGCACGCCACACGGCAGGGCGATGCCAAGCTCGTCGTCCGCACCCGCGGCGTCCTCGTGAAGATCGAGGTCAACCCCGTCCTCCGCGGCAGCGTCTTCGGCGTCCGCGAGCTAGACCTCTGTGGTGCAGCGCAAGACCAGTTCGGTCGCTTCGTAGCGACGCCGGTCGTGTCCGAAGCCGAACTCTTCGGCGGCAAGCTCGTGGCCGCCCTCGACCGGCAGCACCCGCGCGACCTGTTCGACACGCGGTTCATCCTCGACACCGCGACGCCGCCGACGGGCGAGCTTCAACTAGGGTTCCTGGCGATGCTACTGAGCCACGATCGTCCGCCGCACGAGGTGCTCCAGCCGCGGGAGCAGGACCCGACTGACACGTTCGCCCGCCAGTTCGCCGGGATGTCGCGCGAGCCGTTCTCCCTCGACGACCACCGCCACACATTCGGCGACCTGTTGGCCGCGCTGCCGGGCCTGCTGCCGATGACCCACCGGCGGGTGCTCGCGAGCTTCGTCGCCGGTGAGCCGACGTTCGACCTGCTCGCGCGTCCGGTGGTGGCCGAGCTGCCTGCCGTCCGATGGAAGCTCGCCAACGTCCGCAAGTTTCGGGCGCGCGACCCGTCCAAGCACGCGAACCAGGTCCGCCGGCTGGACGAGGTGCTGGGCAGCATGCCGCCTGCCTGATCGCTCGCTGTGTCGACGGCGCTGTTGCCGCGCGTCGGCGTTGTCGTTGTTGGTGCATTGTCGTCGGTCTCGCTGACCTGTTGCTCCGGGTGTGGCTTGACCCGGCCGCTGCGCTGCCGCCGGCTCACGGCCCGCGGCGGCGGCAACGTCGCCGCGCCATGCTCGCAAAATCCGTTGTCCTCGCCGCCCGGACCCACCTCGTGCCTCGGCGGTGGTGGGGCGGCTGCGGGAACGGATTTTCCTGCGCGTGGCACGCCGCCCTTGCACCCGCTCCTTGCTGCGCTTCGTCGCTGGCCGCCTCGGTCCTGCGCCGGCGTCCGCTGCGCTGTCGGCTGTCCTTCGGCCCCTGTCGCCGCCCCCGCTGCGCTCCGTGTGGGGCGGCGACAGGAGCCGAAAGGCCGCCGCCCCGGTCCCACCACCCCCGGATCAACAGGAGCATCCGATGACCGTCCGTACCTCACCCCGCACGACCTCCCGCAACCGCGGCAACAACACCTCCGGCCGACGCGGATACCGCCACCAGCGCGACGACGCCAGCCGCTTCGACCTCTACCAGACCGTCACCGACCAGATCGTCGAGCTGCTCGAGGCC
>CAYMAS010000106.1:0-3157 GCA_964388485.1 uncultured Tepidisphaerales bacterium | reverse complement strand
CCGCTTGGCTTCGGCCTCCTGTCGCTGCTTCTTGCCCCACGCCGGGTCAACCAGCCCGCGACGTTGCACGACCTGCCCGCTCTCGCCGATGCCGAGGTAGACACCGCACCGCTGCTTCTGCTCGGCGGTCCATACCTCGCGGCTGGCCTCCAAATCCTCAAGCTCCTGCTCCAACCGATTCCACCGCTCGGCGGCGGCTCGGCCTTCGGCGGTGGATTCGTCCCACCCCTCGTCCTCCATCGCCGTCAGTTCCTGCTCGACGGTCGCTTGCCGCTCGGCCTCGGCCTTCGTCGGCTCGCGCCGCGTCGGCTGCTCGCGGCGGTAGCCATAGGCATCGGTATCGTCCTGCAGTTCGTGGACGACGAACGACCAGCCGTCCGCCTTGCCGACCTTCTCGGCCTCAGCGTCAAGCTTGCCCGCCGCCAGCTTCCGCACGAGCGACGCATCCTCCGCAAAGCCGGCGTCATCGTTGTTCTTGCTGAACAGGTCAACGCGCACCGGACCGCCGGCCTTCTCGTAGGCGTCACGGCCGACGAACCGCAGCTGCGGGTCATCGAAGTTCATCGTCTGCTCGGTCAGCAGGCGACGGGCCTGAACCTCGCTGTTCCACCCGCCCTTGCACTGCCGCCAGACGTCCCGCTGCTTCTCATGGCTGGTCGTCAGCGTGAGTACCTGGGCAACTCCGGCGGTCATCGCGCCGCTGCGAAGCTCGACCAGCAGGTCGGGGGCAATGCGTCCGAGTGCCAGCCGCTGCTCGACGCGCCGCTTGTGAATGCCGAACCGAGCGGCGATGTCCGTGCTGCTCATGCCTTCATCGGCGAGCTTGGCGAACGCCGCGTGTTCGTCGGCGGCGTTCATCGGCAGTCGCTCGACATTCTCGGCGAGGCTGACTTCCATTGCATCGCGTTCGGTTCCCTGACGTACCACGCACGGCACGCCGGCGTCCTTCGGCAGCCGCCGATCCCCGGCGAGTTTCATCAGCGCCCTCAACCGACGCCCGCCGGCGACCACCAGGTATCGGCCGGTCGGTCTTGGCTTTGCGTCCTTGCTCTTCCGGTCAGGCCTCGTCTCCGGTCGCACCGCCAGCGGCTGAATGACACCGTGGGCCGCGATGCTTGCCGCCAGTTCATTCACGTCACCACTGCTCGGCCGAACATTCATCGGGTCGGCCGCGAGCTTGTCGAGGCCGATCATGAGCGGCATGCCGGTCGGCAGCGACTTCGCCGCGGTCTTGCTCGTCCGAGCCTTGGCCGTCGCGGACCTCTGCTTGCCCGCTTTGCTCGCTGGCTTGGCCGTTGGTTTGGTGGTGCGCTTGGGTGCGGTGATCGTTGCAGTCATCGTGTTGCTCCTTGAAGCAAAAGGTCCATCCCCGGCCGAGTGCCACGCGGCGGCCGGTCGAAGATGGACACACGATGCCCGAGCGCAACGACCGCGCCGGAGGACGCTGTCGCGTCCCCGTTCGTGGCCACTTTGCCGGAAGGATGTGGGGTGATTTGCCGGACGGAACAGCCCGCCTCGGTACCCCGATATTCTACCAAACGACTGTTGGTTGCACAAGCTGGACATGGTCTGTTTACTCGGTTTTCTCGTTTGTTTTCGCAGGTTTCAGGCTCGTGTCTCGCTGCCACTGGCGGCCCCGCTGCCACGGTCTTTCAGACGTCGAAGCCCCCGTCCCTTCCCCCCTGATGAAGCCTTTCGCGCGGCATCACTTCGCCTTCGCCCGCTGGTCCTGCCACCGCTTGAAGTTGCGATCACGGGCGATGAAGTGAGCGACGATCGCCGCGGCGACCGACGACGTGTCCTGCTTGCCGCCGGTACTCTCGTTGTAGAAGCTCGCGTACTGCTCCAGTCGTTCACAGTCGAGTGCCGGCATCTCCACCTGGAACTTGCGCGGCGGGTCGACGTGGAACGCCGGCAAGGCAGGCTGCCGTTTGCTGCTGGTGTTGGAGACGGTGGAAGTACCGCTGGCTGGTTGATCGTTCATGGTGTTCTTCGGGTTGAATGGTGCGAAGCCGCGCAGCGAAGCCGGCGGCCGATCAGCGACGGCTGTCGACGTACGGCTCCAGCACGAGGTTGCGGGTGAGAAGGATGTTGAAGCGCCAGCCGGGGCGGACGGTGATCGTCGGCTGCACGTCGAGCTGGCGGTCGATGATCTTGTTGGCGATGCGGCTCGTCGTGTCGCTCGCCCCGCCGAACACGAGTTCGCGCAGCTGCTCTCCCACGTCTTCGGACTCGCCGAACCCACTGTTGTCGCCTTCGGCAAGCTCTCCGCCGATGGCGACCGCGGTGCTCAAGCCGCCGGCGAGGAACAACTCTTTCCATTGGTAGTCAACCTGGTCTTTCAGCCCGGCGAAGCCCTCGGCGTCCACGCCGGGTTGGCGGCGCAGGTCAATGCTGCGTCCGTCGGGAAACGTCAGCATCTCCCACGCGATCAGCACGCGGTTCTGGCCGTTGCTGACGAGGCTGCTGTAGTCGCCGACGGCGACGCTGCCCTGCGGGACCAGGACGTGTCGGCCGGTCGCCGAGTCGAAGACATCGCTGCTGACCCGCCCCACCACCTTGCCCGGCAGGTCGGTGTTGATGCCGGTGACGGTGAAGCCCGGCACCACGCTGCCGGCGGCGAGTTCGAACTGCGGGAGGATCGGCCCCGTCGGGCCGGTCGGCAGGTAAGTCGCCAGTTCCCGCTCCGCGTTGTTGAGAAACGCGATCTTCTCGCGCTGCAGGTTCTCCCGCATCGGCTGCTCGGCCAGCGGCTCGAGATCCACGGCCGGTCGCCCCGCCGCTTGGGCAGCAATGGGCTGCTCCGTAGCACGCTGCACGTTCGCTTGAAGATCGGGCGAAGACTCGGGTGACGCCCGCTGAATGGCGGCGAAGCCGATGGGGGCTTCGAGGGATGCCTGCCGTTGCGCCTGTCTCTCCGCCGCGACATCGAGTTCTTCGGCGAGTGCGGTCTCGTAGTCGACGAGCCGCTGCTGCAAGGCCGAGTTTTGCTGCTGCAGACCTGCAAGTACTGCAAGCGCCTCCGCGTCGTCTTCGGCCGGCGTAGGTGTAGGAATGTCTTCCTCTTCGCCGGACGTCAGCGCTGCATAGCCGGTTTGCCGGGACGGCGCTACTGGTGGCTTCGTCGCGGTCGCGTAGTCGAGGCCGTTCGGCAACG
>CAYMAS010000105.1:0-3455 GCA_964388485.1 uncultured Tepidisphaerales bacterium | reverse complement strand
CGGGCCTGCTGGGCGTCGACCTCGGCGACGTACACCTCGACCTGCCGCTGACTCGCGGCGTAGGCAAGACCGGCCGCGAGGCAGACGGTCGTGGCGGCGAGGCAGAGGCTGGTCGCCCGCCAGAACTTGGCGTTGCGGGCGGCAAGGCCCATGCGGCGGTCCCACGCCTCGGCGGCCTGGGCGTAGCCGGTGTCGAGCGGGACGGGTTGGCGGTTGACGCCGTAACCGGAGGTGGTGTTCTTCATGGTGGTCGTGAAGTGAGAGGATCAGGCGGAGGGGAGGAACTTCGGCTGCCCGGCTGGCAGCGAGCGGCGGGCACGGGGTGCCGGCGACGGACGTGGCGCGGCCGGACCGACCCAGACGGAGTAGCCGCCACCTGGGGAAACGGGTCGCACGCTCACAGGCGTCGAAGAGCCCGATCGCATCAGCGAGGTGATGGGCGATGCGGCAGTCGCGGCGGCGGAGCCAGTTGAACCGGCCGACGCTCCTCTGCCCGGCGTGGT
Source organism: uncultured Tepidisphaerales bacterium (assembly GCA_964388485.1). Classification (GTDB taxonomy): domain Bacteria; phylum Planctomycetota; class Phycisphaerae; order Tepidisphaerales; family Tepidisphaeraceae; genus JBCDKH01. The sequence continues at coordinate 2,952 of CAYMAS010000105.1, read as the reverse complement.
GGGGGTTCGCAGCTTCTGCTTCGCTTTGGACCAGACACCGCCGAGGGCGGCCGCCCCCGCACCGGCGGCGACAAGGCCGAGAGCCGCCCCGCCCGCTGCGATCTTCGCCCCGCTCGTCGCGGCACCGGCCATGCTCCGCACGATCGGCTCGGCCGTGCCGGTGGAGGCAACGCGGTTGGTGAAGTCGCTCAGCGACAAGCTCGCCGCCCCGCCGGCAATCTCGCCGGCGAAACGGTTAGCCATGAGCGTGAACACAAGCAGCAATAGATTCACCAGCAGCAACTGCAAGCTGACGGCCGTCGCGTTGCCGAGGTCGGTCCAGGTGCCGTCCTCCACGTCGAGCGTCTGGTTCGTTGCGTCGGCTGCGAAGCGGTACAGCATCCCCACGACGAGCGTGAGCACGAGGAACCGGATGCCGTTGGACATGACCCAGCCGATGGGCCGCTCCACGATCCAAGCCGTCTTGTCGAACGCCCCGAACGGCAGCAGGCAGAAGACGACGACGCACCCGAGCTTGAATAGCAGCAGGTAGACCAACATCAAGAGCACGATGATCGCACCGCACGCAAAGATGCCGATGGCCGAGATGAGAAGCAGGATGATGACCGGCAGGTTGCTCAACGTGCTGCGCCATCCACTGGCGAGGGCAGTCGCCTTGTCGATCACCACAAACGCGGTGGTGAATGACGCCGTGCCGAAACTGCTTGGTTCATCGACCTTCGTAACCTTCAGCGCATCTTCACCCGCGGCCAGCACACCAAGCTGACTGAAACCGCCGGCGATCGACTCGGTGATGGGCACCCACTCGTAGGCGATGAACAGGATGACCGAGAGGAAGATCATCCGCCGCAGGCCCTGCGCTGCGATCGGGTTTTCGGTCAGTGCCCACTGCAAGCCCATCCAGCTAATCGTGACGACGATGAAGAACCGCCACAGGTAGAGCAGCGGCTGGTAGATCTCGCCGTACGCGCCGTCCAGGACGTTGACGAAGTTCTGGTAGAACGCGTCGATCGGCCCGGTGGTCATCGCCAGCGGCGTCAGGGGGAGAAGATGAATAGCTGCATCGGTCATGCGAGTGCGTACTTACGTCGTGCGCGTCCAAGAGCGGGCGCGAAGAGAAGAGGTGCTGGATTCAGAAGTGCGTCTAGTTCGGGCGGGTCGTGCCGCCACTGCTCAGGCTCTGTTGGTACTGCTCCCAGGTGTCAAAGCCGGCGGCCTTTGCCTTCGCCTCGCGTGCTCGGGCGACGTCTTCGTCGACGCTGGCCTGATAGGCGTCGCGTCCACCGACCGCAGCGGCGGGATCGTTCGATTGCTCGCCACGCATTGTCGCCGCCGCGTCTTGTAGCCCTTCTCGTGTTTGTCGGTTCTGTTCCTGGGCCTGACGCTCGGCCTCGAGCTCCTGCTCGGCCAGCTCGCGCTCCGGGTCATCCGCCGGGGTGGCGGTCTGCTCGTCGTCACAGCCAAAGTTGAGGCCGCTGGCGACTATGAGGGCAGCGAGCAACGTGGTGGTGATGGTTTTGTTCATGTCGGTGATCCTTTCTGGATGTCGTTCGTGTGATCTAGTTGCCGCTCGTCGGCCCAGTGTCTTCGTCGTGTAGCCGGTCGATCGACCGCAAGTGCGACCGGTGCAATTCATCCCGCAGCTTCGCCGACCACTCGGCTTCGCTCGTCTCCTCCGCCAATAGCTCCATCTCCTGCCGTAGCGCTGCGACCTCCAATGCCTGGATCTCCTGCAACTGCTGGACCTGCACGGCGATCAGCTCGTTCGTCGCCTGCTGGGCGGCAAGCTGGCCTGGCGCAGCGTTGCTCTGTTGGACGTAGGCCGCCACGCGGTCCTGCGTCTGGGCCATCGACTCGGCCACCTGCTGGTGAAGCTCGACGGTCTGCTCGTTTCGCGTCCGCCGGTCGAGCCGCCACTGCCGCTGCGCGGGTGTGATGCTCGTCGTCGGGTCGCGGTCGTCCCACGTCTCGGGAAAGCGGCCATCGAGGTCGCCAAGGCTGCCGGCGATCTGGTCGAGCGTGCTGTGGATCTGCTGCATCCGCGACAGCGTCTCATCGACGCGGCTGAAGTCCCAGTCGGTGAGCATCGTCTCCATCGCCTCGACCTGCTGTTGGAGCCGGATGAGTTGCTCGGCGTGCTGCTGGAGGATCAGCAAGTGCTGGGCAAAGTTGCCGGGGTCGAAGACGATGTCGCCGACGCCGAAGAGGGCATGAGCCGGTTCGGCGGGGATCAGCGTGACCGCCACAGCGGCGGAGGCGGCCGCGACGGCAGCCAGTCGTTTGTGTGTGAAGTTGGTCATTTCGGTTCTCCGTCAGATTGCCTTAGTTGCCCCCGGTCATGCCGCCCTGCCCCTCGTCCGTCAGCCGCTGGATGCTGTCGCGCATCGCGGCCATCTCCCGTTGACGCACCGCCTCGGCCGCGGCCTCCTCGGCCTGCACCGCGGCGTCCGCATCCGCGGCAAGCCGCGCCCGCATCGTCTTGAGCGCCTGGAGCTTCGCCTGCTCGGCAGACAGGATCGCCTGGAGCTGGTTGGCCGCCTGCTGCGCGGCCTTGGGTCCCTCGGCCGCATTGCCAGCCTCCACCACCGACGCGACCTCGGCTGTGACGGCTTCGCGCCCCTCTTCGAGAGCGGCAAGCGATGCGTCCGCCTTTTGAAGTCGATCTTGCAGGTAGGCCCGCACCTCCGCGTTCCGCTGTGGCAGGTCGTTCATCGTGATCGAACGCGGGTCGACCTCTGCCGGCAGTGTGTCCTGCCACTGATCGAGCGTCTGTTGCAGCGCCGTCAGGCCGTCCATCACCTGTCCGGCACGCTCGAACGCGTCGCCGCCGGGATCGTCTAGCAGACTGCCGAGGTCGGCGAGCTGGCGTTGGAGTTGTTCGAGCTGCGTCGCCATCTGCTCAAGCTGGAGCAGAAGTTGAGCGACCTTCTCGACGTTCTTCGCCTGCGCCCA
>CAYMAS010000104.1:0-3560 GCA_964388485.1 uncultured Tepidisphaerales bacterium | reverse complement strand
GGATGGCATCAACGGTGATGTTCCGCGCCGACCACGCCCCGGCCGCGACGAGCACGGCCGCGAGCAGCACGACCATCACGCGGTTATAGACACACCAGCGGATCAGGGCGGCGATCATCTAGTCGGCTCCTTCGGTGGCAGCGGCGACGCGGACGCTCGGCAGGTCGACCTGCTCGTCGCTGCACGCGAGCATCGCGCTGCCGTAGTAGGGGTTGCGAAGGTCGCCAGCGGGTTGGATCCACCAGCTCTTCTCACCGGGTGGAAACATGGGGCACCGGGCGGCGATGAGCTGCGCGTCGAGCGTGAGCGGCACGCCGACGTCGGCCACGAGCGGGTAGAGCACGTCGCTGACCGCCTTGAGCGCCAGGCGGGCATCGGAGAGATCGTCGGTATCGAGTTGTGCCGCGGCTTCCACGAGAGCCTCGGCATTGAGCGTCGGTGCTTCGGCCGCCAGACGCTCGGCGGCCTCGGCAAGCGCCGGGGCGGCGGTGTCGAGGTTCCGTGTCGTATCGTCGGCGAGCGCGTCGGCGGCGACGAGATAGGCGCGGAGCACGCCGGTCAACGCCGCACCCATGTCCGCCGGCATCGCGGCCATCGGCTCGACGTCCGTTGCCTCGGCCACCGTCGTCTCTTCGGTCGGCGGTGCCGCGGGCGACGCGCCATCGACCGGCGTCGTGGGGATCAGCACCCGCTCGTCGAAGCACGCGAGCATCGCGCTGCCGTAGTACGGGTTGCGCGGCTCGCCTGCGGCCTGAAGCCACGGGCTTTTCTCCCCCGGCGGGAACATCGGGCACCGCAGCCGGGCGACCTCGATGCCGAACGTCGAAGGCACGCCAGTCGTCATCACGCGTTCGGTCACCAGCCTGCTGAGTTCGCTGAACGCCCGACGCGCGGTTTCAAGATCACCGGCGTCCGCGACGGACTGCGCAGCAGTTTCGATGTCGTCCGCAGTCATGCCTCGTGCCGCGACGGCAACATCGGTGGCCATGGTCGACACGCCAGCGAATTCGTCTCTGCTGAGGGTGTCGCTGATCGGGAGATACGCGCGGAGCAGGGCGTTGAGCTTCTCCGCTTCAACGGTGGTGAGTTCGTCGATAGCCACGTTGGCCGTCGCCATTTCGGCCGCTTGATCGGCGGCCATGTCGTCGCCGACAAGCATCTTCGCCAGCGCCTCGCGCGTCCGGGCTTCGCTGTCGAGCAGGAACTGGCCGCTGGTGACGATCTTCTCGCCCGGTTCGACCCCATCGAGGATCTCGACCAGGCCGCCCGCACTGTCGCGACCGGTTTCGACGTCGCGTGGGTCGAAGCGTCCCTCGCCCAGCGAGACCATGACGAGCTTGCGTCGGCCGGTGTCGATCACCGCTTCACGGGGGACGAGCGTGACGGGCCGATCGTTGTTATGAGTCAGCATCACCTGCGCGAACATGCCGGGCTTGATGCGGCCGTCGTCATTGGCGACCTCGACTCGCACGCGGCCTTGCCGCGTGGTTGGGTCGAGCGTCGGCGACACGAAGGTCACTTCACCCTCGACCTCGACGCCAGGGAAGTTCGGCAGCGTCACGACCGCCGGCATGCCCAGTTCCACGAGCGGCAGATCGTCCTCGTACACCGTCGACTGGACGTAAAGATTGCTCAGGTCAGCGATGCGGTACATCCGCATGCCCGGCTCCACACGCATGCCGCGCACGGCCATCTTGTCGAGCACCACGCCCGATGCCGGGCTGCGGATCGTGATCGTCTCACCCTCCTCGTCGGAGAGCCGGGCGATCTCGTCGTCGGTCAGGCCCAGCAGTTGCAGCCGGCGCTCGGCGGCCGCGACGATGTCCTGTTGAACGTCGCCGCCGTCCTCCGCGTTAGCCACCGCGAGCCGGTACTCATCCGCCGCGGCGTAGAGCTCCGGCGAGTAGACACTGAACAACGGCTCGCCCGCTTCCACGCGTTGGCCGGTTTCGTCGACAAACAGTTCTTCGACGAAGCCGCTGAACCGCGTGTTGACGTCGGCCAGCCGCGTCTCATCCACCTCGACGCTGCCCACCGTCCGCACCTCTTGAACCAGCGGCGCTTCGACGACCTCACCGATCCGCACGCCGATGTTCTGCACAACCGCCGGGTCGATCGTCAGCTCGCCGGCGAACTTCGCCGGGTCGAGCGGGACGAGGTCCATCTTGCAGATCGGGCACCCGCCGTCCGGCGCCGGCAGCACGACCCAAGGGTGCATGCCGCACGTCCACCATCCCTCGTCTTCTGAGTGCTCGTGATCGTCACCGAGCAACGCGGTGGCCGTCGAACGGATCGGTCCCGACAGCACGACGCCGATGATCAGGAGGCCGATCGCCGCGAGCAGTCCGAGGCTCAGCTTCCACCACGCGATGCTGCGCCGCGGGCGATCCGGATCCAGGTTCTGGCTGATAGCTTTCTCGGTCATGGAAGTGTCTCCGGCTCGGGCTGTGACGTGGTCTGTGTCGTGGGCTGCAGCGCAGGGTCGATAACGCCGATCGCTTCGCGGAGGTCGGCTGCCGCTCGGCCCAGGGCGCTGGTGGCTTGACGCTGCGCCAGTTCAAAATCCAGCAGGCGACGCCACGCGTCGACGTAGGCGAGGAAGTCGGCATTGCCGGCGCGATAGGCGGCGGCGGTCGCGTCGACCGTTTGCCGCGCCTGGGGGATGATCTCGTCGTCGAAGAGCTCAACCAGCCGCTGCTGCGCTTCGACCTCGGCAACCGCTTCGCGGATCTCGAACTCGATGTCGTTGGTCGTCGCGGCAAGCTCGTCCTGCTGCCGAAGCACGTCGGCCAGGCGCTCGCGAACTTGCGCCCGCTGCTTGTCGCGCCAAACGGGCAGGTTGATGCCGAAGCCGATCGACCACTGGTCGTCGCCATTGGCCATCACCGCAAGGCCGTCGTCGTCGACGAAGCCGTAGTTGGCCATGACGGTCAGGTCCGGAATGTCATCGAGCCGGGCAAGCCGCAGCCGCTGTCGGGCCGCATCGATCTCCGCAAGTCGAGCGGCCAGGCGTGGATTGCTACCGGCGACCACCTCCGGCACCTCGGGCCGCACGTCCGGCGGCTCGGGCAGTTCGGCATCGGTCGGCCGGTCCAGCAAACGGTTGAGTGCCGCGGCGGCGACCTGCTTGTCGAGCTGCAGGTCGATGATCCGGTTCTCAAGTGCGGCCAGCTCCGTCGCCGCGCGCAGCACGTCGGCCTGTCCGGCCCGGCCCGCGCGAAGCTGCGCCGTCGCGGCGGCCTGCAAGTCCGCCAGCAAGTCGGCATTCTGCCGCGTGACGATCAGGGCTCGATCCGCGAGCCAGTAACGCCAGAACGCTCGCCTTGCTTCCGCTGCGACCTCGAGCTTGGTCTGTTCGAGCTCGGCAAGGGCCGCCCGCGTTTCCCCGCGTGCCGCCTCGGCGGCCGCATTGAGTTTCTGCGGGATGGGCAATTTCTGGGAGATGCCGATCGTCGCCTGAACCTGGCCCGCCGCCGTCTCGGCCATGTCACCGATCGGCATGACCTGGAGCATCGGATCGTCGAGTGACCGAGCCTGGGGCACGCGTGCGGCAAGCCGCC
>CAYMAS010000103.1:0-3585 GCA_964388485.1 uncultured Tepidisphaerales bacterium | reverse complement strand
TCCCTGCGAACCGATTCTGGGAGGCGATGGGGTTCGTGCCGATCGCGTTTCGGGCGGGAGGCAGAAGTAGGAAGCACCGAGTATCGAGTAGCGAGTGTCAGACGCAGAGGAGCCGATCCGGCTCTGAGCACTCGGTGCTCGGTACTCAGTCCTCAGTACTTTCCGCCTCTCGCATCCACGTCTTCTGGCAGAAGCGGATCCGGGCCGGCGACACGGAGACGCCCTGGTGGTACCCGTACAAGACGGCCGGCGGTGCGATCGGGCAGGACCGGATCGTGCTGCCGATTCCGCCAGGGGTGCACTGGAGCGAGCTGGAGCGGGCCCCGCTGCCGGAGGGCATGGTGCTGGATCAGAAGGCGCTGCCGGCTCCGAAGCGGAAGCGGGCGAAGAAGGCGGTGAAGCGGGTTTTGCCGAAGGAGACCGATCTGGCGTCGGGCGGACTGCGGTTCAGGCCGAAGGTTTCAGAAGAAGCTAGAAGCCAGGAGCTAGACGCTAGTCAGAAACCTGAGCCGGAGACGGTGGTGAAGCCGAAGTTCGATCCGAAGTTGGAGGCGTACGCGCGGGAGCTGCGGGATCGTTGGCAGGAGCGTGTTGCTCAGGAGCCTTGGATGGTGGAGGGCCACGGGAAGTACGACGTGTCGCGGCAGTTGGCGGGCGGTGGGATGGAGGAAGAGCGACTGATGTTGCCGGCCGCGGTGAAAGCTCTTCCGGAGGCGGCTTGAGTCAGGCTCGTTCGAAAAACGCGAAGACGCGAAGGGGCGAAGAGAGAGCGAAGGCCGGAGGGAAGTCATGGTTTTTGCCTCTGAACCCTTTTAGAGTTCTTCGCTTCAGCTTCGCCTCTTCGCGTCTCTCCGGCCCGACGCACTCACGAGGCGATGACTTCGACCTCGGCCTCCTGGCCTGAGACGTGGTCGTCGAACGAGACGGCGCGGGCGAAGAGGGTCAGGAGGTGGCTGAGGTAGCGGAGGCGGATGCCGGTCGGGCGGACGAGGTGGCCTTCGGGGCTGAAGCCGATGGGGTTGGGGAATCGGCGGCCGAGGGTCGGGTGGTCGGCGATGGGGAGGTTCCACTCGTTCCACCAGTGGGCGTCGGCGATGTTTATGTCGTCGATGGAGTCGAGCGAGACGCCCCAGCTGGGTCTAGGTCCGTCGCCGGTGACGGGGCCGGTCTGAGCCATGAGGTCGTGGAAGTCGCGTTGGCGGGCATAGAAGCTCAGGCCGAACTCCTGGCCGCCCTGGCCCATGACGCTGAGGTAGTGCATGCCGACCATCGGCTTGGGTCGGCGGACGCGGAAGAGGGTCTCGGCGGGGACGTCCTGCCAGGGAGCGCGGTTCAGGAAGTCGACACCGGCCTGTGCAAAGGTGCGCAGGTCCTGCTCGGTGACGCCGTTGGAGGAGATGGGACGTGGGCCGTCGAGGCCGGGGATACGCGGGAACTCTGGGGGATTTTCGAGCGCGTCGGCCAGGTGCATCTTGGCGAGCCCGAGCGACGGGCGGAACTGGACATCGACGGCATCAGGCAGCACCTCTCGCAGCGGCCCGACGGCCCGCTCGTCGTTGACGAGCAGCTTGGTCGGCAGGTGGTTAACCTCCTTGTGGCGGGCGAAGTCTTCGACAATCTCCAGGAGCACCGGCACAGGGTCCTCGTCTGGATCGAGCATCGCCGGCTCGGTCCAGGCCTGGAGCTTGTGGCTGGCGAGGAGGCAGATGTCGGGCGACACGCCTTGCTGCGTGACGAGGCTGAGGACAGCCAGCTCCCACACGTCGTCACGCACGTCGAAGCGGTCGAGATCGAGCACCCAGGGCATGGCAATAAGATAACGACGCTCCCGGCGGTCGCGATGCTGATCGGTTCAGCGCATCATCGCAGCCGACGGTCCGGAAGGGCGATGCTCCCGGATCTTCGGCGGTGGCACGCCTGCACCTCTCACAAATCGACCAGCCGTTGGAACGCGGTCGATTCGCCATCGGCCTGGCGCATCTCTATAATGTCAGCCCGCCCTCTTGGCGGTTCTTCGCCAAATGAGTGACACCACCCCGCCGCCGGATGACATTAAAGCCGCCCCCGTTGCGGAGATGATCGAGGACCTCAACATTGAGCGGGAGCTGCAGGACAGCTACCTCACCTACGCGATGAGCACCATCGTGGACCGGGCCCTGCCCGACGTCCGCGACGGGCTCAAGCCGTCGCAGCGGCGGATTCTGTACGCGATGGACAAGCTGAACCTCGGCCCGCGGTCCAAGCACGTCAAATGTGCCAAAATCAGCGGCGACACCAGCGGCGACTACCACCCGCACGGCGACACCGTCATCTACCCGACCCTCGTCCGCATGGGCCAGCCCTGGTCGATGCGGCACCCGCTCATTGATCCGCAGGGCAACTTCGGCTCCACCGACGGCGACCCGCCGGCGGCCATGCGGTACACCGAAGCCCGACTGACGTCCGTCGCGTCGGAATTGCTCGCGGACCTGAACCTCGACACCGTCGACTTCCAGCCGAACTATGACGAGCGACCGGGCAAGGACGAGCCGGTCGTTCTGCCGGCGAAGTTCCCGAACCTCCTCGTCAACGGATCGACCGGCATCGCCGTCGGCATGGCCTGCAACCTCCTGCCGCACAACCTGGGCGAAGTCTGCGACGCCATCGTCCAGATCATCGATCGGCCCGAGACGACGACGCAGGAACTGCTCCAGATCGTGCCCGGCCCGGACTTCCCGACGGGCGGCATCGTCATGGGCACCGACGGCATCATCGAGGGGTACACGACCGGTCGCGGCAAGCTCACGCTCCGCAGTCGGCATCACGTCGAGGAGCACAAGGGTCGGCACAGCGTGGTCATCGACGACCTGCCGTACGGCGTGATTCGCAAGAACATCGTCACCGCCGTCGCCGAAGCCGCCAAGGCCGGGCGGATGGAGGACATCTCCGCCGTCAACGACGAATCCGGTCGCAAGCACGACTGCCGGATCGTGATCGACCTCAAGAAAGGTGCGGAGACGGACGTGGTGGTCAATCAGCTCTTCCAGTTCACGCCCGCGCAGGTGACGGTGTCGATGATCAACATCGCCATCGTCGCGAGACGGCCGCGGACGCTGGCGTTGCGGGAGCTGATCGACAACTTCGTCAGCCACCGCGTCGAGGTCGTGACGCGTCGCACACGCTACCTGCTCAAGAAGGCCCTGCAGAAGGCCCACCTGCTCGAGGGCGAGATCTATGCCGTCGTCGACATCGACGAGGTGGTCCGGCTCATCCGCAGCAGCAAGACGCGCGACGAGGCGATCGAGAAGCTGCGCGAGCGTCGGTTCCAGATTCCGAGCGATCACCCGTACGCCCCGCAGATTCCCCAGAAGCTCATCGACAAGGCGGATGAAGACGGCGGCGCACAGCTCAGCCGCGTGCAGGCCGAAGCGATTGGGCGGCTGCAGCTCATCCAGCTCGTCGGCCTCGAGATCGAGAAGCTGACGAAGGAGTACCGCGAGATCGTCGAGCAGATCGAGGACTACCAGCGCATCCTCGGCGACGAGCGGGCGGTGCTCGACATCATCCGCGAGGACACGATCGAGCTCAAGGAGAAGTACGGTAACC
>CAYMAS010000102.1:0-3700 GCA_964388485.1 uncultured Tepidisphaerales bacterium | reverse complement strand
GACTCACTCCAATGCAGTACACCACTTTCATGATCGCGGCTTCCGCCGCCGCCTCGATCGCCTCCGCACAGGTGCCGCCCGGCTACGCCATCACCGACCTCGGCACACTCGGCGGTGACTCGTCGATCGCCTACGGCCTCAACGAAAGCGGCCAAGTTGTCGGCTCCGCGCGCGATGCGAGCGGCGTCGATCGGCCAGCCATTTGGACCGATGGTGTCATCTCGGCCCTGCCCGACGAGGGTTTCGGCGGCGTGGCCTACGGCGTCAACGCCAGCGGCCATGCCACGGGAGCCATTAAGAACGGGGACACTTACACCCGCCCGTGGGACAACCGCACGTTCGGCGTCGACAACGTCGCCCTCTGGGATGACACCGGCCTGACCAACCTCGGCAACCTCGGCGGTCTTTCGCGCGGCGAGGGCCGCTTCGTCACCGACGATGGTTGGATCGGCGGCACCGCCAGCGCACCGCTGCCGAACGTCGCCGGCGAAGACATCTGGCAACGCGGCTTCATCAAAACGGCCAGCGACTCCTCTATTCGCGACATCGGCGGTTTCCCCGGCGACCTCCGATCGTTCATCTTCGACATCAACGACGCCCGTCAGGCGCCCGGCTTCAGCGAAGACGGCAATCGCGGCCACCAGGACGATCGCACAAAAGCTGCGCTTTGGCAGTTTGACGATAGCGGCGGCGTGCAGAGCGTGACCGCACTCGATCCGATCGCGTCTGGCCGCCTTTCGCTCGCAGTTGGCATCAACAACCTGAGCGACGTTGTCGGCCGCAGCGTCACCGCGGACGGGCAGGACGTAACTGTGATCTGGGAGAACGGCTCGACCACGCCGACGCTGCTGCCGGTGCTCGATACCGACGCCGGCAGCTACGTCCGCGCGTGGCAGATCAACGACGACCGCACGATCGTCGGCGAGCTTCGGGCCGGCAGCGACTCGAACATCCGCTTCGCCACCCTCTGGGCCGACGACGGCAACGGCTTCGACCGCATCGACCTGCAGGACCTCATCGACCCGACGCTCGGCTGGGACCTGCAGGGCGCGCTGTCGATCAACGAATCCGGCCAGATCGTCGGCTACGGCAACATCGGCGGCGAACAGCGAGCGTTCCTCCTGACGCCGATCCCCGAGCCGGCGTCGTCGTCCGTGCTGGGCCTCGCGGGCGTGGCCCTCCTGCGTCGGCGGCGTTGAGTCTGACTCTTTACCTGTCCCGCAGCCTGACCGTTGCGGGACGGCTTGACCTTCTTGGTGGAGAAACCATGACCAGACACTTTTCGACAAAAATCCTTATTGCCGCGATAGCAGCGACCATGCTTGGCCTCGATGCATCTCGGGCCGACAGCGTGGCGCGGCAGTGGAACGAGCAGTTGCTCAGCGCGATCCAGCTCGACACGCCGCGGCCGACGGTGCATTCGCGGAACCTGTCCCACAAGCGGGGCGATGTACGACGCGTGGAGCGCATACGACCCGACCAGCGTCGGCTACCTCTTCGACGGCAACGCGATCGGCGACGCGGCGGCGATGAACGAGTCGATCAGCTATGCCGCCTTCGACGTGCTGTCGGCCCGCTTCGCCAACTCGCCGGGGGCAAGCACGACGCTGCCGGCGTTGCGGCAGCAGATGCTCGACCTCGGCTACGACCCGGACGTTGCGGCGACGCCCGCGGCACAGCTCGGGCGGCAGGTGGCGAGCACGTACCTGAGCTTCGGCCTGACCGACGGCTCGAATGAGGCCAGCGGCTTCGCCGACACGAGCGGGTACGTGCCGCAGAATCAGCCGATGGTGGTCGACAGTGCCGGGACTCGCTTGCAAGACCGCGACCGCTGGCAGCCGTTGACGATCAACGGCCAGACGCAGCAGTTCCTCACGCCGCACTGGGGCAACGTCGAGACGTTCGCCATCGAGCGGGTCGGTCTGGTGGGGGGTGGCAGCTTCTACGGCCAAGACCTTGTTGGGCCGCCGCCTGCTTCGGGAACGCCGCAGTTCAAGGCGGACGCTCTGGAAGTCATCCGCTACAGCTCGTGGCTCGACCCGGACGACGGCGTCACGATCAACATCTCGCCGGGCGTCGTCGGCAACTCCACGCTCGGCACGAACGACGGCACCGGCCGGGCGATCAACCCGGCGACCGGCACCGCCTACGCGGACAACGTGGTGAAGCGCGGCGACCACGGTCGCGTGCTTGCCGAATTCTGGGCGGACGGCCCCAACAGCACCACGCCGCCCGGGCATTGGAACGAGATTGCCAACGAAGTGAGCGATCATCCGCTGCTCGACAAACGCATCGGCGGCGTTGGCCCGGTCGTCGACGATCTGGAGTGGGACGTCAAGCTCTACTTCTCGCTGAACGGTGCCGTCCACGACGCGGCGATCAGCGCGTGGGACGCCAAGCGGCAAGTCGATTACGTCCGGCCGATCAGCATGATCCGCGACATGGCCACGCGTGGTCAGGCAAGCGACCCGACGCTGCCGAGCTTCGACCCGCTGGGCCTGCCGTTGGAGGACGGTCTGAGCGAGGTCGTCACAGCCGACAGCATCGCCAGCGGCCGGCACGACGGCTTCGAGGTCGGCGACATCGTCGTGCAGTCGTGGCAGGGCTTCGAAGATCCCGACGGTGACGGCGTCGCCGGCGTCGGCTGGATCGATGCGAGGGAGTGGTTGCCTTACCAGGCCGAGGACTTTGTCACGCCGGCCTTCAGCGGCTACGTCAGCGGCCACAGCACGTTCAGCCGGGCCGCCGCCGAGGTCCTGGCGAGCATCACCGGCGATGCGTTCTTCCCCGGCGGCGTCGGCGAGTTCCTCTATGAAAAAGACCGCGGCTTGAACTTCGAGAACGGCCCGAGCGAGGACGTGCTCTTGCAGTGGGCGACGTACTACGACGCCGCCGACGAAGCGGGATTAAGCCGGCTCTACGGCGGCATCCACGTCTTCGCCGACGACTTCGACGGCCGCATCATCGGCGACTTCGTCGGACGCGAGGCGTGGGGCGACGCCCAACTTTACTTCACCGGCACGATTCCGGAACCGACCGGCCTCGCGGTGCTCGGCCTCGGCAGCCTGACGCTGCTACGCCGTCATCGTGCGTAGCTCATCCCACAGCCAATCCATCGCCACCTTTCGACAAAGGCCTTCAATGAACTTTAGGAACGCCTCGCGACGTCTGAGCTGGCTCGCCCTCTTGTCGACCGGCCTGCTGTGCCTCGCCTCGTGCGACGACGGCGAAGCGGCCTCCGGCGGTGACGCTCATCAACACGGCGGCGTCGCCGTCGATCCGGTAGCCATCGTGGCCACCACACCGGACCTGGCGGACCTGGCGCGACAGGTGGGCGGCGAGCACGTCGAGATCACCACCATCGCCGACGGCGAGGAGGACCCGCACGCGATTGACGTCACGCCGGGCATGGTGCGGGCGCTGGCCGACGCCGACCTGCTCATGATCGTCGGCTACGGCCTTGAAGAGGCGTGGCTGCCGGACCTCGTCGACGGGGCGAAGAACGAGGCGACCGTTGAGGGCGGCGAGGGTCGGTTCGTGGCGGGCGACTCGCTGCGGTCGATCGAGGGCGATAGCGGTTTCCGCGGCAGCGTCCACGCGGAGAACAACCCGCACTTTCTCGCGGCTTCCGCCGCCGCCTCGGTTGCCTCCGCACAGGTGCCGCCCGGCTACGCTATTACCGACCTCCCGCATCATTGTT
>CAYMAS010000101.1:0-3881 GCA_964388485.1 uncultured Tepidisphaerales bacterium | reverse complement strand
AGCTGAGGATGCCCAGGGCAACCGCCGCGATCATGCCGATCCAGCCGGCCTGCTGGTCCTGCGCGATCTGGCCGGCGCCTGCTCCGCCGGTGAAGCTGTCCCACGCCAAGCCGCTGACCCACAGCCCCGCACCGGCGAAGACGGCGATGCCGATGATCTTCACCGCGGCCATGACGAGCTGAAACTTGTCGATGAACTTGTTGGCCGCGACGTTGACGATGAACGCGATCACGAGCAGCCCGACGGCCAACGCGGGGATCTTCCACTCGCCGGCGAAGAGACTTCCGCCGCTCGCCCCCTGCTGGTCCGGGCCGACGAAGAGTTGCATGACGTACTGGCCGAACGTGCGGGCGACGAGGGCCTCGTTAATGACCATGCTGAAGTACATCAGCAGCGCCATGCCGCCGGTGATGACGCCGCCGAAGCCGGTGTCGCCGTAGCAACGCTTCAGATACATCGCGATACCGCCCGCCGACGGGTCGTCGTTGCTGAGCTTGACGTAGGTGTACGCGGTCAAGCCTGCGACGACGCCGGCAACGAGGAAGATGACCGGAAACCACCCGCCGGCCAGCTCGGCGATCTGACCGGTCAGCGCGAAGATGCCGGCACCGATCATCACGCCGGTGCCCATCGCCACCGCGCCGGGCAGCGTCAGGCTGCCGGACTTGTAGCCGTCGCCGGATTGATCGTGGTCGTTCGTCTGATTGTCGTCGCTCATAGTTTGATCGTCCTTAGGCGCAAGGCGTTGGCGATCACGCTCACGCTGCTCAGGCTCATCGCGGCCGCGGCGAACATCGGGCTCAGCAGCCAGCCGGTGATCGGGTAAAGCGCGCCGGCCGCCAGCGGCACACCAAGTGCGTTGTAGATGAAGGCAAAGAAGAGGTTCTGGCGGATGTTTCGCATCGTGGCGCGGCTGAGTCGTCTTGCCTTGGCAACGCCGCGAAGGTCACCCTTGACGAGGGTCAGGCCGGCCGATTCGATGGCGACGTCGCTGCCGGTGCCCATCGCGATGCCGACATCGGCGCGGGCCAGGGCCGGTGCGTCGTTCACGCCGTCGCCGGCCATGGCGACCTTGCGACCCTGCTCCTGCAACTCGCGAATCGTTTGCTCCTTTTCTTCCGGCAGGACCTCGGCGATCACACGGTCAATACCGAGCTTTGTCCCGACAGCTTCGGCCGTTGCCTTGCTGTCACCGGTGAGCATGACGACCTCGATGCCCTCGTCGTGCAGTTGCCGCAAGGCTTCGGCGGTTGTTTCCTTGATCGGGTCGGCCACGCCGACGAGGCCGGCGAACTCACCGTCGACCGCGACGAACATCACGGTCTGCGCCTCGCTGCGCAGCTCGTTCGCCCGTGTCTCGTCGACCTCAGTTCCTTCGGCTTCCATCATCGCCACGTTGCCGACGGCGACGCGCCGGCCGTTCACGTCGGCCGCGACGCCCTTGCCGGTCGTGCTGTCGAAGCCGCTCGCCTCGCGTATCTCTATGCCCCGCGACTCCGCGCCGCGAACGATCGCCTCGGCCAGCGGGTGCTCGCTTTGCCGCTCGACCGCCGCGAGATCGGCCAGAAGCTCGACTTCGTTCTCGGCTTCGACCGTCACCAGCTCCGGCCGCCCCTCGGTGAGCGTGCCGGTCTTGTCGACCACCAGCACGTCGACCTTCTCGAACGTCTCGACCGCCTCGGCCATCTTGACCAACACGCCCGCCTTAGCTCCCTTGCCGACGGCGACCATAATGCTCATCGGCGTCGCCAGGCCCAACGCACAGGGGCAGGCGATGATGAGCACGCTGACCGCCGTGATGATCGCCAGGGCCGGGCTGACGAACAGCCAGATCACCAGCGCCAGGATCGCCACGACGATGACCGCCGGCACGAACCAGAGCGACACCTGGTCGACGAGCTTCTGAATCGGCACCCGCGACCGCTGCGCCTGCCCCACCATCTCGACGATCTTCGACAGCGTGGTGTCGCGGCCCGTCGCCGACACGCTCATGATGAAGCTGCCGGTGCTGTTGAGCGTGCCGCCGGTCACGGCATCGCCCGGTGCTTTCGCCACCGGCACCGGTTCGCCGGTAATCATGGATTCATCGACGCGGCTGTCGCCCTCAGTCACCTCGCCGTCGAGCGGCACCTTCCCGCCGGGCCGCACGCGAACCCGGTCGCCGACGGCAAGCGCTTCAACCGGCACCTCTTGCTCCCCCTGATCCGTCACTCGCACCGCTGTCGGCGGCGCGAGGTCGAGAAGTTCCCGCACCGCACCGCTCGTCTGCGCCCGTGCACGCAGTTCCAGCAACTGCCCGAGCAGCACGAGCGTGACGATGACCGCCGCCGACTCGAAGTAGACGCCCACAATGCCCATGGCGCCGTCAACGACGCCTTCGCCGGGACTGTGTCCTCCGCGGAAGCTTTCGGGAAAGATGCCGGGCACCGCCGTGGCGATCACGCTGTAGAAGAAGGCCACCAGCACGCCGATGCCAATCAGCGTGAACATGTTTGGCGTCAGCCGCCGCGCCCCCTGCCACCCGCGGTGGTAGAACGGCAACGCCGCCCAAAAGACAATCGGAAGCGAGAGCACCAACTGCACCCACTGCGCCCCTCGCGCAGACACAACCGCTTCCAACGGCCGCCCCGGCAGCATGTCGCTGACCATCCACGCCAGCATCGGTAGCGTGAGGATCGCACTCACCCAGAAGCGTCGCTTGAAGTCGCGGTACTCCCCGTCGTCGGCCGCGACGGCCGCATCCTTAGGCTCAAGCGCCATCCCGCAGATCGGACAGGTTCCGGGCCCGACCTGCTCAATTTCCGGGTGCATCGGGCACGTGTAGACCGCTCCCGGGTCAGCGGGCGGCAGATCGGCCTCTTGCGGGTTGAGGTACTTCTCCGAGTCGGCGACAAACTTGTCACGGCAGCCACCGGAGCAGAAGTGGTAGATCGTACCGTCGTACTCGGCGTGGCCCGCGTCCGTGGGCGGCTGGACCGTCATGCCGCAGACAGGATCAAGAACGGTCGTTGTCTCAGTTGCATCAGGCATGTGAACTCTCGACTTGCAGTTATACTCTTAGGGAGTATATTGCCGCAACGCCCCGTTATCCGTCCGACGTCAATCCAGAGCCCTTGAACCTGAAGCAACTCGTCAAACCGTTCGTGCTTCGCACGGCTCAACTCGCCCGACTGCGGCAATCAGAAGCGTCGCTTGCCAAAGCGTCCGACCGTTATTGGTCCGGGGTCGAGGACGAGCGGTTCCGCGGCAACTCGCACTGGCGAGGCGGCATCAGCGACGAGGCGTGGTCGTCCATCGGCAACCGCCACCTGAACCTTTACCGCAAGTTCTGTGCCTACGCCGGTCGAGACCCGACGACGCGGCGCGTCGTCGAATGGGGTTGCGGCGGCGGTGCGAATGCGATCGCCTTCGCGCGGGAAGCCGACGCGTTCGTTGGAGTGGATGTCGCGGATTCAAGTCTCGCCGAGTGCCGCCGCCAACTCGAAAGCGAAGGGCTTGCCGAGCGGTTCCAAGGTGTGCTCGCATCCGTCGACCTTCCCGAAGAGGCAGCCAAGGAGATCGACTCCGGCGGTGCGTGCGACCTGTTCCTTTGCGTCTACGTATTCGAGTTGGTTCCCGGCCCGGGCTACGTCCGGCGGCTATTGGTGATCGCCCACGACCTGCTTCGTCCGGGTGGCGCGGCGTTGGTTCAGTTCAAGTATCGCAACAACGACTGGCGTAGCCGATCGCGTCGCTGGGCATATCGGCTCAACCTCGCCAACACGACCACGCTCGACATCGACGAGTTCTGGCAAATGGCCGCCGAAGCAAAGCTCACCGCGCAGGCGCTCACGCTCATTCCCGAGGACACGCTCGTCGGCGATCAGCGTTATGCCTACTGC
>CAYMAS010000100.1:0-3893 GCA_964388485.1 uncultured Tepidisphaerales bacterium | reverse complement strand
CTGGGCGACGACTACGCGGCGGGCGTTCTCACGCGGCTCTTCGGCAGCATCATCCCGCGCCTGCACGGCGGCGGCGACCCGGGCGTGGTGGCGTCGAACTGGCTGGAGACGATCTTCATCGTCTTCAACAGCTTCTGCCTCCTGATGATGCTCGTGGTGCTGAGCTACACGATCTACGCGATGGTGTTCGACACGGCGGCCGACGGGAAGACCTTCGGTCAGTCCGCCGACACCAAATACACGATCCTGCGGACGCTGATCGGGGTCATCGGCTTCGTCCCCGTCGCAGGGGGGTTCTCGTTGGCGCAGGTGGCTTTCCTCTGGGTGGTCCTCCAGGGCTCGGCGCTCACGGACGTGACCTGGCGACAGATCGCGGACAACATGCTCGCAGGCACGCCGCTGGTGAGCGGCACGATCAACAGGATCCCACCGGACACGCAGGGCCACCTCCAGGACTTCGGACGCGCGTTCGACGCGCTGGTGACGGGGCATCTGTGCGGGATGAACGCGAACCGGATATCCTCCGTCATCGCGGGGGACACCGACGTGACGGGGGCGGACGTGGCGACGGTCGGCGCGGGACCGGGCTCGATCAAGCAGGTGGCGCTCGGCCCCGAGCTGGAGACCACCGCGGGCTTCTGGCAGTCGATGGGCGGTCGGCAGGTCGTCGAGATGAGCCACGTCATCGGCTTCGAGGAAGCCGACGGCGGCGTCGCGTTCAGCGGCCGCGACAACTACTGCGGGATGGTGTCTCTCGGGGACAGCTACTCGGCGCGCGAGGGCGACGGCGGCGACCTCGAAGTCGGTCTGCTGGCGAGCCGGGCGCAGCAGCAGTTCGCGCACTTGGCCGAGAACGTGATGCCCGAGCTGTCCGAGGACGCGAGGGCGGTGGCGCAGCTCATCTATGACGGCGAGCGCGATTCCGAAACGCTCCTGGCGCCGTCGCGGAGCGCCATCTACGACGCGGTGGCGGGCTACTTCAGCGGACCGGCGGTGGCGACCAACATCGACTCGGCCATCGTCGCGGACGCCCATGCCGCCTTGAGCAACATGGTGACGGTGGAAGGCTGGATGCTCGCGCCTGTCTGGCAGCGTGGGGTGGCCTCGACGGTCTCGGCCATCGAGCTGCCGGGAACGACGCTGGAGATGCGATCCGTTCGAGACAACCGCGTCGCGGACTTCCTGCGCGGCACCGGATATCGGCTTCGACGCAGCGACAGCACCATCGGTGACATGCTCGCCAAGGCCGATGGGGATCAGGACACGTGGGACGAGATGGCGTCCTACGTGGTCAATCTTCCGCTCCCCGATGCGCCGTCGGACGTCCGCGTCGCGATGGGGGACGTGTCGGGCGGTGGCCTGACCTCCGCCGCCGTGAACGGCATGTATCGTGGCATCCTCGACGTGTTCAGCCCGGTGGCCACCAACGTGGAGAGCGGCAACTTCGGCTTCGTCGATCCCATGGTCCAGGTGCAGAGGCAGGGGCAAGCCCTGACCCTCGCCGGAGGGATCGGGATCGGAGCCGGCCTTGCGGTCGGGACGGCCAACCGGAGCGGCATCGGCAGGGCCGCCGACGTGATCTTCGGCACGGGGGAGATCGCCGGCACCATCTCGGGGGCGGCCGTGTCGCTCGGCACAACGCTTCTGATCGTCGGGCTCATCATGAAGATCGTGCTTCCCCTGGTGCCCCTGATCTACTTCTACACGACGGTGATGTCCTGGCTCCTCCAGATCCTGGAGACAATGTTCGCCATTCCTCTGGCGGTGTTGCAGCTCTTCACGCCGGCCCGCGAGCCGACGCTGATCGGCAACTTCTCCCGCGTGCTGCTCTCCGTGTTCGCGGTCGCCATGCGTCCGTTCTTCATGATCGTCGGACTGATGCTGGCGATGATGGTCATCGCGGTCAGCCTCAGCTTCCTGCACGAGCTGTTCGGGAGGCTGATGTTCTTCGACTCGGTGTCCGGCGCCGACGCGGCGGGCTCCCTCGGCGACGTGCCGGGGGTCGCGGGCATCGCGGCGACGGCGGTGGAGGGCGCCGCCGGACTGATAACGATGACCTTCTTCCTCGGCGTCTATGTGTTGATCGCGTTCCTCACGGTGCTCTACGGCTCCCAGATCATCGCGGAGTTCGGCGACTTCGCCATGAACATGATCGGCGCGGCCGCCAACCGCTACACCCAGCCCTCCAGCATCGCCGACAGGACAGTGCTCGCCGGCGGCCTGAGCTATGCAGGCGCACGGAGCGCTGGTCAGTTGCCGGGGACCATGAGAACGCAGGCGCTCGCAGTTGAGCGGAAAGCCCGGCAACTGCCCAGTAAAGATGGTCAATGAGTAACGAGATCAGCTTCAGCTTGATCTAAGAAAGATGTCTGCCCATTTCTGATTTTGAGAAAGGGTCTGCGACATGGCGGAGCAGATACAAGGCATCAGAAACGCCGCTGCCACGCTGAGCGGCTTGGTCCGCCGCGGCTTGAACTTGACGCGAGCAGAAGTGATGCGTCAACGCGAGACAGCGCGGGCTCGCGCAGCCCACCGTGAAGCCTCACGTGCAGCAGAGTGGGCGGCCTTCGAGGCCGCGATGGCTCGTTTTGAGAGTCTTCTCGAAGACATGCTGACGAACTATAGCCCTGCGATAACACAAGCTGAAATTAATGCTGTTACTTGGAAAATACCCGATCTGGTTGAGAGAATCCTTGAGGATGAAGTATATCGGATACGTAGCATTCTGCGACCGCTCATGAGGAATGCAGGTTTTCCGTTGGGCACAAGGGATAGTGTTCTTGATGAGAAAATGGATCGAGAGTGGGAAAGAGCGCACGCTTCGTTCCACAGCAAAGCATTTGGTAATCTAAAGTTACCACCTTACTTCTGCTTTCAAGTAAATGGCACTCTCAATTACGAGCCGATCTTCTGGGAGAAACAATATCTCTATGAAGGCTACGTAGGAAAGCATTCTGGACACCGGTATTCTACAGAACGGGTGCTCGCGCCGGTCTCCTCCTGATATAGCCGCCATCCTTCACTAGACGAAGAAGAGAAGGGCTGCCTTAGGAGGCAGCCCTTCTCTCCGTCTCGACAAAGTTCACTCCGCTGTTCAGAGCACCAAGCGGATTTTGGGCCAGAGCTGGTCGCCCTTGCCGGCGAACAAGCGGCTGTGCTCGGCACCCTCAATCCTGACTCGCACGACGGGGCACCCACTGCGCGCCTGTAGCCACGCGAGGCCGGGTCGTTCAGGCAATGGTCCTGCATCTGCGATCTTGCCTTCGGGGAAGATGCAGACGGCGTGACCATCATCCAAGGCAACGCGGAGGCGTCGCAAGCCGAACACGGAGCCGCTGTCGAGCGGCACCACCGTGCCGAGCCCGCGCCTCTCCATCCAGGCGAGGAGGCGGCTGGTCAGTGGATGCTCGCGCGCGTGAAAGATGTTGACGGCGAAGAAAAGCGGGCGGGGCGAGGCCAGGCTGACGATCACCCCGTCGAGCATCGACAGGTGGTTGCAGGCGACGATGCAGGGACCGGCAGCTATCTGCTCGGCCGCTTCGCCATAGGTGACGCGCACGTGCATCAGGCGAAGGACCACTCGGCGCCAGAGGGCGAGAGAAGGAGATGCGGCTGTGCCCCGTCCGAATGTGGCTGGGACCGCAGCGTCAACATGCTGATTACGAACAACTTGTGTTCGACCTTGCGTCAGCGGTTTTTCCATTCGCGTCACTACGCTCTTCCATTCGCCTTCCGCCGTGGCCTCGCCATCCTGGTCGCCGCCGACGAGAGGCTGCTCGGCGCCAGAGAGCCGGCCGAGAGGTCCTCGCCGTCGCCCTCATCCAGTTCGCTTCCGCGGCCGCCCGCCCTTGGCGCCGTTCGCCCGTGCGGCGGCGGCCTTGGCGGGCGTCGAG
>CAYMAS010000099.1:0-4053 GCA_964388485.1 uncultured Tepidisphaerales bacterium | reverse complement strand
CGCATCAGCAGGCCGCCGAGCATCGGGGCCAGCAGCAGCGCGTAGATCAGCGAACCCAGCATCGCCAACGCCACCGTGTACGCGAGCGGCCGGAACGTCTTGCCCTCGACGCCTTGCAGCGTGAACAGCGGCAGGAAGACCAGGATGATGATGGCGATCGCGAAGACGATCGGACGCCCCACCTCGCGGCAGGCACGGGCGACGATCCGCCGCTTGGGTTCGTCGGGGTCGGACTCCCGCAGCAGCCGGTCGATATTTTCGACCATGACGATCGTGCCGTCCACCATCATGCCGATGGCGATCGCCAGACCGCCGAGCGACATCAGGTTGGCCGACAGCTTGAACCAGTACATGGCGATGAACGCGAACAACACCGAGAAGGGGATCGCCAACGCGACCACCACGCTCGGGCGGAAGCCGCCCATGAACACCAGCAGCACGAGCACGACCAGCACGATGCCGGTCACCAGGGCGTTGGTGACCGTGGCCACCGATCCCTCCACGATGTCCTTTTGCTGGTAGTAGGGCACGAGCCGCAGCTCGTCGGGAAGGATGTCGTTGATCTCGGCGATCTTTTCTTCGACCCGCTCGATCACCGTGGATGCGTTGGTCCCGTAGAGCTTCACGACCATCCCGGCGACGACCTCGCCCTCGCCGTTGCGGGTCTGGGCCCCACGCCGCACCGCACCGCCGATCTTCAGCTCGGCCACGTCGTCCAGGTGGACCGGTCGGCCGTCGTCGGTCTTGACCACAATCCGTTCTAGGTCGGCCATGTCCTCGGCCAGCCCGACCGAACGCACCACCAGCTCCTCGTTGTTTTCTTCAATGAACTGCGCCCCGACGTTGAGGTTGTTCGCCTCGACCCGCTCGATCACGTCGTCGATCGTCAGGTCGTAACGCAACAGCGCGTCGGGATCGATCACGACGTGGTACTGCTTCTCGAACCCGCCGATGCCCAGGACCTCGGTCACCCCCGGCACGCGGGCCAGGTTGCGGGCGACCACCCAATCGTGGGTGGTCCGCAGCTCTTCGAGCGAGTAGGTGCCCGACGTGTCTTCCAGGAAGTAGAACAGCACCAAGCCCATGCCCGTCGAGATCGGGCCCAACTCCGGTTCACCGAAGCCTTCGGGGATTTGTTCACGGGCTTCTTGCAGCCGCTCGTTGACCAGGCGACGCGAGAAGTAGATGTCCACCCCGTCCTCGAAGTAGACGTTCACCACCGACAGGCCGAAGTTGGAGATCGAGCGGATTTTCTCGACGCCCGGCAGGCCAAGCATCGCGGTTTCGACCGGATAGGTAACGAAGGCCTCGACCTCTTCGGGTGCGAGCCCTTCGGTCACGGTGAAGACCTGCACCAGGTTGGGCGACACGTCGGGGAACGCGTCCACGGGCAGGCGGTTGTAGCTCCACCACCCGGCGGCCATCACCAGCACGGCCAGGACCGCCATCAGCAGGCGGTTGTGGAGGGAGTAGTCAATAATTCGATCGATCATGGGAGTCCTCGCTGCCGCGGCATTGAGCGCGGCGTGGTTGGTTTAGTGAGCGTGCCCGGCGTGTTCCAGGGCCCCGCGGTTCATCTCGGCCTTGAGGGCGAAGCCGTTTTCCACGACCACCCGCTCGCCGGTTTCCAGGCCCGACAGCACCTCGGCGGTGTCGCCCGTGCGTTGACCGATCCGCACCGGCCGCGGCTCGAAAGCGCCGTCGTGTTCCACGAAGACCGCCGCCTCGCCGTCGATGTCTTGGATCGCCGAGGTCGGTATCACCACCGCCGCTTGGCTCGACGCCGTAGCGACCCGGCCGGTCACAAAGATGCCCGGACGCCACACGCCGTCAGGATTCGACAGCACCACGCGGGCGTTGGCCGTGCGGGTTTGTTCGTCCACGGCCGGGCTGACAAACGCCAGGGTGCCCGTCGCGTCGGGCAGGCCGTGCCCGAAGTCGATGCGGACTTTTTGGCCGCTCTGCACCGACGCGAGATCGCGTTGATGCACCGTGAGATCGACCCACACGCTCGACAGGTCCGCCACCACGAAGGGAACCTCGTCGGGCTGATCGGAAACAATCTCGCCGAGGGTCAGGTGCCGTTCGATCACGACCCCGCCCAACGGGGCCCGCAGCTCGAAGCGATCGAGCGCCGTGTTCTCGGCGGCGGCCAGGGCCTTGACCTGTTCGTCCGTTTGGCCCAGGGCAAAAAGGCTTTGCTCGGCCAGGTTCAAAGCGATCTCGGCCTCGCGGACCGCTTGACGCGCTTCGAGGACCTGACGCTCGGTGCCGATCCGGTCGTTGAGGAGCCGCTCGTCGCGGGACAAGGATTCGCGGTCCAGCCCCAGCCGGGCTTGGGCGGCCAGGTATTCACTCCGCGCCGCGGCCAGCTCGCGGCTGCCGAGGATGGCCATCACGTCGCCCGCCTCGACCCGCTCGCCGACGCTAAACCGCACTTCACGCACCACGCCCGCCACGCTCGGCGTGACGTGGGCCACGCGGTCCGCGTTAAACACCACTTCGCCCGGCAGGCGGGTGGTCTGGGCGAGCGTGCCCGGCCCCACGGGCGCAACGACGATGCCGAAGTCTTTCATCATCGCCGGGCTGACCGTGAGGCCTTCTTCTTCTTCGCCGTGGTCGTGCCCGGCGTGATCGTCCGCTTTGGCTTCGGCCCCGTGATCGTGTCCGTCGTGTTCTCCGTGATCGTCGTCGTGTCCGGCTTCTTCGTGGTCGTGGCCCGCGTGTGCGTCCGGCTCGTCGCCGTGGTCATGCCCGGCGTGGTCGTCGTGTCCGGTTTCGGCGGCGTGATCGTGACCGTCGTGGTTGTCTTGGGCCCCGACCGAGACGACCGAAGCGCCCACGAAGAAGACAACGACCGCCAGACCGGCGAGCCAATGGGGGGAGGGGATCGAGAGTTTCATTGCTGCGTTTCCTGTGGTGTGGTGGAGGAGTTGGAGGGCGGCAGCGGGCTGCCGATCAGACCTTCGATCTCGGCGGCGGCCCCGTGGTATTCCGCCAGGGATTCGAGGTGTTGTTGACGTAGGTCGATGAGGGTGCGCTCGGCGTCGAGCACGTCGAGGAACCCGAGGTTGCCCCGGTCGAACGCCTGTTGGATGTCCCGGTAGGCGGCCTCGGCGGGGGGTAGTGCGTCGCTACGCAGGGCGAGCACTTCCGCGCGAGCGTTGGCGAGCCGGGCGTACGCGGCCGTCATGGCGGCAGTGAGCCGCAGCTCGATCGCACGCTGTTGGTTGCGGGCCGACGCCACGCCGAACCGGGCGGCCAGGATGTCGCCTTGGCCGCGATCGAAGACCGGCAGCGGGATGGAGACGCCCGCGACCAGGGCGGTGTCGTCGCTTTCGTTAAACCACCGGAAGCCCAGGCCCGCGGTGAGGTCGGGCACCGCTTCGGCACGGGCCAGCTCGGCCTCGGCTTGACGGCTGGCGATCTCGACCGCGTACCGGGCCACGTCGGGGTTCTGCCCGACCAGGGCGGTCAGCGCCTCGATCGAAGGGATCGGATCGACTTGTTCGAGGTCGCCTTGGACCCGTTCAAACCGCGGTGCGTGGCTGCCCCAGGTCAGGGCCAAACGGACGCGGGCGGTTTCCAGCTCCCGCGTCGCCCGTTGCCCCTCAATCTTGGCGAGCGCCACCGGCACGGCGGCCCGCGACTGCTCGACGGCCGGGGCGTCCCCCGCGGCCACGCGACGGGTGATCGAATTGCTTACCCGCTCGGCCAGAGCCAGAGACTCTTGGGCCAGCTCGGCTCGGTTCTGGGCCGCCAGCAGATCGACGTAGCGCTGCGCGACTTCGGTCAAGAGTGCGATCCGGGCGGCTTCGTAGTCCCAGCCGACCAGGCGGCCTTCGAGTTCCGCGAGCGCTTGTCGGCGTCGGAGGTCACCCCCCAGGGGGAAGGTCTGGCTGAGGCTCAGCGTCGCCTCGGCCCCGTCCACGCCGTCCAGCTCGTCGCTCCCGGCGAAGTTCTCCAACTCGAAATCAAGCTCGGGGTTCTGCCAGAGCCCGGCCTGCACCACGCGGGCTTCGGCGGCCCGGATGTCGTAGGCAAAGCCCGACA
>CAYMAS010000098.1:0-4107 GCA_964388485.1 uncultured Tepidisphaerales bacterium | reverse complement strand
GCATCGCGGCCCACGGTGTCATTCAGCCGCTGGCGGTGCGACCGGAGACGAGGCCGGATCGGAAGGACAAGGACGCCACGCCGAACCCGACCGGTCGCTACTTGGTCGTCGCGGGCGGGCGTCGGCTGCGGGCGCTCATGAAGCTCGCGGGGGATCGGCGTCTACCGAAGGACGCAGGCGTGCCGTGTGTCATTCGTCAGGGGACGGAGCGGGACGCGGCAGAGATCAGCCTCGCCGAGAACGTCGAGCGGCTGCCGATGAACGCCGCCGACGAACACGCCGCGTTCGCCAAGCTTGCAGACGAAGGCATGAGCAGCACGGACATCGCCACCCGGTTCGGCATTCACAAGCGGCGCGTCGAGCAGCGGCTGGCACTCGGCCGCATTGCCCCGGACCTGCTAGATCAGCTTCGCAAGGGCGCGATGACAGCGGGCGTGGCCCAAGCCCTGACGCTGACAACCAGCCACGAGAAGCAGCGCGACGTTTGGCGTCAATGCAAGGGCGGCTGGAACGGCGAGGTCCTGGCCCGTCGCCTGCTGACCAAGCAGGCGATGAGCTTCGATGACCCGCTGCTGCGATTAGTGGGCCGTGCCACGTACGAGAAGGCGGGCGGACCAGTGCGCGTAGACCTGTTCAGCAAAGATGGCGACGAAGCGGGCTTTGCCGAAGACGCGGCGCTCGTGCGGAAGCTCGCAGCGGCCGAACTCGATGCTCAGGCCGAAAAGGTCAGAAAGGAAGAGCGCTGGGCTTTTGTCGTTCACGAGTTGCAGGAGGACGTCGACTCGTACGGCTATCGCCGCGAGCAGCCGAAACGTCGCGAGCCGACAGAGGGCGAAGCGAAGCGGCAGGCCGAGGTCGAGCAGGAACTGACGGCGATGGAGGACGAGGGGTGGGACGACACGACCGCCGAAGGTCGGGCCGCCGCCGAGCGATGGGACCGGTTGGAACATGAGCTTGAGGACTTGGAGACCCGGCGAGAGCAGTGGACGCCCGAGCAAAAGCAGCGTTGCGGCGTTTACCTTGGCATCGACGAGAGTGGCCAAGTCGTGCAGCGGCGGGGGTTGGTCGATCCGGCGTGGGACAAGAAGCAACGAGAGGAAGCGGATGTCAAGCGCGCGAAGCAGCAGGAAACTGCCGGCACGACTGGCGTGAAGGTGCAGGCGTCTGCGGACGGCAATGCCTCCACCGGTGCCGATGAGGAAGGCGACGCGGGGGGTGTCGAGATGCCCCGCACGCTCGTGTGGAGACTGACCAAGGCGCGGACGGAGGCGTTGCGGGCCAGCATGATCGAGAACCCGACCGCGTCGGCCGACCTGTTCATCGCCCACCTATGCGAGCGGTTCTTCTTCAGCGTGCAGTTCGCCGGCCACGACCCGCTGCCGTTCGAGGTCGACTTGCGAGCGGGGCGAAACGACTTCTGCGCCGGCACGGGCAAGAGCGACCCGGCACGCGGCAGTCACGACACGGACCAGCCGAGCGAGGCACAGACGGTGTTCTACGACGCCCTACAAGCGTGGCGGTCCCGGCTGCCCCGAACGCCGGATGGACTGCCGGCATTCGTCGCTAGCCTCGTGCCGGTCGAGAAAACGAGCTTGTTGGCGCTGCTGTCGGCCGCGAGCCTTGACACGGTGAACGAGTCGGTCGGTGACTTCCACGGTAGCAAGGGCGACAAGACCATCCGCCGTGTTGCGAGCCATGTCGGCTGCGACGTGACGAAGTGGTGGAAGCCAACTGCTGCGAGCTTCTTCGGTGGGTTGACCAAGGCTGGCATCGCCGCCGCGTTGGACGAGGCTTACACGCACACGCACGGCAAGACGTTGAGCAAGGCAGCAGGTGTGGACGGCCTCAAAAAGGAGGCTGCCGCCGGACGGGCAGAGGCACTGGTAAGCAAGCTCGACTGGCTGCCGCTCCCGTTGCGATCAGCCCATCAGCCGAACCAGGACGACGAGTCACACGCCGAGCCGATCAAGCTGCCGACCACCAAGGACGCTCCCCGATCGAAGCAAGCGGCGTAAACAATAACCCCCACTCACCCACCGGTGGCCTGACCGCCGCCGGTGGGCTTCACACGGCTTCATCGCCACAGGACAGTTCTGTACCCCAACCGGAAACACCCATGAGCAACCGCATCACCGACCTACTCGATGGCTCGCCGCCGCCGCGGCATCGCCTGCCGGTCCCGGCGAAGCCTGCCGCCGCGCTCGACGTGCCGGGCAACATCGGCCACGTCTTGCCTGACGACGCTGCGCTGACCGAGCGGCTACGTCGCGAAGTTCGCACGCTCGACTTTGAGCCGCTGACAGACGAGCAAGTCGCCGAGCAGGTGGTCGCCTACCCGTCGGCCGCGGCGAGCAACGCCATTGAAGGCAACCCGTTCACTGCCGCTGATTGGGCGTTCACCCGGATGCTGCTAGAGGAGCGTGTCCCGGAGGAGGTGGGCGCACGTCTCGACATCGCGTTTGCCCGTGGCTGCCGCATCAACCGCGAGCAACGTGAGGGGGCGAAACATGGCTGATGCCCCCGCCTCTACCTCGTCCGCCCTGACATCATCGGCGACGGGTCCGCCACGCGACTCGCCAGAATCCGCACACTCTGCCGCGTGGCAGGCGTACCTGCAACCGAGCGGCGTGTTGAAGAACAAGCTCGGTGTGACCGACGCCGCGGAACTCGCGCAGGTTGAACGGCGACGTGTCGCGGCGCGGGCGGTGCAACTCGAAACCAGAGCGGCCGGTCCCTTTGCGCACACCGTCGCCGGTTACAAGGAACTGCACCGCCACCTGTTCCAGGATGTCTACGAGTGGGCTGGCAAAACCCGCACGGTCAACATGCACCGCCAGGACCAGCGGGAGGACGGCACGTCACGGCGCAGCGACTACATCGCAGTCCGCTTTGTCGACCAAGGTCTGCACACGGCCTTCGACCAACTCAAGCCGGCGCTGCCACACCTAAAGGCCGAGGCGAAGAAGGAGCCGGAGCAGCGGAACACAAGGCTCGTCGCCAGTGTCGCCGCTGCCCATGTTGGTGCGCTCAACTACGTTCACCCGTTCCGCGATGGTAATGGCCGGGCGATGCGCCAGCGGGTCGAGCACCTTGCCAGCGAGGCCGGACTTCACCTCGACCAGTCGAAACTCGACCGCAGCAAGTGGAACGAGGGCAGCCATCGCATTAACGCCAACCCGCGGGACGCGAAGCTGCTGACCGAGGCCATCGCCGCCGCGCTCGTGCCGCGGGAGCGTGTGCTCGACCGCGAACGGTCCGCCACCCGCGACGAGCCGGCACGTCAGGCCGTGCTGCACAAGCAGCCGGCGGAGGTCGAGCGGGGCGGGCGCCCAACGCCGAAGCGGACCCGCAAGCCGTCCACCCGCGGCCGCGGCGAGCAGGACATCACCGACTGACGCCGGCATGCCGGCTCGACCTTGTCAAATCCACGACAGCTGAAGGCCGCCCCAGTCGCACATGGCTTCGAGCAGCGGTCCCAGCGAGCGGCCGCGGTCGGTGAGGGCGTACTCCACCCGCGGCGGCACCTCGCGGTAGACCGTCCGCCCGACCACCCCGTCGTCCTCCAGTTGGTCTTACCCACGTTTCGTGGGCGCGGGGCTCTGACGGCGGGATGATCCGCCGGACCAGGAGCTTCACGATGAACCCACCCCCTCACGAACATCCGACCGACCGACGCGGGCGGCGGATTTACACACAACAGTTCAAGGACCAGGCCTCGGCGTTGGTACTCGAGCAGGGCTACACACGCGTCGCGGCGGCCCGGCAGCTGGGCGTCTCCGAGAAGACGCTGGCCAACTGGGTGCTGGGCCGGCGGCCTGCGACGACGCCGGCGTCATCTACGGCGCAGGTGGAGGACCAGGACGACCCGGCGGTGCTGCGGCGACGCACCCGCGAGTTGGAGACGAAGTTGCGTCGTGCCGAGACCGAGCGGCAGATCCTCAAGCAGGCCACCGCGTTCTTCGCCCGCGAGGACCAACAGGACCCCACGCAGGACCGCCCCCGGGGAAAGTGATGAGCGCACGGACGCGACAACTCGCACGGATGCGTGACTTGTACTACAGCTGCGCATGGTCGGCTAGCATCTGTGACTCGGGCATGTCGCCCGCA
>CAYMAS010000097.1:0-4125 GCA_964388485.1 uncultured Tepidisphaerales bacterium | reverse complement strand
GGCATCGCGGGCGTCATCGTCGTCTTCAGCGTCTACGGCTTCGACAAGATCGGCATCGACGACCCTGTCGGCGCCATCAGCGTCCACGGCGTCTGTGGCGTCTGGGGTACGCTGGCCGTCGGCATCTTCGGCAGCGGCAACTTCGTGGCGCAGCTCATCGGCACGGTCGCCGTCAGCGTCACCGCCTTCCTGATCGCCTTCGTGATCTTCTTTATCCTCAAGCTCCTCGGCGGCATCCGTGTCAGTGAGGCGGAGGAAGTCGAAGGCCTCGACCTCGGCGAGCACGGCATGCGGGCCTACCACGACCTCAGCGGCACCACCGCCGTCTGAATCACTAGGCCACCCTCCACAACCTCAAGCCCCCGCCGCGATCTATCGCGGCGGGGGCTTTTCGTACAACGACGACGAACAGGTTCGCCTCGACCTCCTGGACCCTCCGTCGTCGCCCGCGTGACCGATTTATCCGGCGGAGCGAGATGTCGAGACGGCGGACGTGCGACGCCGCAAGGCGGTGACAGCCAGCAACGCAAGGCCGCCACCGGCGGCGGCGGGACTTGGGATCGGCGTTACGGCTGCGGACAGGAGGAAGAGCCCTTCGTTGCCGTCCGCATCCTGGCCCTCGACCACCGTGCGAAGCACATTGCCGTCGGTAGCAAGCCCGAAGGCGGTCCAAAATTCATAGCCGGCAAATTCTTGAGTCAGCAGGCCATCGAGCCGATGAGCATCGCCATCTTCATCCCAAAGGATGGCCGCTTCGTCGAAGACACCACTGTTGACGTACCCGACGGCCAAGCCGCCATCGACGACGCCCGTGGCCTCGACTTTGAACGTCGAAACACCGGAAAGGGTTTCCAGCAATTGGGTGTTGCCACTCGAATTCCAGCGGGCGGCCTGCAAGCCGATCGACCCGACGGCAGTGCCATCGTTGGCGATGGCGATGGCGGTATCGTTGCTCGAACCGCTCAGGACCGTGCCGGTGCCGTTAGCGTCCCAGCGGGCGGCGCGAAAGTCGCCGTTGGCCAGAATAATGTCGCCCGCGACCCAACCGGCGTCACTGGTGGCAAAGGCTCTGCTTTGGAGCAGGCTGGCTGCGGGATCGTCGAGGCGTGTCTGGTTGCCGTTGGAATTCCAGCGAACGGCTCGTAGCGAGCCTCCGAAGGAAGCCGCTCCGACGGCCGTGCCGTCGCCCGTGATGCCGTAGGCGACGGCCGACCTGTCCACCGACGTGCCGGGGGCGTTGTTCTGCAGGCGGACAACGTTGCCGTCGGCATCCCAGCGGACGGCGAGTTCGGGACCGCTGGATCCTCGAACGGATCCGACGACCTGGCCCGAAGCGTTGACGCCGTGGGTGAAGACGATGGTGTTGTTGCTATCGCTGGCACCCGCGGGCAGCCCGAGTCGCGTGGCATTGCCGGCATCATTCCACCGCACGCCGCGATACCGCGTCCGCCAGCCGGAGCGAAAGTCGGCATAACCGGCCACGTGTCCGCTGCTGCTGACTGCGTTGCCATACTCGGACGTGCCGACGAAGCGATCGGCACCGGAAGGCTTGTCGAGGCGTTGGACTTCGAAGGCGAAGTCGATCGTGCCGGCGATGGCTGAGTTGGCGACGCCGAAGGCGATGCCGAACGCGATGATCGTGATGGGTCTGGAGAAGGTCATGATGATGGGCTGGAGGTTGCACGCGGCCTGAAACGGGTCGCTCAACTCGGTCAACGCCATCGGGAGTCGAAACGGTCAGACTTGCGTGGCCTTCTCTGTCGGCCCCAGCCGACGCCGCACGAGAAGCCAATCGAAATTTGCGGGCACTTGTCGAAACCTCGCATGGTCCTGGACTCCGGCTCACGCTCTTGCCTTGAACAAGACCACAAGTTCGCCATGAGCCGACATGCGGATCAACGGCTAGGTATGTTGACGACGAGCAGTTCCTGCGAGGAAGATCTTTGAACGACCTGGTCCACGAGCTTCAACGAACACCGGCACCTCCTGTCGATCAGGCGCAACCCGTAGTGCTTAGCGAGGTTTACGGCGAGCTTCGCCGTCTCGCGGGCAACTACATGCGTCGACAAGATGCCGACCACACGCTTCAACCGACGGCGCTGGTTCATGAGGCGTATCTCAAATTGGCCGGAGGCAACGACGGACGGTTCCGCGACCGCAATCACTTTTGTGCCGTCGCAGCGATGGCGATGCGGCAGGTGCTCGTTAGCCACGCCCGCGGCAAGAACGCCGACAAACGTGGCGGCGACCAAGACCGTCAACGCGTCACGCTCGACGCCGCCGTCACGGGCATGCGCGAGGGCGGCGTGGACCCGATCGATCTCGATGATGCACTGACAAGGCTCGCGTCGCTGAGCGAACGCCAAGCCCGCGTCGCGGATTTGCGGCTCTACGGCGGGCTCGATGTCGCCGCGAGTGCCGAAGCGCTGGGCGTCTCGGCATCCACGGTGAAGAACGACTGGTCGTTCGCCCGCGCGTGGCTCAAGCGGGAACTGTCGAAGTAGCCTCGCCACGTCTGCGACGCAGCGCGATCAGGCCGCACAGCGACGTGCCGCCGAGCAATGCAACGGGCTCGGGGATCGGCGTGGTGATGATCTCGTAGTGGCCGACAATGCGGCTGCTCTTCTTAGAGTTGTCGCCTGCGATGACGTCGCCGATCATGCCGATGTCGAACTGGGCCCCGCTTAGATCGATCGTCGCCGTTCCGGAAAAAGCCGCTTCGTCCGTGCGGAACTTCTGCGTGCGATCCGGGTCATCAAAGTGGTACAGGTTCAGGCTGCGCAGGTCGAAGGGGGCGAAGAAAGATGAACCCCTCTTCGGGTTCTCGAGGTCCTCGAACGCGCTGCCGTTGCGGGCCGCAAGCGTGCCGCCGAACGTGTCCGAGGGCGCATCGAAGACCGGCTCGTAGTCGGAGGTGAAGAGGTCAACGAGCGAGACGCCTTCGAGGTCGTCGGTCGAGTCGTTGTTGATGAGGGAGGTGGCCCCGGTCGACTCGATGACGACGGCCGATGGATCGGTGACGTCGACCGTCAGCACGATCAGTCCTGCGGAGCTGGTCGAGGCGGTCGTGGTGATGACGATCGTCGCAACGCCGGCAGCGGCAAGTGCGGTGCGTAGATTCTGGTGCTTGAGAAGCATGGTCTCTCCTGAAAGGGTGAAGCCTGGGCCGCCGCAGAGGAGGTTCCGCGGAAGGAAGTCGGCCCCGGCTACACGCGTCCACGCAATCCGCGGCCGAGAGGGCCAAAGTTTGTCCGAGGCGAGGCAACTTCACGTTGACAGGGACGACATGACCGATCAGCAACGACATGACCGGCTGGCAAAGCTCTTTGCCGAGGCGAGCGAGGTGCCGCGGGAGGAGCGCGATGCCTTCGTTGAGCGGGCTTGCGAAGGCGACGCCGAGATGCTGGCGGAGCTGCGGTCGCTGCTCGATGCCGACGCGGAAGACGTGCCGCTCATGGACACCGAGCCCAACTTCGGGTGGCGGGAGGAGGCCGTCGAGCAGATCGGCCCGTACCGCGTCACAAGCCTCCTCGGCGAGGGCGGCATGGGCGTCGTCTACAAGGCTGAGCAGTCCGAGCCGCTCAAGCGACGCGTCGCGCTGAAGGTCATCCGCCTCGGCATGGACTCGAAGGCCGTCGTCGCGCGGTTCGAGGCCGAGCGGCAGGCGCTGGCCCGCATGGAGCACCCCGGCATCGCCCGCGTCTACGACGCCGGCGTCACCGAGCGGGGGCGGCCGTGGTTCGCCATGGAGTTCGTCGACGGCAGGCCGATTACGCGCTACTGCCGCGACAAGCGGCTCGATCTCGCCGCCCGGCTGAAATTGTTTGCTCATGTCTGCGACGCCGTCCAGCACGCGCACCAGAAGGGCGTCATCCACCGCGACCTCAAGCCGGGCAACGTGCTCGTGGCCGAAGTCGACGGTCGCCCGGTGCCGAAGGTGATCGACTTCGGCATCGCCAAGGCCGTCGGCGAGAGACTCACCGACCTGACGCTCCACACGCACCACGGCCTGATGATCGGCACGCCCGGCTACATGGCCCCGGAGCAGACCCGCATCGAGCACGACGCCGACACGCGGGCCGACGTCTACTCGCTGGGCGTGATCCTCTACGAGCTGCTCGCCGG
>CAYMAS010000096.1:0-4221 GCA_964388485.1 uncultured Tepidisphaerales bacterium | reverse complement strand
AGCTTCGAGGACCGCCACGCCAGCACGCAGGCGTACATCGACTACATGCGGCCCCGCTGCGTCGAGCTCGCCCGCGTCCTGAAGGACACCGGCAGCTTCTACTACCACTACGACTAGCACGCCTCGCACAACGTCAAGGTGACGCTGGACCAGAACTTCGGGGAGAACAGCGTCGAGCTAATAGTCTGACCCATTATCAGCCACTGACTCGACGAGCTAGTTGTAGCAGCTCAAGATGCTGCTTGAGGCAGACTTAAGTCGCGGATCAACAACGACAATCTCGCTCCCGACTCGGCGACGATACGCAGAATAACTTACCTTGAGTGGAACAGGACTAAAGTCTTTGTAAAGTTCTCGAATCTCCGGTACATCATCGTAGGTCAACACCCATCTGTAACCCGGCTCGCTGGCGAGATGATCTCGCAGAGCTAAATGATATTCGTGGTCGAGCGAGTTTAGGTAAAGACGTTGTCCCTTTTCGTAGTATGGAGGATCGATAAAAGCGAGCATGCCGTTCCCCGTCTCTTCGCGTTCACTCCACTGCCGGAGAAAAGCGATCGCGTCTAATCTTGAAGCTTCAATTCGGTCTCGGTAAAGATGCAATTTGCGAATCCGCTTGATAAGTTCTTCCCGGTTGTATCGCGCGTCAATCTTCCATTGGCTATCCTGATCGTATCCACCAATTGGTCCTCCGCCAAAGATGATTCCCGATCGGTTGCAACGGTTTAGGAAGAATGCCGCAAATGCCCGCTCGACTTGCGATGTCGTACGCTTAGGAGAATTTAAGATAGCAGAGCAATGTTTCCATGTCTCTAGATCACATGGGGCATCCATTATATTCTGCATAAGCTCGGCAGTCCTATTGAGAACTGCCCACCAGAAGCAGTAGATGTTCTTGTCGGCATCGTTCAGATGTATGCGATCAACCACTTCCGATATCATGAGCTGTAGTGCGGCACCACCTCCCCCAGCAAACGGTTCAGCAAAAGAGCATCCGTCAAGATCATTAGCTTCTATTATTGCCTGCAGCAACGGTGCCAGCTTTGCTTTACCGCCTGGGTATCGTAGAGGGCTGATATGAGGCATCTTATTTCGACTCCATATCCGGCCCGATCGTCAGTTCGAAGATTGGATAGAGCATTTGCCAGAAGCTTCTTAACTGCTCCTCTGTTGGCGGCGTATATCGATTGTGCGTGAACCAGTTGAGAGAATCCAAGGTGAGAGAATGCTTTGAGTCCGTAATGAACTTCTGAAGCGCCTTCCGTGCATCGGCTTGAAGTGGAACTTTATTGTCTGCATCGTGATTCAGTATCCACTGCAGGCACTGATTCAGCGACGGCTGCCAGCTAGCCTTCTTCTTGCCATCATCTTTCTTGCCATAATGTTCCTTCACTTCTTGCATCAGGTTGTGATTGCTGAGGTAACTGGCGACACTCATGTCGAGGAGCGAACGGAGCAGGACGCTGACTGCATTGGGATAATCCAACGGCTTCAACCTCTTTAGTTCTCTCACGATCGCTTCGATCCGATCGTTCGTCTCTGCAACTGTAAAGCTTCTTGGTACGACCCCCGTTGGCTGCCGCGGGGCTCGCGTTGCAGGCTTTCGTCGAGTAGCCGTCGACGTAGCCTTCGCCGGATCAATCATCGCGTTCGCTTCGGTCTTCTTCGGGCGACCACGGCCTCGCTTCGTCGGTTCAATCAGCTTTCTCAGCCTCTCCGCATATTCCTTTGCCTCCTCTTTCGTATTGTGCGAGCGAGAGTTGACGTCGCCCTCTGCTATGTCATTCACTATTTGCTGGAGGCACTTCTTAAAATCGTCGGCGGGTAGTTCCGTTACGAACCCTTTCTTAGGGTCCTGCTTAAACTTGAGCACATCGGCTATCGCCGAAAACTCGATGAGTCGCCGAACATTCGTGTACGGAAATGTTCGAGGATTGCTCACGAATGTCGCAACGTGAGCTTTCAGATCGAGCGACCTGATGACATCATACAAGCGGGCGTCTCGGAATGATCTCGCAACCTCACCCTTCTCAAGTCCTGTGGAGAGCGCGATGTCTTCAACGGATGATCCAGCATCAAGCTCCCGTGCCACGAGACCAGCCTGCATGATGGGAGACCAGCCCCTGATGGACTCCCCTTTGTGCCGCGCGACCACGATCGGCAATGTCGCATCACGACTGGGAGCTATCGCAACAAGAACGGATGTGGGTAACGCAACCGCTTTAGCGGCATAGGTCTTTATCCGTTTGACGAGTTTTGTGGGCGCAAGCTCTGGATTGTGCAGCACCTTCAGGGCCGCTAGCCGCCGGTTGCCCTCGGCAACGATCGTCTTCCCGCCGTCCTTGTAGGCGAGCAACGTCTCGGTTGGATAGTACCCGCTACGAGCAATATCTCGTGCAAGGTCGGCGACTGCCTCGTGTTCAAAAAGATCCTCGATCAGCTCTCGCTGCGTCGGAGTCCCAATAGAACCCGCAAGTCGTGGATTTGCTGGGTCCAACTTAAGCGATATCACGGACACCTTACGCTGCGGCCACCCAGAGAAATCCATGCGGGTGTTGTACGTCATGCCTGCAGTGCCTGCAACAACGGCGGTTTCGACGACACGGCGGAGGACCGATAAGGGATCAGACCTGCTCTGTCCGGACCCTCCAGGTCCAGCCCACGGATGAGCTTGATCTGCCTGCGAGAGGCAGGGGTCGCGAGGGGGAAAGCAAGCATTGGTGGGAGCATCCGGACAGAGCAGATCAGACCCCTAGCTGGAACCCTCGAAGGCCGACGTGGCCGGCCTGGACGAGTTGCCGGAGGGCGGGCTGGCCGCGGACGCCGGAGTCTCGGCTGGCGAGGGACGTCGCTTCGGTGAAGCACGGCCACGGCGTCCGCATCGGGCCGTGAAACGACGAGACGGTGCGGACGCAGCGACGATGATCGGGGTCGCGGCGGTTGACGATCGCCACGAGCCGGCCGGCATCCGTGGGCACGCGGCGTCCTCGTCATCCAGCGGACGGCGGTTGTCGTGGTGCTTGTCGAGCGGGGCGGGTGAGGCGTGGCGTCGAGATCGGCGACGGCGTCGAGGATCGTCTCGAGGTTCTGTTCGACGTTGCCCCCGGCATCCGTCTCCGGCAGGACCGTGACGCGCAGGCGACGGCGGCGAAGCTCGTTCTAAAGCGGCTCAACATGAATCGTAGCGGGCGCTTGGGGTGCCACTACACGAAGTGTAGTGCCGTCTAGCAAGGACACGCCGGCACTACACTTCGTGTAGAGGCACCAGACGCTACGGATGAAGTTGATCCGCTCTAGCCGGCTCGAACCTCCTCCCACGTGCCTTCGCTGACCATCGCCATGCGGTACGTGTCACCGCTGATGCGATTCGGGTCAGGCGGACGGCCGGCCCGTCACCGCCCCCCGCTGGCGGGGCCGACGAGGCTGGCGTACTTAGCGCTGGCACCGGTGTCGTAGCCGGTGACGCGCGGCATCCAGGTGGCGGGTCGGCGAGTTGCG
The DNA here is from genome assembly GCA_964388485.1 of uncultured Tepidisphaerales bacterium. Taxonomy (GTDB): domain Bacteria; phylum Planctomycetota; class Phycisphaerae; order Tepidisphaerales; family Tepidisphaeraceae; genus JBCDKH01. The sequence continues at coordinate 723 of CAYMAS010000096.1, read as the reverse complement.
GTAGAATGTGACGCATGAGCGTCGAGACGGATGAACTTGTGGCCGTGGCCGAGCGGCTGTCGCCCCAGAAGCGGGCGGCGGTGGCGGACTTCGCGCGCTTCCTGCTGTCGCGGGAAGCCGCGGAGGAGGACGGCGATGCGGCGTGGGAGCGGATCATCGCCGACCCCCATCCGCGGCCGAAGTTGGAGGCGTTTCTAAAGGCGTCGGCGGCGGAAGGGTCGGAGCCGATGGACCTCGACAAGTTGAAGCCGTGACCTCGCGGACCCGGCCGAGCTTCTGGCGGATGTACGACCGGCTGACGGACCGGGCGAAGCGGGCGACCGACGCGGCGTATCGGCAGTTCGAGGCGGACCCGAGCCACCCCTCGTTGCACTTTAAGAAGCTGCAGGGGTACGACCACGTCTGGTCCGTCCGCGTGACGCTCGACCTTCGCGCGGTTGGCGAACGCGACGGCGACACGATCGAGTGGGCGTGGATCGGAACGCACGCGGAGTTTGATCAGACGTTCGGCTGAAGCTGCGACGTTACCGCCCCGCCGCTGGCGGGGCCGACCAACGCCGCGTACTTGGCGATCGCGCCGGTGTCGTAACCCGTCACGCGTGGTGTCCAGGTGGCGCGGCGGCGGACGAGTTCGTCTTCGTCGACTTCCAACTCGATCGTGCCGGCGCCGGCGTCGATGGAGATGGTGTCGCCGTCGCGGACGTGGGCGATGGGGCCGCCGAC
>CAYMAS010000095.1:0-4303 GCA_964388485.1 uncultured Tepidisphaerales bacterium | reverse complement strand
CCGGCGTCGCCCCGTCCGGCAGCCGCGGCATGTGGAACGGCTCTGCGCAGCTCTTGCACCTGGTCAAAGTCCCGGCGTACTTCTCAACCCGTTGCGGCGACAGGTGATACGCCCGCGCACAGTGGGGGCAGGTGATCTCGTAAAGCTGCTCGCGATCGGTGGCGTTGGCGGGCATCGTGCCGCGCATCATGCCACGTCGCCCGTGTTTCGCCAACGCGGCGAATCGGGTGAGGCGTCACCAATTCGCTCGCGTCTGCGCCCACCACGTCGCGACGACGAGGATGCCGACGATCGCCGCGATCAGCGACATCATCGGCAGGGCGTAGTTGTTGCTCATCAGCACGCCGACGATCACCAGGTTGAACGCCGCCGCCACGCCAACGAGGATCGCCGCCAGCGTCGCCAGCAGCTCGCCGATCCTCTTCCCGCCCGACGCCAGCAGGCAGCCGACGCCGTGCAGGATCAAAAACAGCCCGAGCAGGAAAAACCCCATCTGCGTCCACGCCGTGAAGCCGGCGAGGTCGAAGTAATCCACCGGCGTCCCCGGCGGCGGGTCAGCCGGATCCGTCGAGTTCCACGTCACCGCCGTGTCAAACGTCCCGCCGGTCGCCGTCACCACCAGCCACCGCACGAACGTCAGCCCGAACAGCAAAAACACCAGCCCCAAGCAGAGGTCAAACACGCCGAACAGGAACGACTCCGGCCCCCGCGAAACCGACGCAACTCCGGCCACAGGAGGCACTTGCGAAGATGCCCGCGGTGGTGGCACGTCGCCCGGTATTGGCGACGCATCCCCGCGGTTCATGCCCGGCAACTTCGATGGATCCCACGCCATGACAACCTCCCTCGGCTCAAACAAGTGACTCCGGTTGCCCGGCGGCAGCAGGGCCATGATACTGATGCCCACCGCCGTTGCACGCTCGTGCGTCTTCGGCCTCACCTGTCCCGAACCGCCCAGTTGCACCCACCATGTCCGCCGACCCCTTGGCCGAAATCGCCGACGCCGCCCAAGCCGGCCGCGCCCAACTCGCCGCCGCCGACTCCGCCGAGGCTCTGGAAGCCTTCCGCATCGCCTTCCTCGGCACCAAAGGCCGGGTCCGCGGCCTCACCAAGCTCATCGGCCAGGCCAGGCCCGAGCAGAAAAAACAGGTCGGTCAGGAAGTCAACGCGCTACGCCAGGAGCTGGCCACCGGCTTCGAGGAAAAGCAGCAGGCGCTGTCCGCCGGCCACTCCAGCGAGGCTATCGACGTTACCGAGCCCGGCACCCCGCCCGACGTCGGCCACCTGCACGTCCTGCTGCGCACTGCCGACGAGCTGGTCGAGCTTTTTGGTCGGATGGGGTTTGACGTCGCCGCCGGGCCGGAGGTCGAGGATGAGTTTCACAACTTCGTCGCCCTCAACATCCCCGACCGCCACCCGGCCCGCGATCCACTCGACAACTTTTATCTGGACGATCCGACGGACGAACCTAAACCCGGTCACCAGCGGCTGTTGCGCACGCAAACCAGCACCGTGCAGGTCCGCGTGATGAAGGAGAGGAAGCCGCCCATCCGCGTCGTCATCCCCGGCCGCGTCTACCGGCCCGACACCCACGACGACACCCATTTGAGCATGTTCCACCAGCTCGAGGCCCTGGTCGTGGGCGAGGGCATCACGATGGCCGACCTCAAGGGCACGGTTCTCCAGTTCGTCCGCGGCTACTTCGGCCAGGGAACCCGGGTGCGGTTCCGCGCCAGCTTCTTCCCCTTCACCGAGCCGTCCGCCGAGGTCGACGTCTATTTCCCCGACCGCCAGCAGTGGATCGAGCTCGGCGGCTGCGGCATGGTCCACCCGAATGTCCTGACCACCTGCGGCATCGACCCCCAGAAGTTCAGCGGCTGGGCCTTCGGCTTCGGCATCGAGCGGATCGCCATGCGGAAGTACGGCGTGAGCAACATTCGCCAGTTCGTCGAAAACGACCAGCGCTTCCTGAGCCAGTTCTGACGTGCCGCTGAACGCCCTTGGCGGGCTCGCCAACAGCTTTTCGAGCCGCCGGAGAGAAAAAATCACCCCAGGCGTTTGACGCCTTCAGGCGCTTGCCTACAGTGTCCGCCCCCAGCAACAACGGCCAACGCGACCGCGAAAGCGACGCCGAGACGATGTTGATGGGCTGCTCTTTGACAAGTGAAGAATAGGTTCTGTAAACCGATAGAAGTGTAGATACCGAGGCACGGCCGGGATTGGCCCGGCGTGCCGTCGAGACCTTTTCGGCGAAAGGACACACGGTTAGGCTGAGCCCGACGCAAGTCGGCGATGCCCGATCGATGTGGTCAAGCTAGTAAGGGTGTTTGGTGGATGCCTTGGCATCGGGAGGCGATGAAGGACGTTGGAGCCTGCGAAAAGCTCCGGGAAGCTGGCAACCAAGCGTTGATCCGGAGATGTCCGAATGGGGAAACCCCATCCTACGGGATGACTTGGCGTTGAACGCATAGACGTCAAGAGCGAACGCAGTGAATTGAAACATCTAAGTAACTGTAGGAAAAGAAAGTAACAACGACTCCGTAAGTAGCGGCGAGCGAAAGCGGACCAGCCCAAACCAGGCTTCGGCCTGGGGTTGCGGGCGTGCGACATGGACCTAACGTGTTAGCAAAACGGCATTGAAAGGCCGGCCAAAGAGGGTGCAAGCCCCGTATGCGACAACACCGAAGGCCTAGCGCGTTCCAGAGTAGCACGGATCTCGTGGAACTCCGTGCGAATCCGGGTGGACCACCACCCAAGGCTAAGTACTCCCCGATGACCGATAGTCAACCAGTAACGTGAGTGAACGGTGAAAAGTACGGCGTTGAGCCGTGTTAAAAGTACCTGAAACCAACCACCTACAAGCGGTCGGAGCCCTATGACTAGTTCAAGGGTGACGGCGTACCTTTTGCATAATGGGCCGGCGAGTGCGGCTTCACGGCAAGGCTAAGCGTATTCACTACGCGGAGCCGTAGCGAAAGCGAGTCCGAAATGGGCGCATCAGTCGTGGGGTCGCGGCCCGAAACCTGGTGATCTACCCGTGGCCAGGGTGAACACGCTGTAACAGGCGTGGGAAGCCCGAAGTCTTAAACGTTGAAAAGTTTTGACATGAGCTGCGGGGAGGAGTGAAAGTCTAATCAAACCAGGATATATCTGGTTCTCTCCGAAATGCCTTTAGGGGCAGCGTCGAGCAACTATCTCATGGGGGTAGAGCTACTGAAAGGGGCTGGGGCCCTCCCCGGGTACCCACCCCTATCAAACTCCGAATACCATGAGAACTATCTCGGCAGTGAGACCGCGAGGGATAATCTTCGCGGTCAAAAGGGAAACAACCCAGACCATCGGCTAAGGTCCCCAAATTCACCTCAGTTCGTGAGGAGGTCTTTTTGCAGTGACAACCAGGATGTTGGCTTAGAAGCAGCCACCATTTAAAAAGTGCGTAATAGCTTACTGGTCGAGCAGAGAGGCGCCGTAAATGATCGGGAATAAGGTGAATACCGAAGCCATGGGAGCGAAAGCTCGGTAGGAGAGCGTTGCATGGGCATTGAAGCCGTACCGAAAGGAGCGGTCGAGCGCATGCAAGCGAGAATGCCGGCATGAGTAACGATAATGCAGGTGAAAATCCTGCACGCCGAAAGCCTAAGGTTTCCTGGGGAAGGTAAATCCGCCCAGGGTTAGCCGGGAGCTAAGTCGAGGCCGAAAGGCGTAGACGATGCACAGCAGGTTAATATTCCTGCGCCGGCTCCGGTTAGAACCCACACGTGTGCCCTTTGGAGTCCTGTCGCCCGATTAGTCGTGGGCGTGCCGCAAGGCCGAGGACGCTTTGATTCCGAAGCAGGCGGAAGAAGGGCCGAGAAGAGCGTGTGGCGAATCCCGGAGCTGTCCGTACTAAAACTGACACAGGTAGGCGAGGAGAGTATCCTCAGGCGCTCGAGAGAACTGTGGTTAAGGAACTAGGCAAAATTGCCCCGTAACTTCGGGATAAGGGGCCCCTCCTCGAAAGAGAGGGCGCAGAAACCGGCTCTGGCGACTGTTTATCAAAAACACAGCACTGTGCTAATTCGAAAGAAGACGTATACAGTGTGACGCCTGCTCGGTGCCGGAAGGTTAAGGAAGTCGGTGCAAGCTGACGACTGAAGCCCCGGTAAACGGCGGCCGTAACTATGACGGTCCTAAGGTAGCGAAGTTCCTTGTCGGGTAAGTTCCGACGTGCATGAACGGCGTAACGACTGGAGCGCTGTCTCAACCACAGACTCGGTGAAATTGAAGTCGCGGTGAAGATGCCGCGTACCCGCAGCAAGACGGA
>CAYMAS010000094.1:0-4560 GCA_964388485.1 uncultured Tepidisphaerales bacterium | reverse complement strand
CCGACGAGCAGCACGACGAGCGTCGCCGCCAGCCAGACGTAGCCGTTGGCGTGGACGAAGACGCCGCAGACGAGCGAGACAACCGCCGCCGCGACGAGCGCGAGTGGTAGCCGATTAAGCGACGGCGCCTCCGACATCGCGAGGGTCATGCCGCCCTCCCTCGGCGGACCCAGCACGCCGCGTTACTAGGCAACGAGGCAAAAGGTTCGAAGATGTTGCGAGTCGCGTCGGACATGGAAGTGTTCATGCTCAGGTGCAGCGGTCGCTCATCGGACAACAGCTTTCAGCGTGTCCAGCGGGCGGCGGGAATTACGGACGGACCGATAGCGGTCGAGGATTTCTGCCGCTATCGCACGAAGTCGCCGATCCGCCGCAGTCGGCTCGTGTTCTACGGCGACGGCGTAGACGAATCGGCCGGTCGGCGAGTCGAAGGTCGGGATCTGAACGAACGTTCGCTTCACGAACTCGCCGGTCGCCTCCTCCTCGGCGGCGGCGTTAACGAAGAACTCGATCGCCTCGTCCGGGTAGCCAAAGAGCAGGCCGTAGGCGCGGAAGCGGTCGAGTTTCGGCATCCGATCGACGACCGCGAGCAGCTCCGCCGGATGCGTGTCGGGAGCGATGGCGTATCTGGCCCAGAACGCCTGGGTCCGCTCGATCGTCGCAGCGACGGCGGGACGGTGGGCGACGTACGCCTCAATGATCCGCTGGCCGTCGTGGGTCAGATCGAACGACTGCACGTCGGCGTAGAGGTCGTCTGTTCGCAGCGGCGATAGTGCTTCTCGAACCTGCATCAGCTCCGCCACGCTCGGGTCGTCGAGGTCGATGCTGCCTTGCCAGAAGCCGGTGCTGACGGGCTTGAGACCGCCGGCGATCGTGAAGAGGGCTTCGCGGTCGAGTGCCGTCTGCACCAGTTCCGCCTGCAGCGGCGACGCGGCCTGCTTTGAAGCACAACCCGCCGCCATGCACAGCAGCCACGCGGCGAGAAGATGAACCGCGATTCGCCTGCTCACGCGACCACCTCCTCGGCGTCCCAGCTCGGCAGGAAGTCGGCGTAAAGCGTCCACGCCTCAGGCCCGGCAATCATCTCGTCGTCGTTGAGCAATGCCGCGTCGAGCCGGCGTTCCGTCGCCTCGCGGTCGAGGTCGACGCCGATGATGACGATCTCCTGGCGCGCGTCGCCGACTTCCGGATCCCAGCGATCGTTGATCCAGTCGAGCGTTTCCTTGTCGTCGGGCCACTCGTCCCGCGGCGTCGCGGCGAACCACCGGCCGGCCTGCTCGAGCGTGACGGAGTTGCCCGCCTGGCTCCAGACGCCGCACGCGTCGGGTCGTGAAGCGACCCACAGATAGCCCTTGCTCCGGGCCAGCCCCGGCATGCCGCTGTCGAGGAGGTCGCCCAGCCGGTCCGGGTGAAACGGCCGACGCCGGCGGTAGACGAAGCTGCTGATGCCGTACTCCTCCGTCTCGGGCGTGTGCGTGATGCCGTTGAGCTCCTGGATCCAGCCCGGCATGAGCGACGCCGCCTTTTCGTCGTACAGGCCTGTTTCGAGCACGGCCCGATCATCCCTCAACCGCGTCTCTGACGCTCCCGAGGCGGGTACCGCCTCCTCAACTTTCATCTTCCGCCACGCAAGATGAAGTCTGCGCCGCACATCTTTCATCTTGCGTCACCCAACCTTCATCCTGAGCCGCGCATCTTTCATCCAGAGCCGCCAAGCCTTCATCTCCCACCGAACAGAATGCATCGACAATGGCGCAGGGGTCAAAACGAACAGCGTACTCAAGTTTCCGCCAATTCTCTGCACGGCCGTTACACCGCGGCGGCGGGCAGGTGCTGCTCGAGCAACGCCTCGGCCACCCGACCGGCGGCGGCGGCGGCGGTGTTCTGGCGGTCGATCACCTCGACCATGATCGCACCCTGCATGATCACGCTGAATTGCAGGGCAAAGTCGTTCGCATCGTCGATGCCGGCTTCGCGGGCGAGCCGTTCGACGACGAGTCGCAGGGCGTCGACGTTGTTCTTCGCCGCCTGGTGGCAGGGGTCGTGCGGGTCGGGGAACTCGCTGGCGGCGTGGAGGAAGATGCAGCCCTTGAAGTGGACGTTGTCGAACCAGTCCCGCCAGAGGTGGAACACCTCGCGGAGCTGGTCCGCCGGATCGGGTCCGGCCCGCTCGCGGAGCATGGTGGCGAACTTCTTGCGCCACACGCCGTCGCGGGTCTTGATGACTTCGAGGGCGAGGTCGTCGCGGGACTCGAAGTGGTTGTAGAAGGTCTGCCGCGTCACGCCCGCCTCGCGGCAGACGCGGTCGATGCCGGTCGCGTGGAAGCCGTGTTGGTAGAAGAGATCGCCGCCGACGGCGACGAGCTTGTCGCGCGTGTCGGTCTGCTTCGGGCGTGACGTGTTCGCAGGCTTGGCGGTCTCAAGGGTCCGCATGGCAAGGCTCCTCGTGTGGATGGTCGTCTCGGTGGCATTCTCTGCGATCCCGGTATCGGTTCAAAGACGATTTCCTTCCAGTTTGACAGGCTGTCAAGCAATCGCCTTGACACGGAGTCAAGGCAAATCGGCTTGTCAGGCGGAGCGTACGGTGTAACTTTCGACAAGCCGACCGCACGACATCGCGGCGGCGATTCACCCGCTTCTTCAGGAGATCCCATGACCCGTTCTACCGGACGCTTCGGCGTCAGCATCGTCGGTGCGCTCCTCGCCGGACCCGCCTTCACCGCCGCCAGCGTGATCTCGATCGACACCGACGCCGTCGGCGTCCTGACTGACATTGGCGGCGACGGAACTGCCGAGGGTGCCGATGGCGGCTTCGTCGGAGGCTTCGTTTCTCCCTCTATCAATCAGATCCTTTCAGGCCCCTCGGAAACCGCTACCACGCGAACGCAGTTCGAGTTCCCGCTGACCGATCTCGCGGGCTTCGTCAGCGGCGACATCGACAGTGCCGTCATCGTCTTGACCGGTCGCGGCGGCACGACGACCAGCACGGCGATGCTGAGTGTCGACTCCTTCTACTTCGTCTCCGCCGCCGACCAGGACGGCCTCATCACGCTGGGCGACTTCGACGCCAGCTACGCCGCGTCGCCGGCCGCCGTCGTGGCTTCCGACGCCATTGCCGTCGGGCAGACTGCACCGATTCGCATCGACGTGACCGCAGCCATCCGGGATGCGGTCGACGCCGGCTGGACGCATCTCGCCCTGCAGGGCCGGGTCGACGAGTCGAACCCAATCACGCTCTTCCGCCGCGGTATCGAGACGCGCACGTCGTTCGTCAACGGCGTCAACCCGGCTGACACCGTGCCGCTGCTCGTCGTCAACGACCCGGCCGTCATCCCCGAGCCCGCGTCGGCCGCCGGCCTATTCGCTCTTGGCGGACTGCTGCTACGCCGCACCCGCTGACCCCTTATTTCCTCCCTCTTCTCCCCCCTTTCGGAGCCCCCCATGCGACGCACCCTTTGCACCGCCATCCTCGCCGCCGCCTCGACCACGGCCGCGGCCCAGGACATCACCGTCACCGTCGAGAACACGCTGCCCGACGGCGGCCTGCAGCTCACGCCGTTCTGGCTCGGACTGCACGACGGCTCGTTCGACGTCTACAACGGCAACGAGACGATCAATCCCGACTTCGCCTTCACCGAAAGCCTCGCCGAACTCGGGGCGACAGCCGACATCACCGCCGCCTTCGCCGCGACCTCGCCGACCGGCGTCGACACGACGCTCGCCAGCAACACGCCGCCCGCGCCGTTCGGCCCCGGCGAGTCGGCGAGCTTCACCTTCAGCAACGTCGATCCGTCGAATCGCTACCTCAGCTACGCGAGCATGATCGTGCCGAGCAACGACCTCTTCGTCGCCAACGGCAACCCGTTCGCCCACGAGGTCTTCGACGCGATGGGCAACTTCACCGGCCCGTTCACGATCGAGATCTTCGAAGTCGACATCCTCGACGCCGGCACGGAGAAGAACGACGTCCTCGACGGCCCCGCGTTCGTCATCAACCAGGACGGCACGCTCGGCACGAGCCAGAACCAGGTCGTCAAGGACTACTTCGTCCTCGAGCCCGGCGGCGAGTACCTCAACACGCTCATCGGCGTCGTCACGCCCGGCGGCACGATCACCAACGTTCCCGTCGGCGACGAGAGCCTGATCGCCCGCATCACCGTGGTCCCCGAGCCGGCGACGGCGGGCGTGCTGCTCGGCATGGGCGGCCTGATGCTCCTTCGCCGCCGCAAGGCGTAGATCGGAAGACGACGTCGATCGTCATCACGACGAACGGCCCGAGGCTTTACCGCTTCGGGCTGCTTCTCTAAAGGGGGAACCGGCGACATTGTGAGGGGGAAGCGGAAATGTCGTTCATCTTCGACGCCCTCCGGCGTCTCCGGTCGGCCGTGCGACCTGCCGCTGTCGTTGCAAAGGGACGTGCGGTGGCCGCCGAAGGTCCGAATGAAGGCCGAGAAGCGGCTTAACAGGCGCAAGCGGCAGTGGTTTCAGAAACGCGAGAACCTCTGAACAATGATGCGGGAGGTCGGTAATAGCGTAGCCGGGCGGCACCTGTGCGGAGGC
>CAYMAS010000093.1:0-4605 GCA_964388485.1 uncultured Tepidisphaerales bacterium | reverse complement strand
TCCGTGACCGTCCCGGCCATCTGGCTGATTCGCTGGGCGGTGGTCGTATCCGCCGCGGCGAAGCAGGCCAGGACGTGGCAGTTGTCGACGATCGTCTGGTTCGCGCCGTAGTGCTCCTGGATGTCCATGAAGCTCTGGGCGACGACCATCGCCTTGATGCCGTAGCCGGCCATCTGCCGCATGCCGGCGCTGATGAACTCCATGCGGCCGAGCGTCGGGAATTCGTCCAGCACGAGCAGCAGCCGGTGCTTCTTCTCTCGGCCGAGCGGGTCGAGCTTCAGATCCTCCATCAGCGCCCGCGTGAGCTGGTGGAGCATGAGGCGTACGAGCGGGCGGACGCGCTGCTGGTCGGCCGGCGGCGGTTGCAGATACAGGCTCAGCGGACGTTCGCGACACACGAGGTCGCCGGCGGTGAAGTCGCTGCGGCTGGTGACGTCGCGGACGATCGGGTCGGCCCAGAGGGCGAGCTTGCTCGTGCATGTACCGCGGACGCTCTCGCGGAACTTGTCATAGGTGCCGAGCAGGTGACGCGCGACGCGATCGACCTCGGGATGGACGGCCGGCTCGCCATCAATGGTGACGTGCTTCGTCTCGGACATGAGCCGCAGGGTTTCGTCGATGTCCATCAACAAGTCGCGGACGCGGCCGAGGTTCTTCTGCTCGTCCGGCTCGGCGTAGAGCACATGCAGGATCATCGCCGTCAGGAGCTGCGCCCCCTCCTGGTCCCAAATATTGTCCCCACCACCCGCCTGACCGAGCAGACCGCCGCCCTTACTGCCGTCGTTGACGAGCATCTCGGCGACGTTCTGCGCGTCGCGCACTTCGTAGTCGCCGCGGCGGATCTCGAGCAGCGGGTTGTAGCACGCTCCGCCGCGGTCGGCCGGGGTGGTAGGGTCGAAGCGGAGCACGTCGCCGAGCGTGCTGCGGTAGCCGGCGGTGGTCTCCCACAGTTCGCCCTTCAAGTCATAGATCAGCGCGGATCGTGACCAGCAGAGCAGCGTCGGCACGACGTGGCCGGCGCCTTTACCCGACCGCGACGCCCCGGCGATCAGGTGGTGCTCCGGGCCGTCGAATGCGAGCAACGTGCTCGACATGCGACCGCAGACGACGCCGTCATCCGCCAGTAGGCCGGCACGTTTCGCGCCCTGTTTCGTCATCCACTTGTCCCGCCCGATCGGCTCCGCCGCTGGCCCGGCGAACACCGCTGACACCATTGCGATCAGCACGCCGATGGCGAGGCCGCCGAACGTGATCGCGAATCCGATCGCGTAGGTGACTGGTGCGTCCGGCGGCTTTACCCGGAACTGCTCGACGTGGCCGAGGTGATAGAACGTGATGCCGAGCGTGTCGCATCCTGGCCCGGCGACACGCTCGATCGGTCGGGCATCAGCCAGCGCGTGCGCCATCCACGTTGGTCCCGCCACCATGCCGACGGCGGCGAGCATGAGCACCAGAATCGGCATCGCAATCTTCCTCATAGCTCGACTCCTGACTCGCGGACGGGTGCTTGCTTCATCGCCTTCATCGGTGGCTTCACCGCCGCAGTCTCGACCGACATCTTGGGCACACGCTGCGACTTCGCCGCGGCGATCTGCTTGCCCATGCGTTGCAGCATTCCTTGCCAATCCGGGCAAAGCGTCCAGCGCTCGCGGCTGCCCCACCACCGCCCCGGCTTCGTCACCCGCTCGGCTATGCCGAGCGCTTCGAGCGTCTTGAGCCTCGCCGTCAGATGGTGCCGCCCTGCTTGGTCCGGCAGCCAATCCGACGGCACTGCGAATGGCTTTCCGCCTGCGTCATTCGATAGCCGTTGCAGCAACCCATCGAGCGGCGTCAATCGAGGCTTTGCCGCCATCGCAAGCAACGCCCGATGCGCGTCAGGCTCGTCACGCAAACCGATTTGGTCCACCACCTGCGCACGCGCCTCCGCCGGTAACGTGTGGGCGATTTGCTCCGGCTTGATGACGAGGTCACGGCCGTCACTCCGCCGTCCGCGGATCAGCAAGTGGACGTGCGGATGATCGGTATTTATGTGGACCGCGCCCGCCCATTCGAGTTGCGTGTCGAGCAACTTCTCCAGCCGCTTCACATACCCACGCGCCATCGATTTCAGGTCGAGGGTCGCCCGCTCGTCCAGCGACAGGTCCGGCGCGACGATGATCCGCCAATGATGCCGATCCCGTTGCCACCGCGCGGGCAACTCGGCAATCTCGTCGTCCGCGATCACGTCTTGCGCCGCGTCGAAAAAGACTTCGAGCCGTTCGGCTGGTGCTTGATTTACCGCCGCCGGCAACTGCTCGTCGGCGACGTCATCACGCTCTTCCTGCGCCTCCGGTCGCGCGAGATAATCGAGATGTTGACGCAGCGGTTGGCCGCCGCGTAACCCTTGGCCGATGCCACGTTCACTGCCGCGATGCTGGTGGTAACGCGGCTTGACGATGACCTGTCGCACCCGACCCAGTCCGTAACTGAGGCCGGCAGTTGATGTAGATGCCGAATCACCACCGGCACCTTCGCCGCCGCCTGAGGACCCGCCCGCAGCCTCGGCGGCAGCTAGCTTTTCCGCATGCTTCGCCTGCTTCCGATGACGGCGCACATGCAACTCGACGCGCCGCAGGACGTGACCTGAAGTGTGACGCGGCTTGCCGAACTTGCCGCTGTAGTCCTGCTCCTCCTGATCGGCCCGCCGCGCTTCCAGCGCGGGCGATCTTGGCTGCTGCTCGTCATCAATGACATCAACAGATGTGCGGCGAATGCTCCACTTCTTAGCCACGGCACACCTCCCCGACCGGCAGGTCGAATCCGGCCTCACGCACTGCGAAGCGCGGTGTATACGCAGCGGCTCTTGCAGGGGCAGGACTTACGTTTCGCGTGTATGACACGTCGCTGCCGTGTATACGCAGCAAACCTTGACCAATGCCGCACTTACACGCGAGCGTTTGACAAGCCCTTTTTACTTGCGTGTTCCGTCTCCAATGCTGATTCACTTCTCTCCCTCCTGATGATCCCACTTCCACACCAGAGCTCGTACCGCCTCGATCTCGCCAGACCGCACGGGACCGAAGTACCGACTATCGAGACTGCCAGGGACACCGCTCAAAAGAAGCCATTCATCGTGTCCCAGCACGCGATCAACAGGCCGGCTCGGCAACTCCCGACCGAGCGCGTCGACCCTGTGGATCGCGCCGCGGTCAATACCGTCGATGAACAGACGGTCGCCCGTGCTGTCAACATGCTGACCCGGACCCGCCGCAACCGGCTTGAGCAGGAACCAGTCGCTTGCCTGTGTCACCGGCTGCCCTGCTCGCTCGGCGAAGTATTTGGAAGCGACCTCAGGCACCGCGATCGACACCAACGCGCCCGCCCGAATCTCACCGCCACACCAGGCAGGCCATCGGACGTAGAGACCCGGCTGAACGCTCGTCGTCGTGTTGGCGATCAGCAGGCGGTGGCCGAGTTGCGAAACCAGCGCTGCCAAGCCGATGCCTGTGAGACCGATCAACAACGGCCGCCAGCGCTTCCACTTTGCTTGGTGGGAAGCGGTCATGGTTTGCCTCCCGTCCCGCGGATGAAGTCTGCTTCGCTCGGCCACGGGATGGGTTGGTGCATCTCGACCGCCGCGGCAACGTGTGCCCAAAACGCGGGTCGAAGCTGCGACGGATCGAGACGATCCGCCTCCATCGCGCTGACATGATCGAGAAACCTTCGCGGTGCAGAATCGCGACCACTGTTGTCACCGGAAAGCCGCGCGTGCAGGAGCACTGGCGCAGCAACCTCCGTCAACCGAACCCGCGGCACACTCTCTCGAATCCAACCCCGATCCAGTTCAACAAGTGGCAGTTCAACGACCTGCACCGTGAGCTTTCCGCGACACCGCCCCCGCATCCTCACGGTCCGTTCGACCGCATGACACCAATGGTCGCCGGGGCAGACGCGGACGTTCACGGTGGGTCTTCCGTCATCCTCGTCAGGCCATGCGAGCGAGGGAAGCCGGTTGTGAAGGACCATCCATGATCGAAGCCGGGACGCTCCATCCTCCAGCCTTGCCGGATGTAAACGCAGCACGATCGCACCGGCCGAAGCGGTGGAATGCGAAGCAGTCGTAGGAGGTTCAATAGCCATTGCAGTGGATATTTTGTACGGTACTTGTTTGGATGCTGGAATGCAAGAGAATGCCCGCCGTCGAGGGTCGACGGCGGGCTCGGCGGAAGCGGGATGTGCGGGCGACTATTCCGCCTCGTCCTGCGGCTGGTACGCCGGGGTGCCGAGGATCAGGTCGGCCGCCTTCTGGGCCTGCCCGGCGGCGGCGATGACCAGCCGCTTGTCGCCCTTGAGCCGCTCAACCCAGCCGGCGAGGTAGCTGGCGGAGTTGGCGATCGTGCTCGGGCTGATCCCGCAGTGGCCGCAGAGGAAGGCGGCGGTCATCTCGGCGACGAGCTCCTCGCGGCTGTAGCTGTCGCTGCGGAAGCTGGTCGCCGGACCCGCGTCGCCCCAGCGGTCCAGGCGGCCCGTGTGCCCGGTGCTGTGGCCGAGCTCGTGGAAGCAGTCGCAGTAGAAGCTCGGCATGTCGGCGTAGCGGTGCGTGAACGGCATCCGCACCTCGTCGGC
>CAYMAS010000092.1:0-4631 GCA_964388485.1 uncultured Tepidisphaerales bacterium | reverse complement strand
CCATGCGGAAGATCATGGGGATCATTCGCGAGGAGATGGAGGCGGCGGGGGCGACCGAGGTGAGCCTGCCGTGCCTGCAGCCGATCGAGCTGTGGCAGGAGAGCGGGCGGGATGAGAAGTACGGCGACGACATGTTTCGCCTAACGGATCGTCGTGGTTCGCGGCAGGCGCTGGCGCCGACACACGAGGAGAGCGTGACGGAGTTCGTGCGGGCGTTCGTGAAGAGCTACAAGCAGTTGCCGTTGAACGTGTGGCAGATGCAGACGAAGTTCCGCGACGAGCCTCGGCCGCGGAGCGGGCTGCTGCGGGTGCGCGAGTTCATCATGAAGGACGCCTACAGCCTCGACGCCGACGAGGCCGGGCTGGACAAGAGTTTTCAGGCGATGCGGGCGGCGTACAAGTCGATCTACGCGAGGTGCGGCGTGCCGGCGATCGAGGTGGACGCCGACAGCGGCGCCATCGGCGGCAGCGAGAGCATCGAGTTCACGGTGCCGTGTGATGCGGGCGAGGACGTTGTTGTCACGAGCGACAAGGGCAACTACGCGGCGAACGTCGAGAAGGCAGCGATCGGCGAGCGGGCGTTTGATCTGGAGGGTGAGCCGACGGGCGAGCTTGAGAAGGTTCACACGCCTGACATGCCGGGCATCGAGTTGGTGTGCAAGCACCTGAAAGTCAAGCCGCCGCGGATGCTCAAGACGCTGGTCTTCACGCGCTCGGACGGCAAGGGTTTCGTCATCGGTGTCGTGCCGGGGGACAAGCAGGTCACCGCGGCGAAGCTACAGGCGGCCGCGGGCGTGGGGCCGATCGAGTTGGATGAAGCGTCCGCAAGATCGGCCGGTTTCGCCATCGGGTACGTCGGGCCGCACGTCGTCAACGATCGAGAGGACACGATGCTTGTCGTTGATCCTGACGCAGCACAAGGCGGTTTCTGGGCGACCGGTGCCAACGAGCGCGACCACCACGTCAAGCACTTCAACTGGGCACGTGATGTCGAGACGAAGCCCGTCGTCGCCGACATCCGCGACGCGGTCGATGGCGATCCGTCGCCGAAGAACGACGGAGGCGTCCTCAAGGAATCCCGCGGCGTCGAGGTCGGGCACGTCTTCAAGCTCGGCACCGTCTACTCCGAGAAGATGGGGGCGACCTTCCTCGACGAGAACAACGCCGAAAAGCCCGTCATCATGGGCTGCTACGGCATCGGCGTCGGGCGGATCCTGCTGTCGGCCGTCGAGACCAGCCACGACGATCGCGGCATCATCTGGCCGATCAACATCGCTCCGTGCGAGGTCGTCGTCACGCCGATCAAGTACGAGGGCGTCGCGAAGACCAAGGCCGACATGATCTACGACGAGCTGCAGAGCAAGGGCGTCGACGTGTTGCTGGACGACCGCGACGATCGGCCGGGGAGCAAGTTCGCGGATGCGGACCTGATCGGCATTCCGCTTCGCGTCGTTGTGGGGGATCGCGGGTTGGAGAAGGAGGGTGGGGGTGTCGTCGAGGTGAAGGAGCGTCAGAGCGGCGAGACTCACGAGGTGCCGGTCGATGGAGTGGTCGACGCTGTCATCAAGCGGCTGGCGTCGCTGCGTCGATGAGCGCGTCCGATTCGACGGGCATCTGGGCAAGATGCGGCTGCTCCGTTACGATGCCGCCATGCCCGTCTCGCTCCGGCCGACCACGTCTCGCCTCCTGACGCTTGCCGCTGCTGCAGCGGTGCTGGCGTCGTTGCCACTCTTCGCCCAGCCGCAGCAGCGGAATCGGCAGAACGCTGACCTTCTCACCGAGGAACAGGTCAACACGATCCGTGTTACCGAGTTGCAGTCGCTCGACCTTCGCGACCCGCCACGCATCCGCTTTGCCAACCGCGTCATCCAGCGGTACGTCGAGGCTCGGCCTGATCTGACGTTTCGCGGATTCAACAGCCAGCCGGACGTCACCAAGGCCCTGACCATCCTCGCTAATGGTTCGCAGGAGGAGCGGGCGGATATTGAGATTGCAACGGATCCGATCTCGTTGGCCGTCTTCAAGCGGGACGTCCACCCGGCGATCCTGCAGGGCTGTGCCACCAGCGCCTGCCACGGCTCGGACGACGCGTCCGCTAACGCCGGTTTTCGGCTTTACACCGACGACCGTTCGGACGAGACCATTTACACGAACTTTCACACGCTCGTGAAGACGACGGTGGGCATCGACAATCCCAGCGGCAGCGCGTTCGGCGGCCCGGCAGTTGTCGAGCGACGCCTCATCGATCGCCAGAACCCGGACGCCTCGCTGCTCCTGGAGTACATGCTGCCGCGTGAACAGGCGGATGTGCCGCACCCGGAGGTCGAGGGGCTCCGCCCGATGGTGCCGACGGATCGCGCACCGCTCTACCAGGGCGTCCGCCGCTGGATCAACGCCGGTCTCAAGAAGGGCGTGACCGGCTACGGATTCGAAGGCGAAGCCGAACCGGCCGAGGCCCAAGCTGAGGCACAGTCCGAGGCCGACACAATGGAAGATGGCCAGTAGCCGCTAAGCTTGCCTCATGTCGGCCTCCAACACGCTGCTCAAGATCCGGGTCTACACCAAGATCGTCCTCCTGTCACTGGTGGCGATTTACTCGTTGGCGTTCATTCTCGTCAATACGGGCCAGACGGTCGACCTCTGGCTCTTTCCGTTCGTCACGATCCAGGGGATGAACACGATCCTCGCGTTGCTCGCCGCGTTCATTCTCGGCGTCATCGTGACGCTGCTGCTTCGCACGGCTCTTGCCACGTGGAAGCAACTTCGTCTTTCCCGTGATCGTGATCGCACGGACCGCCTCGAGCACGAGATCCAGGAGATGAAGCTCCGCGGCGGCACGGCGAGTAGGTGATTGACGCGGCGACGATCAGTCGCATCAGAAATTTATTGAGCTCCGGCAGTTGAAGCGGGCGGCGCGGCTGTTAGGTTGTCGCGTAATTCAGTCACGGCCGTGGAGACGGTCGTTCTAACGCCGGCGGATGGTCCGGCACTCGTCGAACGGATTCGACCGCTATGACCCTCATCACGCACTTCCGTCGCTATTCGCGCATCTCGTCGGCCGTTTCGGCGGTCGCCCTCGTCGGTCTCGTTTCGGCTGGATGCCAGAACGCGATGTACGACGAAAATCTCGCGTTGCATTCTCAGGCCCGTCAGCTCCAGGAGGACAAGAAGAGCCTTATGGGCGAGCTCGAGACCCGACCGACGGACGCTCAAGTCGCCTCGCTTCGCACCGAGAATCAGGCCAAAGCTCAGCGAATTGCAGAGCTCGAGCGTCAACTTGCCGAGCGTCTGGCGATGCCGGACGAGTCAGGTCTGATGATTCCGGGCATCGACAACGTCGAGATCGGTCTCAATGACGCCGGCACCGAGATGACGATGCGTGTTCCCGGCGACGTCCTCTTTGCCAGCGGCAGCGACACGGTGAATTCCGGTGCAAAGGCCACGCTCAACCGCATCGCCGACATCCTCCAAAGCGACTACGCCGGCAGCCGCGTCCGCGTCGAAGGCCACACCGACGCCGACCCGATCAAGCGGAGCAAGGGCAAGTACGACTCCAACCGCGATCTCTCCCTGCGTCGCGCCTACGCCGTCACGAAGGTCCTTGAAGGCAGCGGCGTTCCCGCGAGCCGTATCGAAACCGTCGGCCACGGCGAGCACCAGACGCTCGGCCAAGGCAAAAAGAAGGACCGCCGCGTCGAGATCGTCGTGGTCCTTTGAAAACTCCTCAAACGGGCCGCAGCCCCGGATCAACATCCGGGGCTCTGTTGTGCGCGTATCTTCCACCGTGTCGGAAAAGCTCCACATCCTCGACTACGGCATGGCCAACCTGCGGAGCGTCGTCAAAGCCTTCCAGCACCTCGGCCACGACTGCGAGATCGTCAGCGACCCGCAGATCGCCCGGCACGCCGACCGCCTCGTCCTCCCCGGCGTCGGTGCCATCGGCGACGCCCTCGTAAATCTTCGATCCACCGGCTTGGCGGATGTCGTCGTCGATCACGCTAACGCCGGCCGTCCGCTGTTGGGCATTTGCCTGGGCCTGCAGATGCTCTTCGACGTCGGCCACGAAGGCGGCACGCACAGAGGCTTGGGCCTGCTCCGCGGTGAGGTCTGCCGGCTCGACGTCGACCGGACGCACGATTTGAAGGTCCCCCACATGGGCTGGAACCGCCTCACGACGCACCACCCGTCGCCACTACTTCGTGACCTGCCGGAAGACGCTGCCGTCTACTTCGTTCACGCCTTTCACGCTGTCGCGACTGATCCAGCCGACGTCGCCACCACGACCGACTATGGCCTCGACTTCGTCAGCAGCGTGTGGCGAGACAACATCGTGGCGACACAATTCCACCCGGAGAAATCCCAAGTCGTCGGCCTCAAGATGCTCGACGCCTTTGCCACGATGTAGCGTCTTGCAGCGGATCAGTCCTCCGACACGCCGCCGGCGACCACTTGGGCGTGGTTGACCGCGGCCGTCAGGGAGACGCCGCCGATGATGTTGCCGATTAGCGACGCCGGCAGGTGCACGCCCATCGCTCGCCACCACGAGGTCGTCCCGGCGAAGGCGGCGTAGCTGGTCTCGATCGTGCCGACGATCACGTGCGCGAAGTGCATTACCGCCACCACGTACGTCA
>CAYMAS010000091.1:0-4637 GCA_964388485.1 uncultured Tepidisphaerales bacterium | reverse complement strand
GTGACTTCCGCCGTTCGGTCGCCGAGACGCTCGGGCGGGAACTGGGACTGAAGCTGGAACCGCAGGACGTGATCGAGACCAGTCACGGCTACCGCTTCAAGACGTGGATCACTACGAAGGACATGCGGGTTACTCGGTCAGGCGATGCTGATACTGGGGGCACCAACGGCAGCGCTGACCGAGTAGATGCAGGGTCAGATGACCGAGTAACGGACCGGCGGGATCAGATCGTGGTGCTGATCCAGAGCGGCGAGCGCCTCCGGGTGCCCGGCTTTGCGCAGAAGCTTAAGTGCTCAGACAAGACGGTTTCCCGCGCCCTGGACGCCCTGCGGGCCGAGGGGCGGGTCGAGTTCGTTGGAGCCTCGCGGACGGGGTACTACCGGCTGATCGAGTGACTGCGAATGCACGGTATCCGGGGTTGTGAGGACGGTCCTGCGATCCCATCGGTGCCGACTACCATAGCGGCTCATCGCAGCCGCGAACTCACGTGAGGTGCATATGCTCCGGTTCCTTGCTCAATTCCCCGTCAATCCCGCAGGCAAGTGTGAAGATATCTGGGCGCTGGCATGCACGTGGCTACGGGGGAGTCCGCACCTTAGCATCTCGGCTGATGAGCTTGAACCACCGGTGACGGACGATTGGAAGGAGGTGGGACACGCGGATGAAACGGTCGTATTCGCACGCGGCAACGCAGTCGGATACACGTCCTACGGTATCGAGTATTTGAAGCGCGACATTTCAGAGCGACTCACCTGGCAGACTCACATTGTCGGAACCCAAGATGATGAGAAGTTTTGGGTCTCCATCTCTGTCGCGTGCGAGTCCCCCTTCGCTGGCGTACATATTCCTTCACCGAAGAAGCCTTACATCATTCGCCAGATCTTGGACCACTTTGGTGGTGGCGAGGATGCTGGATTGGTGATTTCGCAAGAATCGCAGCATCTCTCCGATTCCGAACACGACCTAAGGATCGCTAGCAGCGTCATTAATGGCGACGCGATGTGCAAGATGCCTGTTGTCTACGTCAGCCGCACTGACGACGACGGGCTGGCGGTAGACGCAGGCGAAATGGCCAGGTGGCTCGCTGGGATGGCTCACGTGTTGGTCGAGCCCTCACGCGGTTTTTCCTTCCTTCTCCGAGACCATACCGGAGCCCGTAATGTGTACGGCGGCAGCGTCGGTGTCTATTGGCCGCTCGGGATCGAGTTTCGTCCCTTTCACCCTTGGGGTAAATACGAAGACCCAAGGGATCTGATGACCGCCGTGACACATACCGTTCGTCATGGCCTGATTGGGCAGCGGCAGATTGAGCAATGCACCTGGGCGCACTTGAAGGAGCTTCGAGTGCGGTCGCAGATCGAAAGCTTGAGGGCCTCTGGAACTGCCAGTATCGACGAATACGTGACCGCCTTTGACGAAGAGATGCAACTCAAGGACGAGCGGCTGGCCCGAGCGAATGACGAGATTCAGCGCCTCCAGGCATTACTCAGAGCCCGTCCCGAGACTCGATTGCAGAGCGGCGATCCGGTCTTGGTGGCTGGCAGTGAAACGGACCTCTACGACGCGGAGATCAGATCCATTCTGTGCGAAATACTCAAGAAGGCGGCATCAGAATGCCACGAAGATGGTCGCAGGCAGCATGTTCTGAAAGATGTTCTCGCGGCGAACAAGCGCGGCTCACGTCGAGACGAGATTGAAGAGCAACTGAGGTCGGCATTCTCGAAGTACAAGAAGATGGACGCCAATACCAAGGCCATCCTCAACAAGCTCGGCTTCTCGCTGAAAGAAGATGGCAAGCATTACAAGTTGATGTTCTGCAATGATCCGCGGTATCAGTTCACGATTCCGAAGACGAGCAGCGATCATCGTGCGGGCAAGAACATCGTCAGTCAGATCAAGAATGGTTTGCTCTGATCAATGGAGCCCGATGCGCTCTGTGCCCCTCGCGGTCCAACTTGTTGAGAGTGCATGACCGACTAACGCGGCTGAGGTGACCGACCAAATATGGCCTGCTCGATGAACCGCTGGACGGGCGTTTCGATACCATGTAAGCTGCCCCGACTTTGATCGAATTTTGGCCCTTCGGCGAACACGTCGAAGGGCCTTTTCTTTGTCGTTACAAGACTTGTGGCGCTCAATGAGCGTTTCAATAAGACGCGACGAAGAAGTGCCCGGCGCTCGTCCGCTTGAGAAACCCTCCATTCCTCGGCCGCGTTCTGGGCGACGTCGAACATTGTCATGATGAACTCGCCCACCTCTGTGCCCGGCCCCTTGCCGTCGGCCAAGCGGTCCTGCAGGCGTTCGGTTTCGTCCTTCATCTCGGCCGACCGGGTGCTGAACACGTCCTTTTCCACCACGCCAGTCAGGTAGCCGTCGAGCAGTCGCTGCTGCATCTGCTCCAGTTCGGTCAGCCGCTTGCGTGCCTGGCGAATCTGCTCCGCGCGCATCCGTTTATCGTCGTCGCACATCGTCTCGAGGTGGTCCCGGAACCATTGACGGCGTTTGTCGTCGGGGATGCGCAGCGTCTCCAGGTCCTGCACGATCGCCTCCTCGAGTTGTTCCTGCCGCCAGCGGACGGTCGGGTGGTCGGGGTCGGGTTTCAGGTTCCCACACCGGTAGTCGATGTACTCGTGGACGTTGCCGTTTCGCATGCGGCGTCGGATGCGTTCGCCGGTGATCCCGTAGCCACAGTGGGCGCAGGTGAACATGCCGCCGGCAAGGTAGTGGTTGGCCTTCCGCACGCGACGGTTCTTGCCCTTGAGCAGGGCTTGGCACTGCTCGAAGTCCTCAAGTTC
Source organism: uncultured Tepidisphaerales bacterium (assembly GCA_964388485.1). GTDB lineage: Bacteria > Planctomycetota > Phycisphaerae > Tepidisphaerales > Tepidisphaeraceae > JBCDKH01. Next base: position 1,842 of record CAYMAS010000091.1, on the reverse strand, counting down.
GATAATTGGGCGGTGCTTGCCGGGGAACGTCCGCCCACGAAAGGTGATCATGCCGACGTAGAAGCGGTTGTTGAGGATGTACGACAGCGCCGTGCGGTGGAACCGGGGATAACTGGGCTGGTAGGTATAGCCCTCGCGTTCCATGGCGTCGGCGATCTCTTTGAACGTGTACTGGCCGGTGGCATACAACTCGAAGATGCGCTGGACGGCCAGGGCGTTGACCGGATGAGGTTGGATCGGTTCGTCGCGATTGTCCCCGACGTTCTGGTATCCGTAGGGCGCAAGCCCCGGTGCCCAACCCTGACGCACCTTCTCCTCGATGCCCTTGAGCACCTCGTGGCGCAGGTTGCCCGAGTAGTACTGGGCGACTGCGGCCATCACGTTGAACGAGAACGCGCCGGCGGCCCCGGGGCCGAACTGGTTCTCGACGAACGCGAGCTTCACCCCGCACTGATCCTCGAGTTCCTGCAGCCGGACCCCTTCGAACCCAACCGCGCGTATTCGCCGTTCGCCGTCTACACGCTGCTCGAGCACGGCGGCGACTGGTCACAGGCGGCATCGGCGCTGCGGGCGCAGGGCTACGGGTCGCCACCGATCTCGATGGACAAGTCGTCAGCAGGCGTGGTGTCGACGGTCAACAGCCCGCTGGTCAACCTCGAACCGTTGACCGTCCGTGACCTGGTGGGCACATATCCCGAGCTGCGCAAGCCCATCATCCACGGCCTGCTCCGCGAAGGCGAGACGATGAACCTCATCTCCGCCCCAAAGATGGGCAAGTCGTGGCTCGTCACCGACCTGGCGCTGTCGATCGCTACCGGGCGCGACTGGCTGGAGCAGTTCCGCTGCGAGCGCGGGCACGTGCTGATCCTCGACAACGAGCTGCATCGAGAGACCAGCGCCAACCGCGTTCCCAAGGTCGCCAACGCCCGGGGCATCCCCGTCGACGCCTACGCCGACCGCGTGTGGGTGCAGAACCTGCGTGGCTGCTTACAGGATGTGTTCACGCTCGGGGCCTACTTCCAGTCGCTGGCACCGGGCCAGTTCAAGGTGATCATCCTCGACGCCTTCTATCGGTTCATGCCGCGCGACATGGACGAGAACGACAACGGCACGATGGCGTCGCTCTACAACCACATCGATCGCTACGCCGATCTGCTGGGCTGCTCGTTCGTGCTGATCCATCACACCACCAAGGGCAGCCAGTCCGCCAAAAGCGTCACCGACGTGGGCGCAGGGGCCGGTAGCCAGAGCCGGGCCACCGACACGCACATGATCCTGCGCTCCCATGAGGAGGATGACGCCGTCGTGCTCGACGCGGCGGTGCGGTCGTGGCCGCCGGTCGCGCCACGCTGCCTGCGATGGTCGTTCCCGGTCTGGTCGGCGGCCGACGACCTGGACCCGACCCAGATGCGCTCCGACGGCGGCAAGAAGCGCGCCGAAAAGAAGGTCGAGTGGACGGTCGAGACGTTCGTGGAGGCCTTCGTCAGCGATCAGCCCACCACACGCTCGGTCATCCTCGACAAAGCGGTGCAGGCCGGGCTGTCCCACTGGCTGGCCGATCGGCTGCTGCGGTCCGCCGACGCCGATGGACTGATGGTTCGCGAGGGCGCAGGCAGCCGTAACGCACCCTACACCTACCAGCGCCCCGCGACACATCAAGAGCAGGAGGACCGGCCATGAGATTTTGTTTTGTGAATCCTTTTGTGGCCACAAAACAAGTCGTCAACGCTATACTTTTGTGCGCGTTCTGCTCTGTTGAATCCATTTGACACTCTGCTCGACCGGCCTGCCGGCGACGTGCGCCAGCGCCCACTTCGAGAGCCGAAGAGGCCAGCGACGCAG
>CAYMAS010000090.1:0-4695 GCA_964388485.1 uncultured Tepidisphaerales bacterium | reverse complement strand
CCATCCACGCCAGCATCGGCAGCGTCAGGATCGCACTCACCCAGAACCGGCGACGGAAGTCACGGTACTCGCCGTCGTCCGCCTCGACGGCCGCGTCCTTTGGCTCGAGCGCCATCCCGCAGATCGGACACGTCCCCGGCCCGACCTGCTCCACCTCCGGGTGCATCGGGCAGGTGTAGACCGCTCCAGGGTCGGCCGGTGGAAGGTCAGCCTCCGCCGGGTTCAGGTACTTCTCCGGATCGGCCGAGAACTTCTCGCGGCAGCCGCTTGAGCAGAAGTGATACGTCGAGCCGTCGTGCTCAGCGCTGCCCGCCTTCGTTGGCGGGTCGACCGTCATGCCGCAAACCGGATCGACGGCGGCGGATGGATGTTCTGACAGAGCGGTCGTCGGGTGCATCAGGTCCAACCTTCTCGGCAACAAGGGGTACTGTAGGGTAGTATAGACCTAGCAACTCCTGTACCGTGTGCCGCCGGAGAACCGTGACCCTGAAACACCTCGTCAAGCCTCTCGTCATCCGCGCCTCGCAGCTCGCCGGCCTCCGCCAGTCGGAGGCTGCCCTGACAAGGGCCGCGGGTCGCTACTGGTCGGCCGGTACCGACGGCCGGTTCCGCGGCAACTCGCACTGGCGTGGCGAGGGCGGACTTGGGTCCGAGGCTTGGGAACGCATCGGCGACCGCCACGTCAACCTGTACCGCCGGTTCGCCGCGTTCGCGGGCGTCGAGCCAACGCCACGCCACGTCGTCGAGTGGGGTTGCGGGGGTGGCGCGAATGCCATCCCCTTCGCCCGCCTCGCCGAGCAGTTCGTGGGTGTGGACGTGGCCGCGTCGAGCTTGGCCGAGTGTCGTAGTCAACTCGAAGCCGAGGGGTTGGCAGAACGCTTCACCTCGGTGGAGGCCGCCGTCGATGACCCGGAGGCGGCGGCGCGGGAGGTTCTTGGATCGGCCGGACCCTGCGACCTGTTCCTGTGCGTCTACGTCTTCGAGCTCGTCCCCGGCCCGGCGTACGTGACGCGCCTCCTGCGGATCGCCCGCGACCTGCTGGCCCCGGGCGGCGCGGCGCTCGTTCAGTTCAAGTACGCGACCGCCGACTGGCGCAGCCGACCCCGGCGGTGGGCCTACCGCCTGAACCTCGCCAACATGACTGTGCTGCACGTCGAGCAGTTCTGGCGGATGGCCGAGGAGGCGGGGCTCACCCCGCAGGCGATGACCCTCGTGCCGCAGGACCGTCTCGTCGGCGACGAGCGGTACGCCTACGCCCTGCTGACCAAGCCATCCGCCTCCGAATGACGGACGAGCCTGCTACCCGCGTCGCTCGAAGAGCTTGAGCAGCTCCTCCTGCATCGCCTCCGACTCGGCGGCGTCGCCCTTCATCGCCCGGCCGACGCAGTGCTTGAGGTGGTTGCGCAGCACCTCCTTGGCGACCGCCCGCATCGCGCTCTGGGCAGCGGTGATCTGCTGGAGGATGTCGGCGCAGTACCGCTCGTCCTCGATCATCGCGGTGATGCCGCGGACCTGCCCCTCGATCCGGGCCATGCGGCGCAGGTTGCCGGCCTTGATGTCCGTGTCGGTCCCGTAAGCCATCCGCTCCGGGGCGTCGGTCTGTCGCAAAGGCGGCGGCGCGGCGGACGCCTTGTCCCGCTTCGGGGTGACGGCCGACTTCGATCGTTTCGCGGACTTCTTCGCCAACAGGTTGCCTTTCATGCAGGGCCAAGCCCCGCCGGTCAAACGACGTTGGGCAGAACTGACCGGCCATTATCCCCGTCCGGCGGCCGATGTCACGCGCGAGGACGATGACGATTGCCTTGCCGATCCGGTGCCGCTAAGAATACTCGTAGGGAGTACCCGGCTGCGGCATGAAGTTTGTACCGGCCGTTCTGACTTTCGATCCCCCCTCACCCGAAGGAAGACCCGATGACCGACACCATCTCCATGCTCAATAGCTATCCGTCCCCCGCTTCCCATGCCGACAAGCTGGCGGCCTGCATCGACGCCTGCACAGCGTGCCTTGTAAGTTGCACGAGCTGCGCCGACGCCTGCATCGGCGGGGACATGCCGAAGGAGATGGCCGAATGCATCCGCACTGACCTCGACTGCGCCGACATCTGCGCCGCGACGATCGCCGTGCTGACGCGGCAGACGAAGCCGAACGCGGCGATCCAGCGGGCGCAGGTGCAGGCGATGGTCACGGCGTGCAAGACCTGCGGCGACTCGTGCATGAGCCACGCCGACATGCACGAACATTGCAAGCTCTGCGGCCAGACGTGCCGCGAGTGCGAGCAGAAGTGCAACGACCTGCTGTCGAGCCTCTGATCCGCCCACTTCTGCTTCCCTCGCCCGAAGGAGTCGCGACTTGCGACCACAACCATTGACCACCGCAGCGGCCATGTTGATCGGCGGCGTTCTCGCCGCCGGCTGTCAATTGTCACGGGACATCATCGACGACAACCTCGCCGGCCCGCACCCGGCGCAGGCCGACGCGCGGGTCGCCCCGCCACCCGTTGCGCCGGCGGCGTTGGCCATCGCGCCTTCGCCCTACAGCCCGACCGAGACGCCGCGCGTCGACCCGGAGCCGATCCTGCCGAAGATGGACGGGCAGTTCAAGGAGCGGAAGATGCCTGCTGGCTACGACCAGTACGCGAACCCGACGACCCACGCTGCCGAGCGACCGGAACTTCCCGCCGCACCGGAGGTGGATGAGTGAAGCGCCTCCTACTGCTTGCCGCAGCATCGGCGACTCTCGTCGGTTGCTCCGCTCCGAACGATGCCGGTTTCTCCGAAGTGTCGACGGTTACGCGAGATCGAACCGGCTTCGCAACGTCGTGGACCCGCAACGCCGAGGACAACCGCCAAGTCGCCGGGTACGTCGACACGCTGCTGCGTGAGGAACTGAGTGTCGACGAGGCCGTGCAAGTCGCGTTGCTCTCGAACCGCCGGTTACAGGCGACCTACGAGCAGCTCGGCGTCGCCCGCGGCGAGCTCATCGGTGCGGCCCTGCCGGACAATCCGGTCGCCAGCGACGAGGTCCGCTTTTTCGACGCGGGCACGGAACACGAGGCGGCCGTCACGCAGAACGTGATGAGCATTCTCACCATCCCGCTCCGCCGTGAGCGCGAGCGGAACCGGTTCGAGGCGACGGTCGAGATGGTGACTGACCAGGTGCTGCACGTCGTCGCCGAGACGCGGCGGACCTACATCGAGTACCAGGCGAGCAAGCAACTCGTCGAGCTGTTCGAGCAGGCGGTTGTCGCCACCGAAGGCAGTTACATGGCGATGCAGCGGCTGCGCGAGGCGGGCAACGTCAAGCAGCTCGACGTGCTGCGTGAGCGGGCGTTCTACGAGGAGGCGAAGGTCGACCTGAACGCGGCGCAGCGCGACATGGCCCTGGCGCGGGAACAGCTCAACGGCGTGATGGGATTGTGGGGATCGCAAACGACGTGGCAGACGCCGGCGCGATTGCCGGAGGTGCCGGGGTTGGCAGGGATCGACATTGCCGAAGGCGAGGATGCCGCGTTGCCTTATCCCAAGGCAAAGGCGGCTGACGGACTGCCGGGCGAACTGAACGAAGGTGAGCCCGTCGAAGAGTTTCACGTCGAACGGTTGGCCGGACCGCCGACCAACGAGCAGGTCGCCGGCCCAGCCGGCGGTTACAGCGAGACCGATGCGCTCGGCCCCGACGCCGCGGAGCGATTTATGCGGGTCGAGACGGTTGCGGTCGAACGAAACCTGCACCTGTCGGCCCAGCGCCACCTGATCGAAGCCCAAGCCGCGGAGATGGACCGCGAGATCCTGACCGCCTTGTTCCCGTTCCTGAACGTGGGCGTGGTGCCGACGTGGACGGCGATGGACGACTTCGTCATCGGCCCCGCCGCGGCCGTCCCTGTTCCCATCTTCGACTTCGGCCAAGCTGCGTACCCACGCGAAGCCTCACGGCTGCGGATGCTGCTGGAGGACTACGCCGCGATGGCCGTCGAGCTCCGGGCGGCGGCGCGGGCGCTCGAAGCGCAGCTACAGGCCACGCAGGCGAACGCCGTCTACCGGCGTGAGGTCGTGCTGCCGCTGCGGGCGGCGGTCGTGGCCGAGGCGCAGCTAAACTACAACGCGATGACGCTCACGCCCTTCGAGCTGATCGTTGCCAAGCGGCAGCAAATTGATGCGGGCGTCGACTACGTGCACGCCCTGCGCGACTATTGGGTCGCCCGTGCGGACCTGGAACAACTGCTCGACGGCGGCCGGCCGCCGATGGTGAACATGACTGGAGTAATGAAGTGAACAAGGCCCTGAAGATCGAATCCGCTTCGCCCGAGGCCGTCGCCGACTCGCTGACGCGGCGCCAAGCCTTGCTCGGTGCCGCCGCGGCCGCTGGCAGTTTGGCCGTACCTGGGTTGGCATCGGCTCAGGCAACCACGCGTGAGGCTGCGCCGCTCACCGGCAACGCCCCGCCCACGCCCGGCGGGCCGAACCTCTCGAAGTACTTGCGCGACACACGCAACGACCCGTGGCGTCAGAAGATGGACCCACGCTCGCCGCTGGCGGAGGTGTACGAGAACATCTACCGCATTGACCCCGACAACCCGCTGCCGCCGGGCCGACCGGGCGAGGACTACATGCCGGTCGTCACGCCCAACAACACGTCGCTGCCATTCAAGATCGTCGACGGCGTGAAGGTGTTCCACCTCGTCGCCGAGGAGACGGTGC
>CAYMAS010000089.1:0-4824 GCA_964388485.1 uncultured Tepidisphaerales bacterium | reverse complement strand
TCCCGGGGCCGAGCGAGACGATGGCGGGACGTGAAGGCCCGAACCCGCCGTGGCTTCGGCGGCTCCCTGCCCCCGGAAAAACTGCCGTCTCTCACTTTAAGTGAGGGACGATCCATCGCTCCTCCGGGGGGCGGGGTCGGCTTGTCGACCGTGCCTACAAGCCTGGTTACGCCGTGTGTTGTGGGGCGTTCGCCGCCGTGTCTTCTGGGTCAACGTTGCTGGCAGCGGGGATGCCGGTGGTATGCTTGGTTGCCCGGGTCTACCGCGTTGGTGGCCGGAGTGGTGGCATGTTCCGCGCGGCGTGGATGGCTTGCCGGTTTTGTGGAGGGTGTCGTACCGGGTCGGCGGTATTGGCCCTTCAACTGCGTTCCAGACCCGCCTCCGGGAGTGATGACGGCGCGCGTTTGATCTGCACGCCGAATCCGCTTCCACCGGGAGTTCCGTGACTACCGACTGATGACTTCAGGGGCCTGGGTGACGGGGTTCCGGGGCGACTTGCGGGCTGCCCAATGTGTTCGCGGCTGACCCCGTAACGGTTTGGCCGTGTCCGCGTCTTCGCTCCCTTGTCGGGAGCGGGGACCGGTGCCGGAACTGGCCGCTACCCCGGTATCGAAATGCTTCCGGGACGCAATGCGTACCGAGATCTATTCAGCATCAGCCCGGCCAGATATGCCCCTACGTTCAGCCGCCTTGCTGCGCTGGTAACATAGTACGCCCCCGGCGTTCGGCTTACCCGCGTGTAAAAGTGAACCGCTGCGTTACCGCAGCGATGCCCTGAAAATAGTTCTTTGCATACAATGGCTGACGTACAAACGGCAGCGCTAAAGCATTACAATATTTTGTGTCGGCACAAAGTTCTGACGTAGCCGGAACTGGACTTTCCTAGCCAGTCGTACGATGTGGTTTCTTGGGAAAGAGCGGGCGTTCCCAGATTTCGATGTCTATCGCCGGTGCCGTTCCGAATTTTTGTAGCTCGGCGATGAGGCGAAGAAAGAACGAGATCAGTGCCGTGTCTTGATCGCCGGTGGTGATAGTCACGTCGCCCGCCGCGTCACCATACACGCAAGAAAACGAGCCTCCGTTGATAGCGCAGCCGATATCCAGTTGTTGATCTCTGGGCAGAGATCGGATGGCTTTCTCCAAGGGTTCTCCCAATGCCGGATTCCACCCGGAGTCCAATGTGAGTATGCCTGCCGGAATGCGGTGGAGTGGCTTGGGCGGAAACGTTCCGCCGGCGTGCGGGATTGCGGCGGAGGTTCGGCCGAGGCGTCGCACGGACGCGGCTTTCTTGCCCGCATACTCTACGTACTCCTTGCTCAGTTCCTGCTTCACTTCTAGCACGGCGTAGACGCTTTCGGCCGGTACATAGGTCACGCCGTCTTGACGGAAGAGGAACGGCGAATACTGCTGGTCGTAGATCACGACATCGATCTGCTCGCTGAGGTTCCCTTCGTAGTCCACCACCTGCGCCCCATCGACGCAATATCGCTTCGGCAGATATTCGCCGAGCATCTTCCGCCAGCACTCTTCGCTGCCGTCGCCCTTGGCCGTTGGATGCGGGACGTGTTTCCTGAACCTTGCAAGCGTCTGCGCCATCTGTTCCTGATGGCTCAAAAACAAGCCGCGGAGATCGACATGATTCGACGGATTGCTTGTCTCGACCGTCTCCTGATGAACGGACTCGCTCGGACAGAATGATCGTTCATCCACTTAAAACATTCCTAGGCTTGGCCAAATGGAGGCGTTGGTGCGAAACTGTTGGCCACGCGGACGGCGTTGACGGCGTTGAGTCGGGAATCGGGCAGCGCGTCGAGAACCAACTCGGGCAGGAGGCGTTGGACCAGATCGGAGTAGGTACAGCCGTATTTGCGGCCAGCGGCCTCCCCGGTCGCCGTGGCAATGGCACCGATCTCTGCGGCCGAGAAGCCCGCGGGCGACAGCGCCTGGGTGAGCAAGGAAATGCGTTGCTGGAGATTGGGGCGCTCGAAACGGAAGACGCCAGCGGCCCGTCGGCGGACGGCGGGGTCTACCGCGTCGAGACGGTTGGTGCACATGACTACAAGCACCGGACGTCGCCCTTCGGTCAGCCCATCGAGGCCGCGGATCAACGCGTTGACCCCGGCGCGGTCTTCGTGGTGCATCTGGCTATTTTCTCGACTCTGCGCTAAAGCATCGGCCTCGTCAATAAGTAAGACAACCGGGGCGGAAGACGTGGCGGTTTCGCGGGCCTGGGCGAAGGCGGCACCGATGAGCTTGGTCATCTGCCCTACGGCACCGGAGCCACGCGCCTTGAGGCTGAGAACCATTACCCGGACCATGATCTTGAAACGGCGGGCGATGGGATCACCAAAAGACCGCGCAAGCGCCGTTTTACCAGTGCCCACGTCCCCCTCGAATAAGAACAAGGGTGGACGCCCGCGGACCAATCCGACCAGGTGGGTGGCGTTGGGGTGGTACTGCTGAGCCCAATGGTCGAGCATGGCGGGCTGAAGCAGCACTTGGCCTTCCTTTTGGAGCCGAGCCTTCAACGAGTCCAGCCCGACCAGCGCGTCATAGGCCCCCGCCGCTTCGGGGGATGGCAGTTCGATCACATCGTCAAAGAGATCGTTTGAGATGGGAACCGCAGAGGGAGCCAGGGTTTCGCCGTCGCTTCTCGAGATCGGGTGGGTCGAAGGCTTACGCATCATGATGATTAGACTCAAACGGCGTGTCAGCCAGTTCAATGTGGCCTGAAGGTGCGTCGGGTGATTTGCTGACCGCCCGCGGCATACCCGCGGTCGTTGTGCGACCAGTAGCCTTCGCCGTCGGTGGGGGCTTGGCCGCTACTACGCCGAAACGGCAGCGTGTCATCGAATCGTTCTCTTTGCTTGTCATCCAACGCCCACCACTTGCTAGAACGCTTGGTGAAGTTGAAGTAGCTGCACCCCACAATGTCACCGCGGGAAAAGAGACCGCCGGGCGAACCTCCCTCCAAGTCGCCGCAAGGGCTTACTTCGTAGAACCAACTTAGGACCCGGTTGCCATCACTCTTAAAACCAAACTCGTACGTTTTGAGGTATCCGTTGCGCAGCAGCTCGACAAGCTCGTTGAAGTAGTCGTCGAGAGAATCGGTCGCTGGGTGGCCGTACAGCCGATTGCAGGATCGCATGTCGGCGATCACGCGGGACCCGAGTTCCTTAGCGTGCGTGAACGTGAAGGTCTGAGTTGAGGTAGTCGTATAGCTGTTACTCACGAGTCATTCCTATCGGGGTTCCGCGTACGAGGGATCGCATGTGTTTCTACTAAGGTTTGAAAGAAGGGCCCAACACGCGTTGCCAGCATTCCGTCGCTCGCGCTTTGGTCTGCGCCCATTCGGCCTCGTCTATCGCATCGAATGCGATTTGGGCTGCCTCGACAATTCGATCGCGATCCGCCGCCGAATAATCTGAAACCACACTGTTATCGGGGTTGACCGGATCGAAGACTTCGATTAGCCCGGTGCTGTCGGCAGGAATATCCGATGCCTTGTAGTAGTCAGTGAAAACAATCCTCCGCTCCAGCCCTCCCTGTAACAAGAATCGGAAAATGCTGGAGAGCGCGTCGGGGTAGTTCGAGAAATCAGCGCCATCGTCAGCGACTTTCGCGCAGATCATCTCCGCCAGAAAAGACCGGCAGCGGAACTGGGAGTCGGCAGCTTTCTGCTGCCGCACCCACCATTTGACGAGCCGGACCACCTGGGCGTAGTGCGTTTCCTGCTTCCGCTTCCGGCGTCGCACGAATTCGATGTGCATCGGGATCGAGGTGAGGACTAGCTCGCCTGTATGCCGGTTGAGAAGCTGGCCTTTGTCTTGCTGGTCTGGGTCCAGCGCCACGTCCCACCAGACCGGCGCGACCTCGACATCGAGTCCCGAACCGCTGAAGGAAACCTTGACGGTGTGCGTCTGAACCGTGATCTGGTCCGCCGACATCTGCGGGTAGGCCTGCCGAAGTTTTTCGGCGACCCATTCGAGCAATTCCCTGCGATTATCGTAGATTGAGGGTGCTTTGCCCGCCTCTATGTACAGGGCTACATCGATATCGTTGATTTGACTCAACGCGGTGCCCTTGGCAAGGCTCCCGGATATCAGGAGCTTGCGGACACCCACATCGGGGTGGTCCTTCACAAACGCCGCAAGTTTTTCGCGCAGTCGATTGACCTGACCGCGGTACTCGCTTGCCTTCTCCCGCTTGAGGTTGACGCGGTCGTCCGCGAATCGCACAATATCGGGATGCTTGATGATGGGAGCTGTGGTAGTTGTCATAGCGCTGGTTTCGAGAGTCGGACAAAAATTGCGTCAGAAGCATCATAATACCACAAGATTTGGGCTTTGCGTGCGTCTTGATCACAACATACGGTAGCGGCAGCTTAGTTGTATGCCAGGCTAACCTCGTATTAAACCGGACCGCTGCGTCTCGCAGCGGTCGGGTCAAGTGTGGTGTCGGATTTTTCCAAAGTCGGGATTCTGGGGGGTTAGGCCGCGATGGCTTGGGCATCACCGCCAAGGTTCGTGGCGTCTTTGTCCGTGACGTTTTCCCCTGCATCATGGTCCCTCTCGGCGGCCGTCGTGTCCGTCAGACACGCCGGGGTCCACGCATTGACGCGGGCCGACAGGTCGGCGTCGGTCATCCGCCCGGCGTCGGCTTCCTTGAACAGTGACGCCAACTCTTCGACCAGATCCGACTTCTTGCGGCGCTCGGCCGCCGCCTTCCGGGGGCCGTGGGCGGGGCCGCGCAGCTCGCCGAGCAGCCGGGCCAGTTGTAGCTTGCGGTAGCCCTTGAACCACTCGGCATCCGGCGTCCACGACG
>CAYMAS010000088.1:0-5724 GCA_964388485.1 uncultured Tepidisphaerales bacterium | reverse complement strand
CGGCATCGGCCAAAGCATGACGGGTGAGCGACGAAGGCGCAAGCTGCTCTAGCTGTCATCGGTATCATCTTACTGGCTGCTGGAGCCGTCCACCTTGCGACGTCGTATTCAACTATTGATTGGCAGGAGATGTTTCTCGTCCTCTTACTACCTTTGTGGTTGGGAGTCTGGGCCTCCATTTTCGCTGCAGGATTGGGTGTCTTTTCGAACATTGAGTCCGTCTACTCCCGTATGCGGCTCGACAGCAAATCGCGGCTTGACCGTTTCTGGCGGGTGATCCTGCTAATCACTTACGCGGGAATTGGGCCATCCAAGACGCGACAGTTCGACGGCTACTGGTCTCGCAAGCTTGCGAAGTCGTCAGGATTTCATGGAGCATGTCGAGTCGTGGGTGAATATCGTGATCAGCAAGCCGCGAAAAATGCAGAAGAGGCGACGGTCGCTAAGAAGCTCGTCCGGAACGCGGGCTTGAGAGGCACGGACGAAGATGGGGCTCAATTAGATCAACGGGAATTCAAGCAGACTTGGAAGTCGTTAGAGAAGACGGTGCTTTGGTTCCACGGCTGGTATGGCAGGAATACATCGGGGTATGATCTAGCGAAGATCCAGCAAATAATGGCGGTCAACAATTTTGATGGATTACCGGAAGACCATGGTATCTCGGTTTACGTCTCGCCTGACGGAAACTCCTGTTTCGCCGCCCGAAAGACCATTTCTGGGCACGTTCTCGCCGTAGGTCTGCACGATCATAAGTTTCAGCAGTGGTATTGGGACGGGATGAGGATGCCGATCGGTTTTCCTGGTGAGGGCGGCGATTGGGGTCATGATTGGCTTACTCGTGAGCCGAATCCGAACCGGGGCATATAAACGAAGCCCGGTAGGTCGTGCCTTAGCACGACGTCATGATGCGAATCGGGCCTGCCGGTGCGGGGTCGGCGGCGTCGTGCTGAAGCACGACCTACGGGTGGGTCGGTCCGTGGTGTCAGTCGAGGCCGTGGAGGTGAAGGGGGCGTCGGCGGTGGGCGGAGGATTGGGGGGGGGGGGGGGGGGGGGGGGGGGGGCGGTGCAACAGCAGGACCAGTCGGCGTCGTAGATGCCCTGCTCGACCAATTGGGCGAAGGAACTCATCGGCCAATCGTGCGGACACCTGCACAGGCCGTGATGCACCGGGTTGTAGCAGAGATAGTCCAGGTGTCGCTCGCGGTCTTGATCGTCGCGGATGACGTGGTCGTGAAACCGCTGCTGCCAGACGCCGCGGTGCCGGTATCTACGGCGGTCGTCGCTGGCCTCGGCTTCTGCTCCACCGGCGGCGAGATGACGGCGTGTGAATCCTGCCTTGAGCCGCCGCATCCGACCGAAAACATCGGCATCCCCTGTCGGCAGCTCGATCATGAGATGCAGGTGATCCGGCAACAGCACGATGGCGGCGAGGCGGAACGGCTGCGACTCCCGCGTGGCTGCCAAGGACGCTCGCAAAGCCCGGCGAGCGGCCGGTTGAAGCAGAATCGGCCGGCGATGGTGCGTGACGAGCGTCAGAAACCACTCGCTCCCCTGCCGATCCGGCCGCCGATAGTTCGGCATGAGGCAACGTAGGTCGTGCTTCAGCACGACGTCGGTTGATCGAGGAGACGGCGTGATCTCGTCGTGCTGAAGTACGACCTACGCCGACTGGCTGCGGCGGCGGAGGAGGTGATGGAGAAGCTTGCCAGCTTCTACCAGCTTTGCGGGCAGCATGATCCCGCTTACCTTGCGAAGCGGTAGATCGACATGGAACCTGTGGGTCGAGTCCGCGGCTGATGCGTCGCGCATCTGTCGCGGTGCGGTGGTGAAACATCATCGGTCGTCCCGCCGTGGTCGGAGGGGATCGAGTCGGTCTGCGAAGGCCTCGCGTCGTCCGGGCGGGGAACCGAGGCGGGCCGGCGTGGGATCGTGTCACGGGCGAGTGAAACCGTGCCGACATGAGGTTGGCACGGTTCCGGGCGGCCGGGACTCGGTGCTCGTTGGCGTTGTCAGGAGGCGATTGGAGATGGGCGGGCCGTTGTGCCGATACGAGGGCAACTCGCGTTGTGCTTGCTCGTGGCACGATCTTCAGATCGTGTCTGACCGGGCATCGCAGCAGACACGATCTGAAGATCGTGGCACGAGACCCACGATAAATGGGCGACGATGCGCCAAGTTGCGCCAGGTGATAAACCGTCAAACCCGCGACCGGCGGGTGCTTGATGGTTGAGCTTCCCATTTACTGACTTCACAACGAACTACCTCATGCGTGTTGTCCCGAAGAACCGAGCCGAGCAGATCAGCTTCTTCACGGCGCGGCTCGACGCGTGGGCGAGCGATCCGGCGGCGATTGGGCTCACCGTGGCGGATGTGGAGGTCCTTCGCGACCAGGTTGAAGCGGCCCAACTGGCACACTCGCGACAAGGTGAGCTGCAGAACCAGGCCCGGGCGGCGACGCAGGCGTACCACGCTTCGGCCGACCAGATGCACCGAACGGGGGCGGGGTTGCTCAAAAAGATCCGGGCGCAGGCCGAGGCCGATGGGCAGGAGGTCTACACGCAAGCCCGGGTGCCGGAGCCGCGGAAGAAGTCGCCCATCGGCGATCCGGGGAAGCCGGACAACTTTGGCACTCAGTTGCTCGGCAACGGCGCGTTCGCCTTGACGTGGACGTGCGAGAATCCGCGTGGCAGCGTCGGCACGATGTACCTCGTCCGGCGAGCCTTGGGAGGATCGGAGGAGTTTGAGTATCTTGGCACGGTCGGCACGAAGCGGTTCGTCGACACCACGCTGCCGGCCGGGCCGGCGAAGGTGACGTACCGCGTGCAGGCGATCCGCTCGACCCGCGTCGGCCCGATCGCCTCGCACAGCGTCATGGTCGGCGGCACTGCCGCCCTGCCGCCGCCAATGCACCTTGCGGCTTGAGCCGCGGGAAGGGGCCGGGAGAGGAACGGGGACATCGGGAAGAGGAACCGGAACATTGCTCCTTACCACATCCGGCGTTACGTGATGTTCGTCTTCGAGGGAGGAAGATCGACGCGTCAAAACGTGGGAGTGGGTTGCACCCGTGGCAGACCGACGGCCGCGTGGGATCGGCATGCGGTAAATTGCAGTTGTACGCTGGAGCGTTACGAAGACCAGCGGGATTGCGTCAAGGCACGCCGACGTCGCGGTTGCTGTTCTACTTGAAGAAGGCCACGTCGGTGACAATGCGTGCGACGTCACGTGGTTCCCGCGCGTGCTAGGCGACGCGAGCTACTGATCAACTCGTCGCTGCGCCGGTTGCAGGATAATGCAGCCCGATGCCAATCCGGACTCTGCACACGCATGCGCGGCGACGGCATCTTCAAGAGCGAAGGTGCGGCCGATCGGCGAGCGAATCTGGCCGGTTGCAATGTGCGCCACAAGGTCAGCCAGCTCGTGGCTCGTTTCCTTCGTGACGCCGAAGAGGATGCGGTGACTGGACAGCAAGCGGGCGCGCGGCAGGTCGATCAGCGGGCCGCTCATGCCGAAGGCGAGCGGGACGAGGCGGCCGCCGGGTTTGAGGTGACGGCGAGTCTTGCCGTAGGGCAGTGAGCCGTGGCAGTCGAGGATGACGTCGAAGCTGCCGACCAATGGGTCGTGGTAGCTCAAGGCGACGTCGGCCCCGAGGTCGCGGACGAAGTCGAGTTTCGCAGGAGATGCCGTGGCGGTGACGTGGGCCCCCGCCTGCTTGGCGAGTTGGACGGCGAACGAGCCGCACGCGCCGCTGCCGCCGTGGACGAGGATCGACTCGCCGGCCTCAAGGTTCGCTTCGCGGAGGAAGTACATCGCCGTCTGTGCCCCGTGCGACAACGGCGCGGCTTCCTCAAAAGTTACGTTCTCCGGCAACTTCGCCAAGACCGCGTCACTCGGCAAAACGACGCGCTCCGCGTACGCGCCGAAGCGAAGCCCGGTGTAGCCGACGACGCGGTCGCCGACGACGAAGCGGTCGAACCCTTCGCCGACCTCGGCGACGACGCCCGCGAACGACCCGCCGAGGATGCGGTGCTTCGGCTTGAAGAGCCCGAAGACGGCGCGGGCCGGCCAGTACATCGACCGCGGGATGCCGCGCAAGCCGCGCACTTTCACGTCCGCCGCCGTCACCGCCACCGCCCGCACGTCGATCGCGACTTCGCCCGCCGCGGGCATGGGCGTCGGCACCTCCTTGACGCGAAGCACGTCGGGCGGGCCGTAACGATCTCGAACGATAGCAATCATGATGTGTTATTGAGTAGAGGTAGACGGACGAGCAACGGCGGATGCACCCGACGACCGCCGGCTTGGCGCGACCAACCTACCAAGGTACCTTGCGGAGCGAACTCGACTCGGCCGGGCAGACGCTCGTTCCCCACGCGGCCCGTCGTCCGGATGTCCGTGCCCGCACGGAAGGAACACTCATGAACTTCGACAGCCTGAACTGGGGCTCTCCCATCGGCCTTGGGATCTTTATTCTCTGCCTGGGGCTCGGCGCTTGGGGCTTCTTCAACGGCGTCGCTGCACTGAGCCGTGCCAAGATCGCCGAGACGGCCGCCGCGGCCGAGGCCCGTGGGTTCCCGGTCGGCATCCAGTCGCCCGGCACGGGAAACGAATCCGGCGGCGATTCGTCGTCGGCCTGATCAACATTGTCCCGGCCGAATTCCAGTGACCTGCTTGAACGCCCGGCTGAACGACGCCTCCGACTCGTATCCCAACCGTCGTGACGCCTCGCCGACGGTCGCGCCCTCTTCGCTCAGCCACGTCGAGGCCAGGTGCATCTTCCACCGCCGCACGTACGCGATCGGCGTTTCGCCCACGACCTGGGCGAACCGCTCGGCGAACGCCGACCGCGACATCAGCACCGCGTCGGCCAACTGCTGCACGCTCCACGGCTCGGCCGGTTCCCGTTGGATCATCAGGAGCGCCTTGCCGATGTCCGCATCGCGCAACGCCGCCAGCCAACCCGCACGGGCATCCGCGTGCCCGTCGCACCAGACGCGGATGGCCTGGATCACCAGCACGTCCGCCAGCCGGGCGACCGTCACCTCACTGCCGGGGCGGTTCGACTCGACCTCGCTCCGCATCAGGTCGAGCACGCCACGCACCCGATCATCGGCCGCGTCGATCGTCATCTGCCCGGGCAACAGCCGAACGAGGTGCGCGACCGCCGGCTGATCGAACTGCACCGCGCCGCAGATCATGCGACACGGCTGCCCTTCACCGCCGAGGCGAAGGATCTCGTACCGGCTGTTGACCTGCTCGCGATCCGTCTCGACGAGCGGCGTCGGCATCGCGTCTTCCTCGCCGAGCAGGCAGTGCCCGTCGCCGTGCGGCACGATGACGAGGTCGCCGGCAACCAGCGTCCGCTCCGCAGCACCTTCGACGCGCAGCCGACACGTCCCGGCCGTCACCGCGTGGAACATCACGCAGTCCGGCATGGGCGGCAGGTCGAGTCCCCACGGCTCGTTGAACTCGCTGCGCGTGTAGAAGACGCCCGTCGTCTGCAACGCCGACAACGTCTCGCCGAGCGCGTCGGCGGGTGCGGGAAACAGGGGACGCTGTGCGACAGCCGCCATCGCGTCGCAGGATACTGCTGCACCTCGGGCTGTCCATCAGATCATCACGACGACATCTGCAGATTGATGAACGCCGGATTTGGACGCTCTGCCATGAACGTCGGACGCCGCGCCATCGTCGGCGTCATCACTGTGATTTAGGTTCTGAGTCATC
>CAYMAS010000087.1:0-6801 GCA_964388485.1 uncultured Tepidisphaerales bacterium | reverse complement strand
CGTCGGTCTCGAAGATGGCCAGTCGAGCGACGGCCCGGTTCAGCACGTGGTAGACCAACTTCCCAGGTGTTTCACGTCGAGTGCGAGGCATTGGGCGGAGCCTACCGAGCAGCAGGACGGACGGCTAGCCAGAAAACGGCTCCCGAACCGTTTTCTCACGCCGAAGGCGGGTGCGTCGTCACGTTGGAAGCCGCCGTTTCTACGAGGAACCGGCCTTCATCTACTTCCTGACCCAACGTCGGCAGGTGGCTCAGACGAGGGTCGAGACAGAGCCCGATGTCCCCTTTTCTGCCTCTGCCCCCCCCCACCCAAGAACTACATCAGCTATCAGTCAGTACCCAAACTCCTTCGTCACTGAAATACGCTACGTTTTCACGAAATGGGAAGACCCTAATACTAACAATCAAACCAAACTGCTTGCGGCCAGGGTAATACACAATACTGTGACTAGAATGGTTCGAGGCGAGACTCGCAACTGCTCGTTTTTCAGGATACTCGCCCTGCTCACGACGAAAATCTTCGATAAACGTGATGACGGGCTGCATGTCCGATTTAGCTTGCCTTACTTCCTCATCAAGCCTGCTCAACCGATGAATGACAAGCAGGATTGTCGCCGCAGACAAAGGCAAAATAGCTGCTGATAAGATCAGTATATTCCTCATACTAAATCTACTGGAGTTCTGGCTTAAACCTCGACCACCTACCTGGTCCATCGACACCCCATATTTTTCCTTCGCGGATTGCTTGCTCGCTTAAACGCCAAAGATCCTCTCTACTATTAGCGTTCCTGCCTACTTCTCGACCGAGCTCGTTGTTCAATAGATCTCTCTCGATGTCGTCACGTCCTTTGTCCGTCATCTCTTTCAAGTTGGTCGCAAATCTCGCGAAATGAGGACCAAAGTAGTAGGTAAGGTACGCAGACCAGTAGACGTGCCTCGCTGCCTCGTGAAGATTTCGAGACGGCTCGTACTTCTCCATCATAGCATCCTGAAAATCCTTGGCTTCATCCGCTCCTGGAGTAACACCATCCAGTATCCCGCGATCCGAGTTGCTTCCCGAACTGTTGATATCCGCATCATTCCTATCTTTCTGATGTGCACGCTTCTTTCCGGCGTTGCCAGAATTATCATTTCCCTGAAGACCAATGGGATCAATGAATTTGACAGGATTCTCACGCACATGTGTGTAAAGGCTCGCCCCATCGACATACCCCGCCGGGTCCTGCCGCATCCACCTGCCGGCCCGCGTGAGCAGGTCGCGGTTCCTGAAGTGGATCAGCACGTCCCGCTGGTCGTCGGTGTACTGCAGGTGCCGCCCGCCCTGGAAGCCGTGCTCGAAGGCGTAGCCGCCGGCGGCCAGGCCGGTGCCGAGTAGCGTCCAGGTTCCGTCGAGGACCACGCGGTTGCCGCCGTAGGGGTCGAAGAGGTAACGCTCCACCACGTTCCAGTCGTCCGGCTGCGTCTCGGCGACGAGGCCGGTGACGTTGAAGTTGGCGTCGTGCAGGACGTACAGCCGCTCGTCCCCCACCCCGACCACGCCGTCGCCGGTCGTGTCGCGGTCCCGCAGGACCATCGCGTCGATGTAGGCCGGGCTCCAGACGTACTGCGTGTCGAGCTGGCCACTCGTGGCGTCACGCTCCTCGATCACCTGCCAGTCCTTCGTGTGGTAGTGCACCTCGCCTTCGCTCACCATTCGGCGATTCAGGGCGTCGTACTCGAAGTCAGTCTCACCTACGTTGGCGGTGGCGTAGTCGCTGTCGAACCCGGCCAGGCGGCCCCAGGCGTCGTAGATGAAGACGTCGGTTCCGGCCGTGCCGAAGGCCTCGACGATCTCGCCGTTCTTGCTGTGATGGAAGTCGTCGTCGGTGCCGCCTTCCGTCACCTCGGTCAGGCGGTTCTCCTTGTCGTGATCGCGCGTCTGGCTGGTGCCGTCGTTGTCGAAGGCATCCCAGTTGCCCACGGCGTCGAGGGTCCAGTCTTGGTACGGATCGGCTGTGCCGGTGAGGCCGTCCTTGGCTGTATTGAGCGTGCCACGCTCGAAGCTCGTCACGCGGCCCAGGCCGTCGTAGCCGGTGCCGTCGTGGTAGAGCTCGCTGTGAGCGGCGGACAGGAGGTTCTCCTCATAGAGCCGGTTGCCGTCGCGGTCGTAGCCATAGGCGTAGCGGTCGACGTCCACCCATGACGGCTCATAGGAGTCGACCCAACGCTGGTCGATCACGCGACCGAAGCGGTCCAGGCCGGTGTACGGATCGACACCGGCCGCCGGGTTTTCGGCGTAGTAGACGAGGTCGATGCCCGACTCTCCGCCGCGGCGGCCGACGAGGGTGTTGAGGCCCAGGTAGTCGATGGCTTCGAGTGTAACAAGCGAGCCGCCCTGATCCTCGGCCAATCCGCTCAAGCGGCTGACGCGAGCGTCGACGCCGTCCGTGCCGCCGTCATAGACGTAGTCCAGCACCCGGCCGCTCGGGTAGGTCATCGACTCGAGCCGGCTGTGGTTGGCACCGCCGGCCATCTCGCTGTAGGCGTAGCCGACCCAGAGGGTGTCGGTGCCGGCTTCGGAGGCGTCGTTGACCTCGCCGTCGTGGGCCTGGTACTCGCGGACGAGCTGACCGAGGCCGTTGTACTCACGCTGAATCTGGTTCAGCACGCCGGCGGAACCGTCGAGGCTCGTCGCGGTGAAAAGACGTCCGGCGTCGTTATAAGTCCATTCGAGGCGGTCGACGGTGTTATCGATCGTGACATTGAGGCCGGATTCACCGATGTTGGTGGCCGAGCCGAGCGTGGTGATCTCGTCGCTCGTGCGGCGGCCGAGCAGGTCGTAGCCGTAGGCGTGCTCGGTGCCGTTGCGGTCGGTCATGCCGGTCCGCTGGCCGTTCATGGCGTAGGTGAAGGTCTCGCTGCCGGTGGAGGTTTCCGGGTAGGTCACCTTGCCCAAGACATCGTCGCGGTTGGCATCGCTGCCGCCGACAGCACGGCCTTGCGTGACGTCTATATCTGAAAGATCGATTCGAACACCGTACTGGTAGGTGGTCGTCTGCCGATCGCTGGAGTTGGAGGTTGGGCCGACATACGCGACCTGCTCCGTAATTTGCTCCGACCCGTTGTAGACCCACGTGGTCGTCCGGTTCGCATCGGCCTGAGCGTTCCCATGTGCATCCTCAGTCGGAACGATGACGTTGTCTAGGCCGGTGTGTCCGAGCCTTAGCCACCGATTGTCTTCATTAGTGTCATCGTAGAGGAAGTTCTCGATCAGTTCCGAGCGACGGCCGTAGTGGTCCGACTTCTCGCGGGTTGCGATGTCGCGTGGGCCGGTCGTCAGGACGTATGCAGGACGGTACGTTTTGACCCCGCCGAAGCCGCTTTCATCGTTACCCACACGGGACCAGTTCCAGATACCGCTATCCTCTGCCAATCCCCATCCATATTCGTACGTCGTGACGAGGAGATCATCGCTCCTGTGTGGAGCAGCGGTCGGCCTTGTCCACGTGTGGTCATCTACGAAGCCGAAGTTGGCAGTTGCCGTTAGTCGATCGGCGTCGTCGTAGTAGAACGCATTGTGGCTGACGCGAGCGTTGACGCCACTGTCCGTGTCGCCGAGCGAACCAAAACCTGTCGCGTCGTGGTGGCGCTGCTTGATGGTCGTCAGAATGAGGTTGCCGTTGTCGTCGTAGACGCTGTGCTCTTCTTCGAGGACGAGGTCCCCGGAGGAATCGAACGCGTCGGCGTAAGCCGCGTCATCCTTGTCCTCACCGAGGCTGGTCAGGGTCAAACGACCGGCGCCGTCGAAGGTCTGTTTCGTCACCAGGCCCCCGGGAGCGTCTGCCTTGACCGCGTTGCCGCGGCGGTCGTACCAGACGTCGGTGTCGAGGGCAGAAGTTGAAACAGTGCCAGTGTCTGGCTCGATAGAGAAAATGCTTTCGCGATACGTCTGCCCGACCTCATCGAAGGAGGTGGTCGAACGGTGTGTCAAGGTTGATGCGGCGGGAGCGTCGGGGACACCCCCTACATAGCTGAAACCAGTCCAGGATGGTTGCGCACCGAATCGATCCGCCGTGACGACGCGATCGAGGTTGTCGTAGGTGAGGTGCTGAACCTCGCTGACACTCGTCGTGCCTGCCGCCGGGTCAAACTGGTCGAAGCGACCTCGGGCTGAAGAGACGGCCCGGTTGCGCCAGTCGTAGGCCCGTCGCTCGTCGGTACTCGCCTTGCCGAAGTGGTCGATCAACGTGAGGTTTCCGTCACCAATCTCCCCGTCGTCCCACTCGTAAGCAGCAACCTGAAGTAGGTTGTTGCCAGGAATTTTCGTCATGCCGATCACGAAATATGGATTCGTGAGGCCGTTTATCAACTCAGGCGGTGCTCCGGGGCTGTTGATCGTCGCGCCGAAGTCCTCAGTCCCGACCCACTCCTGGATCGGGCGGCCTAGTGGGTCTAGCAGCCAACGGGTGATCGTGGTGCCGCGATCAACTCGCGAGATGACTCGTCCATAGTCGTCGTACCCATAACTAGTGAAACCGATGTCTTCGTTCTCAAGAAGCGCGTCCAGCCGGTCAAAGTTGGAAAATCCAAAACGCCTTGTCGTCCCGTAGGCGCCCCCACCTCCTTGGTAACCCGCGACGCCAACGGTCCGGCCTGCCAGGCTGAACTTGCGAGCTTGGGTGAATGTGTAGGCATCGTCTGCTACCGCCTCACTGCCGTCGGGAACTGCTGGTGCCGTCGTGAGGCTCGGGTACAGGTACGCAGTCTCAGCACGTTCACCATTGGCACGAGCAAACTCCACACGCTCCACCGGTAGGAGCGGCCCGCCCGAGGCGCTGCTACGCCATGCTGGGTAGAACCAGGTCGTGATGTCTTGGTCGTCGTAGACGGTAAAGTCTTCACGGCCCGACGGATGCTCGTGACGGGTCACGCGGCCGACTTCATCGACGTCGTAGGTCGTTACCAGGTGCAGGCTGTTAGCACCGTCCGGCGATGTCCAGCCCGCCGGTTCGTCGCTCGTGAGCGAGACGTCAACATCAGTGACCATGCCGGTGACGGCCGAGGTCGCCTCGTCGTAGCTGGTCCGAGTCAGGTACCCGTCGCCGTCACGCGTCCAAATCGGCCGCCCCTGCTCGTCGAACGTGGTCGCGAGCGTGGTCGCTGTGCCCGACCCGTTGCGGTCGACGCTGACGGTCGGAAGTGTCGTCACCACGAGGGCTGACTGCACGGTGCCCGCGTGCCAGGCATTGGCAGCGAAGTAGTCGAAGGTCGTCGACTCCGCACCGGTTCCATCTTCGGCTGTGAACCGCGTCCGGCTGGCGATCGGGTGGACTTCGGTGTCGTAAGTGAAGTCGGTCGCGTTGACCGTCTCCGTCACGCTGTTGCCGTTGCGGTCGGCGTAGAGCATCGTCTGCTGCGGCACGACCGTTCCAAACTCACCTCGCTGAATCGAAACGCCCCTGACATAGCCTTCGACTTCGCCGGCTTCGGATGATGTTGCAATGTCGGCTGGCGCGTAGTCGAAGGTGGTGACGAGACCGTCGCCGTCCTTTAGTCCGTCCAGAGCATCGAACGTGCCGCCGAGCAAGTTGGCATCGTTCTCGGCATAGCCATCGACCGCACTCGGATTGGCCATCAGACGCAGTCGGCCGTGGGCGTCGTAGCTGCGGAACGTGGCCCACTCCCGCTCGTCGGAAGTGCCGGCACCTTGCAGCTGGTCGTTGTCGAAGTCCCAGTCCTGCTCGACGCTCAGGATCGGCTGGCCGAAGGCGTTGGAGTAGATGGCACGTCGCTCACCGCCGCCGCCGGGCATCAGCTCAAAGGTGCTGTCATGCCACTCGCCGCGGGCATCAGCCCGGCCCGAAGAGGCAGTCGCATAGGTGTAGGTGTACTCGCCGCTCTTGCCTGCGTCCTGCACCTCGACACGTGAAACGCGGTTGTCACTGTCGTAGGAGAACTCGGCGGCGGCGTAAGCACCTACCTCTGCGTCGGTCTCGTTGTCGACGTTGGAGGTCGTGGCGGCGAGACGCTCATAGTGGTCCGGTCGAAGCGCAGACTGGAGTAAGCCATCCGCTCCCTCGGTGCCGGAGACGTGATAGCGGTAGTAGCTCTTATCGATCTGCTGTTCGCTACCGCCGATGACTTCCCGGACCTCGGCGAATTTCAAATCGCCTTCAGTGCCGTTGTCATCGCCGATGCCGTAGTAGGTGTAGTGAACAACACGCACCGTCTCCCAGGTTGCCCCGTCGTCGCTGCTGCGGCGGAGCGTGACGCTCTCGACGCGGTCTTCGGCCGTGTTCCAGCCGTAGACGTACTCCTCGCTGACAGTGAAGCCGCTGTTGATGGTTTGCCCGTCAACGATGGCATCGCCGCGAGCGACGCGGTCGATCCGGCCGTCGGTGTGGTAGACCGCCACTGTCTTGTTGCCGCCGGCGTCGACGCGGTCCTGCGTGATCGCATCAGCGGCGTCGACTGTCAGCCCTCGTAGGCGGCCGGGATCGTCGCCCCCGGTCGAGGTCGTAGGCTCGCGCGCCTGCCACCCATCTGCCGTGGAGCCGAACGATGACGCTGACGCTGTACCCGGCCGTCGACATCAGGGACGGGCGGGCCGTGCGCCTGACGCAGGGCCGCGCCGACGCCGAGACCGTGTACGACGTCGACCCGGTCGCCGCTGCGGTGTGGGGCCACATCCGTGCTCATGCGCCACTGCGCACCGGCGAGTGCATGCGAATCCTGCGGTTCTGGATCGCCCGTGACACCTACCAGGACGTCGCCACCCACCATCTGGTGGCGAGCCGCTCGTCGCTCGACTGGATGGGCACAC
>CAYMAS010000086.1:0-6973 GCA_964388485.1 uncultured Tepidisphaerales bacterium | reverse complement strand
GCTGGTCGTGCTGCTGCTGTTCGCCCCACTCGTGCTTGATGAGTCGTTCGGCGAGAGCTTCTACCGGGCGATGGCGGTGCTGGTCGCGGCCAGTCCGTGCGCCCTCGCTATCGCCACGCCGAGCGCAGTGCTCAGCGGTGTCGCCCGCGCTGGCCGGGGCGGCGTGCTCGTCAAGGGCGGCGCGGCGCTGGAGGACCTCGGCACGCTCACCGCCATCGCCTTCGACAAGACGGGAACGATCACGCGGGGCGAGCCGCGCCTGACGGACGTGGCCCTCGGCGACGGCGAACGTTGCACGGCGACTGGCTTGGAGAGCATCACCGGCCGCGGCGTGCGTGCCGTCGTCGGCGGTGAGCCGACGCACATCGGCAAGGACGACCTGTTCGCGGAGGTAGAGGGTCCGCCGCTACCCGATGCCGTGCGGGCGACCGTCGAGCGGTTGGAGGAGGCCGGTCGCACGACGATGATCGTCCGGCGCGGCGACCGCTATCTCGGCGTGCTCGGGCTGATGGACACGCCTCGCGAAGACGCCGCGGCCGTCATCCGCGAGCTGCACGACATGGGCGTCCGCCGGACGATCATGATCTCCGGCGACAACGGCAAGGTTGCCGCCGCCGTCGCCCGCGAGGTCGGCATCGACGACGCATGGGGCGATCTGATGCCCGAGGACAAGGTCACGTCGATCGAGAAGCTGCGGGAGGGCGAGGGCCGGGTGGCGATGGTCGGCGACGGCGTGAACGACGCCCCGGCGATGGCCGCGGCGACGGTCGGCATCGCCATGGGCGCGGCCGGGTCCGACGTGGCGCTGGAGACGGCCGACGTCGCGCTCATGGCCGACGACCTGACCCACCTGCCCTTCGCCGTGGGCCTCTCCCGCAAGAGCCGCGGGATCATCCGCCAGAACCTGTGGCTGAGCCTGGGCATGGTCGCGTTCCTCGTGCCGGCAACGATCTTCGGCCTCGGCATCGGCCCCGCCGTCGCGCTGCACGAGGGCTCGACGCTGATTGTCGCCTTCAATGTCCTCCGGCTGCTCGCCTACCGCCGGCCTCAGGTCGCGACGACTTGATCGTCGTTCCGTCGCCGAAGATACAGCCACTCGCCGCCGAAGATGACCAGCAGGCCGACGAAGGCGAAGATGAGGATAAGCGGGTCGCTGGTGCCCTTGCTCCAGCAGAAGGCGGCAAGGATCGTCGCGTCGAGCAACAACGCGATCACTAGGATGACCGGGTTGGCCCCGATCTCCTTGCGGAGGTGGCGGAGCACGCCCCAGTGGATGGCCATGTCCATGATGAGGTAGAAGATCGCCCCGAGGCTGGCGATGCGGGAGAGGTCGAAGAAGATCGCCAACAGGATCGCGACGACGATCGTGTAGACGAGCGTCGTGTACTGCCGCCGACCGGGGATACCGACATCCTTGTACGGCACCAGGTCCATCTTCACGAGCATCGCCAGCATGCGACTGACGGCGAAGACGCTCGCAATCACGCCGCTGACACACGCGACGATGGCGAGCGCAACCGTGAGGTAGAGTCCCCACTGCCCGAATGCAGGCCGCGCCGCTTCAGCCAGGGCATAGTCCTTGGCCGCGATGATCTCGCCGACGCTCAGGCTCCCGCCGACCGCGAGTGCGACGAACAGGTAGGTCGTGACGCAAATGACCAGCGAAATGATGATCGCACGGCTGACGTTCTTCTTCGGCTCTTTCAGTTCGTCGCCGTCGTTGGTGATCGTTGTGAACCCCTTGTAGCTGAGGATGCCCAAAGCAACCGCGGCGATCGTGCCGATCCAACCGGCTTGCTGATCTTGCGACACTTCGCCAGCGCCTGCTCCGCCGGTGAAGCTGTCCCACGCCAGGCCGCTGACCCACAGCCCCGCCCCGGCGAAGACGGCGATGCCGAGGATCTTCACCGCGGCCATCACGAGCTGGAACTTGTCGATGAACTTGTTCGCCGCGACGTTGACGATGAACGCGATCACGAGCAGCCCGACCGCCAACGCCGGGATCTTCCACTCGCCGGCGAAGAGACTTCCGCCGCTCGCCCCCTGCTGGTCTGGGCCGACAAAAAGTTGCATGACGTACTGGCCGAACGTGCGGGCGACGAGCGCCTCGTTGATGACCATACTGAAGTACATCAGCAGTGCCATGCCGCCGGTGATGACGCCACCGAAGCCGGTGTCGCCGTAGCAGCGCTTGAGGTACATCGCGATGCCGCCGGCCGACGGGTCGTCGTTGCTGAGCTTGACGTAGGTGTAGGCCGTCAGCCCCGCGACGACGCCGGCGACGAGGAATATGACCGGGAACCATCCACCGGCGAGTTCCGCAATCTGGCCGGTCAGCGCGAAGATACCCGCGCCGATCATCACACCGGTGCCCATCGCCACCGCGCCGAACAGGGACAGGCTGCCCTTCTCGTAATCGTCTCCATGGTGTCCGTGCTCGTCGCTCATGCCGCGTTCCTTCTTCAAGAACCGGAACCGCCGTTAAGCCCTCCCGGTCGGTTTCGACTGTTGCTCACGCCGTCATCCCGCGGCAGGACGCCACGCATTTGCGGCAGGCCTCGGCGCATTTCTGGCAGTGGTCGTGATCGTATTCCCCGCAGCTCTTGGCGCACCATTCGCACACGTCGGCGCAGAGCTTGCACGCTTGAGCAGCGAACTCACTGTTCATCGCCGCGAGCTGGGCACAAAGTCGGCAGACCGCGGCACACTCGGCGCAGCATTGCGGGCAGGCGTTGTCGCTCGCCTTGCCGGACATCTCGGCCAGACAGCGATCACACTCGGTCGCACACGCCAGGCACACATCAATACATTCTTGGTGGGTCATCAAAAAGCTCCTTGGGGGGTAGAGGAAAAGTGAAGATCGGTGGCGAAGATCGCCCGGTAAGTCTGTTGACGACCCGCCCATCTAGAACCGGGCCTCCGCCGCGATCTGGGCCAAGGCCTCGTAACTGCGATCGCCCATGACGCACAGCCACCGGTCTTCGATGTTGGCCATCATCATGGGGATGCCGTTGAGTTCGTGGCCGAAGAACCGCCGCCCGTCGATCTCGATCACGACGCCCATCTCGTGGGCGAATTCGGGTGCTTGGGCCACCACCAGGCTGACCGAAGGCCCGCCGTCGTCGAGCACGGCTAGGGCCACCAGGTCACCTTGCACGTCGCGGAGGCAACACGATTGAACACGTGCCCCCTGCATCTCTTTGGGTAGGACCGTCCGACCGTCCCGCTGCTCGGCGATGGACTGATTGACCGCCGCCATCGAGGAGGCGGTCGGCAGGGCGAACCGGCCTTCTTCAACGTAGTGGTGCAGCTCCGCCAGATCGACCACGGCGGCCGAGGCGCTCGGCGGGCTGGTGGAGAACACGAAAAACAACGCGACCACGAGCGCGAGCATCGCGGCCACCCCGGCGGCCGGTTGCAGCCAACGGGTAAGGCGATAGATCGACGGTGGGCCCGACGGGTCGAGGGCGTCGGGTTCGTCGTCGAGCGACGCGAACGCGGCATGGAGCCGACGTTCCAGGCTTTCGGTTGGGACGGGTTGATCTCCAAGACGGGCGAGGCGTCGGGCCAGGGCCGCGTCTTGCTCGGACGGATCGGGGTTTCGGGTGTGGGGTTCGTTCATGACATCAACCTCCTTAGGGCTCGGTGAGCCAGCCGCGTTGCTGGGCGACGGGATGGAGCAATTCACGGAGTCGGGTGCGGGCCCGGCTGGCCCGGGATTTCACGGTGCCTTCGGGCACGTCGAGGGCGGCGGCCGCCTCGGCGACGCTCATCTGTTCGACATCGACCAGCAGCAAGACCCACCGCATGGCGTCGGGCAGCTCGCGCAAGGCGTCTTCGATCGATTCGTCGTCGAAGCGGGCCAACAGCTCGTCGGGGTCGGACCAGGCCGTGTCGGTTTCGGCCGGTTCGGGGGCGGGGGCGATGGCTTCGAGGTCCGAAGGATCGAACGCCACGGTGGACACCCGGCGGGCGTCGCGGCGGTGCAGGTCGATGTGGGTCCGCCGCAAGATCGTCATCAGCCAGGCCTTCATGTTGGTGCCCGGTCGGTAGGACGCGATATGTCGGTAAGCCCGCATCATCGTCTCCTGCACAAGGTCCTCGGCCCGGTCCTGATCGCGGGTGAGCACCAAGGCGACCCGCAACAGCGACGGCAACAACGGCCACGCCTCCCCCCGGAAGGTGGCCAAGTCCTCAGAAGTCTCGGAGGCTTGGGCTGGCTCGCGGTCGTCATGGGGATCACACAAAGGGTCATTCACCTTTCTTAAACGCCTGGCCGGATCGGTTCGGTTCCCTCACCCAAAAACTTTTCAAGGGTGGAACCGCAGGGCGGTCGGAAAGCGTTTCCATAGAGAGACGCATTACACACAACGCGAATCCAACACCGGAGTCAACGACATGCACGCGATTTTCAGATGGACTTCATTCGGGCTTTTCATGGTCGTGCTGGCGGGGTGTTCCGAACAAGCGGATACGCCTGCCTCGATGCCCTCGGACCCGCCGGCCGTCGAAACGGTGGAATCCGCCGTCGCTTCCTACCCGCTGGACACCTGCGTCGTCTCGGGCGAGAAGCTCGGCACGATGGGCGAGGTCTACGAGGTCGAAGTCGAAGGCCGCACGGTCAAGCTCTGCTGCGCCGGATGCCAAGACCAGCTCCGGGCCGAGCCCGCCAAGTACCTGGCCATGCTCGACGACGCGGCCGCCCACGTCCACCCAAACGGCGACGGCCACGGTCATGAACCACACGATCACTAAAAACTCCGGTCTCCTGTTGGCCCTGTTGGGTATCGTGGCACTTGGCGGCTGCACTGGCCCCCAACCCTTCGCGGCGTGGGACGACCATGCCCTCGCCCACCGCGTGGCGGAGATCAGCCGCGGGCATTCTGCCCACATTCCGGGGCAGATTCCGGGGGCCGCGATCGCTCCGCGTCTGCCGCGGCCAGAGGACGCAATCCCCGACGACGCGGGCGTGTCGTGGTACGTCGAGCAGGCGCTGCGTTCCAACCCGCAAGTCCGAGCGGCGCGTCAACGGGTCGAACGTCTGCGGGAACGGGTGCCCCAGGTCACCGCCCTACCGGACCCGACGGCCTCGATCACCTTCGGCGAGCTGGCCCAGACCGCCGCGGGCCAAGTCGATTACATCGTGGGCGTGCGTCAGTCGCTGCCCTTCCCCGGCACCTTGGACGCTCGCGGCGAAGTGGCCCGCCAAGAAGTAGTCGAATCGCTCTTTGCTCTCGAAGACACGATCAATCAGATCGTTGCCGACACGCGGCGGGCCTACTGGTCTTACGACGGCGCGGGGCGGGAAGCCGACGTGTTGCGTGAAGGCCAAGCGCTGCTCGAACAGATCGAAGCGGCGGTCCAGAGCCGCATCCGGGTGGGCCGGGCCGATCAGTCCGACGCCCTGCGGGTTTCGCGGGAGCGGGCGGCCTTGGATAACCGGCTTTCGGAACTTGAACAGCGGCAACGCACCGCCGCGGCGATGCTCGCTCGGCTCACCAGCCGATCCGCCCCCCCGGGAGCCCGGAAGTGGCCCAACGCCGCGAACGAAGACTGGGAAACGCTGACGCTCGACGCCGAACGTCTGCGGACGTGGGCCCAGAGCCACCACCCCGAGGTCGCGGCGGCACAAGCCCGCATCGGCACCTTCCGCCAACGCTTGGACCTGGCCCGCCGTGAACGCTTGCCCGACTTCGTGGCCGGGGTGCAGTACGGCGCGGTCGGCGACGGGCTGGCCCCCAGCTCCAACGGCGACGATCAGTTCGCGGTCACCCTCGGGATCACGATCCCGCTGTGGGTCGAAGCCGACGACGCGGCCGAACGCGAAGCCCTGCGGGGCATCGGTGAAACCGTGGCCGAAGCCCGGGCCGCCCAAGACCAGGCCGCCTTCGCGGTCGACGACGCGTTGGCGAGGTTGGAAGCCGATCAACAGGTGCTGCGGCGTTTGCGGGATCGGATGATGCCCGACGCCAAACAGGTGATCGAGCTGGCCCTGACCAACTACCGCACCGGCGACACCGACTTCCTGCAACTCTTGGACGACTGGCAAACGCTGCTGGATGACCAACGCCAGGAAGCCCGCGTGGTCGCGGGGCTGCACCGCACGATGGCCGACTTGGAACAAGCCCTCGGCGGATCGATGCCCCCACCCCCGGCCCCGGAAGTGCCGGAAGAACAAGCCAACCCGGACGAAGGAGCACGGCCATGAACCAACGCCTGACGAATCTGCTAAGCGCCGCCCGGTCCCGCCTTGGCGGTCTGGCCGTGGTGGCGGCGGTCCTGGTCGCCTTTGTGCTGGGCTTCTCGCTGCGGGGTGGTGACGATGAATCGTCGTTGAGCAACACGGCCGACGCCTCCTCGGAAGCAGAGGAAGAACAGTGGTACACCTGCTCGATGCACCCCGAGGTGCGGATGCCCGAGCCCGACGACCAGTGCCCGATCTGCTTCATGGATTTGATCCCGGTGGCGTCGAGCCCCGGCGCGGGCGGTCTGCCCGACGGCACGATCGAGCTGTCGCCCGAAGCGGCGGCGCTCATCGCGGTCGAGACGGTGCCGGTCACCCGGCGGCCGCTGACCCACCGCGTGCGGATGGTCGGCGAAGTGGCCTACGACGAAACCCGGCTGTCGTACCTCACCGCTTACGCGGGCGGACGGCTGGACCGCATGTACGTCGATTACACCGGCGTGGCGGTTCGCGAAGGCGACCACCTGGCCGAGATTTACAGCCCCGATCTGCTGGTCGCACGGCAAGAGCTGGTCGAAGCCCGGCGGGCTTTCGGTCGGGTAACGACGGGAAGCAGCCCGATCGCCCGTGATACGGCGCGGGCGGTGTTGGACGCGGCCCGCGAACGCTTGCGGTTGCTGGGGCTGACGCCCGAACAGATCGAGGCCGCCGAAGCCGGACGGGTGCCCGAGGGACAAAACGCCGACCACGTGACGCTCTACGCCCCGAGCGGCGGCGTGGTGATCGAGA
>CAYMAS010000085.1:0-6977 GCA_964388485.1 uncultured Tepidisphaerales bacterium | reverse complement strand
GATCACTTGATCGAGAGGAATCCCGTCGCCTCACGCGGCGTGTAAAGACGGCCCGGCGCGCAAGCGCTCAAGGTGGAACGCTCCGCGAGCCCCCGGAAGTGAAATCACTTGTTCTTCAGTTAGCTGAAACACTGCACCAATAGGCCCGACCTGCCACCGGGGGAGACCTTGAACGCGAGCACCGGGCCGTAAGATGAACCGACGCAGTGGACGGAGAAAAAAACATTGAACCTCTTAAAACCGGATTCGCGGGCACCCTGTCAATCCTCCGGAAGCCAGTGCGGCTTCGGAGCACCGCCGCCCGCGTAGGGCATCCCCCGGAAATGATCTCCCCAGGAAGCACGCCCTACCCTCATGAAAGTGAACTTAAAAACGGCTCACCACAACCCGATGATTCACCACGTCACGAGCTCGTGCCGGACCGTCTCGATGTCACTCTCCCGGATCGGACCGAAGCACCGGCTGTCGAAGCTGTTGGGAATCCGCGTCGAGAGTACAAAGAACTCATCTTCCTCCAGCACCACCGAACCGCGCCAGACCGGAACCGGCGGCTCGCGCTCTTCGACCTTCGGCATCGACGCCACGACCGATCCGTTCACCCGCACAACGCCCCGCGTCGTATCCACGGCATCACCCGGCCCCGCGACAATGGGTTTGAGCAGGAGCCAGCCGGCCCCATCTTGACCCGTCCGCGCGACCATATAAGGTCGAGCCGCCGACGGCATCTCGAAGCTGACCAGCGAACTCACCGCCGGAAGCTCCTTGCTGCGCACATACAGACCGGGTGCGACACTCGGTGACGTGTTGATAATGATCCAGCGCTCGCCACCGCCCACATGAACCCCCAGGCCCAGTAGAGCCAGGCTCACGAGAGAGGCCTTTAGCACGTATGGCTTGATCTTTCGTATTAGGGTTCGCACAGTTGTTGCCCGTTGAAGTAATCTTGCGGCTGAGGCCAGCGTGGGGGATCGTCGGCCATCATCCGGTGGGCGACTCCACGCAGATAACGTGGATCAAGCTCGCCGGGGTCGATACCGTGATAACGCAGTTCGGCAAGCCAGTCCAACATCAGGTCGATCACACCGTCACCGCCGGCAGGGCCGAGTTGTTCGAGTAGCAAGTGAACCCGCACGGCGGGAATGAGGTCGTCGAGCCAGCAGCAACCTTCCGCTTCACCATCCGCCTTCTGAGTTTCATTATGTTCGGGGTCATTCAGTCGATGGCTTGGCCGGGGTTGAGCCTCCAGCACCGCAAAGATGCGGCGCTGCCGTCCACTAGGTTCGCGTCGCCAGCGGACGAGGCCGAAGCGCTGGCCCGGCGTAAATCGGTAGAGAGTTTCCAAAGGTTGTGGGTCATCTGGCTTCCGGTGTCTCCGGCTGGTGGACACCGGGCGGCCGAAGCACAGCCGATCCACACGACCCGGGGCATCACGGATCGTTAGCTGCGTCCATCTCAACATTTGCATAAATTATCCTTCGGAGGCGAAGACTTGAAGTAAGGTTTATGTTTGTATATCATATCGCATGTCACCGCATTTTCAATACCAACTTGCAGTGCGATGCGAAGTTCGGACCGAAAGGAGCGTGATATGAGCACCATGGGCGCAGCCATCAAGCGGCTTCGTGAAGAACGTGGCTGGACTCAGACGGAACTGGGGGAAAGGGTCGGGCTGGACGGAACCAACATCGCCCGACGCGAACGCGGGACTACGAAGGTCAAGCCGGCCGAGCGGCAGAAATTTGCTCGTGCTTTCGGGTTATCGCTGACAGCATTTGATGATGTGTGGCGAGTCTTCAAAACCGGCCGGACGCAGGGTGGGCGCGGCATCCCGCTGATTAACAAGGTGCCGGCCGGGGAGGCGCAGGATTACGAGGAATACGGAATCGATTCGGGGCAGGGGTACGAGTACCTGGACTACGGTGACATCCACGACGACCAGGCGTTCGCGTTGGAGATCATCGGGGACTCGATGCAGCCACGGCTGAATGAGGGCGACCGAGTGATCTTCAGCTACTGCGACCCGTACCACGACGACGGCAAACTCAAGCCGGGTCGGATCGTATTCGTGCGGTTTGTTGAAGGGGAAGCGCCGTTAATGCATGCAGCGGCTGGTGACCGGGAGCCGATGCGTCCGGGCGGCGGGTGCATGGTCGCACGCTTCTACCCGTCGAGCGACGGCAAGGTGCTGCTGGGGAAAGATAACCCGCAGTGGCCGCCACTCCTAGTGGATCGCGAGGCGATACAGAACATGGCGGTGGCGATCGAGCGGCGGGAGAAGATGGGGTAGTCTTGGATCGGGTGCAGTTGTGTATTGGTTTCGACACTTAACCAAGTCAAGATTTCCGCGATTCAAACCTGAACATGATCGTTTAGGGCATGACTTCAATCGTTGTCGCTTTTGTCGATCTGCTCGCTCGACGATGTTCGTGTCGAAGCAAGTATCTGGATACCGCCGCGGAGGACCACGAGGCTGATGAGCGTGCCGATGATCAGGTCTGGAAGGGGGCTGGCGAGCCAAAGCACGAGGGCACCCGAGACGATCACCCCGAGGTTGGCGATCACGTCGTTGGTGGAAAAGATCCAGGAGGCCCGCATGTGGGCTCCGCCGTCACGGTGTCGTGCGAGGATGGCGAGGCACGTCAGGTTGGCGAGGAGCGCGACGCCTCCGGTCACCATCATCACCACGCTCACCGGGTCGCTGCCCAGTACGAATCGGCGGATGACTTCCGCGAGGACGCCCAGGCCCAACGTGATCTGGAGGATGCCGCTGGCCGTGGCGGCTCCCGATTGAAGGCGTGGCGACCTTCCCACGGCGAAGAACGCAATCCCGTACACACAGGCGTCGGCAAGCATATCGAGGGAGTCGGCGAGCAAACCCGTCGACTCGCTCCACCAGCCCAAAAACGCCTCGCCCACAAACATGACGCCGTTGATGGCCAGCAGCCAACCCAAGGCACGTCGTTCCAGTTGGTTGGCGTCGGCCGATCCGCATCCGCAATCAGGCATGGACGCTTGGCCTCCGCTCGTCCTGGTACTCCTCGACGTGGCACCAGGCGCGTTCGATCAGCACCGGGACGCACGGATCGACCACGCGGTACTTCACGTGCACGCCTTCACGTTGGGAGTCCACCAGGCCTTCGGCGGCGAGCCGTTGGAGCTGGTTCGAGACGGCCTGCACGGTCATACCTAGCGCCTCGGCCAGGTCGGTCGCACCCAAGCCGGGGTGGCGGACCAAGGCGTGGATCATGCGTAAGCGGGTCGGGTGGCTCAACATCTTGAACAACGATCCCAACCGATCCGCACCGGGATCGGTGAGAAGACCCCGATCAGCCAACGGAGATTTGGGGCGGCAGCCGTGGGCGGCGGAAGTATTTTTGGTCGTCGTGGCCATGCGGCTTGATCATTACACGCGACAGTGTATTATGCAAGTGAACCGATGCAGACTTTCTTCGCCACGATCTTTGCCGGCCTTCTCGCCATGGGTGCGACGTTGCTCCCGGCGTATCAATGCGTCTGTGGCGATGGTTCGGTGTCGATGCAGCTCGCCCAGCCATTCTGTAATAGCGAGCACGGGGTTTCCCAAGCAACGTCGGGCGGCACACTCCAAGTACCAGGCTGTGCAGGACTGGGGTGTGAATCTCAGCGGGTTGGTGAGGACCTCGTGGTTCAACCGACGACCGAGCATCGCACCGCCTTGGACCTGACGGCCCCCGCTCCTGCCCACGCTTTTTTGGCAGTTTTAGAACGATCCATCCGTGGGAGCATGGCTCACCAACTTTCTCAGAGCCGCGGAGACCCGGACCCGGTTCTGCTGCGCTCCGTCATCCTTCTCGTTTAGCCCGAGACCATCCCAACCAGCACGCTTTGCCGTGTTCGGTTGTTGGTGCTGTCTCATGCCGGTAGTGGTCCGGCACTTGTGGCCAAACGAAAGCGATCACGATGCTATTTGCAAAAACCTATGGAAGCCTTTGCGGCGTTGCCGCGTGGCTAATGGTCGCGGGATGTACCCCGTCACCCCTGGCAATGAAGGTGGACCCCGACCGGCCGTTACTGCGTGACTTGCCGCGCCACTTCGCGCCCAACAAACCGACGCGGTCGAGCAACCGTGCGGCAGAGCTCGATATCCCGGAAAGTTTGACGTTGCGGGACGCGCTTGCGGCGGCCCTGCTGCACCATCCGGGGCTACGCGCGACGGCTTGGGGACCACGGGTTGAAGAGGCCCGGCGCTTGCAGGCGGGACTCCTGCCCAACCCCGAGGCCGATCTGGAACTTGAGGACTTCGGCGGCTCGGGCGACTTGGGCGGCACCGATGCGCTTGAGACCACTTTGTCGCTGCGTCAGTTGATCGAGCTGGGCGATAAGCGGGAAGCGCGGGTCCGGGCGGCCGAGGAAGCCTGGCGGGTGTCGAATCTGGACTATGAAGCGCAGCGTTTGGACGTGCTGACCGAGACGGCTAGCCGGTTCGTGCGGGTGCTTGCTCTGCAACAGCGGGCCGCGTTTGCGGAACGAGCCCGCGAATTGGCCGACGAAAGCCGCCGCGTGATCGACCGCCGGGTGGACGCGGGCGACGTTTCACCGATCGACGGCATCAAAGCGACACTCGAAAGCGAATCGGCCCGCATCGCCGCGGACCGCGTGGAGCGTGAGTTGGTGGCCGCCCGGCGTGAGCTTAGCGCGATGTGGGACCGGGACACCCCGACGTTCAGTATGGTGCTGGGTTCGCTCGACCGACTCGACGCGGTTCCGCCGCTCGCGGACTTGGCCGATCAAGTGGACGCCCACCCGCGGATGCGGCGGTGGGCGGCGGAAGCCGACCGGCTCGTGGCGGAGG
Source organism: uncultured Tepidisphaerales bacterium (assembly GCA_964388485.1). Taxonomy (GTDB): domain Bacteria; phylum Planctomycetota; class Phycisphaerae; order Tepidisphaerales; family Tepidisphaeraceae; genus JBCDKH01. Next base: position 2,146 of record CAYMAS010000085.1, on the reverse strand, counting down.
CCGAGCTGGCGAAAGCGCGAGGCGTGGCGGATGTCACGGCCGGGCTTGGGGTGCGATTCGTGGCCGAAAGCGATGACACCGCCCTGGTGGCGGGTTTGTCGGTGCCGCTCACGATCTTCGATCGCAACCAGGGCAACGCCCTGGCCGCTCGGTTCCGGGCCGCTCAAGCACGGGACGAAAACCGAGCGATCCGCCGCGATTTGGCCACCCGGTTGGGCCGAGAGTACGCCCGGCTCGACGCGGCGTATCACGAGGCAACCGCCATCCAAACCACCCTGTTACCCGCCGCCCGCGAAGCGTACGAAGCGACCCGGCGGTCTTACGAAGGCGGCAAGAGCCCTTACCTCGAAGTCTTGGACGCCCAACGCACCCTATTCGCCACCGAAGCGCAGCGCCTGGAAGCGCTCGCCGAATACCACGCCGCCCTCGTTCAGGTCGAGGGCTTGGTCTCACGCCCGTTGCACGAGGCCGCACCTGCTTCCCCTCACTTTTCAGGAGACTAATTATGACCACGAACAGACGACCTTGGATTTATCTGCCCGCCGTTGCGGGCTTGGCAGGAGTCCTGGCCTTGTTGCCCGCGTGCGGCGAGGCTCCGGACGGCGCACCGGCTAACGCCACCCCCACGGCTCACACCCACGCGGACGGCGAAACGTGCTACATGTGCGATGCAGGCAAGCGCGAGGCGGGTCGGCTTTGGTGCACCGAGCATTCCCGTTACGAAGACCGCTGCTGGCTGTGCCAGCCGCAGCTCGAAGACCCGGACCGGCCGTACTGCGAAGAGCACTTCCTCTACGAGGACGAATGCCACCTCTGCAACCCAGCGCTGAGACAGGGTGCCGAGGGGCCATCCCTGGATGTTGCTGAGCAAGAAGCATCGGCTCCGTCACCCGGCCTTTACTGCGCCGAGCACGACATGCCCGAGGCCGAGTGCGGCATCTGTCAGCCGCAACTTGCCGCCGGACTACAACCTGGCGAATCCCTGGGCATCCGGATGCCTTCGGCCAGGTCCGCCGAGCTGGCGGGGCTGACGATCGAGCGGGCGACCCGCGGGATCGCGGGCGAAACCTTGGAGCTGCTCGGCGAGGTTCGCTTCAACGACAACCGCCGGGCACGGGTGACGCCTCTGGCCGCCGGGGTTTTGACGGACATCCGGATCGATGTTGGCGACGCCGTGGAAGCGGGCCAAGTCTTGGCCGTGGTGAACTCGCCCGAGGTCGCCCAAGCGAAGTCCGCCTACCTCACGGCGTTGTCCGAGCGTGAGGTGAGCGCTGCCAATTACGATCGCGAGCGTCAACTCGTCGAGGAAAACATCGCCGCTCGGCGTGACCTACAAGCGGCCGAGGGCGAACACCGCCGGGCGGTGCTGGCCGTGCGACAGACCCGCCAACAACTCCTGAACCTGGGCTTCGCCGAAGATGACGTGGAGGCCATCGAAAGGGATCAGTCCGCCTCGTCGGACCTGCCAGTCCGTGCCCCGTTCGCTGGTGTCGTCGTTGAACGCAGCGCCGCCCTGGGCGAGGCCGTGGACCGCGAAGCACTGTTCGAGGTCGCCGACCTGACCACGATGTGGATCGAACTGGCGGTGCCCGAGGGCAAGGCCGGCCGCCTAGCTCGCGGCGGACCCGTGAACGTGAAGGTCGAGGCGTTAAACGGCGGCACGATCGAGGGCGAGATCACCTGGATCAGCCCACAGATCAACGAAAGCACCCGCATGGTCCGGGCGCGGGCGGCCGTGTCTAACCCCGACGGAGCGCTGCGGCATGGCATGTTCGCCCAGGTGTCTGCCTCGCTGGAAGCCCCCCGCGAAACGATGCAGGTGCCCACCGAGGCGGTCCAAAACATCGATGGCGATCCCTTCGTGTTCGTCCGCGCCGAGCCGGACCTGTTCGTCTTGCGTCGGGTCGCGGTGGGTCCGACTTCCACGGCCGGAAGCACGGCGATCCTCGCGGGCCTCGACGCCAACGACGCGATCGTCACCGGCGGCGGTTTCACCATGCGGACCGAGTTTTTGAAGTCCCGGCTCGGTGCCGGTTGTGTTGACGACTGATTGGAGAATCCATGCTGCCCCGCCTGATCGAGTTTTCGCTTAACAACCGCCTGCTGGTGATCCTGCTGTTCACGATCGCCTCGGCCGCGGGGGTGT
>CAYMAS010000084.1:0-7477 GCA_964388485.1 uncultured Tepidisphaerales bacterium | reverse complement strand
GCCGCGACGACTACACCGGCCCCGGCGAGAAGTTCGAGAACGTCACGATGATGCTCTTCCAGCCCGCAACGCCCGGCCGCGAACCACCGTGGGTCCGCCTCATCGACGCTACGACCGAGCGGGAGGTGACGGAGGCGACATATGTCGAGTCGCTGCTGAAGCTCTACAACGACCGCAACCCGCACGCGATGCTGAGCACGTCGGGAGACGGCGGATCATGAACAACGAACTAAATATGTCTCCGTTTCGGTCACTATCCTTTCGGTTATGCGATTCACGTCTGTGGGGAATATTACGCATCTCATAGATTACTATTTGGCACCGGCCAGACGTGTCCCCAGCTACAATGACTTAATTTGACCGAGAATACTAACGCTGTTGTGGTCGAGTCGCAGATAGCCAAGAAGAACGGTCTTCTTGAACCTCAGAACGTTTGATGTAGCAACGCGAACGGCGACGAGATCTCCCGGACTATCTATGGCATGAATTACGCGGATGCGTCCGTGTTGATCGGCTAGCGGTCTGACGAGATCTGCTTTGAGGTGTTGCCGCTCATCTCCCGCCTCGGGTCGCTCAGCGAGCAACATCAACGCCTTCGACCGTAGTTGATCGTCCAGAAGGGACCGTCGCAGCTTCACGCCGGTCAATGCATCTGCCGCGAGCTCATCTGCCGGCACCGTCGTCTGGCTCCACGGGCAGATGCTGCACTCGTCGGGGTGGGCGTGTCGTCCGGTATCGACCGATCGCACGGCCGCGGTCGCTAGCATCAGCCTTCCGCTCAGGTCGCTGCTAACGAGTCGATCCCGAAGTACCCGCTGATTCGTTACCGTACAGACTGCTAGCAGGTCCGGCCGCACCCGGCGCTGAGTCAGGTCACACGTCCGCAGTTCCGAAGCAATTGCGAGATCAAGCGTCTCGGCGCAGCGTTCCATCACCTCTGGCAATGCTCGCCGCCCAGAGACATGGCATAGCCGGAGTAGCTTCGGGTCAACCTGCTTCTGGCTGACAAAGCATACCTCTAGCTCGTCGGGTAGTGCATGGCGACCGGAGGCTGCGCAACGTGCCATGAGAGTCTGCTGGCCACGCTTGCCGCTGAGATCTGATGCGACGAGCTGGTCCACGCCAACGAGATCCATTGTGATTTGGCAAGTGTCGACCTCATCGAGGAGCAGGCGTCTGCCGGTCGCCTCGCACGTCCGAAAGTGTTCTGCAGTGGCCTCTTTACCTGAGAGCTCACTCGCCTCAAGTAGGCGAGGCAACACATCGCGTCCCGACGATACGCACCGACGCAGCTCGCCGGGAACAACCGCCTCGCCGGTGATCTCGCATCGAACCGCCTCCTCCTCCAAGACCTGTCGTTGGCTCACAGGCGACGTCACCAGCAGCCGCGGCAGGACTTTCTTGCCCGTGTAATCGCACTGCTGAAGCTCGCGAGGCAGCGCCATCTCACCGGTAATCTCACACGCTGTAAGCTCGTTTGGAACGACGGACAGCCCGCTCACGACGCTCTTCAACAACGCGGAAGGCAACGCCCGAAGCCCGGTCTCATCACATGCTTGAAGCTGGTCCGGCAACACGCGTTTATCCGTGACAGCACAAGTTTCTAGCCCCTCAGGAATGGCCCATCTATCCGTCGCTGCGCATCGGTCCAACGCTTCTGGCAGGGCTTTCTTCCCGGTGAGTACGCACTGCTTCAAAGCCTGAGGCAACGCCCGTCGACCGGTCACCTCGCACGACACAAGTCGATCGACCCGCACTTGCTTGCCCGTGACGGCGCACGTTTCGAGCCGATCGGGAACGACCCAATCATTCGTCTCAGCACACTTTTCCAGTGCCTCGGGCAAAGCCCTTAGACCCGTCATCGAGCATTGCACCAGCTCCGCTGGCAGCACATCCTTGTTCGTTAGCGGGCACCGCACCAGCGCGTCGGGCGAAGCGAGCTTGCCTGATACCGCGGAGGTGACGGCGACGGCCGGGTCGAGGGGCTTCCCCGTGACGGCACAAGCGATTAGCTCCGATGCGTGACCGACGCGGCCGGAATGGGCACAAGTCGCCGCCTCCGTCGAGATGAAGCGACGATCCGACAGGTCGCTCATCAACAGGTGCTGAGGCAAGACGGTGGCTCCCGTGAAGTCGCACGTCGCTAATGCGTCTGCCTCCACGACAGCGCCGCTGACGGCGCAACGACCTGCGAGGTCCTTCGCAATGCGGGAGCCGTTCGGCAGGCGCTCCAGCTCGTCGTCCAGAAGTGTCCTGCCAGACCGGTCGCACACGCCCGTCCGTCCCGGGCGCGCAACACGTTTGGATAGGTCGGAGGTGACCAACAGGTGCTTGCACACGCGGTCGTCCGTCAGGCAGCAACGCGCCAGCAGGCTTGTCGGTACCAATCGATCTGTCTCTTTGCAGACCGCGACGGCGGGGGTTTGATCGAAGTCGCGCGAGGTCGAAACGAGCCGGAAGGTGACGGATGTGTTTCGAACATCATCGAGACGTAGCGTCGCCCGCAAGACGATAATGCCATGCCGCACGCCATCAAAGGCCACCGCCTCGGCCTTCACCCGCGGCTCAAAGTCGCCTGTTGCGCGGCTTCGTTCATGTGAACTCGTCGCCCTCCGCATCGCCTCGCCGTGGCGGTTCTGGTAGAACGCGACGAACTTCGCGACGTTCGAGTCCGCCTCGATCTCGTGTCCCAGCGTTGCGGCACCAAGGGTCCTTGGGTCAAGCTCTTGGGTAATCAGCGGGTCGTCATCTTTCGTCTTCTCAAGCTTCCCGATGGCTTCGGCGGCACCGATGTCCGAGCTGACTAGCGTCTCGTACCGGTCGACGCCGTTGTACGCCTCGACGCGAAAGGTCAAGTTCCCGGCGAACTTCGGAGTTCGCTCGATCACCTCGACGCCGAGCACGGTTACGTGACCACCAATCTCATCGGCTACCCATTGCCGGACCATCGGCAGCGCAAGCGACTCCGACGCTTGCAGTCGGTCCTTTGTAAGGTGGCCGCCCGTCTCTCGCAACGACTCGCAGAGCCTGCGGAACGCATCTCCCCCAGGCCGCATGTCCTGCGGCAATCGTCCTAAAACGCGTTCGTCGCCCGACGATGATGACTCGCCGACACGAAGCCATCTAGATTCTCGGCCGGGCTCTGTGACCTTGAGCAGTTCATCGCCGACCCGGTCCACGCGATGCCCGAGCGCCTGATGTCTCTCCTCCACCAACGCGCGTGACGACATTGACGGCTTGGGCCGTCCCAACTTCGGCGCGGCATCGCTTTCCACCTCGCCACGGGTTCCCCGCATCGCAGCATCGAGTACGGCCGTCCCCTCCTGATACTTCTGCCGAGCCGTTTCGATGCTTTGCGTCTCCATGGCCAAGGCATGCGCAACGTTCTTGCCGCGAAGCGAGTCATCGACGAGTTGCCTGACTTTCGCCTCGAAAGTCGTGCCATCTTCGTCGTCGCCGGCTTCGAGGATCGATTCGATGTCGCCGACCGCTTCGTTGACGCTCTGGATCTTCTGCATGAGCTTGCCGACCACCTGCGCCTCGACGCTATCCCGCACCATCAGATTGATGATCTCTACCGTGGCATGACGAGATCCCAAACGCTGGATGCGCCCGATCCGCTGCTCGACGATCATCGGGTTCCACGGCAAATCGAAGTTGATCAGCACGTTGCCAGCCTGCAGGTTGACGCCTTCGGCACCGGCATCGGTCGAGATCAGCACGTGCAACTGGGGTACCCCGTCGTGCTCGTCTCCGTTGTAGGCGGCGATGTTGCGGCGGTTGACCTCGCCGTGCCCGCTGAGAATCAGGCCTGCCTCGACCTTCTTTTCCTTCAACGCTGACCAGATCGCCTCCTGCGTTGCCTTTCTTGTCGTGAACACAACCAGCCGCCAATCGTCAGGGCGCTGCTTGGCAAGTTGCCGCACGATCTTGAGCAGCGCTTTGAGCTTCGCAGATTGCGGTTCTCTCTCGACCCGCTCGCGCAGCTCTTCGTGCCTGCTGCGCAGCTCTGGCAGCGAGCTGTTGCCGACCTGCCGAGCCAATGCTTGCGGGCTGCTCATGGCCGCTTGGGCCAGCGAGGTGCGTTCGAGCGGTGTCAACTCCTCGTGGTGCTCCCGAAGAAACTCCTCCATGAACGACTCGTTCTCACCGGGCGGGACGAGATGACCGGTGATGTTCCGCGTTGGAAAGATCAAGCTGACATCAACGCGGCGGGTGCGTCTCAGGTTCCGCCGCAGAACATCGTCAAATGCCTGCTTATGGCGGGGGTCGAGCCGCAACCCTTTGCTGTCGAGTAGATACTTCGTCTGAAACTGTGTGAACTCACCGAACGGGTTGTTCTTTCCTTCGGCGGCCGCCAGCAGGTCGACGAGCGAATACAGGTCCCAGATGCGATTCTGCATCGGCGTCGCTGTCAGTAGGAGCATGAAGGGGAACAGCCGGCGCTGCAACGCCTCGCGCACCGCCAACGCCATCTTCGGCGGCTTGGGGCTGCCGTAGAGGTTCCTCAGCTTATGAGCTTCGTCAAAGATCACCATCTCGAAGCGGCCGGGCTGCGTCTCGCCGAGCACTCGCGTCGCACTGTGGTAGGTCGTTACCAGTGCCGACGGGCCCGCCGATCCGACCGCGGCGACCTGACGCCGTAGCTCCGCGCCCGAAGCCGTGGATGCGGCAATGCCAAACTTCGTTCGCAGTTCCTCGCACCATTGATCACCGAGAATCTTCGGGCAGATGACGAGGCATCGCTTGACCCGACCCCGCGCCACCAGCTCCGACAAGATCAGCCCGGCGCTGATCGTTTTGCCCAAGCCGACGTCATCAGCGAGCACTGCAGCCGGCAGTTTTCGACAGAAGGTCAGAAGATTGTCAATTTGGTGCTCGAAAGGGTCCCAATCCCGGCGCGGGTTGGTCTTCCAGCTCCCCTTCGCGTCGTCGATGCTCTCGAGAAGGATCGGGTCAGCTAAGCTCCACTCCAACGCCGCTCGACGTAGGGCGTGCATGCTGACAGTCGCACTGGGCGGCAGCGTCGGCAGACTCAGGTCGATTTTACCCGTTGAGGCACGTGTCAGCTTACCTGCTGCTCGGGCATCTCGAGAGGTTCGCACGGAACGAATTGTCACGCAGAAGCTTTCATGCCGCAAGCAACTGGTTTGCCGCTCCTGACAATTGACAAGGGGTCATGAATAGCTGAGCGGTCGGCGGCGGCACAGGTTGAGGAGCACAGTGTACAGGTCCTGGCCTCGGTGATTGAAGCGGAACTCGCACTCCTTGAGGTGGAAGAGGAAGGTGTCGCGATGGAGCCCACGATGCCGCGCCAGCCGGGTCTTGGCGTAGCCCCAGAAGCTCTCGATGCCGTTGATGTGATTGCCGGGCCTCTCGATGTCGGCGAACTGGTCGGCATCGTGGTTCACCCTCAGGTGCCTGGCGTAGCCGAGGTCGACCAGGCCGTCGTAGCCCCGCCAACCGTCGGAGTGGATGATCGTATCGAGGCTCACTTTGCCCCGGATCGCCTTGCAGAGCGTGTCTTTCGAGCAGTCGGGCACCAGCTCCGTGTAGACCTTGCCGCCGCGCTTGAAAATGCCAAAGACGATGGTCTTCTTCCCCGCGCCGCGTCCCCGCTTGCCCTTGACGCGTTTGGGACCGAAGTAGGACTCGTCAACTTCGACCTCGCCGTTGAAGGGGACAGAAACGGGGACATCGTTCGTTTCTGCACCCGCGTCTGCCTTCAGCCGCGCTCGATCAACACGCCGCGCATGGCGAGCAGCTGTTGAACTGGCGGTGATTGTGCCTCGACATCGACCTTCCTCAGCCGTCGTCGGCCGCAGCGGGTGTCGAGGAGGGCGAGGCCGCGGATCAGCGGGTTCGGCGACGCGAGGGCGGCGTCGATCGACAGCGTCAGCATCGCCTCGCAGGCCATCGGCAGGTCGTAGGCGTCGAACAGGCCCGCGGCGAAGCGGCGGGCTTCGTCTTCCGGGACGCCGGGCGTGTGGCCGGGAGGGAAGTTGTACCAGTGGGTCGACGTCAGGATCTCGACGCCGTCGATCGTGATCCAGCTCCTCGCCTCGGGGTGGAGGCGGCTGATCTCGTAGCGGTACCGGGTCATCCACAGCTCGACGCGGCCCCCACCCCCACCCCCACGTGCCTCGGGGGCGAAGCGGGCTTCGGTGATGTGCTTGAGCTTGGAGCAGCGCATGGCGGTGTCTGAATGTAGCCGATCTTGAAGCCAGATCGGCGGCAGGCTGCTTTCCTCAGCTGTTTCATGATCACGGAGCAGACGCAGGAGGACGGCGGTCGCCGGATGTCGGCGCGCAAAGCGTCGAGCGACGCTATGGATCACCGCGTTCGTGCTACCGGTTGGTTCATGAGCGTGTGCAGGCCGGCCTTCAGGCGCTCAACGGCCACGCGGTCGAGGCCGTCTCCGTGCTGCTCGAGGGTCTCGATCAGCGTCTGCTCGTTGCAGACGAGGGTGTTGCCGCACCAGAGGGGGCGGGCGGGGGTGGAGGTGGGGGTGGGGGTCGGCTCCAACGCCGCGTGCGGCAGGCACAGGACGGCTCGGACGAACGGCGGAGCCTGGCTGTCGGTCGCGTTAATGCGGTCGCGGAGGCGCAGGGCCTGCTTTATAGCGTCGGCAGCCCAGGGTTCGAGCGTCGGGCGGTTGTTGAGCGACAGAGCGTGACCGCCGCCCTGCCTCGTTGCAAGGCGAATCAGCGTCATCGCGAGACGGAACAGCCTCAACCCGCGGAAGATCAGCCCCAGTACGCAGAAGAACAGCCCCAACGCGCGGAAGATCAGCCCCAGTACGCGGAAGATCAGCCCCAGTACGCGGAAGAACAGCCCCAGTGCATGGAAGAACAGCCCCATTGCGCGGAAGAACAGCCCCAATGCGCGGAAGAATGGTCTCAATGCGTGCAAGAATGGTCTCAATGCGTGCAAGAACGGCCCCAGTGGGCGGAAGAATGGCCTTGTTAAGCGCAAGAACAGCCCCAATATCCGGAAGAACAGCCCCATGGTGACAAAGAACAGCCTCACCGCGTGGCTCAACAGCCCCAGCACGCCGAAGATCGGCCTGATGGCGGGAGAAGACGGACGCGTTGTGCGGCAGAAGCGTGGCGATGCGAGGAGGATTGACCTGAAACTGCCGTGAACGCGCTCGACTGAAGATTGGATCAGGCGCGGGCTGCGGCTTGGCGGCGTCGGGGCATGCGTGGATGGAGCAAGGGCGCGGCCGATAAGCACGCGAGCGCCGGGGAACGGTGGCGTCTCGGCGGGGAAGAGGTCGATCTTCAGGGCGAACGCTCGGCCGAGGGTGGTCGGGGTGGCGACTTGGGATCAACTGCAGCGAGGGCGAACGATGGACGAGATCATCATTGACGAGCACGGGAACGAAGAGGTCGCCGCGGACCTGGTCATTCGGCGGGAGGGGCCGTTGGTGGTGCCGGCGGCGGTGGGGGTGGTCGGGGAGGACATTCGCGTGCGG
>CAYMAS010000083.1:0-7747 GCA_964388485.1 uncultured Tepidisphaerales bacterium | reverse complement strand
CCGTCCACGCGCCGAACATCGGCAGGGTCCGGACAGAGCACTCCCGACCCCTTTTCTCAACTACGCCGTCAGAGGGTCCGGACAGAGCACTCGCGACCCCTTTTCTTCGCCCTTAGGAGAAACGTTGCTCAGGATGCCCCCTCCACGACCTGATCCCGCAGCCGCATAATGAACTTCTCGTTTGGCGAACCCTTCGCCTCACGCAATGCTTGTTCAAAAGCACGTTCCGCCTCAGTGCTGTCCCCTAGCTTTTTGTAGATGAGGCTTGCATAGGCATGGCGGACCGACTGAACCAGCGGGCTAAAGGTGGGCGTAATCGTGCTCTTCGCCCCGCAGAGAACCCCGGCGACATCAGCAGGCGATTGGAACGCTTCGAGGAAAGGCAGAAGCAGATGCGCGACCCAATTATGTAGCTCTTTCACGATCTCGCCGTCCGCAGAATCTCCAGCACCATCGCGTGACGTCACCTTCCACCACTTGTCGAGCCTCGACTTCTCTAGCATCCCAATCCTGACGGACAACGAGCAGTCCGCAATAGTGGGCTTCCTCGGATCACGCCGACCCGTGTACGCACGAACAACACCAGGGATGTAGATGCCTCCATTGACTGTGAATTGTGCCTCATTCTCATTGTCCCACCTGCTCTTCTGAAGATCGATCAGAGATGTCATATCGCCATTCTGGGCAAAGTAACAACTTCCATTCTTGGCAAATCCTCTCGGTTTTAGAAGGAAGGTCAAACTCTTCTTTTGAATCGCCGCGATGCGTTGAGTAGATGGTGATGCCATGGTCGGGGCAGATAAAGGGGTCGGGAGCAGATTATGACAGGGGCAGATAAAGGGGTCGGGAGCAGATTATGACAGGGTCCGGTCACTCCCCCGGACGCAGGCGGATGGCGGCTTCGCTCACGATCCAGAAGCGGCCGGGCAGTGGGTGAAGCGGCAGGCTCGGCGTGAGAGCTTGCACCAGACGCAGCACGGCCGGGATGTCTTGGCTCGGCGGACGCAGGACGATGATGCCCGCATACGCCTCCGGCGGGTAATGGCGAATGTCGGCGAAGTCGAGGTCGAGCGTGATGAGCGCCCGCCCTTCTCGCTTGCAGATGTCGATGAACGTCTCGTCCAGTCCGCCGCCCAAGCGTTGGTCGAGCACCGTCATTGCATCGAATCCGGCGTCGCGAAGCAGTGCCGCGATCTCGCCCCCCCCCCCCCCCCCCCCCCCCCCCCCCCGCCGGCAGGTTCTCGTCGATCTTGAAGCGGAGCGTCGCCACGGCTCAAGCGACCTTCGGCGACAGCGGCACCACGCGGTCGCGGGCGAGGCTGGCTGCGTACGACAATGCGGCAGACAGATGATCCAGTGTCAGCGACGGGTAGCTCTCGCGAACCCGCTCGGCGGACAGCCCGGCGGCGAGGTTGTCGAGGACGACGCTCACCGGGATGCGGGTGCCGGTGAAGCAGGCCTTGCCGTGACAAACGTGCGGGTCGACCGTGATGTGCTCGCGCCAAGTCATGCGTGACATCCTGTTCCATTACCTCGCCGCAGCGGTGACACGTTGTGCGGCGGCGGGTGGTGCGTTCGGCTCCGGCTCGAATTGCACGGGAGAGTTGGCTTCGTAGCCCTTCATGAGCAGGTTGCGCAGCGTCAGGAGCAGCGGCTCCGGCTCGATGAAGACGGCCGGGGGGCGGAAGTAGACGGTCTTGGCGTCGATGACGCGGAGGGTGCCGGGGGCGCCGGTGAGGGCTTGTTGGGCCTTGGCGGCGTCGCGGACCGTGAGCACGACGTCGGGCTTCTTGCGGACGATGGAGTCGATGCCGAAGTGGCTGGCGAGGAGGCGGAGCTCGGTGAGGGCGTAGACGACCTCCATCTGGCGGGGCGGGGGGTGGTGGTCGCCGAAGGCGTCGGCGACGTTCTGTCTGAGGGCGGCGATCTCTTCGATGCTGGTGCAGCGTGTGAGCCGGCGGTAGAGGTCCATCCGCTGGCGGTCGTTCTGGACGTACGTCTTGGGAATGAAGGCGGCGACGTCGATCTCGACGTGGGCCTCGGGCTTGGTCGGGTTCGGCTCGTCCTTGAGCTCACGCGTCGCCTCTTCCAGGAGCTGGCAGTACATCTCGTACCCGACGGCTGCGATGTGGCCCGACTGTTCGGGGCCGAGGATGTTGCCGGCCCCGCGGAGCTCGAGGTCGCGCATCGCGATCTTGAACCCGGCCCCGAGGTGGGAAAACTCCTCGATCGCCTTGAGTCGTTTGGCCGCGACCTCCGTCAGCACCCGGTCCGGCGGCAGGAGCAGGTAGCAATAGGCCCGGTGCTTGTACCGGCCCACGCGGCCCCGCAACTGGTGCAACTCGCTGAGGCCGAATCGGTCGGCCCCGTTGATGAGCATCGTGTTCGCGTTCGGGATGTCGAGGCCGCTTTCGATGATCGTCGTGCTGACGAGCACGTCCGCCTCGTGACGGATGAACTTGAGCATGACGCTCTCGAGCGTGTCGCCGTCCATCTGGCCGTGGCCGATGACGATGCGGGCGTCGGGCACGAGCCGCTGGATCATCGCCGCCTGCTCTTCGATGTCGTAGACCTTGTTGTGGACGAAGTAGACCTGCCCGCCCCGCTGCATCTCGCGGACGATGGCGAGCTTGATCCGCTCCTCGTCATAACTCATCACCTCCGTCACGATCGCCCTTCGATCCTGCGGCGGCGTCGTGAGACTGCTGATATCGCGTAGGCCGACCATGCCCATGTGCAGTGTCCGGGGAATGGGCGTCGCGCTCATCGTCAGGACGTCGACCTGCGTGCGGAGGGTCTTCAGTTTTTCCTTGTGCGTGACACCGAAGCGTTGTTCCTCGTCGACGATGACGAGGCCGAGGTCTTTGAACTTGATGTCCTTGCCGAGGAGTTTGTGGGTGCCGATGACGATGTCGACGTCGCCCGACGCCATCCAGCCGAGGATTTCCTTGGTCTGCTTGGTCGTTTTGAACCGTGACAGCGACTCGATGGCGAACGGAAAGTCGCGCATCCGCTCCCTGAAGGATCGCTCGTGCTGCTCGGCGAGCACGGTCGTCGGCACGAGAACCGCCACCTGCTTGCCGGCTTCGACTGCTTTGAAGGCGGCCCGCATCGCCATCTCGGTCTTGCCGTAGCCGACGTCGCCGCAGAGCAGGCGGTCCATCGGCCGCGGCTGGGTCATGTCGCCCTTGATCTCCTCGTTGGCCGTGACCTGGTCGTCCGTCGGCGTGTACGGGAACTCCTCCTCGAACTCCTTTTGCCAGTCGCTGTCGGCCGGGAAGGGGTGCCCCGTCTGCGCCGCCCGCTTGGCCTGGACTTCCAAAAGCTCCGCCGCCATGTCCATGACGGCTTCGGCGACTTTCTCCTTTTGCTTGTCCCAGAGGTTGCCGCCGAGCTTGCTCAGCGTCGGGTGCCCGCTGAAGCCGCCGACGTACTTCTGGACGAGGTTGATCCGACTCGCCGGCACATAGAGCGCCGCCTGCTCCGCAAAGCGAAGTGTTAGAAACTCCTCGGTTTTGCCCTCCTTCTCCATCGTCTGCATGCCGGTGAACTTGGCGATGCCGTGGGCGACGTGGACGACGTAGTCGCCGACGTTGAGGTCGAGGAACGAATCGATCTGCTTCGTCGCGACGCCCTTGTTCTTGACCCGGCGGCGTAGCTCGTAGCGATGGAAGAGCTCGTGGTGACCCAGCAGAAGGGATGAGGGATGAGGGATGAGGGAGGAGGGTCCGAGGCCCTTCTGTTTCTGACCCTCCTCCCTCATCCCTCTGCCTTCCTCCCTCTCACCTCCTCCCCAAACAAACCCCCGGTGCAGGTACCCAACCGGCGTGTCGATGCGGTCGCACGTGCCGGTCTCGACGCCTTCGAGCATGTCGCACAGCCGCTTCTGTTCGCCGAGGTTCTGGCAGAAGACGGTGGCGTCCTGCGTCCGGCTGATCTCGACGAGTTCTGCCAACGCCGCCTTCGGCTCCGTCTCGAACTTCTGGAGGCTGCGGACGGGTAGCTTGATGCGCTCGACCTCCGCCTTCTCACGGACAAGCGACACGCCGCCTTCGAACTGGCTGGCCTCGACCGTCGGCCGATCGCCGATGAGCTTCAGCACACTCGCCAGCGGGTAGAGGCCACGGGCGTCCGGGGCACGGTTGAGATACGCCTTCGCCTGCTCGGCGATCTCCAGCGGCGCCCAGAGGAAGACCGCCGCGTTGTCGGCCACGTAATTCAGCGGGCTGGTCGTCGCGGCGTCGTCGAGTCGGCCCTTGAGGTCGGGCACTTCGAGCAAGTCGACCGGGCCCTCGCTGCCGAGCGTGTCGATGTTGAACCGCTTGATCGTCTCGACCTGGTCGCCGAAAAAGTCGATCCGCACCGGCAGGCCGATCTGCATCAGGCCGCTGTCGTCGGCCGCGTCGAACTTGCCCGGCAGGTAGACGTCGACGATCCCGCCCCGCACCGCGAAGTCGCCCGGCACCTCGACCTGATCCAGCCGGTTGTACCCGTGGTCGCTCAGCCAGACGACGAGCTTCTCCGGCTCGATCTCCTGTCCCGAACGCAAGGCGAAGAGCATGTGCTTCAGTTCGCTCTTCTCCGGCACCGCCTGCATCAGCGCCTGGATCGGCGCGACGAGGAAGTCGGGCCGCTGCGTCTTGTCGGCCAGCTTGCCCAGGAGCTTCATCCGGTCGGCGACGAGCTCCTCCGAGGCGTTGCCGAGCCCGCCAGCGGTCTCGAGGGCGACGAGCACCTCGGGCCGACTGCCGGCGAAGAGCTCCACGTCATCCGCCAGATCGTCGGCTTCGTCCGTGTGCCCACAGACGACCAACACCGGCCGATCCGTGTGCCTGCCGACGGCCGCGGCGGCGAGGGCGACGCTGCTGCCCCACAGGCCGCTGACGAGCGTGGTCGAGCCCTTGCCGACCGTCGCGGCCAACGCGTGCAGCTCGTCCGTCTCCAGCAGCTTCCGCACCACCTCCGCCGGCATCGGCGACGTGTGGGTCGTCTTCTTCCGCATCGATTTCCGCTTCGGCTCCGCAACTACAGCAGGCATCCTGCACCCTAGGTGACGGCAGCCATCATCACGCGGCGACCTTCCGCTTCCGCCGGCGCTTCAACGCCGCCTTCGCCGGACAGGCTCCCGCCCGACGTCAGGTCCACCCGTTCCACCCGTTCCACCCGTTCCACCCGTTCCACCCGTTCACCGCGGACTAGCTCGGCCTTCTCGTCGAGGATGACGTACATGCCACGTTTATTGGCATCTTTGACCATGTCCGCCAGCTCCGCCGCCGTGCCGAAGCGTGGGTCGACGTCGAGGAAGTCCTGGATCGCGTAGCCGTGGTACGTCTCCTCGCCGGCACGCTGCTTCAGCGGGCGACTGATCCAGATCGCCGTCGCGCCGAGGCCGCGGATGTAGTCGAGGCGGCGATGCAGGCCGGCGATGGTGCCGCCTTGGAATTTCCACGATCCTTCCTAATCGCGGCCGGTTTCAGTGGTCGCTGCGTCGTATGGCGGATGGTCCTGGCCGTTGTCGAATCGGTCGAGAACCACCTGATAACAGACCAAGTCTCGCCAATCGTGCGGCGACTCGAGAACGTCACCCCTCGGCCGAAAGTCCAGCCCGAAAGCGGAATCCGGACGGTCGGCATGGGTCGAAGGAACAGGCGGCGGCTTCACGGCAGCGGCACCGTAGCGAAGCCGCCCGCTCCCGCGAGCGTGCGGAATCCCTCACGCGATCATGCCGCCGTCGACGGTGATGTGCGTACCGCTGATGTACGACGCTGCCGGGCTCGCGAGGAACGCGACGAGCTCCGACACTTCCTCGACCTTGCCGTAACGGCCCATCGGGACCATCGACCGCATGCCCTCGGCACCCGGGTTTTCGCTCGAATCCGGATTCATCTCCGTATCGATCGGCCCGGGCTCAACGACGTTCACCGTGATGTTCCGCGATGCCAGGTCATGCGCCCAGCCCTTCGTGAAGCCGGCCACCGCGTGCTTCGTCATGCCGTACGCACTGCCGCCTGGAAACGGGATTCGCTCGCCGACGACGCTGCCCATGTTCACGATCCGGCCGCCGTCACGTAGGTGCTCGACGGCTGCTGACGTCGTGTACCAGACGCCGCGAACGTTCACGCCCACCTGCTTCTCGAAGTTCTCGTCGGGGTATTCGCCGACCGGCCCCATCTCGAAGACGCCCGCGTTGTTCACGAGGATGTCGATCTTCCCGCCGAGTTGCTCCGCGGCCGCCGCGACGCTTCGCTTCGCCGCCTCGGGATCGCTTGCGTTCGCCTGGATCGCAAAGCCGTCTACTTCGCTCGCCAACGCGTCGGCCGCGTCCTTCGAGCTGCTGTACGTGAAGGCGACCTTCGCCCCGCGGGCGGACAGGAGTTGGACGATCGACTTGCCGATGCCCCGGCTACCGCCGGTGACGAGGGCGGTTTTGCAGGTGAGATCAAGCTGTTGGTAAGGGTTGCTCATGGTGCCCGACGCTAGGCAGGTATTTCGATGAGCGTCTAACCATCCTTCGGCTTCACGCGTTGCCGTAGCTCGCTCGTCAGCTGCCCGGCGTAGCCCCAGTCCTCCTCGTCGACGAGATCGAGGACGACGTGGATGTGCTCCGGCCTCTTGCCGAGCGTCTCGACGAGCAGGTCCGTCACGCCGCGAACGAGCTTGGCCTTGTGCTGAGCGGTGACGCCGGTCCTGGTGATCTTGAGGTTGACGTAGGGCATGACCCAACTTCTAGCCACACATCTAGCGGCCACCTTGAGCATGGCGTTCAGAACGGGGTCAGGAGTCGCCGCTGAAAGACGCTCTATGTTCGTGACTCGCTTTGCCGGCGACTCCTGACCCCTTGCGACGCCCAAGATGCGCACGCCGATCCACCCGCGACTGTGGAAGCCCGATCCGAAGATCGCCGAGCGGCGGCACCGGCACGCGGTCGTGGCGTGGGAGCGGGTGCTGCGGACGATCGAGCGACGCGAGCGGCTGACGATCGTCGCGGGGCTCGTGAGCGGGCCGGTGCTGATCGCGGCGCTCGGCCCTCCGCTGGTGCTCCTGCTGTCGGTGTTCGTGCCGCCGAAGCCTGATGCAGAGGCACCCGATCTTCGAGTTGTGGTCGCTGCGGTGCTTGGGCTTTCAGCTATCGGCGGCGGAATCATCGCTGCCGCAGGACACTGGGATGGTCTCACGCTCGGTGACAGCATCAACCAGGTGTTCGACGGCTCGGCAAACGGCACAGCGCATCAGCCGGGCAGCCCGATCGTCATCCTGCTAATCATCGTCTGCACCTGCGGGACCTGGCTCGTCTTCGACGCCCTGCTGCGCCTGTGGGAGACATGGCGGCTGCGGAACGCTTGCCGATGGCGGGTGGCGGCGGCGTTGTCGAAGCTGCACCGCTCGCCCGGCGTTGCCGTCGCGGACCTCGCCCTGCCCGGAGAATCCGCACAACAGCCCGGCGGCCTGCTCGGCGTCTTGCGGTACCTCGCGCTCCGCAAGCTCGCGACGGCCGACGCCGACGGCCTGCACGCGGTCTCGCTGGCGATGCGGCAGGAGTCGTGGCTCGACCCGCTGCTCGGGCCGCCGATTCAGGTGGAAAAGTGACTCGTAGGGTGGGCTTCAGCCCACCATCCGAAAGCCAATCATCCGTCCGAGCGGACAGTGGGCTGAAGCCCACGCTATGTGGAGCGTTCATGCCGCGGCTTTGCGGCGTTTGGGCTTGGTGGCCTTCGTCGGCGGCTTGAGCTTCGGGGCGAGGTAGCGG
>CAYMAS010000082.1:0-8784 GCA_964388485.1 uncultured Tepidisphaerales bacterium | reverse complement strand
AAAGCCGCTTTCCATGTTCCGCCGCCTGCCACATCGGCAGCTAAACGATCAGCGAATCTTCCGTCAGATCCAGGCTCGGCTTCTGCCCATGGTGCTCGACGCGGCGCTTCCGCTTCTCGCCGCTGCCGAGAAAGTAGAACCTGAGGCTGTCGGTCTTGGCGTCGTATACATTCAACAGCCGATGCCGCAACTCGCTCCACTTCGCCGGCGGCACCTCGCACTCGAAGACGCTGTTCTGCACCCGCTGGCCGAAGTCGAGACAACACCTCGCCACCCGGCGCAGCCGCTTGGCCCCGCCTTCATCTTTTGTAGAAACGTCATAGCAGACGAGCACCAGCATCCCAACCTCACTTCCAGATGAACGGCGGATACGCGTCGAGATCGCCACGCAGATGCCGCGACAGCAGCCGCGCCTGCAAGTGCACGACTAAGCCGAGGCTGACCTTTTCCTCGAGGTACGGATGCACGAGCGTGTCCTGCTTTCGCTTCTGATACGCCGCCAGCACCGCCCGCCGCGGCTTGTCCTTTAGCCGCACGCCGCCCGTCGTCGCCGTCTCGAAATCCTTCGGCCCGACCTGCTTGCGGTTGACGAGCGACAGCACGAGCCGGTCGCACAGCACCGGCCGAAGCTCCTCCATCAGGTCCAGCGCCAGCGACGGCCGCCCGGGTCGATCGCGGTGCAGGAAGCCGACCTGCGGGTCGAGCCCGCACGCCTCGCACGCCGACCGCGCGTCATTCGCCAGCATCGCGTAGAGGAACGAGAGCAACGCGTTGATCGGATCCGTCGGCGGCCTGCGGCTTCGCCCGGCGAACCCGAACGCCTCCTTCTGCTGCACGACGAGGTGGTCGAACACGCCGAAGTATGCCGCCGACGCCTCGCCTTCGAGCCCGCGAAGCCGGTCGATGTCGAGCGTCTTGCCGGCCACGTCCCGCCCCACGACCGCCAACCGCGCCGCCGCCTTGCGTACGTCGTTACCACCCGCCGCGTCCGCGTTGTCCCGCAGATGCCGAAGCAGCACCGCCCGGCTGTTGGCGATCTTCCCGGACACCACATGCTTCACGATCTTCGCGCAACCCGCGGCATCGTCCGTCCGCCGGTATTGCTCCCGCCGCAACAGCACGTTCCCCGGCGTGAACCCGACGATCCGCCCCTGCAATCGCCCGTGCTCGCTGAGCAGGCTGATCGCCACGCCGCTCTCGCAGCACAGCCGCATCAGCGCCGGACTCACGCCGACCCGCCCGAACGCGACGATCCCGCCGAGGTTGTGCACCGGCACCCGCAACAGCGTCTTCCGCTCGCCGTCGTCCCCCTCGCCCCGCACCGCGACCGCCTGCCCGTCCTTGGCGAGGTACGTCCCCTGCGTCTGCACGAAGAGCGTGTTGAGGTGCTGCTTCACGCCGCCTCCTCGAACGCCGCCGCGAGTTGCCGATCCGCGTAAGCCGCCGCGCTCCGCCGTTGGCCCTTCTTCCGCCCGATCGACGCCGGCTGGCAGAGGGTCAGCATCGAGCACCGCCGGCACTTCGCCTGAAACGCCACGACCGGCGTGATCCCGTCGCGCATGAGCTCGTGCATCCGCTCCGCCGCCTGCCGTTCGCAGAAGAGCAGGTGTTGGAGCGCACTGATCGGCAGCAGGTCGGCCTCGTCACGCATCATCTGTTGACTCCGCCGGGTTTACGATCTACGGTCCCGCAGGTTTGATGACACCAACAACTAGCGCTTACGGGAACATTATGGACCTCGATTTTGCCATACGGACAACCTTCCTTGATTTCGGGCTACCGTCGCGTGGACTGATGCTCAATCCCGTAGTTGCGGGTGCATTTTGCCGCGTAGTCATTCGCCACCACCGGGCCATTGTCGCACATGAACTCATCCTCTCTCGAATGTTGGACCTTGAGCGCCGGGGGCTTCTCGAACCTCTTCATCAGGTTGGCTGACGCACTCCACGATGTCGCCCGCTTTACGCGGGCGTGGATTGAAAGCCGTATGTGCTCGTGGTAGGTGTGCTTCCTGACGCTCGGCGGGCCAAGTCCGCCGAGCCTTTATTGAAATGTCTGCGGGTTCCTGTGCCATCAAAAGATTCCGCCGCCAGCGGCTTGAAAGGCGTGGCTTCGTAAGACGCCGGCCATGATGCCATCGAAGTCGGCGTCGTAAGCATCGTTCCACAGGTAGATCTCGTCACGCCCCGGCACTGCCTCCAACCCGAGGTCGTCGACACGCTGTGCCCACAGTTGCACACTTCCGAGGAGCAGCTGACGGAAGCTGACCTTTCGGCGGGCGGCAAGATCTTCTTTCAGGTCCGGGTCGACGACGACCAATCGTGTTTCGCTCGTGATGACGCGACCAGCTTTCTCGGCTGCCGGGTAGTCGTGGTCGTCCTCTGCCTTGACGAGTTCCATATGGCCCAAGCCGCCCCGGTCCAGCAATTCCTGTCGCATGGCTTCGGTCACGACCTCTGCCGGCGGCTCAGTGTTCAAGCGGTCGAAGGCCATCAGTTTCAACAGGATCGGTGCTGAAAGATCGGCTGCGGGGTGCTTCGTCAGGTCACCGCCTTGCAGTGCGAAGTCGTAGACCGTACCGCAGCCGCGCTCGTTGTGGCGGTTGACGCGACCAGCCGTTTGCAGCGTGCTGGCGACGGAAAAGCGTTCTCGGAACGCGGTCTGGAAGGAGAGGTCTACGCCCGCCTCGACACAGCTTGTCGCCACCAAATTCCAGTTCGCCACCTTGCTCGCGAGCTTCTTCTGAACTCGGTCGAGCATCCGCGCTCGATCAGACGGCGTTAACGCGGTTGACAGATGCAACACACGGTCTTTACCAACTCGTTCTCGCATTGCCCGCGCCACAACGGCCGCAGACTGGACCGTGTTGAGGATGACCAGTCGCGGTCCGTCGTCACCCAGTACGGCCTTCACAAGATGGGCCACGTCCAGCACTAGATCACCATCAGGCGCGCGAAGTTGCGAATAGACGACTCGCTCCCGCTCCGCAACCTGTGCGTCGGCAATTTGCACGGAAGGCATCAGCTCCGGCAGTTCGCAAGGATCCTCGACGATTTGCGGATCCTCCCAGAACCGGGCCAGCGACCCGCTCGCCATCACGAAGCGACAGTTCCACGAGCGGGACAACTCGCGAATCCACTTCCAGTTCTGCGGCCAAAGCGGCGTCGGCAACGCGGCGTGCGATTCATCTACGAAAATCGCACTTCCCGGAACCGAATGCAGCTTCCGTAGCGTGGCGGGATTGGCGGCGGACAGTGTCTCGAAGAAGCTCACCGCCGTCGTCAGCACGACGGGTGCCCGCCACTGCACGGCGAGGTCGCGATCACGCACCTTGTGAAAGTCGGCGCGGTGATGGTGTTCAACAACGATGTCTTCGTGACGCTCGCCCGGCAAGACGAGGGCTTGCCGCAGGCGGTTTGCGGTCTGCGTGAGGATGTTGGTGTACGGAGCGATCACGATCAGTCGACGCTGCTGCGGTGTCTGCAACATTGCCTGGCGGATGAGGTAGGCGACCACCGCGGTCGTCTTGCCGATGCCCACCGGTCCCTCACACGCAACGAGCGGGTCGTTCAGGTTGCTCGCAAGGCAGGCGTCGAAGAAGGCACGTCGTCGCTTGTTTCTCTCGCGCTCTTCGATCGTCTTGCCCGCGGGCAGCTGATGAACATGCTGCGTCAGGTGCTCAAGTCGCTCTTCCCACCTCGGATCATCGGCTTCATCTGGTTCCGCCAGTCCGGAGTAATGCCGGGCCGTGTCGCTGTGGTCGGCATCGACGAGACAGGACAAGGCAAGGCGCATTTTGAGCCCGTGAGCTTCCGAGACAGCCGCTGACGAAGACGTCGCAGGAGCGGGGCGGGTCTGCATCGCCGCATGATGTGTGGCGATGTAATCAGCCAGCCGTTCGTCGGTGCGTGCCTGTTGCTCCTCGTGCCGTTCAAGATCGTCGCAGTCTCTTCGTCTTCCCCGAAGCTTCCGACCCCGGTTGAACGCCTTGAAGTGCAGCCCCTTGTCGGGCAAGCCCGGCGGGTGATGAGCACGCACGAGCCAGGCGGCGACGGGATGTCCGCTCGCCATCAGGTGAGCTACGCCCGCGTCAACGTGATCCCACTTCGGCCGGCCTTTGGACTCCTTCTTCAACTCCGACTGCACCGCTTTGTCGAGCTTCCCGAGGTCGTGCCACGTTGCGGCCTGATCGATCTCCTGCGAGAACCAGGTCGGTGCATCTTTGGCGTGCTCCAGCATTCGCTTCGCCCGCGCAGCTGTCCCACGGCACACCTGCCTGACGTGCTCGAAGTACGTCTGCTCCGGCGTCCCATCGCGGGCTGAGTGAGCGATCGGGATGCTGCTGCCTACGCCTTTTCTGTTGCTTGGCCCCACTGCTTCACCGTGAGATCCTCGAAGTCGTGAAGCCGGCCTCGCAGCTCCTCGGGCACTGCGGTCGGGATGTCGTACTCGCTGATGTCGGTTGAATACTCCTCTGGATTCTCTCGCTTCTTCGGCTGCAGCGAGTCGAGGATGCGAGAGTCGGGGCACGAACCGAGCGGCGACGTGTGCTCCGCGTACCACGCGTGTCGCACCTCCACGAACGGCCGAACAGCAGAGGCACTTGATCGATACGCGTGCGGAATGAGAAACTTCAGCAAGTCGATGTCCTCGGCCTTGCATCCGCTCTTCGCCGCCATCATCGGGTTGACGAAGAAGGGCATCACGTACACGCCGTGCCGCACGACCCGCCAGCCGAGCGGGGCCATACCACGATCTTTACCTTCTTGAACGCCGCTCTTGTTGGTGTTCGTCGTTCGAACGATCTCGACCGGCGCGATGCTCACTCCCGGACCGAACTGGACCGTACCGGTGCTGATGAAGTGGTCGACTCCGCCTGCCGGGGCGTCCTTGTCCTTCATCGATTCGAGAAATGTGTTGCCGAAGACGCGTCCGTCCCAATATGTGCCTTGAAACGCCTTGGCATCCATCTTCTCGATCTGCTTCCGGTCGCGACCACGTTGTTCAAGGATGCCATAGCCGTCCTTCTCGAGATCGAGCACTCGCCGTGCCTCGGTCATGGCGATGCCTTTCTCATCGATGATGAGATCGCGGAGCTTTCGCTTGTAGCTCACGGGCGAGATCAGGCCACGGCCATCGGCTTCGAATGTCCGCGGTTCGCTCTCGGCATCGGGGTCGCCGTTAGGGTTGCTGTAGCGAACCTCGATGACGAGCAAGCCCGTTCCACGGTTGAAAAGATTGTTGGAGTTGTTGTTGCTCATCAGGTGCTAGTCCTGTTCGTCAGGGTCCGTAGTGTCGTCGTCGTCATCGCGCTTCGGCTTCGGGAGCCCCGCGAGATATCCCAGAAGCAACTCCGCTCGATACGCGTCCGTCGGATTCATGCCGGATAACGCAGGAGCCAACGCTTCGGCAAGTGGCTTCCAGTCTCGCGCGTGACGAAGCGCGACGCGAATCGACCATCCGCGCTGCTGGTCCTTCTTCGACTTCGACGCGACAAAACGATCTGCCCGCTCCCACGCCTCGTTTCGCGGTCCCGCCCAGGCACCGTAGGGTTTCCAGCGACGTCCGAGCATCTCCAACGCTCGGATCGGTGACTTCTGCGCCGCCGCGAAGACCTGATTGCCCAGGAGAGATGGCGGAAGTTGTCCGCCCCGCACGTCGGCGCAGTAGCCGGCGTGAACGACGTCGGCAGAAGCGAGAAGCTGCCCAAGCCGGTAAGCAGGACTCTCAGTCATAGTGGTATCTTGGTGAGAACCAAGCTTATGGAGCAAGGTACAGAGGACAGTGACGGTCCGAAGAACCTCAAGGCGGTCGAACGACTTCAAAGCGTCGAGCCCGCGTCGACGTGCGTGAGCACACCCGGCAACAAGTGTCGATCTCCGTCGCAGCACCATCTGCAGAACGGATTTAGCATCCCGCCGCGACTCTGCGCCAATGCTCAGGAAAACCCGCAGCGCTTCCGAGGCAGTGACTCCGACAGCCACGCGCCGGTCTGTGCCGTCTCGAAGGTAGATCGGCTGCGTAAACTTCATCAGGCTCATCGGTGCAACGTTCGGAGGCATCTGCTCGATAAACTTCTTCCCCTTCTCCGGTACGGCCAACTTGAGGTGCGACGGAATCAGTCGTCGCGCGGCGCGCCAATCATTCGCCGCGTCAATGAGCGTCCCGACCGAGATCGTGTCACTCGCGATCGCCTTCCGATTGCCCGGATCCACGCGGCGGAAGATCGCCAAGCGAACCGGCGTCTGGCTGAGTCCCTTCTCAATGCCCCTCCCCTTCAGTGACGTGATGAGTTCTTCGGTAAGATGCTCAAGATCACTCTCAGTCGTCACAATCTCCGCGACGGGAGCATCGGGGGCGGCAGCGACGTACGCGAGCAAAAGGTCGGTCTGCTTTGGCCGCTCACCTGGAATTGGTCGCCACGTCTTCCCCTCGCGGTGAGGCTCCGTCAGCGCTCCAGCCGCGGCGGCCAAGGTTTCTGCCACTTGTTGATCAATCTGAATTGCATCATCGAATTGCCCGTAACGGCCTAGCGAAGGTGTGCTCCCATTGCGGCTGTAGAGGAGCGTCGGCCCGAGCGTTGGCAGATTCGGATTCGGGAAGGAACCGGAGAGCAGTGGGCCGCCGCGTCCCGTCAGTGCGCAGAGCAGGTCTGTTTCACCCGCAGTATCGGAGATGTCGTCCGGCTTCCCCTCCATCGCTTTGCTGACCGCAATAGCAACCGCCGGGTGCCAAACAGGTTCGGTAGCGCCTCCAGTCTCGTCCGGAGTTGCATCGATCAGCAGTCCAGCAGCCGACACGACGCTGCCGTCTTTGATCTTGCCGACCAGCAGTCCATGAGCGATGTCGGTCAGGAGGTCGTCCGGCAGGTCACGCATCGTCGCGATGAGTGCAGAGGCGAGTTGGTTTGCAAAGGCTGCATGATCTGCAGACGAACCCGCCGCGAGTAGAAAACGACGCATTCCCTCCGCCACCCGTTTCGCAAGCATGTTGCCGTCGTCGACGGATAACACCTCACCCCTCGCCTCGAGCCGTGCCTCGAACTTCGGCCCGATCAACGACTTTGCAGCGTCTTCACTTGCCGTGGCTTCATCCGCAAGCTGGAAGATCACCTTCCGACGTGCGGCGGCATCTCGACCGCCAAGAACATCCCTCGCTTCGTGATCGACCGCCGGGTTCCAGAACGGCGTTTTCGGCTGGACGAAAGGAAAGCGGTTGTGGTTGCCGTCACCAAGCGTCCACGGTCGGGCGTCTGCTGGAACTGGCCGAACCGAATCTACGCGACCGTCGCCGTCCAATCGGACGAGCAATGTCGGCAACCCCTTCCGCACGTCGCGGATGTCGGGATGTCGCGACACCATCGAAACGCCGGCCGCAGCGAGCCCACGTTGGGCGACAAGGAGCTCATTGAGCATCAATTGCTCCCTGCCAAGCTGCCGGGACGCCGTAGGCCAAAACACCGTTTTCTACCAGTAGATTCTGGCGATAAAGTGGCCGGTACTGCCCTGATTGTGGTGTGTCCCACACGCCCAGGAGCATCGACGGGATCTCGACAGGCGCGTCCGGTGTCCCGAAATCCACGTCCACTTCCGTGACCCCGTCCCTCGATGGGCCCCAGTAGGTGCAGGTGAACTCACTCCACCCGAGTACGGGCGTCCGGTGACACCGTCCCTGCCGCAGTCGTCGCTCGAATAGATCCTTAAGGTAATGCCGCGGATTTCGCCCGCCACCACCCCTTGGACCGGCGACCGTCGCGTGCAGCCGGTAGCAGACGTTAGCGATCGCAGTCGCAAACACCTGCATGCTGCTCCCACCCGACGTCAACCCCTTCTTGAACAGGTCGTTCTTCCGCAACGGGCCCCCATAGTTCGTCGCGTAAGGCTGAAACGTGATGCGTCCACCTGCTCTACCGATAGATCGACAGACTTCAACCGCGGTCGGACAGAACCACGCCCCATCCCTCAGGTACGCGATCGATTCGAACATCCCCTTCGCCGCCGACCAAGTTGGCACGGGGTAGCTCGTCGGCGTCGCACCCGTATCCGGACGCGCGAACATGGCAAGCGGACCTGCGACTTCGAGCGTGACGTTGTAGCGTCCCCCGACACCCATGAAAGTGAGTGTACGGCATTAGTGCGGGCTGTCAACTCGCCCGTTCGCGGACGCTGCGACTGTCGCAACCGGAAGTTCACCATGGTCGCCCGCGAGTACCGCCTGATCGAAGGGGACACGGTCCACGTGCTCGTTCCCTACGACCACGCGACGTTCGAATGACTTCGACAACAAACGGAAGGCGGCTTGGCCTTGAGCGAAGCGCGGGACTGGATCCGCAACGCAATCTCCTTGAGCGTCAATGTTCAACGGTCGAAGGTACTGGCACCCGACGCGACCGGCGTCACGCCCGTGCAGATCGGCCGCGAGGAGAAGGACGCCACGTCGGCCGACTGGTTCGTGCTCGAGGACATCGACCTCTACGACAAAGGGCGGCTAGGTCTCCGCACGCTCGCCTCGGACTGCCTCGTCGCATGCAAGGCACGCGATCGCTCCGGCCGCCGATTACGTCGAAACACGCGCACGCCGTGCCTGCTTGTTTCGACTGTTGATCTTGCAACTGCGTCAGCTGATGGCGGTGGACAAGCGTCTGTTGCCGACGGACGGTTGTCCGATCAGACTGGACGCGTATCCGCTCACGTCGCACACAAATCCTCATCCGGTAAACGGGAGAGCGTTGCTCTGTCCGGACCCTGCCGATGTTCGGCGCGTGGACGGGTAGCGCGATCCGAG
>CAYMAS010000081.1:0-9301 GCA_964388485.1 uncultured Tepidisphaerales bacterium | reverse complement strand
AAAGTCGCGGGCCGTGTTCGGCACGTCACGTTGCAGGTACGACTTTTTTTCGCTTTTCCGCTTGACTTGACTCCTTCGCCGGCTTGCGAACTGGCGTCCGGGGGCGGTTGCCCCCGGCTTTTTTCGAGGAAGCGGCGGCGTCTTGGGCGCTCATGTGCTTGTCCATCATGGCGACGAGCTGCACGACATGATCGTTTCGGTCGGGGGACATCATGCAGTAGATGCCCAGCTCCGCAGCGGCAGAGATAATCACGGGCACGGCCACGCGGTGGCGTTCAGACAGCTCGACCAGGGCGTCACACGCCATTTCGGTCAGCGTAAGGGGCACGTTGCCGGTGTGTAGCTTGTCAGGCGGCAGGGCAACGCGACGGCGGGGGGCGGCTTCATCTTTCGTCATGGCTCATCAGGGGGAAAAGGGTGACGGGGTCGGGGTCGGTGATCGGGTGACGCGAGAGCTTCGCGGCGGGATCGGCCACGAGGATACAGGACCGGCAGAACTTGGCGCAAGTCACGATGTCCCCATAAATCGGAAACCGCTTGTCATGGCCGCGACCACAGGCAACACAGCAATAACGCCAGTCGGCAGCGTAGTATTTTCTTGCTAACTTTTCGCGGGACATCATTACACCTTGCGTAACGTAATGCCGTAATGTATAGTAATAACGTAACGGGGTGAACGTCACCCCAGCACCGAGGACAGTTTACCAGGAACGACATGGCACGCAATGGAATCACCTACGAAGCCGTCGCCGACGCCGCCGAACAGCTCAACCGCCAGGGCGTGAAGGCCACCCCGACGAAGGTCCGAGAGATCATCGGCACCGGCAGCTTCACCACCATCACGAAGATGTTGCGGAGCTGGCAAGACCGGGGCGACGATCACGTCGAAGCCGACCCGCTGGACGACGAAGAACTGCGGCAGGTGCTCGCCGCGTTGCGGCAGCCCATCGCAGAGCTGGTCAAAGCCGGGGCCGACGAGCGGGAGGATAATCTGCAAGAGGACATGGCGAAGCTGCGGCGGCGGGCGACAGAGGCCGAGGACCAGGCAGACGAAGCGGCGGCCGAACTCGACCGGCTCAACGACAAGCTTCAGGACCGGGAGGAAACAATCAAGGCGCTACGGGGGGCGTTGGACGCGTGGAACCCGCCGGCCGATCCAAAGAAGGTGACGCCAGGGGATCGGAAGAAACTGGCGGCGGCGAAGCGGGCAACCGCGAAGAAGCCGGCAGCGAAGAAAGCCGCAAGCAAATCGGCCAACGGCACAACCACGCCGGCCGCGACGAGCTGAAGACAAACAACATCACCCGAACAGCACAGCACCCCGGCCGGTTGGTCGGGGTGCTGGAGTTGGTGGGGCGGCATGGACTTACGTCGGGGAATCACTGCCCCGCAAGGGATGCGGCCGTAAGCGGCCCCACACTCCATTCCCCGGCCAGGCGGTGGCGGCGACAACAAAGGCGAGATTTTTTTAGTCGGCCATCGCATCGAGCTGACGACGAAGCCGAGCGAGGCCGTCGTCAATGCCGGCCAAGTCGGCATCGAGGCCAGAGGGATCAAACGCGGCAGGATCGGGTGCGTCTTGCGGGGCAACAGGGGAAGGACCAGCCACGCGGTAGCAGCGTGCCCACACCTGCACCAGCTCCGCCGAACGGTCACGGCCGAACGCCAGCTTGAGCGGACCGGCCACGGAGTCGGACGCATCGGCACGATCGAGCGAACCCAACAAGTACGTTCCGCCGGAGCTGACCACGGCGACCGTCGAGAACTGGCGGTTCGCTTCGACCGGGGCACCCTCAACGTCGCCGACGATCTGCGACAGCTCCAACTCGACCGCCAAGGACGCCCGGCCGGCAGCCGTAGCCCTTGGCGTGACGGTGGCGGTGAGGCCCGTCTGCCGATACTCAAACTCCGTCACGACCGATGTGGCGTTCTCGCCGACCAGGGCGCGGATCGGCACCGGCACGTTGGCCCCAGAAGCGAACCGGGCCGGCTCCCCGTCGCGGGCGAGGAACAGGGGACTCGCCACCGTGCGGACGTTCTCATCGGCAGCAGCGGCCCGCAGAACGCCCGTGAGCGTGGCCGACGCGGCGGCGAGCGAGTCGTCATCGCCTTCGGAGCTGACGGCCAGGCGGGCGGTCAGCTCGGCGGCGGGCGTCAAATCCAAGCCGAAATCCGCCACGGCCGATTGATCGAGGGCCACGACATGGAGCTGCACGACCCAGCTATCCGCCGGTGCCGCCGCGACCTCGGCAAGCATCGTCCGCACGCGGGCGATCACCTCAACACGATCGGCGACGATGACCAAGCCGTCCGGCTCGGCGTACACGCGGCCGAACTCCGAGAGCAAGACGCCCACCGCATCCGCAATCGCTTCGGCCCGGAGGCGCGGCACCCGGTGGACCAGGACGGCCCGATCTTCCGGTAGCACGCGGCCCAGAACGTAAGTGTTGCCGGTGCGCGTGAGCTGGACGCCCAGGCGGCGGGCAACCGCCGCCAGGACTTCGCCGGCCGGTTGCTCGACAACATCGACGGTGACGGGCTCGCCATCCAACGACGCTTCGGCGACGACGGACACGCCGGCGTCCCGCGCCAGGACCCGGAGGAACGACGAGAGCGGCAGGGCGTCGGCCGAAACCGTGACGGGCGGCCCGACGTCCGACGGCGGGGCGGGCGGGGCAGCGTCGGCGGGATCGAGGGCGTCGTACAAATCCACGAACCGTGGAACAGCGGCAGACGTGGTGCCGTTGTCGACGACACCAGATGTCGACGAGCAACCGAGGGCCAAAAACACGAGCAGGAGAGCGGGAAGCCTCATTGGTTGACTCCCAGGCGAAGCACACTGCCGTCATCGAGCGTGGCCGTGCGGGCGTCGAAATCGACCGAACGCAGCAGGCGACCGGCCAGGGGTCCGGTCGGAAACTCCGCACCAACACGCACCGTCACGCCGCCGCGAGTCGTGATGCTCCCCGGCGACACCAGGGCCAGTGTCGATGCCCGTGCCCGCTCCGCACGGAGCGCCGACAACTCCGCATGGCACGCGGCCAGCTCCCGACGCACCGCGTCCAGCTCGGCGGTGACTCTCGCCAGCTCTTCCCCGGCCGGGTGGCCCGGCGACAGCTCGTGCGACGACACGGGGGCCGGGGAAGAGCTGGCGAGAGTCCCCGCCGGCGATACCGGCACATCGGGAGCTGGCCGCGTGCCATGCGGACTCGCCGGCGACCCCAGCGAATCGGGCACGGGCATCGACACTGGCCCTGGCGTCGCCGGCTCGGCGGGCGGTTGCTGGTCGCCGCCAGACGGGGCCGCGCTGGCAACTTGAGCCGTAACGGCACGGTTGACACCGTTCATGAACCCGGTGATGACCATGGTCAGCCCGCCAAACAGCAGGAACCAAGCCAAGAACGCCGCGATGCCCACGCGGGGGACGATGCGGTGGGCGTTCTTGGCGAAAAACCACAAGGGTAGCCCGAGGTAGCCCCGGCGCTGGTACTCCCGAACCTGCGGACCCGCCGCCTTCTTGCCGCCGCCTTTTTCCGGAGAGCTGTGCGAGTCGTACAGCGCGAAGTAAGCGGGCGAGAACCAGAACACCCGGCGGTCGCTGACTTCCCACTTGCCGCCGACGTCGTGTTCCTCAACCTCCCAGACGCAGGGCGTGTACTTGCCGGTGACGAACTTCGCCCGCAGCTCATACCAATCGGCCAATTGGATGCCGAAAAACGGGTCGCGGCGCAGCTCGGAGTTAACCAACTTGAGACGAGTTTCGGCCTCACCGATGATCGCCTTGCTCACCTTGCCGGGCGTTTGCGTCAAGAACTCGACGGTCGCGCCTTGGTGGCGCAGCTCGCCCAGCCATTCCTGCCAGCGTTGGGTGTGTTCAGCGTTCGAGACGGCCGGGTTGGGCCGGCCGCGTTCGGGAACGTAGTTGTGGCACTCGTCGATGGCGACGTGCGCGTCCGTCAGGTCGCACTCCTTGAAGAACTCCCAGGGGCCGGACTTGCCGCTCATCCAGGACTCAAGGACCGGGCGGGGAATCACCTTTACCCGGCGGGCGTAGTCGATCGGCTCACCGCCGTGCTTCTTGGCCGCGAACGCCGACAGCTTGTCAACGTGAATCGGGAAGTTGGACCAATGCACGCCGTCACCGGGGCGCTTGAGAAAATCGTTGACCAACCAGTGCGAGGCCCGGCGGTAGCTTTTGCCGCTGCCGCTGGGGGCCGTCGTGTAGGTGATGACGCTTTGAGCCATGGTATCAACCTTCAATCGTAACGTATTACTACGTTACAGGTGTAATCGTTACGCCATTATCCGATCCAAGGACATAGCTTGAGGAAGATCTTCACGGTGATGAACGCCGTGATGAAAGCGAAGTAACTGCCGATGCCGCCCAGGAGGACCGCAACCGGAATGAACGCGTCCACCGCCTTGAGGAGACCGACGACAACCTCGGTGCCCGCGACCGGGTGATCGGGCAGAAGATCGAGCACCCACGGCAACACGACCTCGCCGACGTCGAGCGAGACGCCCGTGAACCAATCCACGAACCATTGCAGCGTGTTCTGGTAAATCAGTTCCCACCAGCTCGGATCGTCCTGCCCGCCGGCGGGCGGATCATTGGCGAACGCGGCAGCGGGCCACAAGAACCAGGCAAGACACACCACGACGGCCAGGCCGTAGCCGAGACGCCGGGGCTTGCGGGGCTTTTTCAGTACTGGCGTAGGACTCTCAGACATGATGCAAACACCTCCCCGATGATGAGGACTCCCAGGACCGTCCGAACCACGTTGGCAAACGACGCCCAGGCCGAACCCATACCCAGATGATCCGCGCCGTCACCGGGCATCAGCCCGATCTTCTGCCCCACGAAGTTGCCCGGCATCGAGCTGCCGGCGTCGGTGAAGTCGATGGACAGCTCATACGCCGGACCGTCCCAGCCGGCCGGGTTCAATCCCAGCCGTGAGAGCTTGGCATCGACCAGGGCCAGCAGCTCATCGAACCGGGGATTGCCCGTGCCCTGCGGCACCCAGCGGGGATCGTCCGAAGCGACCTGCGGGCGGTCTGCCGGATCATCAGGGTCGGTGCCGGCGGCGCGTTCCTCGGCGTTGGTGAAGCCGTCGCCGTCGTCGTCATCGTTGGGGACACGCGGGATGTCGAGGGCGTTATATGGGTTCGACCCGTTCGCCGCTTCCTCGGCGTTGGTGTGGCCATCGCCATCCCAGTCTTGATCGTAGATGTCGAGCGTGCCGTCGCCGTCCTGGTCGTCGTCCCAAGCATCGGGCACACCGTCGCCGTCCTGGTCGGCCGTGTCACTTGCCCCGTCCGCGAGCTTGCCATCCCGAGCGTTCAGCTGGTTCGCCACGTCCCGGCCGGGCGTGTTGTAGCGGTTGTCAGCGCCGCGGCCGTTGACGAAGATGTCGTCGGTGATCTGATCGGCGGTATCGTAGCCGATGAGCAGCCCCCGGATCGTGTCGCCGTACATGTGGGCGTTGGCGTTCACCGTAGCCACCAGCGCCGCCGACTCGGCGTCGGAAAGCACATCGTGGATCGACAGGCCGCCCGGCTCGGCAAGGTTCGTATCGTACTCGGCACGGTTGGTCACGACGTTCCCGTTCTGGTCATAGATCAGGAACTGCACCGTGTTCCACGGTGGGCCATCCCAAGGAGCATTGGCGGCCGAGCCACGACTGCTGTGGCGTTCACCCCTGCGGGTCAAGCTAATCACCATCTCAGCGGGTTCACTCGCCCAGGTGGTGGGGAGGCGGTAACTAACATTCATGCGCTTGAAGTGCTTGCCACCCGACGTGTCCATATAGACCTCAACCCCGGCCACAGCGGGTGCGGCAAACATCAGCCCCACACAGGCGACGAGGACGCCCAGGACCGTTGTACGGTGTGCCATAGCAGCGCTCCGAAGATCATGCCGGCGGACAACGAGCCGGCAGAAAACAAAAAGACCGTTTGGGTCCGCCACGCGGCGAACGCCGCCGAATCCCGCGCTTGCCGCTGGTCGAGCAGATCGACCGCCGCGTTCAGGTTCGACACGTCATCCTCCATCGCTTCGAGCGCGTGGACGATCCGGGTTTGCTTGGCGCTCACGTCCGACATGCGGGCGTCGGTGTAGAAGGACCAGTGACGGACGTCGTACCCGTACTCGGCGGTTCGCTCCCAGAGGTTCAGCGGCTTATCGGCGCCGTGGGTGACGTTCCGGTGCGGGTTCGCCGGCGCAGCTTGTGCCAGGCACACAGACGGGGCGGCGACGCTGGCGGCGAGGACCAAGAGGGCGACGGCAGATGATGTTTGGAACGTGCGAGACATACAACCGCCATCGAGAACATCACAAACAAACAGGCCCGAAGCAAGGGGCCAAGACCAAGGGCGAGCTGCCGCACGCCCGAGGCCGGAGGTTGGTTACTTCACCCACTTGCGGATGAAGGTCACGCCGAGGCCGAGGGCCAGCAGGGCAACGGCCAGTGCGAGGGCCGGGCCGGCGTAACCGCCGATGTCGCCGCCGAGGGAGGTGACGAGACCGGGGATGTCCACGCCCAAATCGGGCAGGGTGACGCCCGCAGCGCTGGCGGTGGCGTTGACGGCCAGGACGCCGGCGACGGCGACAGCGGGAACAACCTTGCGGCCGTAGCGGGCCGCGATCTTGAAGTGACGCATGATGCGTTCCTTTCTTGCCGGGGCGGTGATCGCTCGACGGTGCCCGGCCGGACGTCGAGAGGCTGGGGGCAGCCGGCGCTCACGGCCGGATGAACTGCCACAGCCACTTGCCGAGAGGAAACATCACAAAGTGCATCGAGACGCACAGCGTGAAGCCACAGAAGACGGAAAAGACCACGAAGGCCCACGGGGACGCCCAGCTCATGAGAGCCACCCCGCTTCGCTTTGCTCAAGCTCCATGCGTTCGAGCAGGTAATCGGCCGTTGTCGGGTGCAGGTGTCGCCAACTTGCGGGGCAGTTGGCCCGGCGGATGTAGTCGGCGGCCGATTCGGGCGTCAGCCACAGGCCGGGAGGACCGGCCGGCCGGCTCCAGCCGCCGCCGGGTTCCACTGTTTGACCTATTGGATAAAGATAGGGTTCCGCCGCGAGCGCCGGGTTCACGCCGTCCGCTAGCGCTCCCGGCGCGAACCCGGCGGCGGCGGCAGCGTCCAGGCATTTCCGGGACAGGCCGTCCAGGTAGCTCTGGTGCTGCCGGATCGCTTCCGAGACAACATCCACCTCGGCATCTATGTACGTCCATCCGTTTTCGCCGACTTCATGCGGGATGCCCGCGTAAACGGCGGCCGAGAGTGCCTTGTGAGCGGGAACGTTGAGCGTGCCGGCGTACTCGCCGGCGGAACTGCCGGCTTTCTCACGTATCGCAATGGTCCGGGTGCGGTGGCGGCGCAGGTTCAGCCCGACGTGGTTGTGGATGACATCGGGCGATATCCGACACTTGCGATCCTGCTGCCACTCATACGCAGCTTCGGCTTCCTCCGCCTCATAGCACCCGCCATAACGCCGATCCTCCTCGCACCGGTCACAGCCGCAGGTTGGTTGCTTAGAGCAAGGGCCACCCGGTTCGCCAGCTCGCGGCGGGCGCTTGCCGAAGGGACCATCCCAGAAGCCACGGGCGACGGAGACGATCTTGCACGCGCCGGGGCGGCCGACGTAGAGGAACGCCGGGAGCTGTTCGGACTTGGCGAGGTAGGGCTTGCCGACCTTGCTAACGTAGCTGCAATGACGCTCATGCAGCGGTTGAACCTCACACCGGCCACGGGGCCAGGCCGCGTGAAGCTTGCGGGCGTCGATCCAGGACACGCCCAACAAGATGATGTGGTAGTGCAGCCACCCCCCGGTCTGGAACTCTTTCTTGCAAATCCAGTTGCCGGAGGTTTTCACCTTGGCGTGGCGGGCCAGGGCGCGCATGAACTCGCCGACGTGCCGCTCCCGCTTGCTGGCACGGTAGAGGCTTTCGGGGCCATCCGGCCAGTCGGTGCGGTCGTAGGTGAGCGTGATGAACCGACCGTGCTGGCCGGCGCAACGCTTACGAAGGCGCTCGGTGAGCCGACCAGAAACAACGTGACGCCCCACGGGGTCAAGCCATGACCGCGAATAAGTCTGCCGGTATTTGAGCCGGCCGTGTGACTTGGTTGGTTGCTCGACCATCGTTCGATCCTTGCCGCAGGGCCTCACGTCGCCGTCCCCCGTTACACGATAATACAGCGTAACAAGTGTAATGATTACAGTTGACCGGCCGTCATGGCACCGGCCGTGGTCGCGGCACCGTTGGTGGCGGGCGTGTTCACGCCCTCGGCCATGAAGGCTTGTGCACGCTGGCCGGGAGTGGCCTTCGCCGCCCGCAGCTCGTTCAGGAACGCCTCAACCTCCATGTCCAGCTCGACGTCGAGCATGTCCGTCACCTTGAAGTGCTTGCCGCGTGGGCCGTCCTCGAAGTGCCCACGGAACTTGTGGACGCGGCCGGTGGGACAGGCGTCGTAAAGCGCTTCCTCCTCGAACTCCAACTCGATCTCGGCACCGCAGACCATCGCGGCGGCGCGGTAGCCCTTCCACGTGCTGCCGGGCTTCTTGGACGTGATGACGCGCTTTTCGGTGATCTCGCCGCTCACCTCGAAGAAGCCGTAGAGCCAGGGCGCGGACATGGAGCGTTGCGTCCGGGGACCGCCGGCGTGGGCGCGGGCTTCCGCTTCCTCGGCCTCATCGAGCTGGGGCTTGACGTCCGGCGGGGGCGTGTTGGGGGTCGCGGCGGCGGCAGTCGCGGCGACCGAAGCCGCCGGCGTCTTCTCGTCCTTCTTCTGATCGTTCTTGGCGTCGTTTGCCATGATGTTTTCCCGTGCTTGAACCAACGAAGGCCACGCCACGGCGGCGGGGCCAAGTGCCGGCACAGCGTTCAAGCAGTGCCGGCGTGACGGCCGGCACGGGAAGGAGGCGGCCACCGTCAAAATCGACGGTTGACAACCAATGGGCAGACGCCGATACTATCGGCGGACGCCACCAACGGCCGTGCGAGGCCGGGTGTCCTGCAAGCCGCCGAGGTTGAAGACGACAGCTTGCGAACTCTGACCCGTCGGGATTGCTCCCCGGCGGGTTTTTCGTTGGGTCCGGTTCAACCGCTCACGCCCTGGGGTGAATGCACGGCCCGAATCCCAACTACGGGCATATTGGCGGGGGGCACGACAGATTGCAACCCCGTCAACCGTTTTCGCCAACGAATTTTCAACATTTTTTCCAGGGTGAAAATCGGGGGTTCCCGGCCGGATAGCCAGCTTCGTCGCCAAGTCAAGCGGAAAAGCGAAAAAAA
>CAYMAS010000080.1:0-9303 GCA_964388485.1 uncultured Tepidisphaerales bacterium | reverse complement strand
GAGCTGGTCGAAACGTCCCGCTTGTACGCAAGATTCGTCTGTGCGGTGAAGCCCGAATGGGTGGAAGAAGCGGCGGGCGAGCTCGTGAAGAAGACGTACGGCGAGCCGTACTGGCAGATGAAAACCGGTCGCGTGATCGCGCCGATGAAGGTCACGCTCTGGGGCCTGCAGGTCGCCAAGCGGCCGATCGACTACGGCCGCGTCGACCCGAAGAAGTCGCGAACGATCTTCATCAAGAGCGCCCTCGTCGACGGCGACCTCGAGAGCGGGGCCGCGTTCTTTCGGCACAACCGCCAGCTCGTCCGCGACGTCGAGCTGCTCGAAGCCAAGACCAGGCGGCGCGACCTCATGGTCGACCCGGCGACGCAGTTCGCCTTCTACGACGCCCGACTGCCGGCGAGCGTGGTCGACTGGCGCAGCTTCGAGCAGTGGCGAGGCGACGCGGAGAAGAAGGACAGGCGGCTGCTTTACATGCGGCCCGAAGACCTCATGGCGAAGTCGCTCAGCGAGGCAGAAGGTGGTCAATTTCCCGAGAAGATCGAGACGAACGGCATCGAGTTGCCGTTGAAGTACCGCTTCGACCCCGGCCACGTCGCCGACGGCGTGACGGCGACGGTGCATCTCGCCGACCTCCACGCGATCGACGCCGACCGGCTCGACTGGCTCGTGCCGGGCCTGATCGAGGAGAAGGTCACGGACCTGATCCGCACGTTGCCGAAGAAGCTGCGGACGGCGTTCGTGCCCGTGCCGGAGGTGGCGCACCGGGCGTTCATGAACCTGCCGTTCGGCAAGGGAAACTTGCTCGACCGGCTGGCGCGGTATCTGTCGGGCCAGCGTCGCATCGAGGTCAACCCGCACGATTTCAAGCCGGAGAACCTGAGCGACTTCCTGCGGATCAACCTGCGCGTCGTCGACGAGAACAACCGCCCGGTCGGCCACGGCCGGGACGTGCGTGAGCTACGCAAGCAGCTCAAGGTGCAGGCCCGCGAGAAGTTCGAGGAACAGCCGGACCCGATGTGGCATCGCGATCACCTCGTCTCGTGGGACGTCGGCGACCTGCCGGAACGCGTTGAGATCAAGCGGAAGGGACGGGGCGTTCAAGGGTTTCCGGCGCTCGTCGATCGCGGCGACTCCGTGTCGCTGCGGCTGCTCGAGACCAGGGAGGCGGCGCGGGCGGTGCACCGTGGCGGCGTGCGTCGGTTGCTGCTGTTGGAATATGCGGCGGAGATCAAGCACCAGGTGAGCGACCTGCGGGAGCTTGGGCAGCTCCGCCTGCTTTTTGCGCCGCTCGGCAACGCGGGGTCGCTCAAGGCCCACCTCATCGAAGCCGCGGGTGATCGGCTGTTCCTCGGCGAAGATGCGTCCACCATCCGCACGCGCGCGGAATTCGAGGAGCGCGTCAACGCCGCCTGGGGCAAGCTCGGCGGCACGGTCGCGACCGTCGCGAAGGAAGCGATGCAGATCCTCAAGCGTCGCCAGCAGGTCGGGCTCCTGCTGGACAAGCCGGTGCCCGACATCCTGACGAGCAGCGTGGGCGACATGCGGGAGCAGCTGCAGTTCCTTGTGCCGCCTGACTTTCTCGTGTCGACGCCCGCCTTGTGGTTGCCGCATCTGCCGCGGTATCTGGCGGGCATCGAGATTCGTCACAAGAAGCTCCTCGACGCCGGGCTCGACCGCGACAGCCGGTCGGCGACGGCGATTCACCCGTTCTGGAAGGCGTGGCTGGATCGCGTGACGGACGCCGACGCCGACCCGCCGGGGCCGCGATGGTCGACGTTCCACTACCTCATCGAGGAGTACCGCGTGAGCCTCTTTGCCCAGAACCTGGGAACTGCGACGAAGGTCAGCCCCAAAGTCCTAGCCGACTGGCAGGCGACGCTGCGGGAGTAGCCGATCGTGTAGACTTTGCTCATGCCCGTTCTCGACATGCCGACGCCGGTGCGGGAACCGACTCGTCGTCTGCCCTCTCCCACCTTCACAGGACGCCGCCGCGTGTACGCCATCTCGTTCGATATGGACGTCGAGTCGCTTCGCCTGCAGTACGGTGATCCGTACAATAATGCCTACGGCGAGATCCGCCGCGTCTTACAGAAGCACGGCTTCAAGTGGCAGCAGGGCAGCGTCTACTTCGGCGACGAGCAGATGGATGCGGTCAGGTGCGTCCTTGCTGCGCAGGATCTGGCTGCAACGCTGCCTTGGTTCGCCGCCTGCGTCCGCGACATCCGGATGCTTCGCATCGAGGAGTTCAACGACCTGATGCCGGCAATCGAGTGACGCGGACGCGACGGCTACGCTGTCGCGACCGTGGCGAGAGACGTTGATGCTGAACCTGACCTCCCGCTGACGGAGCGGCTGCGTCTCTTCGCCGGCGACAAGCTCGGCGGGTACTTCTGGCTCGTCCTAAAGAACGTCGTCGGGTGGGCGGCGATCCTCGCCAGCCCGATCCTCGGCGTCGTTCTTCCCGGACCGGGCGGGATTCCGTTGTTCGTCATCGGCTTCGCCCTCGTCACGTTCCCCGGTAAGCGGCAACTGACCACCCGCGTGTTCCGCGGCAAACGCTTGCCGATCGAGTCGCCGCTCTTTACGGGACTGATCACGCTCGTCAGCGTCCTGGTTACCGGCGGGCTCATGTGGGCCGTCGGGCATTACTACCAGTGGATCGTCGAACGCGTGCCGCTGGCGGATTACGGGCTCGACGACGTCGCCTGGCTCGTCGGCTTTGCAGCACTGGCGGCACCGGTGACGATGGGCGTTCTGTGGGTCGGGCTCAAGCTGCTCAATTACGTCCTGATCCGCTGGGTCCCGCCGACGCGACGATTCTTGAGGAGAACCTTGCGAAAGTGGGGCGTTGAGCTGTTGCCGACACGTCGGCGACGCATTGGCGGATCAACCAAGTTCGTCAACGACGAGATCATCGGCCTCGACGACAAGCAGCGTCGCCGCCTCAAGCGAGCCGGTCG
Organism: uncultured Tepidisphaerales bacterium; assembly: GCA_964388485.1. Taxonomy (GTDB): domain Bacteria; phylum Planctomycetota; class Phycisphaerae; order Tepidisphaerales; family Tepidisphaeraceae; genus JBCDKH01. The sequence goes on along the minus strand of CAYMAS010000080.1, from coordinate 6,343 downwards.
CGACCTGCTGCCTTGGGTCAAGCGGCTGATTGTCGTTTCGCTGATGGTCGCGACGCTCTACTTCGTGGTGAATCCGGTCGCCACGGAGTGGGCGGCGGTTCGCGAGCGGCTGGGAGAACTCGACCTCTTGCCGATCCTGCTCGGCACGGTGCTCTACGCCATCGGCCTGCTGCTGTTTCGGGCCGCGACGTGGCGGACGATTCTCGCCGGGCTCGGCCACCCGCTTCCGCCGATCGCTGCCGTTCGCATCTGGGCGACGGGGCACCTGGCCCGCAACGTGCCGGGGCGGTCGTACGCGGTCCTGCGGATGGAACTCGCCCGCCCGTATGGACCCAGTGGTCCGCAAGCCAACGCAGCGGGGCAGACGGAGGGCACGTTGGCCACGATGAGTGGCTTGTTGTTGGGCTTACTCGTCTTGTGGTTGACCGCTTGGACGTACCTGCCGGATTGGCGGGCGCTGTGGCTGCTGGTGCTCGCCTTTTCGCCGGCACTGGTCGCGCTCGTGTCGCCACGCATCTTTTACAAGCTCGTGCCCACGGCGGGTCGTGGCGGACGCACGCGACTGTCGGCCAAGCGGCTTTTGCCGCTGGCGGGTTGGGAAGCGATCGGCTTCCTGTGGCAGGGTGTAGCCGTCTGGTTGCTGATCTCCGGGCCCCTGGCTGCGGGCGGATCGTTGCACGTCGTCGCCGCCGTCGCGGGGGCGTACGCCGTAGCCTTCGTCGCCGGAGCGTTGGCGACGATTGTGCCCGCGGGGCTGGGAGTCAGAGAACTGGTGCTGGTCGCGACCTTGACGCTCTTCCTGCCGAGAGATGTGCAGCAGGCGGCGTTCGAGGCGTTCCAAGCCAGCGCGACGATGAGCGAAGACACCATGACCGCCGCCGTCGGTCGGGGCGAGGCACCTTCGAGCAGCGACATCCTCAACGCCGCTCGCCTGCTCGACCCGACCGCGTGGTGGGACGCATGGTGGGCGTTCCTGTTGTTCCTCGCGATTTTGCTCCGCTTCGCGACCACGATAGCGGAGATGCTGCTCGCAACCGCCGCCACCGCGGCGGACTGGCGGGCGTTGCTCCGTCTCGTCCGAGGCGACTTCCTGCGCTGAACGCTACTCCGTGTCGAAGAGCGTGTTGTCCGCCGGCTCGAACCAGCCGATGCCAGCCGCCTCGTTCTCGTGGGCCGAGGCTCCGTAGATCGTCGTCGACGTGAAGCCGAACGGCTTGCGGCTGACGTGGCCGTCGAGCCAGACGACGCTCGCCTGCCGATCATGACGAAAGTGGATCGTCGGGCTCGGCGTGCCGCTCACGAACTGCGGCGGCTCGGCGAAGCTCCAAACAACCAGCCGCGGCCCGAACTCGAGCAGGGCGGCGTCGGTGAAGAGCACCGTCTCGACAGTCGTCCGGAACTCCGTCAGCCGACGACCGACGACGGAGCGGGCGTTGCCCCGCTCGTCGCGACCGACGTACTCGCGGTTGTAGCCGTAACCGCCTGCGCCAAACTCGAAGCCGCGGGTCAGGGCTGCCTTGTCGAAGCTGGGACACTGAGCAACGCCATTGCCCTGCAGGTACGGCCAGAGCGGGCCACCCTCGGGCTCGAACGGCTCCGTCGTCAAGTCCCGTTCGCCGTGCCAGCGGTGGAGGTTGTCGTCGAAGTTATCGTTGTCGTCGTCGTGACCCGCCGATCCGGGTGGTGCCCGACCTGCGTGATCCGCGGCATAGAGCATCACGCCCGTCGCCAACTGCCGCAGGTTCGAGGCACAGACGACGGACGATGCCGATCGCCGTGCCGCACCCAGCGTCGGCAACAGGATGCCGACCAGCAACGCGATGATGCCGACGACAACGAGCAGTTCGACGAGCGTGAAGCCGCGCCGCATCAGCGTCGCCTCCGCAGCCCGATGACACCCGCCGCTGCCAGGAGCGAAATCGACGCCGGCTCCGGCACCGCGTTGAGGATTCCGACGCCCGTCCCTTCGCCGAGGGCGAAGTCGAACCCGCCGCTTCCCTCGGTCAGCCAGGCGTCGAGGATGGGGTTGCCGAGCGAATCGGTGAACGCACCGTTGCCAGGGATGTCGACGAGACGGACGAAGTTGATCTCCCCCAAGTCGACCTGACCGCTGACGACGAGCGGGTCGTTCTGCAGATCGACCAGGTCGAAGCCTGTGCCGAACCCGCCGGCGTGCTTGCCGGCAAGGTTGTTGATGTTCGTCGTGTCGAACCCGCCGAAGCTCTGGCCGAAGGTGCCTTGGAACGTCGTGTTCGTCGAAACGCTCGGAAAGCGGGCAAAGTCGGAGCCGTTGGTCGACACCTCGACGTAGGCCAACTCCGCGTTGAGGAACGGATCACTCGGAAAGACGAAGCCGTTCTCGAAGACGGCGAAGTCCGGGCCGACGTCGTTCGTGATGGCGACGGGGAATCCGACCGTCAGCCGGCCGGGGGCGATGTTGTTGGCAATGTCGGTCTCGTCGAGATCACCGAGGCTGTTGAAGCCGCCCGACTCGTCGATGACGGTGCTGCCTCTGGGGGCGAAGCGGGTGCCGGTGTCGAGGATATCGTTCGCCCAGGCGACGAATGCGTCGCTGCTGGCGGCAATGGCGGGATCGATGGGATGGATCGTGTCCGTCGGACCGCTGAAGGGGCCGGCGGCGACGGGTGAGGCAACGAGGGCCGCGAGGACGGCAGGATGGATGAGGTTCACGAGACAGACTTTCTGCTCCCGATCGCGCGGGAGCCGTTCCGGAAGGCGAAGGGCCTCTTGCTCGTGAGAAGACGGACGGAAGACGCTGCTGCTGCGAAGGAGCGCACGGCAACGTCGGCCGCCGGTCGTCCCATTCGCGAGGACCCGACAGAATGGCCAACCGTCGTGCATCACCACACGCGGCACGTCGCTTCGACCACGCGAAGCGACCGACAGGCAGGTCTTCCGGCTCCGGGTTCGTCCAGCCTGATCCGCCTTCCCGCCGATCCTCGGCAGTGGCATGTAGATCGGCCTGACCCGTTACGGCGGCGCGTCCGCGGGAGAATCGCACTCCCTTCCCTTTTCACCGACAACGCGAGCGTCGCCGGCACCTGTGGCAGGCCGGACGGTAACGGCAGCGTCGCCGGCGTCAACTTCTGAATCCCGACGCGTCACGCCATCGTCGCTTCGATGCGGTCACACATCATGCCGCAGAGACGCTCCTGGCTGAGCGTCTCGTCCAGCACCCGACGAGCGGTCTGGCCCATGGAAACATGTTGTTCTTCGGGAAGATCGGCCAGTTCCTTCAATGCCGCGACCGTCGCGTCGACGTCGCCGTGGCTGGCGTGGCGGCCGAAGTCGTGCTGGTCGAGCAGGTCGCTGACGTGCGACGGCTTGGGTCCGACGAACAGGATCGGGCGGGCGACCGCCATGGAGCCGTAGACCTTGCAGGGATGGATGATGCCCACCATGTCGTCGCCGAGCGTCACGACGTGAACGTCCGCCGCCGACAGCGAGTACCTCAGCGACTCGATCGGCTGATACGGCAGGCTGATCGCGTTCGGCAGCGACTTGGCCTTGATGAACGCCTCGACGTCCTTCTTCCCAAGCCCGCCGCCGACAAAGAGGAAGCGGAAGCGGTCGTCGTCCCGCAGCCGGTCGGCGGCTTCGAGGACGGTGTCGAGCGGGTTGCTCGGCGAGTGGTTGCCGCTGTACATGACGACGAACCTTCCTTGCAGATCGTGCTCGTTACGAAAGACGTTGTCCTCGTGCTTGACGGGCTCCGCGTGCGACTCGTGCGGCCAGGGCGGGATCGTCAGCAGGCGAGAGTCGAGGTCGCTCGTACGGGGCCGCAGGCGGTCTGCCATGAAGCGATCGAGCGCGACGACGAGGTCCGAGGCGTCGAGGATCTTTCGGTTATTCTTCTCAAGAAAGCGTGCTTTCCGGTCGTCGGCCTTGATCTTGCCCAGGGCGATGAGCTGGTCGGGGTTGAGGTCCATCGCCCAGTACGTCATCGGCACGCCGCGAAGCTTTTTGACGAGCCGGCCGACGCTGCCGATCATCGGCGGACTGGTGCTGACGAGCATCGCGTCGGGCTTCTCGCAGGTCAGGGCCCGCGTCATGACCTGGCCCATGAACGATGCGGTGCCGGCGATGCGTCGCGGGATGCTCCGTTTGCCGAAGCTCGCCAGCGGGATGCGACGGATCTCCACGCCGTCCCGCGTCTCCTTCGCTGGGTACTTCTTGGTCGGGTCCTCGTAGCCGCGACCGCTGGCGTAGACGATGGTGCGGTGGCCTCGCCGAACCATCTCGGCGGCGACGTCGTGAAGGTGCTGCCCGACGCTCGCCGGGTCAGGGACGTAGACTTGGCTGAGGATGAGGAACGTCTTCTGATCCGCCATGGCTCGCCAGCGTAGCGGGGCTGACGTGGCCCCCCGCGAGATGCGACGGCCTGTCGTATTGCGCATCGGCGGCCGCCGGGGCTGGTTTCTGGCGGCGGCGGCGAAACGTGGGCGCTCCACGTGGAGCGCGGGAATCGTCGATTGGCCAGGCCGGTGGGGGTTGTCGACCGCGCCGCGCTCCACGTGGAGCGCGGCGGCGGTCGCCGGGGCGGTCGATGACGTGCAGGTTTTGCTCGAACAGGCTCGCCGAAGATGCGCAGTTAGTCCGTTCAACCTCACGCCAAAGTCCGGTGGCGGTCACGGTTCTGGACGCTTACGTCGTGGAATCGAAGACGACAGTTCGACGTAGCTCCTTCGCCACATCGTGGTAGCCGCGGAGCACCGACGAGACCTACGTCGCGTCGCTCATGTCGATGAAGACCACGTCGAACTGCTTGACCTTCCGCTGCGTCAACGTCAACCCCTCGCTGATCAGACGCTCCCGCTGCTCCTTGTGGCCGACGGGGTGCACGATTCGCAACAAGCCGCCCGCACCGACGACCCGATGCCACGGCACGTCCGACGCTCCCGGATCGATCGCCAACACCGCCGCTGCCTGCCGGGGGCCGGTATCACACGCCGCACCGACGCTGCCGTACGTCGAGACGCGGCCAGGGGGAATTTCTGCAACGCACCGCAAGATCCGAACCCGCCGCGCAAGCTGCCGTTGCGTCGCCACCCTCACGGCTTGGGCCAGGCGTAGATGTGACGCTGTTCGACCTCGCGAACCTCGTAGCCGAGTTCGCGGAGCAGGGCGACGAGCTTGGGATGCTGCGGCTCGTCGTACTGGTCACGGTGGTAGCTGCTGATCGTCCACCGAGGCCGAAACCGCTCGATTGTCCGCATCGCCCCGCGAATCGCCAGCTCTTCGGCCCCTTCGATGTCCATCTTGACGAGGCTCAACCGGTCGAGCTTGCGCTCGTCCACGAACGCGTCGATCGTCGTCACCGGTGCCGTCATCGCTCGCCGGTTGGGTGCGTCGGGATGGTGGATGCAGCGGGTCAGCGACGAGTCGATGTAGCTGTCGTTCGTGTCGAACGTCAGATGCCCCGGCTCGTCTGCGACGGCCTTGGGGATGACCTCGATGATGCCGCTCAGCAGGTTCTCCGAGACGTTGCGGCGGAGGATCGAATGCGTGATCGGCTCGAAGCTGTAAATGCGTCCGCCGGGTCCGACGTGGGAGGCGAAGTGCATGCAGCTCGTGCCGATGTTGCCGCCGAGGTCGAGCACGACGTCGCCGTCGCCGATTTGCACGTGCTCGTCTCCGAGCAGGTCGTTGAACAGGAAGGCTTCGCGCAGGATCGTGAGCGTCGCCTGGAGGTGCTTTTGCTCGTCCTGGACTGGCAGGTCATCGGCGCAGTAGTAGATGCGTCGCCCGCCGAGCCGGAAGAAGAATTCGCCCGAGGCGTCGCGATCTCGCGTCCGCAGCAGGTACTCATCGTGCGACCGCCACTTCGTCAAAGGGTTGACGCGGTCAAGCCGGACGGCCAGCGGCCAGGTATCGTCCTGAACCAGTTCCTTGAGTCGCCAGGCAACGCTGTGTCCGGCTTTGGCGGGCAGTGTGGTCACGCTGGTGAGCGTACCAACAATGACCCCATCGGACGTGAAAGATCATCACGCCACATTGACCACCGACTCGCGGCCGCTGTTCATTTCGTCGTAGATCCACCGGTACGTCTTCTCCATGCCGTCACGAAGGGCGACGCTCGGCTCCCAGCCGAGGTACTCCTGAATCTTCGTGTTGTCGCTGTTGCGGCCGCGGACGCCTTTGGGGGCGTCGAGCTTGTACTTGCGGTCGAGCTTGATGCCGGCCAGGTCTTCGACGATGTCAACGAGTTGGTTGATGCTGACGAGCTCGCTGGAGCCGAGGTTGATCGGCTCGAGGATGTCGCTGTCCGTGATTTTGTGGACGCCTTCGACGCAATCGGTGATGTACATGAAGGAGCGGGTCT
>CAYMAS010000079.1:0-9631 GCA_964388485.1 uncultured Tepidisphaerales bacterium | reverse complement strand
ACAACCGCTGCATCGGCACGCGGTACTGCAGCAACAACTGCCCCTACAAGGTCCGCCGGTTCAACTACCTCGACTACCACTACAAGCGGCCCCGTGGCAGCACGCTTGATGCGACCTACGTCGGCATCCCTGACCAGCAGCAGAGCGAGATCGACATCGTCCGCCAGATGGCCTTCAACCCGGATGTGACCGTTCGCATGCGGGGCGTCATGGAGAAGTGCACCTACTGCTCCCAACGCATTCAGGTGCAAACGATCTACGCCAAGAACAAGAGCGCCACGTCGGAGAACGCCGCCATCGAAGACGGCGACATCCTCACCGCCTGCCAGCAGGCGTGCCCGACGGAAGCGATCGTCTTCGGCAACCTCAACGACGCCAACAGCCGCGTCGTCAAGCTCCACAGCAACCCGCGAACGTACGGCGTCCTCGACGACCTCAACACGCGACCCCGCACCAAGTACCTCGCCAAGCTCCGCAATCGGCAAATCGCCAAGGAAGTCTTCGAGGACGAAGCGATCGACGAGGTCGGCGACGAAGTGATCAGCAAGAGCAACCAGAAGACGGAAGGAGCCGCCGTTTAGCTTCGGCCGACCCATCATGGCGACGATTGACACCACCCAGGACCTGAGCCGCACGAGGCCCTTTGCCCGAGACCCGCGGGACGACACGGTCACCTTGCCCCCTGAGCCGCCGCGGCAGAGTTTCGCACAGCGCAACGTCGAGGTCGACAACACCGACGACGTGCCGGGCCGGCGTGAGCCGCTGGTCCTGAACCACAAGACGTTCCGCGACGTCACCGACACCGTCACCGACTTCAACTTCAGCCGGCTCGACATCCCGTGGCTGGTGCTGTTCCTCACCGCCGGCGGCGTCACGACGCTGTTCCTCGGCGGCAGCGTGCTCTACCTGCTGCTCACCGGGCCGGGTGTCTGGGGCAACAACAACACCGTCGCCTGGGGCTGGCCGATCGTCAACTTCGTCTTCTGGGTCGGCATCGGCCACGCGGGGACGCTCATTTCCGCGATCCTCTTCCTCCTGAGGCAGGACTGGCGGACCTCGATCAACCGCTTCGCCGAGGCGATGACGATCTTCGCCGTCGGCTGCGCGGGCATCTATCCGGGCCTGCACGTCGGTCGGCCGTGGCTGGCGTACTGGCTCTTTCCGTACCCGAACCAGATGGCGATGTGGCCGCAGTTCCGGTCGCCGCTCATGTGGGACGTCTTCGCCGTCTCGACCTACGCGTCGGTGTCGGCCCTCTTCTGGTACGTCGGCATGGTGCCGGACCTGGCGACGTTGCGGGACCGGTGCAAGAACAAGATCGGCCAGGCGATCTACGGGGCGCTGAGCCTCGGCTGGACGGGTTCGAGTCGTCACTGGTGGCGGTTCGAGAAGATGTACCTGCTGCTCGCCGCCCTCGCGACGCCGCTGGTCTTGAGCGTGCACTCGGTCGTGTCGTTCGACTTCGCTGTCTCGCAGCTGGCGGGCTGGCACACGACGATCTTCCCGCCCTACTTCGTCGCCGGTGCCGTCTTCGGCGGCTTCGCGATGGTGCTGACGCTGGCGATTCCCGCTCGCGAATGGTTCGGTCTCAAGGGCCTGATCACGCTGCGGCACATCGACAACATGTGCAAGATCATGCTCGCGACGGGCCTGATCGTGGCTTACGCGTACACGGTCGAGTTCTTCATCGCCTGGTATTCGGGCGTCGCGTACGAGCAGTTTGCGTTCTTCAACCGCCCTATGGGCAACTACATGTGGGCGTTCTGGACGATGTTCGCCTGCAACGTCTTCTTCCCGCAGCTGCTGTGGTTCCCCAAGCTCAGGCGGAACCTGGTGGTCGTGATGTTCTGTGCGATGTGCATCAACATCGGCATGTGGTTCGAGCGGTTCGTGATCATCATCACGTCGCTGACGCGTGACTTCCTGCCGTCGAGCTGGGCCGACTTCACGCCGACGTTCGTCGACGTAGCGATGTTCTTCGGGACGTTCGGGTTCTTCCTGTCGAACATGCTCCTGTTCATCAAGTTCGGCCCGATCATCGCGATGGCGGAGGTCAAGACCGTCATGCCCCAGGCCCACGTCGGCCACGGCAAAGACGAGCAGTCCGAACACCTCGAATCCCACGACTACCGCCCCGCCCGCACTGACGCGACGAAGGACGTCGGCTAACCCTCCGGCATCTGCCTCGCTCCCCGCTCCTCACTCCCCGCTCCTTCTCCACCCGTGTCCGCCGCCTACACCACACTTCCCAACGATCTTCGGGTTCCCGACATCGCCGTCGAGGACGATCGGCCTGTGCTGGCTGGCGTGATGGCGGAGTACGAGGACGTCGACAGCGTCTACGCCGCCGCCGAAAAAGTCCGCGACGCCGGCTACGCGCGGTGGGACGTCCACTCGCCCTTCCCGATCCACGGCATCGAGAAGGCGATGAACCTCAAGCCCACGATCCTCCCCTGGCTCTGCCTCGGCGGCGGTTTGGCGGGGTTGTTCGGCGGGCTTTTCCTGAGCGTCTGGACCATGTCGACCAGCTTCGACTGGGCCGGCGGATTGCAGGGTTACACGTATCTCATCAGCGGCAAGCCGATGTGGTCGATCCCGCAGTTCATCCCGGTCATCTTCGAGACGACGATCCTTCTCGCCGCCTTCGCCGCCGGCATCGGCATGATCGCGCTCAACGCCTTGCCGATGCTTTACAACCCGCTGCTCCGCAGCGAGCGGTTCCGCCGCGTGACGGACGACCGCTTCTTCATCGTCATCGACTCCACCGACCCACGGTTCGACCAGGAGAAGACCGAAACCCTGCTCCGCGACACGAGCCCTCTGAGTGTCGAACGAGTGATCGACTGATCCGGCCACTCGTTACTCGATGCTCGAAACTCGGTACTCGATACTTCTGCTTCATGCCCGCCAAGGATCTCATCTCGAAACAGGTCAACGAGGCCATCGACGCCAATGCACCGGCGACGCTGATGGCGGTGCGTGGCCTGGCACGCTTCAACAACGTGCCGCTGTGGCTGGTTTACATCGTCGTGACGATGGTCGTCCTGTCGTGGATTCCGCTGGCGTTTGCGGTCAAGGCCAAGTTCACCCGCAGCGAGAAGCCGCGTGTCCACCTCTTGCAGGGCATGGACAATCAAGCGAAGTTCAAGGCGCAGTCGCTCAATCCGTTCTTCGCCAACGAAATGGCCATGCGGCCGCGAATCGAAGGCACCGTCAGCCGGGGCAACCTCGCCGAAGATCTGCTCTACGAGCAAGGCTTCATCCTGACCGAAGCCGGCGTGGAGTGGGCGACGGAGATCCCGGTCGACGTCACGCCCGAGCTCATGGCCAAGGGTAAGGAGCTGTGGGCCCGTTACTGCTACCTCTGCCACGGCTACGACGGCTACGGCAACGGCATCATCCACGTCACCGCCTCCAGCGACACCGGCACGAACCCGCGCTGGGTCCAACCCTCGAGCATTCACGACGAAGTCCGCCGCGACCGGCCCGACGGGCACCTGTACAACACCGTCAACATCGGCATCCGCAACATGGCCGGCTACGGCCACAACATCCCCGACCCGACCGATCGCTGGGCCATCGTCGCCTACATGCGGGCCCTGCAGGTCAGTCAGCACCCTGCCCAAACGCTGTGGCCCGAGGACACCAGCGGCGTTCCTGTTCAGCCGACGCTTGTCAGCAACAAGGCACTCTTGAACGTTCTCCAAGCCGAAGAAGGCGACAGCGGTGCCGACCAGATGCCGCCGCTGACCGACGAGGACGACCCGGAAGTCGACACCGTCGAAGGCGACGCCAACCTCGAAGAGCCCGAAACCTCGCCCGCAGGCTGAGCCGCCCTCGCCCTTTCCTTACCAGCCGCACCAGGACCTACAGCCAGTGGCCCACGCAGACGCTTCCACCATCGCCGCCGACGAAACGCTGACGATTGATCCGCACCGGGCGAATCGGCTTATCAGCCTCTCGTTCGCGGTCATCGCCTTCGGTGCCGTTGTCGCGGTGATCGGCGCATTCTTCTTCGGCGGGTTGCGTCGGCTGATGCTCTCGTACCTCGTCAGCTACATGTTCGTGCTGACAATCGCCCTCGGGGCGCTCTTCTTCGTCCTGCTGCAACACGCGGTGAAGGCGGGGTGGAGCGTGAACGTCAGGCGGGTGCCGGAGTTGCTGACGCGGCTCTTTCCGCTGCTGGCTGTCGGGGCGATTCCGATCATCGCGACATTCCTGTTCCCCGGCTTCGAAGGCGACCGCGAAGACGGCAAGGGCCCGCTGCTCTACCCGTGGGCGATGTACCAGGTCGAGCACCATGGCGACGACGAGGTGCAGAACACCGCCGGTGCCGAAACCGGGCTCGAGGAGACGGATCGGGAGATCTATGGCGATCACGATGACGAGGCGGACGAAGGCGACGATTACCACCAGCACCTCGGCGACAACCTCGGCGGTGAGGCTGCTATCCGCACGACCGGCAGCGGCATCGAGAACGAAGCCTTTGCAGTCGCTTCCTCCGACGACCACCTGCTCACCGACGAGCGGCAGGTCCTGACCGTCAAGCAGGCAGAGCACCACGCGTACCACATCGACGGCTTAACCGAGGGCAAGCTCGGCTACCTCAATCGGCCGTTTTTCCTCGTTCGCATCGTCATCTACTTCACCGCCTGGACGCTGCTGGCGGGCTACTTCTGGCGTCGCAGCACCCGCCAGGATGCCGACGGCAATCCGGCGCTGACGAAGCAGATGACCGCCGCCAGCTACGGCGGGCTCGTCGTGTACGGCCTGACGCTCACGTTCGCGAGCTTCGACCTCGTGATGAGCCTCGACCCGCACTTCTTCTCGACCATCTTCGGCGGCTACATCTTCTCCGGCGGCGTCGTCGGGTTCTTCGCCGCGACCATCCTCATCTACCAGATTCTTCGCATGAAGGGCCTGTTGAAGGAGAGCGTCACGGTCGAGCACTACCACGACCTGGGCAAGTTCCTCTTCGCCTTCGTCTTCTTCTGGGGCTACATCGCCTTCAGCCAGTTCATGCTGATCTGGTACGCCAACATCCCCGAGACGACGTACTGGTTCGCCATCCGCGGGGCGACGAGCGTGACCGCCAACTTAGGCCTCGGCTCGTGGGGCACCGGCTACGACGCGGCGAACGTCGGGTGGTGGACGATCGTCTCGCTCACACTGCTCGTCGGGCACCTGCTCATTCCGTTCGCTGGCCTCATGAGTCGACACGTCAAGCGGAACCTGACGCTGCTCGGCTTCTGGGCCGGCTGGCTCCTGGTGATGCACTGGATCGACCTCTACTGGCTCATCATGCCCGAGATGCTCGTCGGCGGCTGGCAGCTGATTCCGGTGGTCGAGCTTGGCTGTGCCATGGCCGTCATCGGCGCCGCCGTCGCCTGGACCGTCCGCGAGATGAAGGCCGTCAAGCTCCGCCCCGCCCGAGACCCGCGAGCGGTCGAGAGCCTCGCGTTCCACAACATCTGAGTCTTAAGAAGCCAGGAGCTAGTAGCCAGGAGCTAGCCAGATCCAGATTTTCGCTACTGATCGACCTCCTAGCTCCTAGCTCCTAGCTCCTAGCTCCTAGCTCCTAGCTCCTAGCTCCTAGCTCCCTCTGTCACCGTCATGTCCACCACCAAACAAGACGTCAACGTCGGCCTCGTCGCCTTCATCGGGATCGTGGGCTCGATGGTCCTGCTCATCCTCGTCGTTGGCGTGCAAGCGTGGTTTGCGTACGAGAAGGACGTCATCACCTACAACCGCTACGACACCAGCGACAACCTCGACCTCGAACGCCTCAAGGCCGAGCAATACGCCAACATCGGCGACCCGATCGGCAACGACACGATCTACGCCGACGAAGTTGTCGAGCCGAAGCGGTTCCGCCTCGACGAAGTGCCGGTGGACTACCGGCTCGGGGTTGGCTCGTTCCGCGGCTACCGCTTCACGGGCGAAGATCGGCAGCAGCTGGTCGTTCCGATCCACCTCGCGATGGCCGCCGTCGTCGCCGAGCGGGGCGGACCGCTCGTCTCTGTCGAAGACATGCGGGCCATCGACGGCGAATACGTCACGCTCGTCAACGAGAGCTACGCAAGCCCGCTGATTTTGCAGGACGAGCGAGCGTCAGGAACCCGCCTGCCCGCGACAAGACCGACCAATTCTGAAACAGTCGCGGCCGCCGGGTCGTAATCTTCCTGTGTCTTTGATCCCCTCCCGATCCATCCTCGTCGCCCTTGCCGGCGGCTTGCTTGCGTCCTCGGCCGCGACCGCTCAATACCAGCGTCGCGGCAGTGACGATCTCGACGGCGCGTTCCGCAACGAGATCGTCGACCGCAGCCGCGAACAGGCCGGCATCGACGAAAAGCTCGGCGACACGATTCCGCAGGACGTCGTCTTCCTCGACAGTCAGGGCAACGAAGTCACGCCAGGCGACATCTTTGCCGAGGGCAAGCCGGTCGTCATCCAGATGGCCTACTACCGCTGCCCCGCCCTGTGCGGCGAGGTGATGAACGGGATGGTCCGCTCGATGCGCGACCTTGGCGGCGACCTGGTCATCGGTCGCGACTTCGAGGTTCTGACCATCAGCTTCGACAGCCGCGAACCGCCCGAACTGGCGGCGGACAACAAGGACGCGACCGTCGACGTCATGAGCCGCGTCTTCGACGAGCAGAACGTCATCGACGGATGGGGCTTCTGGACCGGCACGGACCTGTCGATCGACCAGCTCACCGACGCCATCGGCTTCCGCTTCGCCTGGATTCCCGAAGCTCAGCAGTACTCGCACACGGCGACGATCGTCATCGCCACGCCCGACGGCCAAGTCAGCCGCTACCTGCAGGGACCGACCTTCGACCCGCAGACGCTGCGGCTGAGCATCGTCGACGCCAGCGACGGCAAGCTTCAGCCGAGCCTCAAGGACGCGTTCGTCTACTACTGCTTCAGCTTCGACCCGACGACCGGCAAGTACACCGCCACCGCGATGACGATCATGAAGATCGGCGGCGTGGCGGTCATGGTCACGCTCGCCTTCGTCATCGGCTTCCTCGTCTGGGCGGAGCGTCGCGGCAAGATGGCACCGCACCCGAACAAGGGCACGCCCCTCGAAGGCGACGAGCCCGACGACTCACCACCTTCGGCCGAACCGCCGTCGGCTGGTTCCTCAGAGCCTCGCCACGCATTCTCCGATCCGTCACGACCCGACTAGCCCACGAGCAGGTGCGGCCGATGGTCGCACTGCGACCGTTGGCCACCCTCGCCACTTTCCCTGTCTCCTGCGATGATCCCCACGGTGAAGGCCTCCTTGCGACTCCTGCTGCTCCTCGTCTTGGCGATGCCTCTGGCCGCCCGGGCCGATGATGCGCCCGACAACGAAGCCGCTGTGGCTACCGAGGAGGTCGCGATCCTGGTCGACCCGACCGAAGATTCCGAACTCGTCCTTGAGGAGATCGAGCGAATGGGCGGCATCGGCAACCTGCTCGAAGGCGAGCGGGAGGTCGCCGAGTACGTCGCCGCCGTCCGCGAACTCGACCCGAGCCTGCCCGCTCAGGTCGATACCGGTTTCCACGAGGACCCGCTGACCTGGATGCCCCAGGACGCCGCCGCCCGAGCCAGTGACGTCGACCTCGCTTATAACTTCATCCTCTGGGTCTGCTACATCTTCGGCGGCATCGTCATCGTCCTGATGTTCGTCTTCCTGTTCAAGTACAAGGCCAAGGACGATTCCGATCCCGATCCCGTCGGCACCGCCAGCCACTCGACGACGCTCGAGATCACCTGGACGGTCATCCCGACCTGCATCGTCCTGGTGATGTTCACGATCGGCTTCAAGGGCTACCTCAACGATCAAATCGCCCCGCCCAACGCGTACCAGATCAACGTCGTCGGCGGCTCGTGGTACTGGAACTTCGAGTACCCCAACGGTGCCGTCACCACCCACCTGCACCTGCCCAAGGGTCGGCCTGTCGAGTTCACGCTCAAGAGCCAGGACGTCATCCACTCCTTCTACATCCCGGCGTTCCGTGTCAAGAAGGACGTCGTGCCCGGCCGGTTCAACAAGATCTGGGCCACGCCGACGAAGACGGGCGTGTTCGAGCTCTTCTGCACGGAATACTGCGGCATCCTGCACAGCCGGATGGGGGCCAAGGTGTTCGTGCACGAGCCCGAAGAGTTCGAGACGATCCTGGCGAAGGTCAGCAACCTGCGGTTCAACTTCGACGGCACCCGCAAGCCGCCGGCTGAAGTCGGCGAGGCCCTGTGGGCCGCCCGCGGTTGCATGGGCTGCCACTCCATCGACGGCTCCGCCGGCACGGGTCCAACCTGGAAGGACCTGTGGAACGCTCCCAACCACGCGATGGTCGACGGCACCATTGTCGAGGTCGACGAGGAATACATCCGCGAGTCGATCTTCTACCCGGGCCGGCAGATTGTCGCCGGTTACGGCAATGCGATGGCCAGCTACCTGGGCATTTTGTCCGAAGAAGACGTCAGCGACATCATCGCCTACATGAAGACGATCTCCGTCCACACCGAAGACGCAGGCGTGTTGACCCAGAAGACGCCCGCGGGCATGGACGGACGCGTCGAGGCCGACGAGGCCACCGGGATGGACTCCGACGCTCGTGAAGAGAACGAGCGAAACTGATTTCCCGCGAAACTGACCTCCCCGACCACCACCTTCCCCCACGAGCCCAAGACGTTTATGAGCACGATCAACGCCCCCATGGTGGCCGGCATCCCGGAGCAGAACCGGGCCGAGGTCCACGGTGACAACTACCTGACCCACACCCGCGGCATCCTCTCGTGGATGCTCACGCTCGACCACAAGCGCATCGGCCTGATGTACATGGTCGGCATCCTCGCCTCCTTCCTCGTCGGCGGCATTTTCGCCCTTGTGCTCCGGCTCGAGCTCATCGCGCCCGGCCCGCTCTTCAGCAGCGACGAGCGGGCGGCATGGGACTTCTACAACCACCTGTTCACCATCCACGGTGCGGTGATGACCTTCCTGTTCATCATCCCGGGCATTCCGGCGATCATCGGGAACTTCATCCTGCCCGTCATGCTCGGGGCCAAGGACGTCGCCTTCCCAAGGCTGAACCTGGCGAGCTTCTACGTCTGGTGTGCCGGCGGGCTCTTCTTCGTCTACGTGTTGCTCAGCGGCGTCGTCAAGGTCGGCTTCGGCTGGGACTGGCCTGGCGGCTACGGCCTGGACACGGGCTGGGTCTTCTACACGCCCTACTCCACCTCCAAGAGTGAGTCGGGCGTTATTCCGGCGACGATCGGCGTCTTCATCCTCGGATTCTCGTCGATCATGACCGCCGTCAACTTCCTGGCGAGCATTCACATGCTCCGGCCCAAGGGGATGACCTGGTTCCGCATGCCGCTCTTGCTGTGGGCCCTCTACAGCACGGCGATCATTCAGATCCTGGCCACGCCGGTCCTGGCGATCACGCTGCTGCTCCTCGCCGCAGAGGCGACGATGGGCATCGGCATCTTCGACCCGATCAACGGCGGTGACCCGGTCCTCTACCAGCACTTCTTCTGGTTCTACAGCCACCCGGCGGTCTACATCATGATTCTGCCGGCGTTGGGGGTGATCAGTGAGATCATCGGCATCTTCTGTCGCAAGCACATCTTCGGCTACAAC
>CAYMAS010000078.1:0-10140 GCA_964388485.1 uncultured Tepidisphaerales bacterium | reverse complement strand
TTCAGCGAGAACGGCACGGGCATGCGGAAGATGGTCACCGCGTTCTTCGGCATCGCCCTCGCCTTCGGCGCGGCGACGTGGGGCCTGTCCTTCTTCGGCTTCAGCGGCGGAGCGGCGATCGACGGCCAGGTTCTCGACGCGACGGTGCCGACGACGGCCCAGGTGATCGCGCAAGAGGCCGAGCGGTTCGACGCCCAGCAGCAGCAAGAGCAACAGGACGCCGCCCGTGACTGACCCACTCCCCGATGGCTATATCCAGCCGGTACGTCAGGCGCTGATCCAGCCGGTGCTGGTCGCCGGGGTGCCGCGGGCGTTCGCCATCCTCAATGGCACGGCGATGACGGCGCTCGGCCTCGGCGCCCACCAAGTCCTCATCGCCGTACCGCTGGGGCTCGGGCTGCACGCGACGGCCGTCGTGCTTACGAAGCGCGACCCGCTCTGGCTCGACGTGCTGCTGCGGCACCTGCGCCAGCCGCGGCGACTGGAAAGCTGATCCACCACCCCCTCGCCCGACAACTCAACCCCCGCGGACGGTGGGCATGACCGCCTCCCGTTCCGCTTCCGCCGGCTCGTGTCCGGCTACAGACGAGGTGCGTCCTGATGTTTGACCTACGCGACTACCAGCAGCCGAAGAAGATGCTCGCCGACCACCTGCCGTGGTTCGCCCTGCTGACGCCGCGCGTGCTGCTCAACAAGGACGGCAGCTACAGCACCGTCGTGCGCTACCGCGGCCCCGATACCGACAGCACGACGCCCGAGGCGCTCGTCGCCTTGCGGCAGCAACTCAACAACGTGCTCAAGCGCCTCGGCGACCGCTGGTGCGTTCACGCCGAGGCGCGGCGGCTGCCAACCGACAGCTACCCGAGCGGCACCTTCGACCGACCCGCGGCGGCACTCATTGATCGTGAACGGGCGAAGGCATTCGCATCAGGGACTGGAGAAGGCGGGGCGTTCGAGACACGCACCTACCTCACGCTGACATACCTGCCGCCGGAAGATCGCAGCAGCAAGCTCGCCGACCTATTCGTCGAACTGCCGCCCGACGAGGTGCGGCCGAATCCACAGCGGCAGTACTTCGAGCAGTACCGCCAGAGCATTGAGAAGCTCGTGGCGCTGTTGGAGGGGTTCTGCCCCGACGTAGACGTGCTGGAGAAGGACGAGCTGCTGACGTTCCTGCACGGCAGCGTCTCGCCGCGGCCGCACTTCGTCGCCTGTCCGGACTCGCGGGAGTACCCGCCGCTGTTCCTCGCCGAGCGGTTGACCGACGCGCCGCTTGAGGCCGGCCTCGGCGTGAAGCTCGGCGGCCACTACGTCGTGAGCGTCGGCGTACGCAACTGGCCGTCGTCGACGGTGCCCGGTGTGCTCACCCGCCTCTGCGGCTTGCCGCTTGCGCTGCGGTGGAGCGTGCGCTGGCTGCCGATGGACCGCATGAAGGCGGAGAAGAACCTCAGCGCCCTCAAGCGGCACTGGTTCCAGAAGCGCAAGAACCTCTGGACGATGATGCGAGAGGTGGCGACGAAGGAAGAGTCGAAGCTGGAGAGCTCCGACGCGACGAACAAGGCCGACGAGGTGGAGGCGACGCTCGCGTTACTCGGTACGGACGAAGCAGCCATCGGCCACTGCACGATGAGCGTGCATGTCATGGCGGAGACGGAGGAGGCCGCGCTGGCGAAGGCGCGGATGGTCCAGGAGGTGGTCGACGGCCTCGGCTGGGTGACGGAGGTGGAACGTGTGAACGCGCTGCAGAGCTGGCTCGGCTCGCTGCCGGGGCACTGTTACGCCGATGTCCGTCGCCCCCTGATGAACAGCTTGAACGTCTGCGACGTGATCCCGCTCGCCCAGGCGTGGCGCGGCGACACCTGGAACGGCCACCTTGACGCGCCGTGCCTCTTGCAGGCGAAGACGGAAGGATCGACGCCGTTCGCGCTGAACCTGCATCAGGGGGACGTCGGCCACACGCTCGTCGCCGGTCCCACGGGGGCGGGCAAGAGCACGCTGCTGAACCTGATCGCCGCGCAATGGATGCGGTACGAGGGGGCGCAGGTCTACTTCTTCGACAAGGGCGGCAGCTGCCGGACGCTCACCTACGCGATGGGCGGCGACTTCTACGACCTGAGCACGTCGGGTGTGGCGGAAGATGGCGGGGGTGGTCGGGGTGGTAACGGCGCTACCGGGGACGAACCGCTCGGCTTCCAACCGCTCGCCGCGCTCGACGGTGATGCCGACCGAACTTGGGCTGCCGAATGGGCGGCGGCGCTGATGGAGGGGGAGGGCGTGCGGGTCGACGCCGCGCGGCGGGAGCGGGTATGGGCGGCGATCAACAGTTTGGCCGCCGCACCCAAGCACGAGCGGACAATCAGCGGTCTGCACCACCTGCTCCAGGACAAGGACGCGAAGGAGGCCCTCGCCCCGTTCTGTATCGGCGGCCCGTTCGGCGGGCTCTTCGATGCGCAGCGTGATCCGCTCCACGCGGCCGACGCCGACCTGTTCAATGCCGGGCGTTGGCAGGCGTTCGAGATGGAGGAGCTGATGACGCACCCGCGGGCGGTCGCCGCGGCACTCGGATACCTGTTCCACGCGCTCGACCGGCGCTTCGATGGGTCGCCGACGCTTCTCGTGCTCGACGAGGCATGGCTGTTCCTCGACCACCCGCTGTTCCGAACGAAGATCCGCGAGTGGCTGAAAGTGCTGCGCAAGCGGAACGTTGCGGTGCTGTTCGCCACGCAGAGCCTCGCCGACGTCGGCCGCAGCGACATCGCACCCGCGATCCTCGAATCGTGCCTCACGCGCATCCTGCTGCCCAACGCCGCCGCCGGCGAGCCGGCGACGCGGCGGGTGTACGAGGACCTGCTCGGCCTGAACGCCAAGCAACTCCGCACCCTCGCGACGTCGATCCCGAAGCGGCACTACTACTACGCCAGCGTCCGCGGCAACCGGCTAATCGACCTCGACCTCTCGCGGCCGGAGTTGGCGCTGGTGGCGGCCAGCACGCCCGCCGACCAGGCGGCGGCGCGGGAGGTGCTACGAACGAACGGCCGGCACGGCTTCCTCGAAGCGTGGATGCGGCGCTTCGGCATGACTCAAGCGGCGAAGGATGCCGCGGACGCCGGCAGGGCGGCGGCGCGGCTGATGGCGTTCGACGCTGGCACCGAGCAGGCCATCGACGCCTCCGCCAACGCCGCGGCCGACGCGATGCGGGACCGAATCATCACGGCGCTCGCCGCCGCCCACCCCGACGCCGCGGCCTACCTGCGCTCGGTGTTGTTCCCGCAGGAATCTTTCCCGAATCCGAAGCACGCGGACCGACCGCCACGCTGGCGGCACGACGACCGCGATGCACTTACCACTGATGCGGAGGCAGATCATGCAGCGGTCACCGCGTAACCCCCGCCTGCTCGTCATCGCGCTTGCAGCCGCCGGCGTTCTCGCCACGACACCCCGACCCACCTTCGCCCTGTTCGGCGTCGGCGACGTCGTGAGCGACCCGTGGGCGCAGGCGAAGAACGTCGAGAAGGTCGCGCAGATGCTGCTTCAACTGGAGCAGATGGCACGGCAACTCGAGCAGCTCCAGGCTCAGCTCGCCGACCTCGGCTCGCTACTGGACGACCCCGGCGGCGAGGCCTTCGAGCGTGCCGGCGAAGTCATGGACGGCCTGACCGCCATGCAGCAGACGCTTGACCAGTGGCAGGACGCGCTGCCGGCCGAACTCGATCCGGAGTCGATCACCGTAAACGACCTGCCCGAGCACAACGCGCGAGTTCGTGCCTACCTGCAAGACCGTCTCGTGCAGGTCGAGGCGTCGCTCTCCACGCTGGAGCAGGACCGCGAGGGCGTGACTGTTGAAGTGGCGGCGGTGATTCAAGCCGGCAACGCCGCCGAGGGGCCGAAGGGGGCACAGCAGGCGGCGAACCAGCTTCAAGCCATCTTGGCCGCCGAACAGGCGAAGCTCCAGGCACTACGGGCGATGCGTAGCCGACTCGCGGCCGATGGTGACGCGGCGGCACAAGCCGAGGAAGCCGCCGCCGAGGCGATTCGGCAGCGGGAGATGGCGGCCATGCGACGGAGCGTGCAGACGTTGCGGGACGAAGGCCAGGACGGCATGACCGGAGGCAACTGAAATGACCAGCTTCAAACATAAACAACTCGCGGCACTCGCCGCTGCCACTGCCATCGCGGCAACGCTTGTCCCGGTCGAACCGGCCCACGCTCTGTTCGGCGTCGGCGACATCGTGTTCGACCCCGGCAACTTCGCCCAGCACCTGCTGATCCTCCAGCAGCACGCCGAGCAACTCGTGCGCCTGCAGCAGCAGGTGCAGCTCATGGAGACGATGCTGAAGGACTGGGATTTCAGCAGGGTCGATGAGACGCTGGCGCAGATGCAGGGCATTCATGCCACGCTCGACGGAATCGCCGGCAGCCTCGGTTCGCTTGACGGACGGTTCCCGGAGACGTGGGACGACCGCGATCCGACGACGAGCATCACGCCTGCCCAGCGGCAGTGGCGGCTCGACCGCCGCACGCGAAACGAGCAGGTCGTGCAGCTCCACCAGCAGGTCGCCGAGTCGATGGCACTCACGCAAGACCGCGTGGGCGAGTACGTCGCCAAGAGCAACGCCGCCCCAGGCCAACTCGCTGCTCAGCAGGCGACGAACGAACTGCTCGCCGTGCAGGTCCAGCAGTTGCAGGAACTGCAAGCGCTGGAGATTGCGGCGCTGCGGGGAGAGATGGAACTATTGGCCGAGGAGACGAGCGAGGCCGAGTGGTCGGCCAGACTCCGCGAGGAAATGCACCGGTCGCACCTGCGGTCGATCGAGCAGTTGAATAATGAGGATCGGGGTCCGACCGGCAGCGAGTGAGCCGAACTCGATGATCCCGCAAAAGTTGTTGAACAGGAGTACCCGTGACCAAGCAGATGAAGACGTTGATCGGTGTGGCCGTTGGCGCCGCGGCAATCGTGGCAGTGACGGTGGGCATCGTCGTGACCGTGAACGTCGACCGCGATGAGCCGACGGGCGATGACCCGGTACGCGAACTGGCGGAGCAGGAGATCGAAGGCGAGCGGCAGGCCCAGGAGAACAACCGCCAGGTGCGGGAAGGCTTGCAGGATGCAGCCCGGCAACTTCAGGAAGAGCAAGGCGACGAAGGTGTCGCCGGTGCGTTTGGCGGTGACGAGGAATATGAGCAACGCCAAGAGGAGAAGCGGCAGGCAGCTCGTGATGCAAAGGCCAAAGCCGCTGGCTTCGACACCTGGGAGGCCTATCAGCAGAGCCTGACCAACGGCAGTCCGTCCACGCGCCCGAACTGATGCTCACCCGCTGAACCCGATTGCAGGGCGACCTCATGTGGCCGTCCACAACGTAAGTACGCACCCACATGACCGATGCAGCTTTCCATCTTCTCCCTCTGATGCCGTCAGCACTTGCGATGACAACTGGCCCGATTGACGCGTTCTACCAGAACTTTGTCGACGTTCTGGACGGCGCATATGGCGAGATCTACACGCCGCTGCTCTACCTGTGGCGCTTCTTTATCGTCGTGACGATCAGTTGGATGGGCCTGCAATGGGCATTGACCGAGAACCCGGTGGCGGCCCAGGGGCTTCGTCGGATGATCTTTCTCTCGGCGATCCTGTTTATCGCCTACGAGTGGGTACCGATCACGGAATCAATCGCTGACGGTTTCAGCAAACTGGGTGTCTTGGCCAGCGGCGCACAAAGTCACGACATCACCGAAGTTCGCCGTCCCAGCAGCTTCGGTACGCACTCGTTCACCACCGCCTTCATTGTCATTGACAAGGCCACCGCCCTCGCCAGCGGCTGGCGGAGCACGCTCGGCAACCTGCCGGTGATCGTTCTGCTGTTACTCGCGGGTCTCGGCATCTTCGCGTGCGGCGCGATCATCGTGCTGCTGATGCTGGTCTACCTGCTCCTCTTCAAGATCGGCTGCATCGTCGTCTTCTGCTTGCTGCCGTTCGGGGCGTTCGACAAGACGGCGTGGATCGTGGAGCGGCCGATCGGCTGGGTCATGAGCAACGGCATCCGCTTCCTCGTGCTCACGCTCGTGGTCGGCCTGCTGTACCGCTTCGCCGCCGACGCGACGAGCCAGACGCTCAACGTCGAGGACGGCACATGGGAAGATCTCGGCAACGCCACCGCAGTCGCGCTCCAACTGCTGCTCGTCAACCTGCTCCTGCTCGTGTTTGTGCTGATGGCCAACCGCTTCGCCGGCGAGATCGCCGGCGGGGCGGCGAGCCTTTCCCTGAGCGACTTCACCAACCGCGTTGCCTCCACCGGAACGGTCGAGCCGATCGTGCGGAGTGTGGCGGGGGCGGCGACGAGTGCCGGCAAGTTTGCGGCCGGCGGGGCGGCGCTCGGTCTGGTCGCCGCCGGTGCGGGCGTTGCCGCGGCGGGGTCCGTCTGGTCGAAGGCCAAGCAGAAACTCAGCACGCCCAATGGCGGCAGCGGTTCGACCGGCCCATCCGGCTCCGCGTCGGCGACCGCCGCCCAGCCCATCACGTCGCTCATGCGAGCAACGCCCGCCGCCGTGCGGCGCGTGCCAAGCTCCGGTGCCGGCGGCTACTCCGTCTGGGTCGGCCCAAGCACGCCGCGGTCGTCGCCTTCTCCGCGTTCTCAACGTCCGCTGCCGCCGGGGCAGCCGCGCTTCCTGCCGTCCGCCTGAACCCTTCAACAACCTCATCATGAAGACCAGCACTGCCAGCTACGGCGTGAACCGCACGCCCGTCCCGCTCGACACCGGCTATGCCGCCGCCGCCGAGGCGTGGGACCGCCGCATGGGGCTCGCCGCACGCAACGCGAAGCTCTGGCGGGCGACCGCCCTCTGCCTTGCCGTCACCACGACCGCGCTCGCCGCCGGCCTGGCGTACGCCGCGAACCAGCGGCAGGTCGAGGTGTACGTCGCCGAGGTCGACGCGCAGCAGGCCCGCACCATCGGCGTCGAGCTGGCTGGCCGCGGCTACACGCCCGACGCCAACGCGAAGGCGTACTTCGTCGCCGACCTGATCCGCAAGAGTCGCTCGCGCATTCTCGACCCGGTCGCGCAGAACAACCGTCTGCGTGAGGTCTACGCGTTTCTCGCCGGCCCGGCCGAGCAGCGCATGAACGAGTACATGGCGAGCGATCCGCCGAGCGGCGGCGACGGCCGACCGAACGCCCGTGAGGTCGAGATCGGCACCGTCCTGCAGCAGGGCGAGGACGTGTACCAGGTGCGCTGGACCGAGCGCACCTACGCCAACGGCCGGCTTCAAGAAGAAGCGGCATACAGCGGCATCTTCGAGGTGACGCTCACGCCGCCGACCGACAAGCGGGCGATCCTCACGAACCCGCTCGGCCTGTACGTCACCGACATCAACTGGGGCCGCGACTTCACCGGCACCTCATCCAACAACTGAACCCTCTTTCGCACGGAGCCGCGCACATGTACCTGCGCCCGATTCGTCTCATCCTGATGGCCGCGACACTCGCGGCCGGCGGCTGTGCCGCTAAGAACCGACCCGCCGACATCCCGCTGCCGCCGCGCGGCCGCATGAGCTACGACGCCGAGACGACGGTGCAGATGGCCGTCGCCTCCCGGCTCGAAGACGAGCGGCAGGCGCTGGCGGCACTATTCGCGGCGTCGCAACCGACCGGCCTCAGCACCTCCACCACCCGACCCGCAACGGTCGAGGTGCCGGCCCCGCAGCTCATCCCCGTGCCGGCGTCGATCGGGCAGGGTAACGGTGCGACGTTCGATCAGGGCCCGTCCGCCCATCCGGTCGAGGAGGCTCTGGCTGTCGTCGCCAATGCCAATGAGCACGCCACCCGCAGCCCGACCCCCGCAGGGTTCCTCAACGCCGTCCACTATTACGATTACGCCCCCGGCGTCCGCTACAACGCGATCGCCGCGGCCGGGTACATCACCACGATTCGACTGAGGCAGGGCGAGGAACTGCGATCGCTGTCGTGCAACGACACCGCCGCCTACGAGATTGACCAGGTGGAGGAGGGCACTGGCGAGACGGCGGCGACGCTCATCCTCATCAAGCCGAAGCAGGCGAACACGCAGAGCAACTGGGTGCTGACGACGGATGAGCGGACGTACCTCGTGGACCTGTTCGTGAACCCGGAGCCGAACTTCCAGTCGATGATCGCTTGGCACTACCCGCTCGACGGGCTGCGCGTCTTGGGCGACCGCCGGGAGCAGCAACGGCTGCGCGTGGAGAAGGGCGACGTCGGCGGGCTGAACATGCTGACGGGCACTGCACCGGCGGCCAACACCAGCACGTCTACAGCCGCCGCTCCTGATGCCGTCGGTCCGACCGTCGGACCGCTCGGGATGAACCTGGGTGACCTGAACTTCGGCTACGTCGTGCTCTACCAGAGCCGCGGGCGCGATGGGAAAACACGCGACGCTGAGCCGCCGCCGTGGGCACCGCTGCGCGTGTTCGACGACGGCAGCAAGACGTTCGTGCAGTTCCCGCCGCAAGCACGCAACTACGAGCTGCCGCCGGTGTTCGCCCTCGACCACCCTGACAGCAAAGAGGCGGAGCTGGTGAACTACCGCCGCAGCGGCGACTTCCTTGTCATCGACCAACTTGTCGTCGCGGCGGAGATGCGGGCGGGTGAGGCGCCGCAGCAGATCGTCAAGATCGTTCGCGGCAAGGCGGCCGATCCCGGCATCACCAACGTCACGATGGACGAGCAGCCCCGGGCGCAGGCGGACCCGCAGGTGACGCCGCAGGCCTCTACGACTCGGCGGCCGCTCGCGGGCTACCTCTACACGAAGGAGGACTGAACATGAGCAACGACACGCAGCACCTGAACGGCACCGCCGTCCACGAAGATGCGCCTGAAAACGAGAATGCGAAGATGCCGCCGGAGGACCTTAACGGCCATCCGCAGCACGAGACGTTCGGCGACGAAAGCGGCGAGAAGTCGAGCGGTGTACGCCGCATCCGCGCCGGCCGCGTGGTCGCGGCGGCGGCGGGCGTCGGTCTCGTCGGGATGTTGGCCCTCGGCTACGGCCTGACGCCACCGAATCGAGACGACAAGCCGGGGGCGGTGAAGATCGACATCCGCAAACAGCAGGGCGAGCTTCCCAGCCCGCCGGCGTTGTCGTCGTCGGCCGACATGAACTACGCGACGATCACCCAACCGCCGAAGGCGAAGCCATCAAGCACTGCGCCGGTCGGCTATGCCGCCCTCACTGCCGATGAACACGAGCCGGCAACAACGCCCGGTGCACCCGCCGAAGACGAAGCGGTGGCGGAGATGCGCCGGCAACATGCGGCCCTGCGCGACGAACTCGCCGCGGCCCAGTCACAACTCGCCGAGCAGATGGAGCAGACGCGGCAGGACATGCAGGCTCAACAGGAGCGTCAACAGGCGGCGCTCGACGCCCCGATCGGCTTTGATGTGAAGAAGCCGGTCGTCATCGCTGCCTCGCCCCCTGATGCGCACGCCGATGATCCGACCCGTCCCGGGATCGGCAGCCCGCTCAATCCGCTCGTCGTCGCGCCTTCCGGCGACCCGGCGATCAACCCGAACGAGGTGCAGCCGGAGTCGGCGCGGGCGAACCTCCAGACGGAGAAGATCGCGTTTCTCAACAATGCTGAACGCGGCCTCGACACCTACCTCCGCACCGGCCCGACCGGTCCCGTCGCCGCGCAGCACGAGCTGTCCGCCGGCACCGTCATTCCTGGCTTCACCGTCACTGCCCTCAACAGCGATTTGCCCGGCAAGGTGGTGGGGCGGGTGTCGGCGGACGTGTACGACTCCGCCACGGGACGACATGTGCTCATCCCCCAAGGCAGTGTCGCAGTTGGCGAGTACTCATCGCTCGTGAGCAACGGCCAGAACCGGCTGCTCATTGCCTGGGAGATGCTCACGTTCCCCGACGGCCGCAGCGTCGACCTGCTCCGCCAGCCCGGCACCGACGCCAGTGGCGCCAGCGGCCTGGCCGACCGCGTCGATTATCACTGGGACAAGCTCCTGCTCGCCGGCGGCCTCTCCACCGCCGTCGCCATCGGCGGCGAGCTCGCCGAGGGCGACAACAGCGGCTTCGGCTCGACCGAGAACGTCGAAGAACAACTGCGCGAACTCGTCTTCGGCAGGGCCAGCGATACGGCCAGCCGCGTGGCAAACA
>CAYMAS010000077.1:0-10688 GCA_964388485.1 uncultured Tepidisphaerales bacterium | reverse complement strand
CGCCAAGGGCGGCATCGACCGTGATGCCACCAAGACGGTGACCATTGCCGCGGCCCACGTCGAGTACGAATCGGCCGACCGGCACTACGCCCACGTCGACTGCCCCGGGCACGCCGACTACGTCAAGAACATGATCACCGGGGCCGCCCAAATGGATGGCGCCATCCTGGTCGTGTCCGCCGCCGACGGCCCGATGCCCCAGACCCGCGAGCACATCCTGCTCGCCCGTCAGGTCGGCGTGCCGAAGATCGTCGTCTTCCTCAACAAGGCCGACCTCGTCGATGACGAGGAGCTCCTGGAGCTGGTCGAGATGGAAGTCCGCGAGCTGCTGAGCAAGTACGGCTTCGACGGCGACGAGGCCCCGATCGTCACCGGTTCGGCCTTGCCCGCCTTCAACAACCCGAGCGACGACGCCGCCTGTGAAGCGGTCGACAAGCTCGTGGCGACGCTCGACGAGTACATCCCCGTCCCTGAGCGGGAGATGGACAAGCCGTTCCTGATGCCGGTGGAAGACGTCTTCAGCATCAAGGGCCGCGGCACCGTCGCGACGGGCCGCATCGAGCGTGGCGAGATCAAGATGGGCGAAGAAGTCGAGATCGTCGGCCTCACCGACAACCGCAAGACGACCGTCACCGGCATCGAGCAGTTCAACAAGACGATGGACGTCGGCATCGCCGGCGACAACGCGGGCCTGCTCCTGCGTGGCATCGAAAAGACGGACCTCGAGCGCGGCCAAGTTCTGGCCAAGCCCGGCTCGATTACGCCTCACACCGAGTTCGAGGGCGAGGTCTACGTCCTGACCAAGGAAGAGGGCGGTCGGCACACCCCGTTCTTCACGGGGTACAAGCCGCAGTTCTACTTCCGCACCACGGACGTGACTGGTCAGGCTGAGATCGTCGGTGCCGAGATGTGCATGCCGGGCGACAACGTCCAGATGAAGGTCACGCTCGGCAAGCCGATCGCCATGGAGGAGAAGCTCCGCTTCGCTGTTCGTGAAGGCGGCAAGACCGTCGGCTCGGGCGTCGTGACGAAGATCCTCAAGTAGCCTCACCGCAAGGTGATACAAGCCGTGCCGGCCGATGCGGAGACGCATCGGCCGGCCTTTCCCGAGACACGAGAACGTTTAGCCCCACCTCATGGCCAAAGAAGCACGCGAATGGGTCTGGCTCCAGTGCACGGAGACCAAAGACCTCAACTACCGCACCAACATCCGCGTCGCCGGCCAAAGCGAGCAGCGGAACCTGGAAGTCAAAAAGTACTGCCCCCGCCTCCGCAAGCACACGGTGCACAAGGTGAAGCGTAAGTGATGTGGCACAAGGAGCTAGAAGCCAGGAGCTAGAAGCTAGACAGATATCAGACCATGCTTCACCGTGTTTCGGGTTTCTGACTAGCTCCTGACTTCTAGCTCCTAGCTTCTTCCGCCCTTACGCCAGTAGCTCAATTGGCAGAGCAGCGGTTTCCAAAACCGCAGGTTCAAGGTTCGAGTCCTTGCTG
This sequence comes from uncultured Tepidisphaerales bacterium, assembly GCA_964388485.1. GTDB lineage: Bacteria > Planctomycetota > Phycisphaerae > Tepidisphaerales > Tepidisphaeraceae > JBCDKH01. Next base: position 9,194 of record CAYMAS010000077.1, on the reverse strand, counting down.
GCGTGTTGGAGGTGGCGGAGATGACCGAGGCTGGTCCAACAGGTTTGTGAATGACGACGACGACGCCGATTAAGACGAACAAGTCCGCCGAGTCCGGCGGCTTCCTCGCGCCGCACAAGCCGGGCCAAGGCTTTTGGACCCGGCTCGGCACGGGCATCGGGGCGGGTCTTGTCATCCTGTTCCTCGTCAACTTCCTCTACAACCGTCTGCCCTCGGTCGCGGGCCTGTCGAAGGCGGAGTGGCCGCTCTATCTCGTCCTCGCCGGCCTGACGCTCGTCCTCGTCCTCATCGCCTGGTGGCTCATCAATCGCCCCCGGCACGCGGACTTCCTCATCAACACCGACGGTGAGATGAAGAAGGTCAACTGGGCCACCCGCCGGGAACTCATCGGCAGCACGAAGGTCGTCATCGGCTTCATGTTCCTCACCGCCGCCGTCTTGTTCGGCTACGACCTGATCTTCGGCTCGGTCATGTACATGATCGACGTCCTCAAGGTCGCTCCGCCGTTCTTTGGCGGCGACGCCTGACCTGGCTCTGCCCGCTAGCGGCCGGCTCTGTGTTTTCTCTTTTTGCCTCGGGCTCGACCCGCGTATTTTCTCCTATGGACACCACGCCCACCGACGCCACTTCCTCGACACCGGCCACCGATTTGGGCGGTGCCCCCGGCGGAAGCGAGCAGCCGCTGAATCCGAACATGCGGCTCTTCACGCTCCGCGTAGCGTCGAATAAGGAAGATCGCGTCAAGAAGGCCATCATCCGTAAGACGAAGATCGAAGGCCTCGACATGAAGCTGGGCCGTATTCTGGTCCCGGTCCAGAAGAAGATGGTCGTCAAGAACGGCCAGCGGACGTTCATGGACGAAAAGCTCTACCCGGGCTACGTCTTCATCGAAATTGAGCCCGACGAGCACGGCCGCATCCCGCAGGAGGTGTGGTTTATGATCAAGGAAACCGAGGGTGTCGGCGACTTCATCCAAGCCAGCGGCAAGCCCGACCCGATGCCCCGTGCCGACGCCGCCCGCATGATCGGCGAGAGCGAGAAGAAGGAAGAGCCCGAGCTCAAGACCGACTACCAGAAGGGTGACAAGATCAAGGTCATCGTCGGCGCATTTGAAGGCTTCGAAGGCGACGTCGACGAGGTGATTCCTGACAAGGGCCAGGTCCGGATCATCACGATGATCTTCGGCCGTCCCACGCCGCTCGAGGTGGCGTACGAGGAGATCGAGAAGCTGTGATTTTTGCAACTGGTTACTTGTTACTGGTTGCTTAGGTTGAGCCTTAGGTGCCGATTTGACCCAAGTAACGAGTAAACGAGTATTCCTCCCCATGTCCCGCGTCGCCTACTTCACTTCAAACAACGGCTTTCGCGCCGCCCGAGGGGATGCCCTGACGGCCCTCACCGGCTTGCCGTCGTGGGCACGGATGATCGTGATGCTCCTGGCGATCCCGGGAATCATCCTCATCGCGTTGTCCCTGGCGATCCTGGCGGCTAGTGTGGCGGCCCTGTTGATCCTGACGGTGCCGGCCTACTCGCTCCTGCGGAGCCTGACAGCCGCCCCGGCACGATCGCCAGCTTCTGCCGACATGAAGCCGACGGTCGAAGTCATTGGACGCCCCACGCGTCGCGTCGACGCCACCGTCACCTGACGCCTCATCTGAACCCGAACCTCTAGCTGCAACCCGCCGACCGATGGCCAAGGAAGTCACGAACCAGTTCAAGCTCATCGCCCCTGGCGGCACCGCCACGCCGGCTCCGCCCATTGGCCCGGCGTTGGGTCAGTATGGCGTGAACCCGGGCCAGTTCATCACGCAGTTCAACGCGGCCACCCAGGACAAGAAGGGCGAGCAGGTCGCCGTTCTCATCACGACCTACAAGGATCGCAGCTTCACCTTTGAGATCAAGAGCGGCCCGGCGAGCGGCCTGATCATGAAGGCTGCCGGCATCAAGGCTGGCAGCGGCACCGCCGGCAAGGACAAGGCCGGCAAGATCACCATGGACCAGTGCCGAGCCATTGCCGAGGAGAAGAAGGAAGACCTCAACGCGTTCAACCTCGACAAGGCCGCGTTGCAGATCGCCGGCACCGCCCGCAGCATGGGCGTTGAGGTCGTCGAGGGCTAGGATCGGCACCATGACGATCGAGAAGCTGGAAGAACTTCTCAGGTCCAAGCCGTTTCACCCCTTCCGGGTGTTCACGAGCGACGGAGACTCCTTCGATGTCAAGAGCCGCGAGTTCGTCTGGCGTACCCCTGGAGGTCGGACCGTCTACATCGCGAGCGGCGTTGGAGAGCAGGTTCAGATCATCGATTGGTTTCTCGTCTCGAAGGTTGTCGTCGACGGCGACACGAGCCGGCCATCAAACCCGCCGGAACAAGAATCTCAGGTCGCTTAGCGACCAGCCCACACCACGGGGCGGCGACTCTGCCGAGCAGTGGAAGCTACATTCCTAGCGAAACCATCATGGCCAAGACCACCGACACCAAGAGAAAAGCACCCAAAGAGGGCAAGCGAATCGAGTCCGCTCGCAAGAAAGCTCCGGACAAGCCGGTGCCGCTCGATGCGGCGATCGCGCTCGTGAAAGGCTTCGACCAGCCGAAGTTTGACCAGACGGTCGAGCTCATGTTCTGGCTCGGGCTCGACGTGACGCACGCGGATCAGCAAGTACGCAGCAGCGTCTCCCTGCCGCACGGCATCGGCAAGACCAAGCGGGTCGTCGCCTTCGTCGATCCGACGCGGGCCCAGGCCTGCCTTGAGGCCGGTGCGATGATGGCCGGCGGTGAAGAGATGGTGAAAGAGATCGAAAACGCCGACTTCACGGACTTCGACACCGCCATCGCGACGCCGGACATGATGCGTTTCGTCGGCCGGCTCGGCAAGACGCTGGGCCCCAAGGGCCTGATGCCCGCCCCCAAGGCCGGCACTGTCACGCCGAACATCGAGGAGGCGGTCAAAGAGTATGCGGCCGGCAAGCAAGAGTTCCGCACCGACAAGGGCGGCAACGTCCACACGGTCATCGGCAAGGCGAGCTTCGACAACGAGCAGCTCAAGGAGAACGCGGAGGCGATGATCGCCAAGATCAAGAGCGTCCGCCCCGAGGCCGCCAAGTCGACCTACATCAAGAAGGTCACGATGAAGGGCACCATGACGCCGGGCGTCGAGGTGCAGGTCGGCGACGCCTGATCGCCCGTGACCTCATGAAACTTCCTACCTCATGAAACTCCCTCTGCCGGCGGGTCGGAGATGACCCGCCGGCCCCAGCCGCCTAACCTGCCCGCCCGGCCGCCTGTGGCCGCTACTGAAAGAAGACGATGAGCAAGCGTGTCAAGCAACTGATCGAAGGTGACTACAAGAGCCGCTTCGGGCACGCCGAGGCCGTGGCCGTCATCAACCCGCGTGGCATCGACGCCATCAAGACGAACCAGCTCCGCCGGGCCCTGGCCGAGAAGGGCGTCAAGATGACGGTCGTCAAGAACACGCTGGCCAAGCGGGCCAGCGGCGACCTGCCGACGAGCGGCTTCGAGGACCTGCTCGACGGGCCCAGTGCGATCATCTACGGCGAGGCCGTCACCGAGGGTGAGGTCACTGCCATCAGCGGCGTCTGCCGTGCCCTGGTTGACCAAAAGAAGGACAAGGCGTTCGAGGAGCTCGAGTTCCGCGGCGTCTTCTTCGACGGCACCCTGTACCACGGCGAGAAGGGCGTCGAGCAGATCAGCAAGTTGCCGACGCGCGAGGAGGCTCTGAGCGACGTGGTTGCTTGCATCCTGGGTCCGGGTGCCGACCTTGCCGCTACAATGCAAGGTCCTGGTGGTTCGCTAGCTGCCATCTTCCAAGCGATCGAGGACAAGCAGAAAGACGCTGCCTGATCGTCTCCGAGCCACAATCAACTAGTCGTTGGCGTGACTGGCCCAACCGGGAGTAATTGGCGGCAACGTGCAGCCACCTCTTGCGTGACGACAGATCGACACGTCCGACCCACGATACGGGTAGAAAGAAGCACCATGTCTGACACAACCGAAACGACTGACACAGCCACGACGGACTACAGCCCCGAGGTCACCGAGGTGGCTGATAAAGCTGCTAATTTCACGCTCAAGCAGGCTGTGGAGTTTAAAGCTTACATGAAGGAGAAGTATGGCATTGAGCCCGCCGCCGGCGGCGGCGTGATGATGGCCGGCCCGGCCGACGGTGGCGGTGCCGCCGAGGCCGAGGAGCAGACCAGCTTCGACGTCATCCTCGAGTCGTTCGGCGATGCGAAGATGGCCGTCATCAAGGCGATCCGCCCGATCACCGGCCTGGGCCTCAAGGAGGCCAAGGACCTGGTCGAGGGTGCTCCCAAGCCGGTGAAGGAAGGTGTTGACAAGGACGAAGCCGAGAAGCTCAAGAAGGAGCTCGAAGAGGCCGGTGCAAAGGTCACGCTCAAGTAGAGCCGCTTCCAAGTAGAGCCGCTTCATCATTCGCAGAGATTCCGCCGCCCCTGATGTTCGCATCAGGGGCGGCGTTTGCTTCACAATCTCTGAGCCGCGGACCCACGGTCCGCCGGTCTGACGAGTTCGATGATCAAGTTGATCCCGCCTTCGCGCGAGACGGGCATCTCGCTAGGGGAACCTTCTGCACCAAGGCGTGACCCGCTGCAGTTCCCACGACTCGTCAGACCGGCGGACCGTGGGTCCGCGACTCACGCACTGACGTCTCTACACCTCACGGTTGTTCGATGAGCTGACCCATTGTCAAGCGTGACGCCGAATAAAACTTCTCGTCCGTTGACCGCTGGCACGCCCGGCGCTAGGCTGGCGATGCCGGCTTGACGAGCCTCGACACGATCCATCCCCTGCTTGCACACCGCGACGGGCCTCAACTGTAGGCCTGACGGGGTGTTTCTGTGTCGGCGGGCCGCTTGACGGTTCGACGGCCGAGGCATCGTTGCCGCCGCACCGGCGACGCTGCCAATAGATCGACCCGCTGCCCCTGGCTTCGCCAGCCGCGAGCGTCGAGCACGGGAAAGAGGTCATGGAGAGACCTTCGTCACCCACCGCACCCTTCTGGCTCCTGCCAGACCGGCGAACGTCCGCCCGCCACCGCCTGAAGTTACTGACCACGCCATGCCGAACGCCATCATCCAGCGCGAGCCCCGTTCCTTCGCCAAGCGCGGCGATGCCATCGAAGTCCCCGACCTCATCAAGGTCCAGATCGAGGCCTACAAGCGTTTCCTCCAGCAGGACACCCCGCCCAATGAACGTGAAAGCCACGGCCTGCAGGCGCTGCTCGAAGAGGTCTTCCCCATCGAGTCGTACGACGGCAACACGAAGCTCGACTTCGTCAGCTACGCCCTCAACGAGCCGCGGTACACGATCGACGAGTGTCGAGCCCTGCGGCTCAGCTACGGCATGCCGTTCCGTATCCGCGTCCGGCTGACGCGAAAGGACGTCGAGGAAGTGGTCGAGGACGACATCTTCGTCGGCGAGATTCCCGTCATGATCGGCGGCGGTGAGTTCATCGTTAACGGTGCCGAGCGCGTCATCGTCAACCAGCTCCACCGCTCGCCTGGCATCGACTTCCTTATTGAAGAGCAGGAAGGCGATCGGCCGCTGCACGGCTTCCGCGTCATTCCTGAGCGCGGTTCGTGGATCGAGTGTTCGGTGACGAAGAAGGACGTGCTTGTCGTTCGCGTCGACCAGTCGGCCAAGATTCCGGCGACGACATTCGTACGTGCCCTCGACGAGAAGTTCGGCGAGAGCGGCGCGATCATTCAGGAATTCTACGACGTCACGCAGGTCGCTCCCAAGGACCTCAAGCCCGAGTACTACGTTGCTCAGAGCATTGTCGACAGCGAGACGGGCGAAGAGCTCATCAAGGCCGGTGCTCAACTCGGCGACAACACCGAGAAGCTCCAGGCCAGCGACTTGCCGAAGATCGCGTGCGTTACGAAGGTGACGGACCCACTGATCCTCAACACGCTCGCCGAGGACATCGCCGACAGCCACGACGAGGCGATGGTCAAGATCTACGGCCGGCTGCGTCCGGGCAACCCGCCGCAGCTGGAGAAGGCCAAGACGCTCTTCAACGAGAAGTTTTTCGACGAGGCCCGCTACCGCCTGGGTCGCGTTGGCCGATTCCGCGTCAACCGCAAGTTTGAGCAGAACGTGCCGGAGACCGAGATGGTCCTCCGCAGCGAGGACTTCGTCAACTCGCTCAAGTACATGTTTGCCCTTCGCGACGGCAAGGGGTACATCGACGACATAGATCACCTCGGCAACCGCCGGCTGCGCCTCATTGACGAGCTGGCGACGGAGGAGATTCGCAAGGGCTTCCTGAAGCTCAAGCGGACCGTCCAGGAGCGCATGAGCCTCAAGGATCCGTCGGAGCTCGGCAAGGTTGCGGAGCTCGTCAACTCCAAGGCGATCAGCTCGGCCATCGACTTCTTCTTCGGCCGGGGAGAACTCTCGCAGGTCGTCGACCAGACGAACCCGCTCAGCCAGCTGACCCACGAGCGTCGCCTGTCGGCGCTTGGCCCCGGCGGCCTCAACCGCAAGCGGGCCGGGTTTGAGGTGCGTGACGTGCACATCTCCCACTACGGCCGCATCTGCCCGATCGAGACGCCCGAAGGCACGAACATCGGCCTTATCGCGTCGCTGTCGATCTACGCGGACATCGACGAGTACGGCTTCCTCATCACGCCTTACCGCGTCGTCAAGGACGGCAAGGTCAACGGCGACGTCAAGTACCTGCGTGCCGATGAGGAGATGAAGGGCATCCTCGCCCCGCCGGACGCGGTCGATCCGAGCAACAACGACGTCGAGCAGGGCCTGCAGCTGGCCCGCGTCGAGGGTGACCTCTCGACCGTCGGCGGCGACCAGGTCCAGTACGTTGACATCTCGCCCAAGCAGACCGTCTCGGTTTCGGCGGCCCTCATTCCGTTCCTCGAGCACGACGATGCCAACCGCGCGCTCATGGGCTCGAACATGCAGCGGCAGGCTGTGCCGTTGCTGAAGGTTGATCCGCCTTGTGTCGGCACGGGTCTGGAGAAGGACGTCGCCAAGAACAGCGGCATGATCGTCCGGGCCGAGCGGCCGGGCACGGTCACCTACGTCGATGCCGAGCGGATCCTCATCGACAACGCCGACGAGTACGTCCTTCGCAAGTTCCGCGGCACGACGGACAAGACCTGCCAGAACCAGAAGCCCCTCGTCAAGAAGGGCATGAAGGTCAAGAAGGGCCAGATCATCGCCGACGGTGCCTCGACGCTGCAGGGCGAGCTCGCCCTTGGCAAGAACGCGCTCGTCGCGTTCATGACCTTCGACGGCTACAACTTCGAAGACGCCATCGTCATCAACGAGCGGCTCGTCAAGGACGACACGTTCACCTCGATCCACATCGAGGAGTACAGCGTCGAAGTCCGCGAGACCAAGCTCGGCAAGGAAGAATTCACCCGCGACATCCCCAACGTCTCGGAGCGGTCGCTCGGCAACCTCGACGAGCACGGCGTTGTCCGCGTCGGTACGCGGGTCGGGCCAGGCGAAATCCTCGTCGGCAAGATCAGCCCCAAGAGCAAGAGCGAGCTGACGCCCGAAGAGAAGCTCCTCCACGCCATCTTCGGCCGGGCCGGCGAGGACGTGAAGAACGACTCCCTGGAGCTGCCCGCCGGTGAAGAGGGCGTCGTGGTCGATGCCAAGCGGTTCAGCCGCCGGATGCACCAGACCGAGGAGCAGAAGCGCACCCTCAAGAAGGAGATCGAGACCTACGAGGCGGAGATGGACCAGAAGGCCATCCAGATCTTCCGCGAGATGGTCGACGAGATCAACGAGGTGATCGGCACCGAGATGGTCGACCCCAACACCCGTCAGAAGGTGGCCAAGAGCGACATCGACGAGGTCGTGATCGAGCAGATCGAAGAGTTCGATCCGGGCTGGATCAAGGGTGCCAAGGAGAAGCGCGAGGAGGCCGTCGGCACCTATAGCCGGTTCTGGCCCCGCGTGCAGGCGGTCCTGAAGGAGAAGACCCGCAAGACCGACCACATGAAGCGGGGCGACGAACTGCCCAGCGGCGTGCTGGAGATGGTCAAGGTCTACATCGCCACCAAGCGGACCCTCTCCGTTGGCGACAAGATGGCCGGCCGGCACGGGAACAAGGGCGTCATCGCCCGCATCGTTCCCGAGGAAGACATGCCGTTCCTCGAAGACGGCACGCCCGTCGACGTCTGCCTCAACCCGCTGGGCGTGCCCAGCCGGATGAACGTCGGGCAGATCCTCGAGACCCACCTCGGCTGGGCCATGCAGGTGCTAGGCCAGCAGGCGGTCACGCCCGTCTTCGACGGTGCGACGGAAGACGAAGTCTTCGAAGCCGTCGCTGACGCGAACAAGCTCGTCGAGAAGCGCCTTACGGAGCACGGCTCCGGCAAGGACAGCCACCTGACGCCGCGTGAGCTGGCCGCACCGATGCCGTACGGCGGCAAGGTGCAGCTCTACGACGGCCGAAGTGGTGAGGCGTTCGAGCAGAAGACCACCGTGGGCTTCATGTACATGCTCAAGCTCCACCACCTCGTCGACGACAAGATCCACGCCCGTGCGACGGGCCCGTACTCGCTCATCACGCAGCAGCCGCTCGGCGGCAAGGCCCGCACGGGCGGCCAGCGGTTCGGCGAGATGGAGGTCTGGGGCCTTGAGGCTTACGGCGCGGCCTACATCCTTCAGGAACTCCTGACGGTGAAGTCCGACGACGTCGAGGGCCGGACCAAGATCTACGAATCGATGGTGAAGGGCCAGAACACGCTCGAAGCCGGCACGCCGGTCAGCTTCGACGTCCTCTGCAACGAAATCCGCGGCCTCGGGTTGAACATTCAACTCGAGAAGAAGGACGGCGTTGAAGGAGATGACGACCTGCTTTGATCTAGTTTCGACTCTGGCTCAAGTAGGAGGCGGACCGCCGCCACCTACGGGCCCATCGTTCTGGACAAACCTGATCCCACTCCTGCCTTGGATCCCAATCCTCGGCATCTTGGCAGCAGCCTTCTGGCTCGTCTTCTCCCGACTGAGAACGAGAGCTCGTCAGAAGAAACTGCAACGCGGCTTCGAGGTCATCGAGAAGCCAAACCCGACTCCACCCGCCGCACCTGACTCCCGCGGCAACTCCCCGAAAGACGCACACTCATGACACTCGCCGAAGGCATTTACGACCGCGTCAACGATTACGGCTCCGTCAAG
>CAYMAS010000076.1:0-10868 GCA_964388485.1 uncultured Tepidisphaerales bacterium | reverse complement strand
GTCCGTCGCAAGCTCGACAAGTACCTCCAGCAGGTCGGCCTCGACCCGGGCATCTCGCCCCACACGCTGCGGCACTCGTTCGCGACGCACCTGCTCAACAACGGTGCGGATCTTCGCAGCGTGCAGGAGCTGCTGGGTCACCAGTCGCTCTCGACGACGCAGGTCTACACGCACCTGACGACGGATCGGATGAAGGACGTCTACGACGCGGCGCATCCCCGCAGCGGGATGCCCGACGCGACGACCGAGCCGGTGGTCAACGGGGCCGGCGGCACGCGCACCGGCGTGCCGACGGTTCCCGCCCCCGCCGAACCTCCCAAAGGTCGCATCGGCCCGAGCATGCGGAACCCGCCGATGCGGTACTCGGCTTAGACAGGTCCAACACGAAGCACGCCCGTGAGGAAGTGCGATCGCCCAAAGTGATGTCCGGCCAACCGAGACATCAGCTTGGCTGATCGCACTGCCTCACGGGCGGGCCTCGCTGCGCCACCTCTTTCGCCACTCGGGCATCGGCGGGTCGTTGGGCAACGACTGCCACACGCCCGCTCGTCGGCGAATCGCGTCGGCTTCGGCGGCGTGCAGCGTCGTAGCGAACGGATGATCGAATCGCCGCTCCGCGAATGCGACGCCGTCGCGGATGAGGCGCTCGCCGAGGGTTTCGCCGCCGCTTTCCGGAAAGATGAAGGCGAGCAGCACGTCATCGTCATCCCGCGTCGGTGCCGTCGGCAGGATGAGGCGAACGCGATGATCGACCTCCGCGAGCCAGCGGGCCGTGACACGATCGGCTCCCGTCGTCGCGACGGCCGCCGCGGGTTTGGCGACGACGCGGTCGCCGTCGAAGTCGAGCGCCAGCAACGTGCCCTGCCGCCCCACCCGCCCCACCACGTCGGCGGCTTGTCGATCGAACCGCTGGAAGTCGTCGCCCTGCCCGAAGAAGCCGCGAGCAAAGGCGACCGCAACGACGAGCAGGACAAGGAGGCCGAGGTAGTTGCCGATGGTCAAGCGGCGAAACCAGCGGCGTCGGCTGATCATGCGGGCGACGATAGAGCACCTTGAAGTCGTGGATGCTCCTCCGTCATCCTGAGCGATCGCGGTGAGCCGAAGGACCTCGCTTCCTGACGTGACAGCTTCAAACGGGGTCCCTCGGCTTCGCTCGGGATGACGGAGTGGTCAAAGAGAAAAAGTGACCGGTTCTCGTGGAAGGTGACTTCCTTAACGAACCGGCTCACTGTCCCGCCGCTGCAGTTCGTCGCCGTAGCGACGCTTCATCGAGATGTACCCGAAGAATGCCGACGTCGCGAGCAGGACGCTGGCGAGGAAGACCCACCGCCCGCCTGGGGCGTCGCCGGCGAATCCCGCGGAGGGCAGGAACTTTGACAGGAGGTGATACAACCCTGCCCCGACAAACGGCGCGAACATGCCGCGAATTCCGGTGAGCATGACGTGCAGGCCCATGTAGCGATTGACCGTCTCCGGCGTAGCAAACGCGTTCTGCCCGAGCTGCCACGCAAGCTGTCCGCCGCCGAAACTCACGCCCACTGCGAACATGCCCAGTGCCACGATCGGCAGGCTGTTGAGCAGTGCCCCCGTGAGGATCAAACTGTGCGCGATCATTGCCGCGACGTTGATCCAGATGCGAAACGTGAACAGGTCGACGCGATCAAAGAACGGGGCCCAGATCTGCAGGAAGACGACGCTCGTAATCATCGGCAGAAACTGCATCACGAGGATCGCCAAGACGTACTGCGTGACGGGGTCCGTCATCTCCGTCGAGACGACGTAGATCAGCGACGGGAACATGAGCATGAAGCTCGAGCCGAGGATGAACTGCCACCACTGGTACTCGCGGAACATCCGGTCCTCGCCGAGCAGGCCGAAGGCGTCGCGGATGCGTTTGGCGAGTCGGCCCACGGGTGAACCGGCGAGTTTGATCTTCATAGTCCGGCTGTAATCCGGACGCACCCCGCCGCTTTCGAGACAGTCGTCGCCGGCGAGGCCGGACGGGATGAGGCGTGCCCGCCTCAGCAGTTGCCGCTCGCCGCGGACGCGAATTTTGCTGAACTGCAGAACGCCCAGCAGCGACACGACCGCGACGACCGGGTAGAGGATCGCGTAGACCGCCGGCTGTGCGTCGAGCGCAAAGGCGGCGGCGAGGACCATGCTCGCAAGCACGATGTTGTAGACGCCGTTGATGCGGCCGATGATCTGGGCGCGCAGGTTCCGGGGGTAGTTCAATCGCCAGACGGCGGAGCGGAGCGTGATGATGCCGCTGGCCAGGACGCGGGCGGCGATGATGAGGCCGACGAACGTCCAGGCGGCCACGTCGATGCCGAACCACGACGTGATCGTCCACTCGCCGCGCGGGATGAAGTAGGTCAACCCGACCGCGGCGGTGACGATGACGAGGGCGATCTGGAGCTGGTTGATGAACCTTACCTTGGGCCGGCTTTCGGCCAATTCGCTCCAGAGCAGCGCCAGGATGTTGCCGAACATCGGAGCGGCCGTGATGACTGCGACGAGGAACGGCCCGGCCTGGAAGTACTTGCTCGCTACGACGCCGGTGAACGTTCCCTCGCCCAATGCCGCCGCCAATGGGAAGGTGGCGGCGCTCTTGAGTTCGTAGGCGTAATTCCGCCGCACCATGAACGGCTGCCGACGCGGCGTCACGGCGGCGACGCGGTCGGTGATCAGGCTGGCAAAAGGTGGCACGGTGCGGAACGGCGGAGCGGACGGGCCTGCACCGTAGGACGTGCCTCTGCACGACAACGCGTGACGCGATGCATCCTCTTAAGCGACTTAGATCGAGTTGCGACGTCCTCTGGTGCGGAAGTCAAATGACTCGTGTCGCTGTCGTGCTGAGACACGGCAGCGGATTTAGCCTTGTCCGCCCGACGTCTCGCGGATAATCCAAAGGGGAGATGGCAGATACTTCCAAAAGTCCCTACGGCTTCTCGGCGTTGAAGGAAACGTTCAGCGACTTCCTCGCTGACGACGCTCTGACTCAGGCGGCGGCGTTGGCATACTACACGGCCCTGTCGTTCGCCCCGCTGCTCGTGGTCGTCACCATGCTCGTCGGCGGCCTTCTCGGCGACGACGCGGAGCAACGCGTGGTCGAGGAGGTCAAGAAGCTCATGGGCGGCGGCGTGGGCGACGCGGTCGACGAGGTCGTCAACAAGGGCGAAGGCGGTCAGGAGACACCGCAAGTCAGCGACGTGACGACGTTCAGCTTCGGTGCCGTCACGTCGATCATCGGCATCCTGGCAATTCTCTACAGCGCCAGCGGCGTCTTTGCGCAACTACAGGCGGCCCTGAACAAGATCTGGGACGTCGAGGCGGCACCGGGGCAAGGCCTGTGGGGCTTTCTCCGCAAGCGGCTGCTGTCGGTCGGCGTGGTGTTTGCTATCCTGTTTCTGTTGCTCGTCACGCTGGCGGTGACGGGCGTGCTCAATGCCGTCTTCGACGGTGCGGGTGGCGGGGTGTGGCAGGTCCTGAACTTCGTGATTTCGCTGGCGTTGTACGTGGCGTTGTTCGGGTTGATCTTCAAGTACCTGCCGGACGTCGACATCCCGTGGAAAGCCGTCTGGTTCGGCGCGGCATTGACGGCGGTGCTTTTTGCGATCGGCAAGTTCCTGATCGGGTTCTATCTGAGCCAGGGCAACGTCGGCGGGCAGTACGGCGGCGCCGGGAGCATCGTGGCGCTTTTGGTGTGGGTCTACTACAGCAGCGTGATCTTGTTCGTCGGAGCCGAGTACACGCAGACGTGGGCCAAGTACGAGGGGCTGACGATCACGCCCGACGAGCACGCGCGGCCGGAGACGTTCAAGGACAAAGAGACGCTCCACGAGTCGGCCTGATCGGGGCCCTACCGTGCCCTGAACATGGCCAAGAAGTACGACCTCATCGTGATCGGCGGCGGACCCGCGGGATATGCCGCGGCCATTCGGGCGGGACAGCTCGGAAAACGTGTCCTCTGCGTCGAGAAGGAAAACCTCGGCGGCACGTGCCTCAACTGGGGCTGCATCCCGACCAAGGCCCTGCTCGACGCCGGTGCCTTCGTGCGGCAGGCTCGCGATCATGCCGGCGAGTTCGGCGTGAGCTTCGACAACATGGCCGTTGATTTCCACCAGCCGATCAAGCGCAGCCGCGCCATCGCCGGCAAGCTCAACAAGGGCATCGCCCACCTCTTCAGCAAGTACAAGGTCGACCACAAGATGGGCACGGCCAAGGTCGTCGCCAAGAACCAGGTCCAGTGGGTGGATCTCGACGGCAAGACCGAGAGTAGCGCGTGCGACAAGATCCTCATTGCCACCGGCGCCAAGCCCAAGAACCTGCCGGGCATTGAGATCGATCACGACAAGATCATCTCGAGCCGCGAGGCGATGAACCTGCCGGAACAGCCCAAGAAGCTGGCGATCATCGGTGCCGGTGCGATCGGTTGCGAGTTCGCCGACTTTTACAACGCGATGGGCACGGACGTAACGATCGTCGAGTACCTGCCGCACCTGTTGCCCAACGAGGACAAAGATTGCAGCGTCGCGCTGGAGCGGACGTTCAAGAAGCGCGGCATTCATCTCATGCTCGGGAGCAAGACGACCAAGGTCATGAAGAGTGACGAAGGCGTCGTGCTGACCGTCGTGCCGGCCGACGAGAGCAAGGGCAAAGAGGAGAAGCACGTCGAGGCCGACAAGGTCCTGCTGGCGGTCGGCGTGACGGGCAACATCGATGGCTTGTTCGACGACAAGGTCGGCGTCGAGATCGTCAAGGAGCACATCAAAGTCGACACGAGCTACAAGACAAACGTCGAAGGCATCTGGGCCGTCGGCGACGTTATTGGCCCGCCGTGGCTCGCCCACGTGGCGCACCACGAAGCCGTCTACTGCGTCGAGCGGATGTTCGACTACAGCGACCACCACGTCGACTACGACAACATCCCCGGCTGCACCTACACGCACCCGCAGGTCGCCTCGATGGGCATGACCGAGGCGAAGGCACGCGAGACCGGCCGCAAGCTCAAGGTCGGCAAGTTCCCTTTCAGCGTCTCAGGCCGAGCACTGGCCGCGGGTGAGACGGACGGGTTCGTCAAGCAGATCTACGACGCCGACACCGGCGAGATGCTGGGCGTTCACATGGTCGGCGAGCACGTGACGGAGCTGCTTGCCGAGATGGTCGTCGCCAAGAAGCTCGAAGCCACCGAGGCGGAGATCATCGAGGCGATGCACCCGCACCCGACATTGTCAGAGGCCGTTATGGAAGCCGCCGGCGTCGCGGACGGGCGGGCGATTCACTTGTAAGCGTCATGCGGCAAAGATCATCCGCACGGTGACATCCAGGTCCGGCAGCACGTCGCCCACGTCGAGCGGATCGTCGTCTCGAAGCGTCTTGACCTGTCCGTCGGCGAAGTAGGCGACAACGTCCTGCTGAGGCGGGTTGACGAGCCAGACGACCTTCACGCCGGCGTCTAGGTACTGGCGGACCTTGGCGACGACGTTCGAATCCACCCGGACAAAACCCTCGACGCTGCTGATCCCCGTTTGATCGACGGCATTTGCACTGTTCAGCGCAGTCACGACCTGCCCCTGTACGTTTCGTTCTCGCCAAGCCATCGGTCGTTTCTCCACGGGCACGCCGTTGATCAGTTCCATGTGCTCGAAGCCGTCGAGCTTGAGAAACTCCTCGAGTGTTACCGTCGAAGTTGGGGCATCCAGAAGCGTCATCGAAAACCTCTCCCTCAGTCTAGCAAACGAGGCGTCTTAGCGAAGGTTAGACCCGCTCGATGACCACCACCGTGACGTCGTCGTCCGGCTTGACCTTCGCAACCTCTGCCTCGATCTCCTTCGCCAACGCCGCGGCAGGAAGATGGCGGCGGGCGCGCATCGCGTGGAGCCACGCTTCCGGGTCGCCGTAGCGGGTATCGGCGAAGAGGCATTCCGCCCCGTCGGTGATGAAGACCAAGCGGTCGCCTTCGGCAAGGGTTACGGCGGCGGGTTTGAAGGCTTCGTCGGGAATGATGCCCAGCAACGCGCCGTCGCCACCGAGGTAGGTCGCCTCGTCCTTCGTCAGATGCACCGCCTGGGGATGGCCGGCGCGGGCGATCTCGATGGTGCCGGTGCGACAGTCGGCCTTGGCGTAGAGGGCCGTCGCGAAGAAGCCGCTCGTCAGGCTCTGCGTGCAAAGCGATGCATTGAGCCGCTGCAGCACGTCGCCCGCGGGCAGCAGCGTGTAGCCGGCGTCGGTGATGGTCTTGGGCTCGATCGCGTGACGCAGGAACATTGCCAGCAACGCCGCCGGCATGCCGTGACCCACCGCGTCGATGAGGTGAATCCCCAGGTGGTGCTCATCGAGTCGCTCGACGCCGTACATGTCGCCGCTGACGTGCCCAACGCCTTGATGCACCGCGTGGATCCGCAGGCAGCCGACTTCCGGCAACTCGCGTGGCAGGAAATCCTGCTGCAACCGGGCCGCAAGCTTGAGCTCGCGGTCGACCTGCTCGAGGTGATACCGACGCGCGTCGGCCTGCTCGCGAAGGTTGTCCAACTCCGCCCGCATCGCCTCGGCAGCACCGAGCAAGCGGTCGACGTAGGCGGGATCCACCTGACCGGCCGTCGGCCCGCTGGGCTGACGCGGCACACTGAGTTTGCTGGGCGGTTGGGTACGGATCACGGGCTCGTCCATGCGGCACGACGCAGGGTCGAGGCGACACCGTCTGTTGCCTGACTTCCCTGCCATGCTGCATCGGCCCGCAGATCAACGCAGGTAAGTCACGCAATGATTTCGCTACGCCCCGATGTACGAGGAGCGCCCTTACTGGACGTTCGCGATCGCCAGGACGTCGCTGAGGTCGAGCTGATCGCCGGGCTCCAGACCGACCGCGTCGCTGCGGCCGCGGAGGATTTCGATGACGTAAAGAATTTCGCCGTCACTGGTGGGGCTCGCGTTGCGGTCCAGCGGCCGGGCCTGCTCGATGTTCGTCACGACGCCGTCGCGATCGACGAAGATCAGGTCGAGTCCGAGGAACGTGTTCTTCATCCAGAACCGGCGCTGACGCTCGTCATCGAAGACGAAGATCATGCCCTCGTTCTCCGCCATCTCGCGGCGGAACATCAGGCCACGCTCCCGCTCGTCGTCGTCGTCGGCGATCATCAAAGTGAACGTCGTGTCGCCCAACACCAGCGGCGCCGTCGGCAGGTCCTGCGGCTCGGGCTCGGCGCGGACGTTGGGATCGGTGTCAACGTTCGGCTCGGCAGGCGTTGTTGCCGCCGGCGAATCGTCCGGCACGGAAGCCTCGCTGCAACCACTGAGTAACAACCCAAGGCTCAAACACGCGGCGGCACCCCCGCCGTGACGAAGACGCTTGGTCAGACGAAGATCGAGCCAGACGAGCACAAGCATGAGCATCACCAGAGGAACAAGAGCAATGAGGCCGAACGGCAACAGGAGGCCCGGCCGGTCGAGCACGCCGTCGGCGAGTTGGTGGGTCCGGCTGACGACGAAGTAGAGCAGGAAGCCGCACAGCAGCATGTTCACGCCGTTCGTGCGTCGCAGCCGGATGCGGATGACGTTGGCCCGCCTGCCCTCGCCCTCGGCGAGTGACCGGACGGAGCTGGCGTTGACGAGGTACCAGCCGCCGACGAGGGCGACCGGCAGCGAGAGGATGATCGCGGGCCAATCCATCGCAAGGCTGCGCAACCTCAACGGGACGAGTCCGACGGCTCGTCCGTGCCCCAGCCGGTCTGCTCCGGCGGATCCTGCGGCGTCGACGAACTTTGCGGCGATTGCTGGTCTTGCGGCGATTGCTGACCTTGCTGGTACTGCTGCTGCTGGGCGTAATACTGGTTCCAGGCCTCCTGGGCCTGAGTCGACCCGTTGTTCCGCCAGCGGGAGATGGCCGGCATGCTCATGGCGAGCAGGATGATCGAGACGATGCCGAGCACGACGGTAAAGACGTTCATCGCGATGTTCAGGGCCGACGGTTCGGCGGCACCGTCGGGCAGGTCGACGACGGCCATGAAGGCGAGGCCGAACCCGTTGAGTAAGGTGATGAGGCCGACGAGAATGATGCCAGTGATGGCGGCCCAGAGCCGGCCCTTCATAGTGAAAACGCCCAACAGCACGCCGATCCCGAGCACGACGACGCCGCAGCAGCCGGTGACGGCGAGGAATCCGGCCTGCACCGCCTGGACTTCAGCCTCCGTTTCGAACTGCTCGAAGATCTCAGGATTCTGCGCCTGCATCGCCTCCATGTCGCCGCTGGCGATGCCGAGGAACGTGCCTAGCGCCAGCAGGAGGCCGAAGAGGATCACGCTCCAACCCGCCAGTTTCACCACGCCCGGCACGGGTGCGGCGGCGGGTTGGCCGGAGGTTTGGTAGCCGGCATAGGGATCGGTCATGCGTTCATGGTAAACCGGCCGACCGCCGCGTGTCAGCCGAGACGAATCCGCGCCGCCGCGACGGTCGCCGCCGTTTCGACGCGAAGCACCGTGCCACGCCACGCGGTGAACGTGCAGCCTGCATCGGCAAAGGCGTCAAGTTCGTTCGTCGACCAGCCACCTTCGGGACCGACATAGACGACCGCCGCCTCTGCCAAACTCGCCTCGCCCGACCTCTCCGTCGTCAGCACGACACCGGGACCGACTTGGGCGAGACACCGCTCAATTGCCAACGGCTCGGCGACGTCGAGCACGCACGCCGCCCGGCTCTGCGTTGCCGCGGCACTGGCCAGACGCCGCCACCGTTCGATCTTGTTACGGCCGGGATCGACCACGGAGTTGCGGGTCAGGATCGGCTGCCACCGCGTCACGCCGAGCTCGCCGAGCTTCTCCGCCAACCAGTCGGCACGCGAGCCCTTGGGCACGGCACTGCAGACGACGAGCGACTTCACCGCCTGCCGCTGCGGCGTCTGCGTCACCTTGATGCCGCCTTGTGCGAGCCTGCCCCGCGCGACGAAGCCGTGGCCGTCGAAGGCTTCGACCGCATCACCGACAGCCAGACGGCGAACACGTTCGAGGTGCTTGCGAACGTCGTCCGCCAGTTCCACGACGTCGCCCGACGCGACGCCTTCCAGCGACGCCACCCGCGCCCGCGGCAGCTTTCGATTCAACTCGTCCGACGGCTCTGCCACGACGCGAAGCTATGCGACGTCTGCCGGCTTGGGCTTTTGAGTGGCCACGGCAAGCACGATGGCCATCAACGGGGCGGCAATGACGAGGCCGACGAGGCCCAGCAGCGTGCCGAGGACCAGCTGCGTGACGATCAGCAACGCCGGCGGCAACTTGACGGCGTGCTTCTGAATGAGTGGGGTGACGAGATAACTCTCGACCGCCTGGATCGACAGATACAGCACCACCACCGCCAGGGCCAGGGGCAAACCGGGGGCGAATAAGGTGGATGACTCGGGCGCGACCGTCAACGCCAGCAACGCCGGAATGGCCAGACTGGCAATAGGCCCGAAGTTCGGCACGAAGCAGAGGGCGAAGGTGAGCAGCCCGTTCACCACGGGCAACGGGACGCCGAGAATCCAAAGGCCCAAGCCGCTGAGCGTGCCGACGATGGCCATCGCCAGCAGTTGGCCGTAGAGCCAGTGTCGCAACGTGGTGGCTGCGACGATCATCGACCGGTTGGCCCAGCGACGGTGGCGACGCGGCGTCAGGCGCAGCATGCCGCGGCGGTACAGGTCGGGCTCAGCGGCGATGTAGAGCCCGGTGAAGACGAGAAAGACGAGCGAGATGGTGAACGTGATGCCGTTCCGTAGCGTCCAGACGGCCGGCTGGACCATCATGTCACCGCCGGTCAAATCCATACCGCCGTTGGTCGCCTCGCCTTCGGCTGAAGCGTCTGACCCGGACTCGAACCGGCTACCGAATTGGTCGAGCATCCACCGGCCCCAGCCGTAGTCGTTGAGCGTCCCTCTGACTTGGTCGACACTCTGCGGCAGGTCCGTGGCCAGGCGGTCGGCTTGGGCCGTCAGCGTCGGAGCGATCACCACGCCAACGGCTGCGGTCGCGCCGACGAGCAGTACGACGAAGACGGCCAAGCCGCGTCCGGTGGCGGTGCCACCGATGACCCGTTGGACGAGCCGGCCTCCGGTGGCAAAGAAGGTCGCCACCAGCAGCGACGCGACGACGAGCGTCATCGTCCACTTGAGCTGCCACACGAGGAACAAGGCCGCGAAGCCGACGAGCCCGATGAGTACCAGCCGCAGCCCCCGTTTCCACCGCCGCTCATCGGACGAGTCGGGCGATCGGACTTCAGGCGTTTGCGTGACCTCCACGGCCGTTACCCTGCGACGTTGCTGCTGTCGGCGGAACCCCTAAATCGTTACCGAGACCACGGCACGGAGGTTGCAACTGGACCTGATGATGGACGCCGGACGGATCAAACGCCGAAGCAAGAGCATGGCCACCAGCCGCTACGTGACGATCCAGCCGATGGCCGGTCCCGACGCGCCGACCCCACATCCGGTTCATGACGGCCGATTCGATACCAGCCGCGTCTACAAGGTACTCGGCACCTACCACGCCGACCGCCGCGTCCGACTGACCGGGCAGGCTGACAAGCTGGACACGAGCGACCAGTTCGCCGTCCTGAGCAATCCGGATGGACAAATCTGGTTCATCTCCGAAAAGCACCTCGCCCCAGCCGGCACCGGCTCCGGTGACGCCACCAGCATACCGCTGGACGAATGGCACCTGAGCCACCCCAAGCCGTTCGCCTCGGCAGTTGCTTGATCCCGTTCCACGTGCACCTTGCGTCAAGGCGGCCCCCTCCGTCATCCCGAGCGCAGCCGAGGGACCTCGCCTGTTCCCCAGTCGTCCCAAACGAGGTCCCTCGGCTTGTAACTTGACAGGTGCTCCGATGAGCACGCCTTGTCG
>CAYMAS010000075.1:0-11447 GCA_964388485.1 uncultured Tepidisphaerales bacterium | reverse complement strand
GACGGCGCTACTGGTGGCTTCGTCGCGGTCGCGTAGTCGAGGCCGTTCGGCAACGAGAGGCCCGGCGGACTGTTCGTCTCGCCGCGGGTCTTTCGCAGGTCGATCTTCACCTGCGACGTGTCCCGCTCCTTCGGCGCAGATGGCGAGAGGCCGTAGGCGAGTGCGAGCAGCGCCACGAGCGCGGCCCCGCCTGCCACAAGCGCGACCCGGCCACCTCGAAGACGACGAACGCCTCGAGGAATGGGCGGCGCGGGAGTCGGTGAATCAACAGTTGGTGGTGCGGTGTCAGTCATGGATGTTTCCTTCAACGGTGAGGCCAACGGCGGTGGAACGTGGTGCGGCGGCGTGGCTTCTTCTTCGACGTCGTCGTTGGCTCCGCGTGTACTGCGGCTTGCAATTGGTCGTCGCTCATGCCGTGGCCCATCCGCCCGCCTGTAGCGAAAGCCGCCGGGTCATTCGCCTTGCCGCGGGCGACAGTCACGATCTGTTGTGGGGCTTCGCCAGCACGCAGACGCCAGGCAGGTGCGAGCCCATCGGCAATCAAGTAGTCGCCGCTGCGGCGGTAGTTCACCAGCCGACCGTCCTCCGCCTCGGGGTGGGCCAGTGCGTAGAGCGGCGGTAGCTCGCGGCTGCGAACCTGCGGCGGAAAGTGCAGGTACGTCTTGCGGCCGTCGTCGAACACGCGCAACGGCGACCATGCCGGTGCCGGCGCGTCCTTGGTCTTCCCGTCAACCCCACGCTCCTGGTAGAGCACGACGTAGCCGAAATTGAGGTCGACGAGGTTCATCCCCAGCGGTCCAGCGACTCCCCCGGCCACGGCTTCCTGCCGCGCTGCGTCAACCAGCGCCAGAGCTTCC
Organism: uncultured Tepidisphaerales bacterium; assembly: GCA_964388485.1. GTDB lineage: Bacteria > Planctomycetota > Phycisphaerae > Tepidisphaerales > Tepidisphaeraceae > JBCDKH01. Next base: position 10,590 of record CAYMAS010000075.1, on the reverse strand, counting down.
ACCGGACCGTCGAGCTCCACGCGTAACGCCGCGTCCTGCTCGATCGCCACGCGCAGCCCGTCGAGCGGGTAGTGCCACGCGATCGCCGACTGGAAGTTCGGCTCCGGGTTCACCAGCACATCCACGAAGTACGTCCGCTCGTTCGTCGTGATGACCCAGTTGCTCTGCCCACCACCTCCGCCCTTCGGCTTCAGCAGGATCAGCGTCTGGCGAACGCCGTCGGCACTGCCCTGTTCCACCTGGTCGACGTGGTACGCCGCAGTGTCGCTGCTCGATAAACTCAGCAGTCGCTCGCCCGGCCGGAGTTGGATCGCGGTGAGATAGCCCGCGGCGGCGACGACGTTGTAGCGGACGCCGGGGGCGTAGTCGTAGTAGTGGATTGCGTTGAGGAAGCCGCCGGGTGTCGGGCTGCGTGTCGCCTGCTCGTTCGCTCCGGCTATCACGGTGAGTGCCTCCGCCACCGGATGAGCCGACCCGCCCTGCGACAGCTCGGCCGCAGCGGCCGGCGCGGGGATGAGCTGCGGCGACGGCAGCGTGATATCCGCCGGTCGGGTCGCCGGCAAAGGCCGCGACGCGGCGAGGACGGCCGCCAATGCCTGCCGCTCCCGCGCGAGCCGCTCGGCCACCGCGAGGTCGACCGTCAACTCCGCGTCGTAGCTCATCCGTCCTCGCGGCGGGAGCGGCGAGTCGGCCGGACGATTCTTCGTCGCACAACCCGCGGCAACGGTCGACGCGACCGTCAGTGCGGCAGCGAGTACCACCCCCCTTCTCGATGATGTGAGTCTCAATGTGTGCATGGACATACTCCTTCCGCGGCTGCCGGTTGGCGACCGCGCTGTGGTTGATGGGGGTCGACGCACCCGCGATTGTGCGGGTGGTGTGGCGGCTACTCGGTCGCAGCCTCCCCGCTCGGTGGATTCGGCTGACGCATTTGCGTCCGCGTGGACGTCGACGCGCTGAAGTCGCGGCCCCAGTTGATCTCGGTGACGTACAGGCCGATCGGGTTGGTCAGGATCGCACGCTTGTCGGTCGGTGGTTCGTGCGTGACGCTGAAGAGGCCGGTGTAGTCGGCCACCTCCTGCAACGTGCCGCCCGCATACGTCCGCTCCGTCCAGCGGACCTGATAGGTGTTCTCGCCTTGCTGCAGCACGGTGCCGATTTCGACTTCACGTGCGACCTTCCGGCCGTCGCTGCCGAGCCCGGTATCGGCCGCGGCGTAGTCGTTCATCCGTTGCTCGGCCGGCCCTGCGAGAAAGGCATAGACGTTCTTCCACCGCTCCGCTTGGACGACCGGGTCGAGCGTGCGGCTGCGCGATTTGCGAACGAGATCGGCCACGAAGTAGGCGCGGGCGTTTGCGTCCGGCGTGTACTCGCGACCGGCTATCTCGACACCGATGGTGCGTGCCTCGGCCGGGTCGACCTCGACCACGAACATCTCGACCTGCCGGCGGCTTGCGGCGTAAGCGAGTCCGCCCGACAGCACGACGCACAGCCCAAGCGAGCCGAGAGCGGTCGCACGCCAAAGGCGCATGTTCTTCGCGGCAAGTCCCATTCGCTTGTCCCACTGCTGTGCCGCGGCGGCGTAGCCACTGTCGAGTGGCACAGGGATCCGGTTCACGCCGTATCCGTTGGTGTGTGTCTGCATGGTGGTGTTCTCCGTGGTGGTTCAGGAAGGCAGGGCGCGGCGAGCGGACGTGGGCGAAAGGCGTGGCGGCGGTGCAGGTGTGACGGTCACCCATTCCGCGCCGACGATGTCATTGGCCGGCGGGCGCATCCGGCTTGCGACCGGACGGACAGCAAGGGCAGATGCACTGACGGTGCCGGATGCTCCGGCACCACCGGCAGCACGACGACGACCATCCACCCACCGGGCCGCACCGCCGGCCGCGCTCTTGGCCTTCCCGCCGGCAAATGCTGCTCCGGCAGCACCAGCGAGAACCGCGACCGCTGCTCCTTTCCCCGTCGCGGCTGCAACGCGGGACGTCGTCCGCACGGTCTCGCGCATGCCGGAGGCGCTCGATGCCGCGCTACCGACAAGCCCGCCAACCGACAGCGATGCCGCCCCACCGGCGATCTCGCCGGCGAACTTGTTGGCAATGGCGATGAAGACGATCAGTAACAGATTGAAGAGCAGCACTTGGAAGAGACCGCCGACGCTGGTAACGCCGTCACCAAGATCACCAATCGTCCGCTGCGCAACTGCGTAGAGGAAGCCGATCACCATCGACAGGACCATGAAACGGACGCCGCAGCTCACCATCCAGCCGAGTGCCCGCTCACACATCCATTTCGTCTGATCGCTTAGTAGAAACGGCAGCAATACGAAGACGACCACGGTCCCGACCTTGAACAGCACCATGTAGGTGAGAATCAAGATGATGACCGCCGCTCCGCAGCAAAAGACGATGAGCGAAGTCAGCAGTAGCATCGCTCCTTTGACGAGGAAGCCGACGCCCGGGAACCAACCGTCCCCCTGAAGCGACAACGCGTAGTCGTACAGCCTGAACGCGGTGGTGAAAGCGTGTTCGCCGAAGCTGCTTGGACGATTGACGTCGACGAGGTCGTAGCCGGTATACCCATCGCCTGTGCCGACCTGCACTCCAATTCGGCTAAGGCTTCCAACGAACGCTTCGGTGTACCACGGCCAATTCAGGGCGAACCAGAGGATGACACTCACGGCAGCGATGCGACGCAGTGCCGGGTAGAGCACCGGGGACTCGGTCGTGAACCACCGGATCGCCATCCACAAGATGCCGATCACGATCATGAAACGGAAGACCACGCCCATCGGACCCGCGATGTTGAAGAACCCTTCATCGATCAGGGCCGAAAGGTCGGCGTAGAAGCTATCAATTGGTCCGGCTACATCGTTCACGAACGTCCTCCAAGTGTCAGTCGCCGCCTAGTAGTCCGCGTCGCACGTTGTCGCGATCACGGCCAGGTCGGGTGGTGGGTGAAGTGGTTGGATTGCTGACCGGGCCCGGGCTGGAGGCTCCATTCTCAATCATGCCCTGAAGCTCATCACGATCGCGCTGGATCTGTTGATCCTGCGCTTCGCGTGCGTCGAGCGCCTCTTGCGCCATCTCGTCCGCCGGCGTTGTGTCTTGAGTCGCAGCGTCGTCATCGCAGCCGACAGTGGTGAGGCTGAGTAGAACGACGATCGAGAACGTGCCGAGGGTGTGCTTCTTCATCTTGATGCTCCTGGCGAGCTAGTCGCCGGTAAGGGTGTTGCGATAAGACCCGACTGATGGTCGAACAGTCGGTGAGACACGCCCGCCGGATGGACCGGCGGAGGCATCTAGAACATCTTTCGCTGCAGCCGCGGCGGTGCGATCATCTTCGAGATTTGCACGTCGCCAATCGCCCGCGCTCGCCCTGCCCGCCATCTGTTCTAGCTCGGCACGCAACGCTGCAATCTCAAGAGCCTGTAGCTCCTGAAGCTGCTGCACTTGCACGGCGAGCAGTTCGTTCGTCGCCTGTTGGGCGGCAAGTTGCCCTGGGGCGGAATTACTGGCTCGGACGTAATCGGCCACTCGATCTTGGGTTTCCGCGATACTGTCGGCGACAGCTTGGTGTAGCTCGACCGTCTGCTCAGCCCGCAGTCGTTGGTCCGCCCGCCACTCGGCGAGCCGCGGGTTGAGCGACGCGTCAGCGTTGTGCGGGTCGGCCGTGGTCCAGTCATCTGGGAAACGGCTATCGAGATCGCCGAGGCTGGTGCCGATGTCGTCGAGCGTGCCGTGGATCTTCCGCATCTGCGCGAGCGTTTCATCCACCCGGCTCATGTCCCAGCCCTCGAGCATGCGGTCCATCTGCTCGACCTGCGCCTTCAGTTGCAGGAGCTGATCGGCGTGCTTCTGAAGGATCAGAATGTGCTGGGCGAAGTTCTTCGGATCGAAAACGACATCGCCGACGCCGAAGAGCGCGAACGCCGGCCGAGGCATCGACACGGCGATGGCGGCGGCGACCGTTGCGGCTGCGAGGGTGCTGCGTTTGGAAGTAGGGCGAAGTAGTTCGAGTGACATGTGATTTCCTCAAGCGGGTTGAAGTGCGGGTGGCAAATGGATGAGCTATCGCCGGGTCGGCGAGGTGGGCGGCGCATCGATGAGCGAACGGGTTTCGTCGCGATCCCGACGCAGGTCGGCTTCGACGGCGGCCTGCCCGGCTTGGCGGGCGGCGTCGATGTCAGCTTGCAAGCGATGTCGCATCGCCCGCAGTGCCTGCAACTTCGCCCGCTCCGCAGTCATCACGGCCTGCAACTGGTTCGCGGCCTGCTGCGCTGCCTTCGGGCCGGGGGCGTCGTTGCTCGCCGAGACAAGCGATGACACCTCCGCGGATACGCGATCCCGCTCGGCCTCGACGGTGGCGAGTGCCGTGTCGGTGCTAGCGATCCGCTCGCGCAGGTAAGCTCGCACCTGTGCCTGGTGGGCGGGCATGTCGCCCCGGGCGATGTCGCCCGGTTCGACGTCGATCGGCAACCGCTCTCGCCAGTCGTCGAGCGTCGAGTCAAGCTGCGTGAGAGCGTCCATCGCCTCGCCCGCACGGTCGAACGCATCACCGCCCGGATCGTCCAGCAGGCCCGACAGGTCCTCGATCTGCTGGCGAAGTTGCTCGTACTGCCGCCGCATCTGTTGCAACTCGTCGAGCATCGCCGCGATCTTGGCAACGTTCTTGATCTCGGCGGCCGGATCCCACACGACATCCCCGATGCCGAACAACGCGAAGGCGGGAGAGGCTGACGTGAGAAGCACGCCGACGACGGTGGCCGCGATTTTTCGGTGGTGTCTCATTACGCTGTCTCCAGTTCAGGTGACGCGACCTCGGCGTGGGCCGGGTCCGGGTAGGTGTCTTGCAGCGGCGTCGCTGCGGGTGCTTGCTGCTTCGATGCCTCCGCCACTTCATCCGCCGCGGACGCGAGCTGGTTGTGACGCAACCAAGCGGCGCAGAAACGTGACGCCCCATGCTCCTCCCGTAGACGCCGAGCAGTGAGTTGCTCCGGTTGCGTGCTGCTTGCGACCAGCGACAGCTCCGTCTTCGACAGGTCCAGGTCGATCAACCGGCTGCCGCGCAAACTGGTGTAGTAGTACTGTCGCTTGGGCGTGGCTGAGGCCAACACGCGGAGTTGACGCGCGTTCAGGCCGAGCATTCGCTCGTAGACCGCCCGCGTGGCCGGCTCCGCCGCGGTAGCGTTCGGGAGCAGGATGCGTGTCATGCAGCTCTCGATGATCGCCGGAGCGATCGGGCTCTCGGCGATGTCGGCGATGCTCTGGGTTGCGAAGACCACCGCGACGTTCCGCTTGCGCAGCACCTTCAGCCATTCGCGGATCTTGCTCGCAAACAACGGGTGGTCGAGGAACAGCCAAGCCTCGTCCAGCACAAGCAACGTCGGCTTGCCACCGCTCTCTTCCGAGGCGAAGCGGGCTTCGAGCGCGTGGAACAGGTAGCCGAGCGTGGCGGCGACGGCCCGCGGGTGGCCCATCAGCTCCTCCATCTCGAACGCCTGCCACCGCCGGCTGCTGCCGGTTTCCTGCAGCGGGTCGTGCTCGGCGTCGAACAGACGGCCGAAGCTCCCACCGATGCAGAACGGGGCGAGGGCTTCACGCAGCTCGGTGTCCTGCACGATGTGGCAGAACCCGCTGAGCGTCCGCTCGCCGGCCGGACTGTGCGCGAGCGAGGTGACGGCTTCCCAGATGAGCGAGCGTCGGCCGGCGTCGATGCGCAGCCGCTCGCCTTCAGCCAGCGCCGCCAGCCAGTCGGCGGCCCAGGCGCGGTCGGCGTCGGTGTCGAGCTGCGCGAGCGGCTGGAACCCGCTGACGCTCTCGGCCGATTCGTCGGCGACGCCTTCGAGTGAAAGGTCGAAGAAGTCGCCGCCCATCGCGTAGGTCAGCACGCGGCAGCTGCCGCCCTTGTCGAAGAAGTAGACCTGCGCCCCGTCGTACCGAAGCCATTGAGCCGCGAGTAGGTTGAGCAGCGTGCTCTTGCCCGCGCCGGTTGGCCCGGCGACGAGCGTGTGGCCGACGTCGCCGACGTGCAGGTTCAGGGCAAACGGCGTGCTGCCGTCGGTGCGGGCTTGGAGCAGGCAAGGCGCGGCAAGGTGCTCGTTCCATGTGTCGCCCCGCCACGCTTGGGCCAGCGGAACGACGTCGCAGAGGTTCAACGAATTTATCGTCGGCCGGCGCACGTCGGCGTAGGCGTGGCCGGGCAAACTGCCGAGCCAGCTTTGCAGGGCATTGGCCCGCTCGACCTCCGTGACCCAGCCGAGACCGTCGGTGACTTCCTGCACGAGCCGGGCCTTAGCCAGCGCGGCCTCTTCGGTTTCGGCCATGACTTGCACGCTCATGGTCAGGTGCCCGACGGCTGCCTCATCTGCGCCCAGCAACGCCAGCACTTCTTCGACCTCGCTCGCCTTGTTGGTGGCGTCGCTGCTTTCGAGCTGGGATTCCTCCTTCGTCGCGACCTCGCGCATCATCGTCATGAGGTTCTTGCGCTTCTGGAACCAGTGTCGCTTGAGGGCGGTCAGGTTCTTCTCCGCCTTCATGCGGTCCATCGGCAGCCACCGCGTCGTCCAACGCAGCGCGATCGGCAAGCCGCAGAGTCGGGCGAGGATGCCGGGGAACGTCGCGTGCGGCCAAGAGCGGATCCCGAGGCTGGCGACGTAGTGGTCGCCGAGCTTCAAGCCGAGGCCGGCTTCCAGTGGTGCATCACAAAGCCGCTCAGCAAGGAACATCGGCGGCAGGTCCGGCGTCGCGCCCACCGGCGTGGCGACGCGGTGCGGACGGGGGCTGATGCTGCCGTGAAGGAAGGTCACAACGTCATCGCCGGCGAGTACCTCCACCAGCGGGCAGAAGCCGGCCAGCAGGCTGCAGAGTTTGTCGACCGTGGCGAGGTATTGGTCGTAATACTGCCGCTGCGGGTTGGGCTTGATTTCATCCGGCGGCAGTTCGACGAACAGGTCGGCGAGCTTGCTGCTGCGGTCCTCCGGCGGCAGGTAGGTCAGCGTGAGGTAAGTCGTCGTCTCGAAGGCTTGGCTGCCGCCGGCGAAGCGGCGGGCGCGCTGCTGATCGATCAGCGCCGCGGCCGGCCGGTCGAAGTCGCCGGCGGGGTACGCGTCGGTCGGCTGCCGGCGGGCCTCGAAGTGCAGGCACCACCGGTCGCCCAGCCGCATGAGGACGTTGTTGAGCTGCTGCCGCAGGCCGAGCAGCGCGTGCTCGGTGGTCGAGTCGATGTCGGGGCCGCGGTAGCGGATGACCGTCGAGTAGCTGCCGTCCTTGTTCAGCAGGGTCGTGGGATTCACGAGCGCGAACCACGGCAGGTGGTCGGCCAGCATCGGCTCGGGCTGTTGGTAGTCGGTCAGTCGAAACATGCGGACCTCGATGCCGGCGGGTGCCGGTTCAGCGTCGGGGGTCAAAGCGTGTGGCGGAGCTTCCGCCCTGCCACGCGCGGGTTGAGGAGGGTGTGGTGGGAGGGGGTGGGGTCAGGAACCGAGGCGGCGTGGGCCGCGCAAGTGGCGGAGTAGCACGTCGAGCCAGAGTGGGTCGCGCTTCGTCAGCACGACAGCGGTAAGGTGCAGGCCGAACGCGAGCGGGACGGCGATCAGGACCTGATGGGCGCCGAGTCCAAGGGCCATCGCCACCGTCACGTTGAGGATCGCAAAAGCCCGCGGCACACCTGCGACCAGCACCGGCTGGATCAAGGCTTGCCGCACCGGCTGCAGGAAGCCGTCGGGGGCTTCGACCTGCTCCAGGCGGCTCACCGCGCCACCTCGTCAACGGCGTCGGGTGAAGCGGCGTCCGTCACCTCGATCACCTCGACCTCATCAGGCATGGGCACGGCCGCCCCGCCGCTGAAGCCGAAGAAGCTCAGGCCCCAGGTGGCCGCGCCGAATGCGAGGGCAAGGCCGAAGAAGGCGGTGACCATCTTCCGCATACCGGTGCCGTTCTCGCTGAAAGCCATGCCAATACCGAGCAGCACGATGGCGATGATCGCCGCGATGCGCACGAATGGGCCGGTGAAGAAGTTCAGCATCCGGTCCATCGGCCCCTCCCACGGCATCGGGTCGCCGCCGGAGTCGGCCGCGAAGGCCGGGCCAGCCGTCAATAGCACGGTGGCGACCGCAGCAACACGGAGGGTGGACGGACTTGTCAGAAACTGCCGCAGACCGGGCAGAACAGGACCTTGTCGCCGCAGGCGAGCGGCGGTAGCGTGGGCGTTGACGCCCCGCGAGTTGTGGTGGATCATGGGTACTCCTCGGGGCCGTAAGGCCCCAGGTCAAGCGGGAGTCGCCGGTGCAACGGCACGTCCCGCGGCTAACGCGGCGGCGGGAACATCCCGCCGCTCCGAATCCGCCCGCGGTCGCCCTCGTGGCGGCCGCGGGTTTTGTGTGCTGTATCACGCGAGCGGTCCTTCGCCAGCGCCTTCCCCCTGAAGCCTTCAAGCCGCCGAACGGGCGGCATCCTCTCCCATCGGCCGCACGTCGTACTCGCCGTCCGGCCGGAGACCGACGACACGGACGAGCTCTGTCACCCGCCGGCCCGCCGCAGCCGACGGCTCGCGTCGGATGAAGGCGATTAGATCAACCGCTGCCGCGATGGCTCGTCGCGGCACGTTTGCCACGACCTCGCCGATCAGGTCTTCCAACCGCTGCAGCGCATCAGCCGCGCTGTTAGCGTGAATCGTGCCGAGGCCGCCGGGGTGTCCGGTGTTCCAGGCTTTCACGAGATCAAGCGCTTCGCCGCCGCGGACTTCGCCGACGAGGATGCGGTCAGGCCGCATCCGTAGCGTCAGCCGCACGAGCTCGCCCATCGACACCCGCGGCTCCGTCGGTTTGGTCACGAGCGCGACATGATCCGCTGCCGTGACATGTAGTTCGCGCGTGTCCTCGATCGTCACGACACGGTCGTCGCTGACTTCGCCGATGAGCGCGTTCAGCAATGTGGTCTTGCCGCTACCGGTCCCGCCGGCGACGAGTACGTTTTGTTTCTCCGCCACCGCCGACCGCAGTATTCCAGCCCAACCCGCTGGTATCACGCCCCGCTCGACGTACGTCTCGATCGGAATCACGCTCGCGCTCGCCACGCGCATCACGAACATCGGTGATGCCACCACCGGCGGAAGCGACCCTTGAAACCGCACGCGTCCGCCGAACAACGTCGCCGACACGTTCGGCCGCTGCCGGTTCACCGCGTCGCTCATGGTCGATGCCGCGTACCGCAGGACCTGTTCTGCTGCAGCGTCGTCCATCCGGCAAAGCTCCACTCGCCCCGCCCCGTGCGATTCCCGCCACACGCGTCCATCGGGATTGCGATACAGCTCGACGGTCGCCGGGTCTTCCAATGCCGACACCACTGCCGCGCCGAGTGCCCGGCGGAGGCTGGTGTCGAGTCGGGTTGGCAACGGCTGAGTCGTCATCTGCGGGTATCGCTTACAACCTAACTTATACCTACCACGCTGTTCGCTGCAAGAGCGCATTTGGAAAAATTCTCTGAGCAGTACTCGCTGCAGCTACATCGACATGCAACTGCCTGTTCTCCTTAGATCCTGGCAACTGCAAGCAAGTGTGGTTAGCTGGGCGACCTGGTCGGTCCCTCCGCTACAAGCTCCGGCACCTCATCCAACACCGCTTCGCCGGCCGCGAGGCGTTGCTCGACGCCGTCCATCAGGCGGGAGAACCGTTCGAGGGCAGATCGTTTCAACTCGTCCCGCTCGTCTGCGTCCGGGGGCGGCGTGTAGCTGAGGAAGACGCGCAGGTGCGTCGTGAGCAACTCCACGATGAGCGTGTCGCGGGCGCGGAGGTCGGTCTCCAGCTTGGCGAGGCGAAGGCCTAGCGTGCGGACCTGTGCCAGCAGCACGTCCTCACGACGACCGCGAGCACTGTCGCCGAGGGCTTCGTCGAGGAGTTGAGTGACGCCGGCGGAAACGTTCGGCAGGCCGCGGTCGCGGACCTCGCGCTGCAGCGCCGCCTTCAGGTCCGCGGGCACGGTGACGCTAAGGACGGGCCGCGTTCGGCCGTCGGATGAAGATTTTTGGGGTCGGGTCGACGTGGGCATAGATGATCTCCAGCGGGTGGCGTGCGGCAGGTTCAGTAGCCGAACGCGCGGTCGTCGTCGGCCTCGGCGAGCGTGTCCTTCATGACGTCACCGAAGGCTTCAAGCGCGTCGGGTGGACCGCCCTCTACGGCGACGATCGTTGACGGCTCGGGGGTCCGCCTTTTCTGCGGCGTCGGCTTTGGTGACTCCTCGTCGTCCGCTTCGTGCGGCGGTGCCTCCTCGACCGGCACCACGCCAGTCCAAAAGCCGGCGTCGCTCGGCGTCCACGGAACGTGCTTTGGTGCCGGAAGAAGTCGTGGCTTGAACAGGCGGTCGGTCCAGTACCGCACCTTGCGGCAGCGCAGCGGCGGGTGACCGGTGACGAACAAGAGTTGCTCGTCGTACGGCAGCTCCCGGACGTCGCCGGGGCTCAAGAGCGGCCGTGTCTGCTCGCTGTAGTTGATGCTTCGCGTGGCGTCGAAGCGCCCGCTCCGGCCGTAGCTGCGTCGGTACTCCGTGACCGTCCCGGCCATCTGGCTGATTCGCTGGGCGGTGGTCGTATCCGCCG
>CAYMAS010000074.1:0-11577 GCA_964388485.1 uncultured Tepidisphaerales bacterium | reverse complement strand
TGGACGCAGCCGATCCGCACGCGGATCGACATGCTCTCGACCGGCATCCGCACGCCGATCGGCGTGAAGGTCATGGGCGACAACCTTCAGACGCTCGGCGACGTCGCCGGGCAGATCGCTGACGCGCTCAAGAGCGACCCGCGGACGGCCGGCGTAACGACGAGCGCCTTCGCCGAGAAGACGACCGGCGGCCGGTACCTCGACGTCGACATCAACCGCGACGCCATCGCCCGCTTCGGCCTGAGCGTCAGCGACGTGCAGGACACGATCATGTCCGCCCTGGGCGGCATGAACGTGACGACGACCGTGGAGGGGCTGGAGCGCTACCCGGTCAACCTCCGCTACCCGAACGAGCTGCGCGACGACCTGCCCGCGATTCGCCGGACCCTCGTCAGCACGCCGACGGGCGCTCAAGTGCCGCTGGGCCAGCTCGCCGACCTGTCGTTCGAGCCGGGGCCGCCGATGGTCAAGAGCGAGAACGCCCGGCTGACGGCGTGGGTCTACGTCGACATCGCGAACGTCGACATCGGCAGCTACGTCGAGAATGCCAAGGCCGTCGTGGCCGAGACCGTCGACCTGCCGGCCGGGTACAGCATCGCGTGGAGCGGCCAGTACCAGTACATGCAGGAAGCGCGGGCGAAGCTGATGATCGCCATCCCCCTCGCGGCCGCGGCGATCCTCTTGCTGCTCTACCTCGCCACGCGAAGCTGGCTGCGCGTGGCGATCGTCCTGCTGGCGGTGCCCTTCTCGCTGGTCGGGGCGATGTGGCTCGTCTACCTGCTCGACTACAACCTGTCGCTAGCCGTCTGGGTCGGCGTCATCGCGCTTGCGGGCCTCGACGCCGAGACCGGACTGGTCATGTTGCTCTACCTCGACAACAGCTACGAGGACGCGAAGAAACGCGGCCGTATGCGCGACAGCAACGACCTCTGGCACGCCATCCACCACGGCGCGGTGCAGCGAATCCGCCCGAAAACGATGACCGTCGTCACGACCTTCACCGGCCTGCTGCCACTGCTGTTCGCCACCGGTGCCGGTGCCGACACGATGCGCCGCCTCGCCGCCCCGATGGTCGGCGGCCTCGTGACGAGCTTCCTGCTGGAGCTGCTGATCTACCCAGTGCTGTTCTACGGCGCCAAGCGGTGGAGCGTCGCTCGATCGGCTTCGCCGACCGCCGGATCAACGGTGTTGGCAGATTCCGCCGCAAAGCCTACCCTTTGACCGTGCTCCGGCTGATGACGCACAAGTTCCTCGCCCTTGCCTGCACCCTGATGATCATCGGGGTGCCCGGCGTTGGCCGCGCAGTCGTGTTCGGAGCTGACGGGCACTCTCACCTGGCTTCAACCGCCAGCTGCCCGCACGCACACGCGCACGCACACGGCGAGCACCACGAACACGAACCGGCCCACGGACTGTTGGCCGGCGGCGGCACGCTGGACCGGGCAGACTCGCCGGATGGCTCGCCTGCACTGCAAATGACGAAACACGGCCACGACGCCCGCTGGTCCGAAGTTCCGCTGCGATCGCAGCAGCGGGGTCTGGGTTGCGACGTGCTCGCCACACTTGCTTTCTCCAGTACCGCACTCGCGTGGACGTGGAGCGACCACATTGAAGTCGCTCCGCCGCGTTCGCTCACGCCGGTCGCCGGGGCGGTGCCATTCGCGGCCCATCATGCGCATTCGGTGGCTGCGTCCGTCGTGCGTCTGACTTGAAGAGCTGAAAGACCTTCGTTCCCGCCGCCGGTGCCGCTTGGCCGCCGGGGTGGTCTCCGTCTTTCCTGCCCTTCGTCGAGACCCCATCGTGCCTTCCAACCCGTTGAAGCAACGCCTCGCGTTGCTGGTTGCCGCCGTGCCCTTGCTGGGCGGGTGCGCGACATATGAAGCAAAGCCGCTCGGCTTGGCGGACCACCTGCGCTCGCTGCCGCAGCGCGATGCCGAGTCAGCATCGCGGCCGGAAATGCTCCGGCCGGCGGTCGAGGCGGCGCTGACGCTGCTCGATCCGGTCGGCGCGTCAACGGCGACGACGCGGCCGAGCGGGACGCTCTCGCTCGACGAGGCCGAACGGGTCGCGCTCGTGCTGAACCGAGACGTGCGCATCGCCCGGGGCCGCGCGTTGGGGCAGGCGGCGACGGTCTCGTTCGCCGGACTGTTGGACGACCTGCTCGTGGATGTGGAGGTGCTGCGGGTGGTCGAGGACGTCGAGGAGCCTTGGATCTTCGGGGCGGGGATTGGGTTCACGCTGCCGCTATCTGGGCGGCTCGGGCTGGAACGGGACGTGGCCGGGGCCGAGGCCGGGCTGGAGTGGCGGCGGGCCGTGGCCGCGGAGCACGACGCGATCCTGGAGCTCCGGCGACGCTGGCTGCGGTGGTCGGCGGCGTTGGAACGGGTCGAGATCCTCAACGACTACCTGGACGCTTTGGCAGCCGTGATCGAGACGGCGGAGCGGCTGGCCGTGGCGGGCGAGGTCGCCCCGACGGAGCCGAGGTTGCTGGCGATCGAGGCGGCGTCCCGACGGGCGGAGCTGGCACAAGCCGAGGCGAACGTGGCTCTCGCACGGGCGGCCGTGCTGGAGACGATGGGGCTGCTGCCGATGGCGGAGATCGACCTTGTGCCGCTGCCGCTCACCGTGAGGCCGGCGTCGCCGCCGGAACTGCCGTCGGCGGACGTGCTCTTGCGACACCCGGATGCGCTCCTGGCGGAGGCGGCGTACGAGGCTTCCGAGCGCCGGCTGCGACTTGAAGTCCGTCGGCAGTTTCCCGACCTGTTCATCGGCCCGCGGTACGAAGGTGAAGACGATCAGACCCGCCTCGGCGTTGGCCTGACGCTGCTGCCGCTCCCGATCTACAACCGCAATCGCCGCGGCATCGCCGAGGCGGATGCGGCGCGGCTCGCCGCCCGATCCGAGGCCGAGGCGGCGGTGGAGGAACTCGCTTCGGATTATGTCGAGGCACGCCTGCTGCTCGGCGGCGCGGTGGCCAAGCTGCGGGTACTCGACGAGGACGTCCGACCGCTCGTCGAGCGACAGCAATCAGCGATCCGTGAACTAGCGAATCTCGGCGAGTTGGACGTGCTCGTCCTGAGCGACGTCTTCCGGGCGTCGCTGAACCTCCGCCGCGACGCCGTCGAAGCCCGACTTCAAGCCGGCGAGGCGGGCATCACGATCGACGACCTGCTCGACCCGCCGGTGGCCCGCCCCGGCTCGGCCACGACCCAACCTTCAGTCAGGAACCAACCATGAAACGCACGCTACTTCTTACAGCGGCGGCGTTGGCCGCCGTGTCGATCATCGTCGGCTGCTCCGAGCCCGCCGCCCAGGCGCAGACGGAAGCTGCAGAAAAGGCCGCTTCCTCGGCTACCCCGCCGGGCGTGGTGGAGATCCCGCCGACCGTGCGGAGCAACCTTGGCATCACCTTCGCCACGGTCGAGAAGCGGCCTGTCGCCAACACGCTGCGTCTGCCGGGCAGCTTCGAGGTCGACCCGCTTGCCCGCCACGAGTACCGCCAGATGCTCCCGGGGCGGATCGAGTTCTTCGTCAGCCAGTACGACCGCGTGGAGCCGGGGCAGGTGCTCTACCGCTTCGTCTCGCCGGAGTGGCCGGAATTGCAGCACGAGATTCTCGAGGCCGAACAGGCGATCGCGGCGGCGGAGGCGTCGATCGAGGTCGCCGAGGCCTCGGAGCAGGAGGCACAGGCGAAGCTCGATTCGGCGAGGCAACGGGTGGAGGCGCTGGCGAGCGCCGAGGTGCGCCGGGCGGAACTGGGCGTCACGGTCGCGGAGCTGGAGGCGGCGCTGCCCCGCATGGCCGCGGAGACGAAGCTCGCCCGCACCCGACTCGGCAATGCCCGGTCACAGCACGAGCATGCCATCCACCGCGCTGCGGTGGCGACGGGCTTGGACGAGACGACGCTGACGGACGCGGTGGAGCACGAGGGGGAGCAGCGGCCCCGCTATCGCGCGGTGGAGGCGATTGAGGTGAAGGCGACCGAGGCCGGCATCGTTGAATCGCTTGCGACGACCAACGGTGCCTATGTGGAAGCACCGGGGCTCGTGCTCACTACGACCGACCCGACCCAACTGCGCTTCCGGGCGCTGGCGTTGCAGGACGACCTGTCGCGCATCAACACCGACGCGCCGGCCAGCATCGTTCCGCCGAGCACGCGCGGGACAAGCGCGAATGCCGCCCTGCCCGCGGACGTGGTCGTCGGCCTTGAAGCCCATCCCGAGCAGCGGACGGTCGCCCTCGTCGCCCGACCGGAAGAGTCCGTCACCTGGGCACGTCCCGGCGTGTCCGGTTTTCTCGAAGTCACGGTCGACAGCACCGCCACGCCGCGGCTCGCCATCCCCGAGTCGGCCGTGGTCCGCAACGGGCTGGTCGATGTCTTCTTCCGGCGCGACGCGAACAACCCCAACCGGGCGACGCGCGTCGAGGCCGACCTCGGCGCGAGCGACGGCCGGTGGATCGTCGTCAACAGCGGCGTGCGGCTCGGCGACGAGGTGGTGCTCGACGGCGTGTACGAGTTGAAGCTCGCCACTGCCTCGGCCGGCACGCAACAAGAAGGCGGCCACTTCCACGCCGACGGCGCTTTCCACGAATCTCACTGAGCCCCCAAGGCCTTACGCATGCTCTCACGACTCATTCAGTTTTCGATCGACCGTGCGGCGCTGGTGCTGGTGCTCGCCGCCGCGCTCCTCGTATGGGCCGGGGCGCGGCTGCCCCAGGTGCCGGTGGACGTTTTTCCGGAGCTCAACGCGCCGACCGTTGTCATCATGGCCGAGGCGGGCGGGCTCGCAGCCGACGAGGTCGAGCAGCATGTCACCTTCCCGATGGAGACGGCTGTCAACGGTATCCCCGGCGTGCGCCGGGTACGCACCAGCAGCGCCATCGGCCTGTCCATCGCTTACGTCGAGTTCGAGTGGGGCACCGACATCTACCGCGCCCGCCAACTCGTCGGCGAACGGCTCGACGCGGTGCGCGAGAGCCTGCCGCCCGAAACGCATGCGGAGATGACGCCGATTACGTCGATCACCGGCGAGATCATGCTGCTCGCCCTGAGCAGCCCCGGTGACGAGGTCAGCGACCTGGAGCTGCGGGCGTTCGCCGAGTACGACCTGCGCAACCGCCTGGTCGCCATCCCCGGCGTCGCCCAGATCAGCGTCATCGGCGGTGAGCTGCCCGAATACCGCGTGAGCGTGCAGCAGGAAAAGCTGCGGCTGTACGACCTGACGGTGCAGGACGTGGTGGACGCGGCCTACGAGTCGCACAGCACGCTCAGCGCCGGATACCTGCCGGACGTGGACGGTATGGAGCTGCCGATCCGCCAGAGCGGCAAGGTCCGCGGCGTCTCTGACATCGCCGGCACGGTGGTCAAGTACCACAACGGTGCCCCGGTGACGATCGGCCAGGTCGCCGACGTCGCCCTCGCCCCGGCCCCGAAACGTGGCACCGGTGCCGACGCCGGCGCGGCCGCGGTGGTGATGACGGTTCAGAAGGCCCCCGGCACGAACACGCTCAACGTCACCGAGCAGATCGACATGATGCTCGACGACACCGAGGCCTCGCTGCCGGCGGGCATCGTGCTCAACCGCGAAATTTTCCGGCAGGCCGACTTCATCGACCTGTCGGTCACCAACGTCGTCCACGCCCTCCGCGACGCGGCGATCATCGTCTCGGTCATCCTCGTGTTGTTCCTGCTGAACGTGCGCACGACCGTCATCACGCTGACCGCCCTGCCGCTGTCGCTGGCTATCGGGCTGCTGGCGCTCAATGCGCTCGACATGTCGATCAACGTGATGACCCTCGGCGGCCTGGCCATTGCCGTCGGTTCGCTCGTCGACGACGCCATCATCGACGTCGAGAACGTTTTCCGCAGGCTCAACCAGAACGGGGCTCTGCCGGAGGATCAGCGGCAGCCGCGGCTGAAGGTGATCCTCGACGCGAGCAACGAGATCAGGCCGGCGATGGTGTTCGCGACGATCATCATCGCGCTGGTGTTCCTGCCATTGATGTTCCTCGGCGGGATCGAGGGGCGTTTCTTCCGGCCACTGGGCATCGCGTTCGTGGTGTCGATCCTGGCGTCACTGCTGGTGGCGCTGACGGTGACTCCCGCGATGTGCCGGTACCTGCTGCGTGAGCCGAAGAACGCTGGCCACGGCGAGCGGGAGTCGTTCCTGGTGCGGTGGCTGAAGAAGGGCTACGAGCCGGCGGTGCGGGCAGCGATTCGCCTGCGGTGGGCCGTGCTGGGAACCGCGGCGATTGCGAGCATCGGGGCGTTGTGGCTCGGCAGCACGTTCGGCACGTCGTTCCTGCCGGAGTTCAACGAGGGCACGTTCACCGTCGGGCTGTTCGCCCCGCCCGGCACGTCACTGGCGGCGAGCGACCGCATGGCCGGCGCGATCGAGAACCGGCTGCTGCAGGTTGAGGGCGTGCGCAGCGTAACCCGCCGCACCGGCCGGGCCGAGCGCGACGAGCACGCCGAGCCGGTCAGCAACAGCGAGATCGACGTGACGGTGAAGGCCGGCTTCGACAAGGACGAGGTGCGCGGCCAGATCACGCAGGTTCTCGAACAGGTGCCTGGCATCACGACCAACGTCGGCCAGCCGATCGAGCACCGCCTGAGCCACATCCTCTCCGGCACGCCGGCGGCCATCGCGATCAGCGTCTACGGCGACGACCTCGACGCGCTTCGCCAGATCGCCAAGGAGATCGAGGCGGCGTTGGAACCGCTGCCCGGTGCCCGCGACGTGGCCGCCAACCGCGAGGTGATGATCCAATCGCTGCCGGTCGAGTATCGCCCGAGTGCCCTCGCCGCCTACGGGCTCACGCCGCGCTCGGCCGCCGAACAGGTGCGCAACGCCATGTACGGCGTGACCGTCGCCGAGGTGAACGAGGGCGTGCGGCGATACGACCTGACCGTCCGCCTCGACGACGAGCGCCGCGACAGCGTGCAGGACCTGCGTGACCTCGTCCTCCGCGGACGCGGCGGCGCGCTCGTCCGCCTCGGCAGCGTCGCCGACATCGGGCCGGAGATGGCGAGCAACCTCATCACCCGCGAGAACGCCCGCCGCAAGGCCGTCGTGTCGCTCAACGTCGAGGAGGGCTACAACCTCGGCCACCTCGTCGAAGAGGTGCAGGCCCGCGTGGACCCGATCGTCCAGCAGTACGGCTACACCGTGAACTACGGCGGTCAGTTCGAGGCCCAGCAGTCGGCGTCGCGCACGATCGCCCTGTTCAGCGGGCTGACGCTCGTGATCATGTTCGTCCTGTTGCAGGTCGCGGTCGGCTCGCCGAAGGTCGCGCTGCTCGTGCTGGTGAACCTGCCGCTGGCGCTGATCGGCGGCATCGTCGCAATCTTCCTCGTCGAGTCGCCGAACATGTTCTCGAACGCGGCGGCGCTGCTGGGCCTCG
Organism: uncultured Tepidisphaerales bacterium; assembly: GCA_964388485.1. Classification (GTDB taxonomy): domain Bacteria; phylum Planctomycetota; class Phycisphaerae; order Tepidisphaerales; family Tepidisphaeraceae; genus JBCDKH01. The sequence goes on along the minus strand of CAYMAS010000074.1, from coordinate 4,173 downwards.
GCGGGCGGTACGTCGCCCCGGTCATCAGCATCGCCAGCCTTGTCGGCTTCATCACGCTCTTCGGCATCGCCGTCCGCAATGGCATCCTGCTCGTCAACCACTACCGCCACCTGATGGAGGTCGACGGCGTGCCGCTGGAGCGCGCGATCGTGCAGGGGTCGGCCGAGCGGCTCGTGCCGATCCTCATGACCGCCCTCACCGCAGCCCTCGCGCTCGTGCCGATCGTCCTCAAGGGCGACGAGCCGGGTAACGAGATCCTCGCCCCGCTGTCGGTCGTCATTCTCGGCGGCCTGCTGACCAGCACGTTCCTCAACCTCGTCGTCGTGCCGGCGGGCTACTACGCCCTGCACCGGCTTCCCCAGCTCAAGCGGCGGACCGAACCCGCCGCCGTCCCCGCGCAGGCGCAGCCTGCGTGAGCCCACCTGTTCTTAGACCCAAGGCAAACCATGAACAAAACACTCAAGACCGCCGTCCTTCTCCCGGCCTTCGCCGGCCTCGCCCTCATCGGCTGCGAAGAGGGAGACCACACCCACGATGACGGATCGACCCACGCCGCCCACGGTGCGGAGGGCGAGCCCGCCGCCGAGTCGTCCGCCGCGGGTGGCCATGCTCACGCGGACGGCAGCACGCACGCCGCACACGGCGACGATGCTCCCGCGGACGCCGCGTCGGAAGATGCGCACACACACGATGACGGCACCACCCATGCCGCCCACGGCAGCACTCCGAGCGAAGAGCCGACCGAGTCGCTCGGAACGGCGACGATCGGCGACATGGAGGTGGAATTCGCGCAAGGTCACGGACCCGTCGCCGCCGGCAAGGAGGGCCACCTCGTCGTTATGCTGCCCGAAAACGACAACGGCGAAACGATCGTCCGCGTCTGGCTCGGCACGGAGGACCGCGACCAGTACCTCGTCACCAAGGCCGACTACTCCGCGTCCAGCAACGCCTTCAACGCACACGCGGTCGCCCCCGACCCGCTGCCGGAGAACGTGATGTGGTGGGTCGAGATCGAACGCTCCGACGGAACAACCGTAACCGGATCGGTCAAGCCAAAGCTCTGACTGAAACCATAACACCGCTCCTTGCTGGCCAATCCGGCAAGCCTGGGTCCGCCCGCGCTTCCCTGCCGTGGGAGCGTGGGCTTCTCGATGGAGAGAAAATGCACACCTTCAAAAGCCTTCTCAAGCCCGCAATTATCCGCGGCAGCCAACTCATTGGAATCCGCCAGTCCGACCGCGCAATCGAACGCGACGCGCGGGCCTACTGGACCCGCCACGGTGCGGTTGACGACGACCAGCGCTATCAGATGAACTCACACTGGCGCGGTAGTGCCATTGGCGAAGACAACTGGGCCGCCATCGGCCGACGGCACGTCGAGATGCTCCGCCGCATGATGCCCACGGGCAGCCCCGAGCAGCCGAAGCCGCGCCCGCGCATCATCGAGTGGGGTTGTGGTGGCGGCGCGAACGCTGTTGCCTTTGGCCGGGAGGCCGATCAGGTCGTCGGCATCGACATCTCCCCGGCGAGCCTCCATGAGTGCCAGACTCAGGTCGACGCAGCGAATCTCGGTGACCGGTTTACGGGCGTGCTTGCCGACGCGGACAAGCCGGAGATGACAGCCGCGACGGTCAAGCAGGACCACGGGCTAGCAGATCTGTTTCTATGCCTCTACGTCGTGGAGCTGCTGCCGAGCAAGCACTACGTCGAGCGGTTGCTGAGGATCGCCCGCGACCTGCTGCGACCCGGGGGCATTGCGTTCTTTCAAATCAAGTACGTGACGAGCGATTGGCGGACCCGGCCTCGCCGTTGGGCGTACCGCCTGAACCTTTGCGCCACGACCCTGTTCGAGATTGACGAGTTCTGGAAGCTCGCCGCCTCAACCGGACTGCGACCTGTCGCAGTATCGCTCGTGCCGGTGGACGAGCTCGTAGGCGACGAGCGGTACGCATACTTCTTCTTGATAAAGGAGACTTCAGAAACTGATGAGTCACACAGCTGATGGCGTCTCGCTTGCTTAAAGTGGGCAGCCTCGTGGCCAGCTTACTTCTGGAAGCAAGAATCTATCCGGTGCTGTCTTACGTAGTCAAAAAGCGTGGTCTTGGCAGGAGCGGATGCCGAAGGCAAGGCAGCGTCTCTCCGTCCGGCCTCAGCATCTGGATGAGCGAACACCCTTGGCAACTTGACTTCTCTCGCGAGGAACTTCGGCTCTCGCCCGCGATGCGACGTGCGCTGCGAGAGTTCGTTCGGGATATTTCGTCGGGCACTCGAATCAGTCGGAGTTCCGCGGCCGCGCTTGTACGCCGCGGTCTGCTTGACAGTGCTGATCGACTGACGCCATGCGGGCGTGTCGCTGCGATCGAGCTACTCCCACTCCGCGAACAGTGCGACCAGCTCGACCTGCCGCTGGAGGAGCACATGCTTCGTTGGCAGAACCGTCCAGAGGATGCCGCGGCACAGGTGCTCGGCGACGAACATGTTCAGGCGTTTGCCGATGAAGGTCGAACACTGCATGCGCTGATTCATGCCCTCGTGCTGCCGTGCCTGCGAGAAGCCGCAGCTCAAGCCTGGGCCGACAAAGCGAAAGCCCGCTCCTACCTCTACAGCCACTTCGCGGGCTACCGGTTTCTGCTCGACGACTGCCCGTCGCTCCCGGCGACGATGCTGAAGAGCGTCGACAGCATTGACGCGAAGACCTTCTGCGCTGCGTGGACGAGACTCGGCCGATGGAACGTCGGCATGTTCTCCGACCACCCCGCTAACCGACTCAATTCAATCGAGGCCGTGCGTCTGCTCGACCACGTCGGGAGGCACGTCCTCCGCGATGTGCTTGCGCTGCACCTGAGCTTGCCCGGTGCCTACGGGTCCGGCTGGCCAAACCTTACGCTCATCGGAGCGCGAGGCGGTGCCGACCTGGTGGAGATCAAGACGACGGACCGCCTGCATTTCAGCCAGATCGTCACGCTCGGCGCGCTACGACGGATGCCGGGCCTGCGAATTCGCGTGCTGCGGGTACGCCGGCCGCAGAAGGCGTGAGCGGTTGGACGAACAGCCCTCCAGAATCTTCAAAGAACGCTGACGTCCGTCCGCGACGGCTCTGGCAGCCGCACTTGTTCCCTGAGCTCGTCGAGCCGTTGGATGCGCAGCCGGTGGTCCCCGCACCACCCGCCTCGTCGCCTCATCCCCGCAGCGGCTCCGCCCCATTTCGCAGGTCGAGGCCGCGTGCGGAGCGCGTGGACCTCGACGCCCCGCGGCCGCGGCTGACAGCCGAACCGGCCGCTTGGCTCAACGGCATTGAGAACGATGAGACGCGGCGAGCTTATCAGCGGGTCGGCCTCGACACCTAGCCGAAGCTGGTCTGCCTCGAGCGCCGCGATGCCGTCCGCTACCGCGACCTGCTGCAGGCACTGGGTGACGCCGGCGACGCCTCGGTGACCCTGGCCCGCCGGCGGATGGCAGCAGCGCTGTCGCACTTGGATCACCACCAGCGGCGGTACCTCGTCCCGCACAACCCGTTCTTCAAGCTCCGGCGGCCGCGAGAAATCGGCAGTGACGCGGGCGGAACCGGAGCGGCCGGCAGGCGGAGTGGGAGCTACGGCCCCGCCCGCCGCCGAGCGTGCAGGCGGATCGGCTGCCCACTGGCGGTCTTTGACGCGGCGGCCGGCCCGGCGGCGGGCGTGCGCGGGCCGCCGTGGCTCGGAGAGCACGGTGCGGCGCAGGCGCGAGCCGTTCCAGCTGCGCCGCTGGTGAGTCGAAAACGCCGCGGCGACCCTCGCCAACGGCGAGCCATTTGGCGGTGCTGCTCGGCCACGCCACCAGCCGTCCCTATGGAGATGTTGTTCCCGGTCGTCCCGTTGTAGCTACCACCGACGTTGTGTCCCGCCGCTGTTCTCCAATGGCAGCAGATGACCGACGCGACCTCACCGCTCGGCTGTGCCGTGTGACTCGCCTTCCCTGATGCCGCCAGCCGGGCGGATTTGCCCGCCTCATGCGACGGCACTCGCGGCCATTGCGGTTGGCGGTGTTGCCGCGGTCGGTGATCGTGCTCGACGTTCGGCCCCTGACCCCGACGTGCGAACGAGGGGCCGGCGTGGTCGGCGTCACCGGCCGCTTCGCTCCGCTCGGGCTTGGCCTGCGCCCGGCGTGCAACTCGACGCGCCATGCTCGCAAAAT
>CAYMAS010000073.1:0-11689 GCA_964388485.1 uncultured Tepidisphaerales bacterium | reverse complement strand
GGCGATGGTGCCTCCGCTGATCTCTTCGAGCCCGGCGATCATGCGGAGCGTCGTCGACTTGCCGCAGCCTGACGGACCGACGAGAACGACGAACTCGCCTTCGCCGATGGTGAGGTTGGCGTCATCGACGGCCTTGACGTTGCCGGGGTAGATCTTCGTGACGTTGTTGAGCAGAACGCGGGCCATAGATCAGGAAGGATACAGGATGCGTGGCCTGTAGGCCAACTCGCCGGAGGGAACAACGGGTGGTGAGGCGTGAGCAGATTCGACTATTGAGCCAGTGCCGTCTCGATTGCCGCCACGATGTCGTCATCCAGGATGATGCCGCTGGCCTCGACATTCTCGGCCAACTGCTTCGCCTTGCTCGCGCCGACGATGACGCTGCTAACTTCCTCGCGTCGGAGGCACCACGCCAGCGCCAGCTGGGCCATCGTGCAGCCGTTCTCCTCGGCGATCGGCTCGAGCTTGGCGACGCGTCCGAGCAGGTCGCCGTCGTTGACCATGCTGCCGATGAATTGGTTCTGCCGATCATCCTTAGCCCTCGAATCACCAGGAATCGGCTGGCCCGGCTTGTACTTGCCTGTCAAAACGCCTTGGGCAATCGGGCTGTAGACGCATTGGCCGATGCCGTTGCTGTGGCAGAGCTCGAAGATGTTTTCGGCGTCACGCTGGAGGGCGTTGTACTGCGGTTGGCTCGCCTTAGGCTTGTAGAAGCCCTCGTTGTCGCACAGTTCGAGGCAGGCCTGGATTTGCTCGCTCGTCCACTGGCTGAAGGCCCAGTAGATGATCTTGCCTTGCTTCACGAGGTCGTCCATCGCCGCGATGGTCTCTTCGAGCGGTGTGTCGGGGTCGTAGCGGTGGCAGTAGTAGACGTCGATGTGGCTGGTTCGCAGTCTCCGCAACGATCCTTCGCAGCTTTCGACAATGTGCTTGCGGGACAAGCCGCGCTGGGTCGGAGCATCGCCTGTAGGGAAGAAGCACTTCGTCGCCAAGACGTAGGCCGAGCGGTCGTGTGACTCGAGCAGGTGGCCCCACATCGCCTCGCACTCGCCTTTGGCATAGACATCAGCGTTGTCGAAGTAGGTGATGCCCTGGTCGAAGGCTTCGTCCATCACCTCTGCCGCGACATCCCGGCCCAGGGCGTTGCCGAAGGTCAACCACCCGCCGAGGCCGATTTCGGAGACCTTGATGCCGGTGTTGCCGAGGCGTCGGTACTTCATGCGGATGTTGTAGCCGCGGCAAGAGCGACTCACAATGCGGCGGGCGAACCACGGCCGGGTCTTGCACGTCTTATCGCCAGCAGACGCATCTAGAAGCAGCCTGGCTTATCGTTATCAGACGATTCGTCAGGGTGCCGCGCCATTGGTGTAACTTCGTGGTGGCTGGTCGATGATCAGGTGCAACCACTGCCTCTGGTCGCCGTCCCTCTACCGGTTCATCTTTCTTCATTCGGCCCATGCCCCACACTGCTCGATCTTTCTTTCGTGCCCGTCGCCTGCTCGCTGCCAGTGCGGCCGCGGCTCTGACGGCTGCTTTTGTGCTTCCGGCCGACGTGCTGGCGGATGAGACGCCTGACACGCCCGCCACGCCGGTGAGCGACCTGGACCTCATCGACGCCGCCATCGCATTGGGTGAAGCCGGCTTCACGCCGGACCAGATCCGTCAGATGATGGCCGCCCGTTCAGGTGGCGATTCGTCGGCCAGCAACGATGACCTGCCGTCGGCGGACAAGTTCGTCAAGGACCTGACGAAGGTCGAAAACCAGGAAGGCCAGCTCTTCAGCGTGTACTACGCGGCAGACAAGTCGGCCAAGCGTCCCGGCGAGATCTACGGCGAAATCCCGTCGTCCCTGCTCGGCAAAGACATTCTGCTCGCCACCAGCATCGGCAGCGGACAGCTTGCCGGGTTCCAGTGGAGCGACTACCTCGTTCGCATGGAGCGGCGGGGTCAGCAGATCGCCCTGATGGTTCCGGACCTCGCCAACCGGGGCAGCGGCACCATCGGTGATGCCGTTGATCGGACGTACCGCGACTCGATCCTCGTGACGCTCCCGATCCGGGCCAAGAGCAGCGGCGGCTTGCTGGTCGACCTCACGCCCCTGACGCTCGGCAGCGCCATCCGCGTGCCCGGCTCGCCCTTCGGTGCCAGCCAGAGTCTGTCGCGTCATACGAAGGTCAAGGTCTTTCCGGAGAACGTGCTCATCGAGGCAGAGCGATTCGCTGGAGCCGGCGTCCCGACGGTCGTCAGCTACAGCTTCCGGGCCCTGCCGACCGGCAGCGGCTACCGGCCGCGCATGTCTGATGAGCGAGTCGGCTACTTCGACAGCGTTGCCCAGGATTGGGGCAAGCCGTTCAATGCTCGCGAGACGCTCGTCCGCTACATCAGCCGGTGGAACGTGCAGAAGCTCGATCCGTCGCTCGAGCTGAGCCCGCCCAAGGAGCCGATCGTCTTCTACATCGAAAGCACAGTCCCGATCCGCTGGCGGCAGTACGTCCGCGACGGCATCGACGAGTGGAACAAAGCCTTCGAGAAGATCGGCATCCAAGGAGCCATCGAAGTTCGTCAGCAGACGGATACCGCCTACGCCGATCTGGATCCCGAGGACGCCCGGTACAACTTCCTCCGCTGGATCGTCAGTGGCCGTGCCTTTGCGATGGGGCCGAGCCGCATCGATCCGCGAACAGGCCAGATCCTCGATGCGGACATCATCTTCGATGACGCAATGCTCCGATTCTTTCAGGACGACCTCGAATTGCTCGGCCCGAAGGCGACGGCTCGTGACTTCTCGCCGGAGCAGCTCGCGTTCTGGCAGCAGCACCCGGAATTCCGGCCGATGGGCGTTGATGCCGGCGAAGTCGAGCAGGCACTCGCGATCGCGACCCGGCAGCAGACGATGTTCTCGCTCGACGGCAGCAACCTTAATGTAGCCGACAACGCCAACCTTGGCCGCGATGCCCGTGCTCGCGTGGCTACTGAACTAGGCGCCACCGTCGATGACACGCCCATCGCGAGTCGCAGCGCGATCGGCCACGGCCTGTGCGATCATGCGTCGCACGTTCGGCATCAGATGAGCATCGCCCACTACGCCGCAGCGATGGCAGCAATGCCGTCGACGCGTCCGAGCAACCCGTCGGCTGACGAAGGCGAGCAGGTTGCCAGTGCATCGGATGAGGACATCGCGGCAGCGTTGGAGGAGAAGCTCAAGGATCTGCCGCCGGAAGTGGCCGAAGCGGTTCGGTCGGCGGCCGAAGCGGCAGAGGATGCCGGCGAAGCCGTTGAGGCCGTTATTGAAGACGCGGGTGAAGTGTCGAAGCAGCCGTTGGATGACAAGTTCCTCGGCTTGATTCTCAAGGAAATTGTTGCTCACGAGGTCGGCCACACGCTCGGCCTGCGGCACAATTTCAAGGCGTCGGCGTGGCTGGATCTTGACGAGATCAAGGCTCGTCGCGTCGACAACACCGAGCCGACGACTGCCAGCGTCATGGACTACAACCCGACGCTCATCTTTGCCGGCGACGATCCGAGCGAGGTCGAAACCTTTGTCTCTCCGGTGCTCGGTCCGTACGACATGTGGGCGATCGAATACGGTTATAAGATCCTGCCGCGGCGTCAGGAGGCCCAGAAACTTAAGGAGATCGCGTCGCGGAGTGGTCAGCCTGGTTTGGCCTACACGACGGACGAAGACACCAGCGGCCCGCTCTCGCCGGATCCGCTGTCCAACCGGTTCGACATGGGTGATGATCCCATTGCCTGGGCCAAGAGCCGCATCGAGCTAGTCGAGTCGTTGCTGCCGAGCGTCGAGGACTGGAGCCAGGCTGACGACGAGCGGAGCGTCTTCCTGCGTCAGGCGTTCTTGTCGCTCTGGTTCGAGAAGGCCGGTGCAATGAGCTATGTCTCCCGCGTTGTCGGTGGTCAGGAATTCAGCCGCAGTCGACCCGGTGACGGAATTCCCGAGGGCCAGCCACTGCCTGGGTTGACCCCGTACCCGGCGGACAAGCAGCGTGATGCGCTTGAGTTTCTCAGCAGCACTCTATTCGCTGACGACTTCTTCGAGGTCGAGGAAGGCCTGCTGCACCGCATCCACGCCGACCGTGCTCGCGATCTCGGCCGCTGGCCTAGCAGCCGCATCGATTTCGCCGCCCATGATTGGATCTTGCGGGTTCAGACCCGGGCCTTGTCTCACCTGACCGATCCCAACGTCCTGCAACGTGTCTACGACGCACAGATCAAGGGCAAGCGAGACGGCCAGGAAGACGTGGAACTTTTCACTGCCGGTGAACTGCTTGATGGTGTGACGGCAGCAGTCTGGACGGACCTCGATGCCGAGGAGATCCCAAGCATTCGTCGCAACTTGCAGCAGCAGCACCTGAAGTCGCTGCTCGCGATGGCAGACAGCGAGCCTGGTCGATTGATGAGCGCCGACCTGCGCAACCTGGTTCGTCACGAGGCGCGGCAACTTGCCGAGAAGATCGGCAAGTCGATGGACAAGGATCAGGACGATGCCACGACGGCCCACCTCTACGAGAGCAAGGAGCAGATCGACCGCGTCCTCAACGCCCCCCACATGAAGGGTGGCACCGGTGGCGGTGCTCCGATCATCCTGATGCTCGGTCAAGAGACGGACTGATCTTTATCGCCTGAAGCTAAACCCCCCCAGCCCCGCATCATGTGCGGGGCGTCTTTGTTGCCCTCGTATAAATAGCGCGTGGCGACCCTCGACTGGCTGGCTCTCTCCCGAACCCCAAGCCTCGGCCCCGTTCGCGTCCGCCGCCTCGTCCAAGCGGCCGGCTCCGCGGAGGCGGCGTGCGAGGGCGAGAACTTCGGCACGGTCAAGGGGATCTCGGCCACTCGGGCTAAGGAACTCGTTGCCGCTATCAAGCAGAGTCGCCGTGAGGCAGCCAGGCTGATCGACCGCTCGGAGTCACTCGGGCTTCGAGTCGTTTCGCCTGATGATTCCGACTGGCCGGCGATGCTGGCGGTGGCGACAGATGCCCCCGTCGTGCTCTGGGCCTGGGGCGACTTCGAGCCGCGCGACCTGCATGCGGTCGGCATCGTCGGTTCCCGGCAGCCGACGCAGTACGGACGTGAGCAAGCGACTCGCTTCGCCACTGGCCTGGCGGAGAATGGCGTTACCGTCGTCAGCGGCGGGGCGTACGGCGTCGACACCTTCGCTCACCGCGGTGCCTTGCGAGCGACAGCAGGGCGAACGCTCGCGGTGCTCGGCTGTGGCTGCGACGTGGCTTATCCGGAGGAGAATGAAGCGATGTTCAACAACATCGCCAGCGGCCGGGGCGTGATCTTGAGCGAACTGCCGCCGGGTACGCAGCCGCGGCGGGAGCACTTTCCGCGTCGCAACCGCATCATCTCCGGCCTGAGCCGTGGCGTTCTCGTGATCGAAGCAGCCGAGCGGAGCGGTGCCCTCATCACCGCCCGCGTCGCCGCCGACGAACACAATCGGCCGGTCTTCGCCTTGCCGGGCCGAATCGACAACCCGATGGCCGCCGGTCCGCTCAAGCTGCTTCGCGACGGAGCCCGACTTGCGACAGACATCGACGACGTCCTCGGCGACCTCGGCCCTCTGCCGCAGCCCACGCGGGAGTCGAAGGAACCTGTCGAGCCGAAGCTGTTTCGAGAAGTGCCCTCCACCCAGCCGGTCGCAACAGTCGAGGGCGACGACGCGACGATCGCCGCCTGCCTGCAGACGAGTGATCTAGACATCGACACGCTCATCGAGAAGACAGGGCTTCCTGCCTCGACGGTGCAGGCACGCCTGACGATGCTTGCGATTCGTCGCGTGGTCGAGAAGAACTCGACTGGGGCTTACAGGCTAAGGAAGTCCTGAATCATGGCCTTTGGTAGGTGCAACACGACCCGTAGGTTCATAGATGCCATCGACCGTCGACTTCGCGGTGATCTACGTCGTCCGCGACGATCACCGAGTGCTCCAGCTCAAGCGGTCGCCCGACCTTTACCTCGGTGGCGAGTGGTCGTTTCCGGGTGGACATGTTGAGCAAGACGAGCATCCTGCCGTCGCCGCGGTGCGGGAGCTTGCCGAGGAGACTGGGATCACGGCTGCCGACACTCACGAACTTACTTACGTCTCGCACGTCACCACGCTTTTCAGCCCGGCTTGGGCGAGCGTCTGTCATCGCGTCGGCTTTTGCGCGAAGGTCTCCCGTGACTGCGAGGTCACGCTCAACGACGAGCACACGGATCTCCGCTGGATCAGCCGGGGCGAAATTCGCCAACAGGTGCTCTGGCCGGGCGAGCGGGCACAGCTTGCCGAGATCTTCCGCGAGCACCTCAGGCCGGCCGAAGCTCATCGGCTGCGGAAACTGGACGTGCACCGGCTCGCCCGTGGGGAGGTCGGTTGAGGATCTGCCGATAGACTCAGCAGCATGACCCGTCGCGACGATGCCGTCCTTCAGCCTGTCTCGCACGGCGATGGTCCGGTGCCGGCTTATCCGAGTCACCTCACCGGCGAGTCCCTCCGGCTCGCTGCGATTGATGTCGGCAGCAACTCGATCCACATGGTCGTCGCCCAGATCGACCCGGACGGCGGCGTTACGACACTGTGGCGGATGAAGGAACACACGGGTTTGGGCAAGCTCAGCTTCCCGAAGCGACGCATTACGAACGAAGCCATCGATCGTGGCTTGGCGGTCCTTGCTCGCTTCAAGCATGCGGCCCAGACCAAGAGCGCCGAGAAGGTCGTTGCCGTCGCCACCAGTGCCATCCGCGAAGCCAGCAACGGCGGTGAATTCATTCAGCGAGCGTGGCGTGAGCATCGGATCCGCATCCGCGTCGTCGACGCTCGTGAGGAAGCCCGATTGATTTACCTCGGCGCCCGCCACGGCTCGTGCTTCGGCGATAAGCCCGATGAACCGGCCATGCTGCTCGACATCGGCGGCGGCAGTGCTGAAATTATCGTCGGCACGAACGAGCGGGCGATGGTGCTCGAAAGCCGCAAGCTCGGCGCCAGTCGCATGACGGCCCGATTCATCAAGAGCGACCCGCCCGACGCCAAAGACGTTGAACGACTTAGAAAGCACTATCAGAAGGAGCTCAAGCCGATCATGACCAGCGGCGTCCTGCCGCTGGAGCCTGCCAAGTTCGTCGGCACCAGCGGCACCCTCGAGAACATCGCTGCCATGTGTGCGGCCAACAGCAAGAGCACCGACGACGTCACTACCATCGACGTAAAGCCGCTTGACAAGCTCGTGGCGAAGCTGCTCAAGAGCACGAGCGACAAGCGGACCGAGATGCCAGGTCTTGACGCGAAACGAAGCGATCAAATTATCGCAGGCGTGTTGTTGGTGCAGGAGGTGATGCGGAGCATCGAGCCGCTGGGTCTGAAGAAGATCGAGTTGTGCGGCAGTGCCTTGCGTGAGGGCATTCTCGTCGACTACGTCCAGCGGAAGCTGCCCAAGATGCAGATCCGCCGCGAAGTACCCGACCCGAGGCGGCGGAGCGTGCTCGACCTGTGTCGCCGATGCGAATGGCACAAGGTCCACTCGACGCAGGTGACGCGGCTTGCCTTGCGGCTTTTCGACGAGCTCCAAGGCCTGCACCAGCTCGGCCCGCTGGATCGCGAACTGCTCGAGTACGCCTGCCTCATGCACGACATCGGCTGGCACATCGGCGGCAAGGGCCACCACAAGCACTCAGCTTACCTCATCCGCCACGGCAAGCTCAAAGGCTTCACCGAGGAGGAGGTCGAGATCATGGCCCTCATCGCTCGCTACCACCGCAAGGCGCTGCCAAAAGAGAAGCATGACGACTATCAGTCGCTGCCCAAGCGGGCCCGCCAAATGATCGACCAGGCCAGCGCCATCCTCCGCGTCGCCGATGGGCTCGACCGTTCGCATGCGGGCGTCGTGCGGGACCTCGACTGCAAAGTGAAGGGCAAGACGGTGACAGTGTCGCTGTCCGTCGAGACCGATGCCGAGCTGGAAGTCTGGGGAGCGACTCGCAAGAGCGAGTGGTTCGAGACCGTCTTCAACAAGACAATCGAGTTCCGCGTCCGTCAGTGACGGTTAAGCTGCTGCTAAGCTGACGGTTTCGGATCCACCGGTCCGGACGATGAGAAGCTCAAGTCGCCCAGAACCGCTTCGCGCTCCTTGAGAATCGCATCCAAAACACCATTGACGAAGCGGGACGAATCCGCGGTCGAGAACGCGCGGGCAATCTCAATGGCCTCATCGATGATGATCTTCGGCGGCGTCTGCGTGTTCATGAGTTCCCAAGTCGCCAGCCGCAGGACAGCCCGGTCGACAGCCGGCATCCGCTCTGGCGGCCACTGCGGGGCGAGGCGGGTCAGCGTCTCTGTCGTCTCCTTCCACTGCTGCCAGACTCCGTCGGCGGCCTTGGAGGCACGCTGGCGGGCACCGTGAATTTCTGCGGCTGACGTGCCGGCTTTGGCCGCGTCGGCGGCAAGGGTGGCGGTCACATCTTCGGCCAATTTCTCCCGCGGCCGATTCGAATCAAGTGCAAAGACGATCTGCATCGCCATCTCGCGAGCCAGACGTGACTTCAGACCGGTCTGCGTGATGTCGGGTGCTTCCTTCAACGCCGAACACTACGAATCCCAAAGCCGCCGCCGCAACGCGATCATGGTCGCCGCCGCATCGACGGCTTCCCGGCCGGCATCGCCGTGGCTGCCGCCGCTGCGATCGAGGGCTTGCTGCTCATCGTCAACAGTTAGAACGCCGAAAATGCACGGCACCATCGTCTCGACGCAAACGTCCATCAGGCCTCGGGCGCAGTTGCCGGCGACGTACTCAAAATGCGGCGTGCCGCCACGAATGACGCAGCCGAGCGCGATGACCGCGTCGTGACTCTGGGTCGCCCATTTCGCCGCAGTCGGCAACTCGAAAGCACCTGGCACGTCGAAGATTGCGTAGCTGACAGCCAGCTCATCAAGACGAGTCGTTGCAGCGTTGAGCAGTCGGTCGACGATCCGCGTATTCCACCGCGTTTTTAGCACCGCCACCTTGGCTAATGACGGCAGGTGGACGTCGATCGGTTCGGGGCGATGCTCGCTCACGGGCCACCGTACGCTTCGATATGTCCAAGACCTTCGACGTCCTCGGCATCGGCGAAGTCCTTTGGGACCTTCAGCCCCACGGCAGGCAACTCGGCGGTGCTCCGGGCAACTTTGCCTACCACTGCCATGTTCAGGGGTTCACCGCCGCCCCCGTCAGCGCTGTCGGCGACGACGATCTCGGACGAGATCTGCTTGCAGAGCTCACGGCCCGCGGCGTCGACACGTCGCTCATTCAGATCGTCGATGTTCCGACGAGCACCGTCGACGTCCAGCTCGAAGATGGTAAGCCGACCTACACGATCCACGAGAACGTCGCCTGGGACAAGCTGCCGTTAGCGGCAGATCTTCAGTCCGCCGCCGAGTCCGCCAAAGCCGTCTGTTACGGCACGCTCGCGCAGCGTGACGCCGTCAGCCGCCAGACGATTCTCAAGCTTCTCAACGCCACACCCACCGGCTGCCTGCGGGTTTTCGATGTCAATCTTCGCCAGTCGTTCTACGACGCGCACGTCATCCGCGGCGGTCTGGAGCGGGCGACGATCTTCAAGCTCAGCGACGAAGAGGTCGAAGAGGTCGCTCGCCTGCTCGACTTGCCAAGCAACGAGGACCAATTCTCCGCGGTCCTCTTCGACCGATTTGACGATCTCGACCTGCTTGTCCTGACGCACGGCGGCGAGGGTTCGGTGCTTCAACGCCGAGACGGCGAACGAAGTCGGCATCCGGTGGTCGAAGCCGAAGTCGTCAGCACCGTCGGGGCCGGCGACAGCTTCACGGCAGGGGTGGTGACCGGCATGCTTAAGGGGCACGATCTCAAAGCGACGCACGCGTTCGCTTCGAAGCTCGCGTCGTTCGTCGTCTCGCAACCTGGTGCGATGCCCGAGATCCCCGACGACCTGACGCTCTCGTAGGATGGGCTTCACCCCATCATCGGGGACAACACGGTGTGTGTAAAATCGATCATCACTTGTTCCAAGCCGCTTCCGAAGACGCGTCAATGGGGGCGGACTCGCGGAGCTTGTCGATTACCTCCCGCTGCTCGTCGCCCAACGTCTTCGGCACAACCACCTTCAGCACGCAAAGCTGGTCCCCCTCTTCGGTCCCCTTGCTGACCCCGCGACCCTTGATTCGCAGCTTCGCGCCGCTGCTGGCACCCGGCGGGATCGTCAGCGTCACCATGCCGTCAAGTGTCGGCACCTCCACCTTGCCGCCGAGCAGGGCGTCCCAGACGCTGATCGGCACATCCAGCAGAATGTTCAACCCGTCTCGACGGAAGTAACGGTGCTCGCGAACGGTGACGATCAGGATCAAGTCGCCCACGACGCCCCCGGCCCGCTGGCCGCGTCCGCGAAGCCGAACCCGTTGGCCGTCCTTAACGCCCGCCGGAATCTTCGCCTCGATCTTCTCGCTCTGCCCGGGCGTGGAGATGCGGACGGTGGTGCCGTGCACGGCGTCTTCGAAGTCGATCGTGACTGGCACTTCGACATTGAGCTCGCTCTGTCGCGGCCGGGAGCGGGCTTCGGTGGCGTAGTCGCCAGGACCAGGCCGTTGCCGCCTGCCGCCGCCGCGTCCGAACGGACCGGCCGAGCCGAAGAGACCTTCGAAGATGTCGCCGAATTGTCCGTTGCGAAGTTCTTCGACCTCCTCCGGGCTCATGCCGCGACCGCCGCCGACGTTGAACCCGCCGGGGAAGCCGCTGCCACCGCCCTTGAACCCGCCGAACGGATCGCCGCCCGCACCCGGACCGCCACCTGCTCCGGCACCGACACCCGCATGCCCGAACTGGTCATACATCTTCCGCTTCTCGCCGTCGCTGAGAACGTCGTAGGCTTCCTGCACCTCCTGGAACTTCTTCGCGGCTTCCGGATCGTCCTTGTTGACGTCCGGGTGGAGCTTGCGAGCGAGCTTGCGGTGGGCCTTCTTGATCTCCGCTGCATCAGCCGAGCGGGATACTTCTAGAACGTCGTAGTAGTCACGGGCCATCGCGGACGAGCACTGTAGGGTCGGCCGCGGGTCATCATCCGGGCGTTGTGCCTGCTCGTTGCCTCGCCTACCTTCCGGCCATGAGCGACCAGCAGCAGGGCACGCAGAAGTTCGGCATCGTCGGCCTCGAGGTGATGGGGCGGAACATTGCCCTCAACATCGAACGCAACGGCTACCCGATCGCCGTCTACAACCGCACGACGAGCAAGTCGGAGGAGTTTGTTGCTGAGAATGACGGCAAGAATATCAAGATGGGCGAGACTTACGAGGAGTTCGTTGCTCTCCTCGAACGGCCGCGGCGGATTCTGGTGATGGTCAAGGCCGGCAAGCCGGTCGACTACGTCTTGAACGACCTCAAGCCCTTGCTCGACAAGGACGACATGGTCATCGACGGCGGCAACTCGCTGTTCACCGACACCGAGCGGCGGGCCAAGGAGATGGAAGAACTCGGCTTCGGCTTCTTCGGCTGCGGCGTCAGCGGCGGCGAAGAGGGTGCTCTCTGGGGCCCCAGCATGATGCCCGGCGGCACGGAGAAGCTCTACGACGAGGTCGACGAGATCCTCAAAAAGATCAGTGCCAAGGCGGAAGAAGACGGCAAGCCCTGCGTCACCTACCTCGGCAACGGCGGGGCGGGCCACTTCGTCAAGATGGTCCACAACGGCATCG
>CAYMAS010000072.1:0-12007 GCA_964388485.1 uncultured Tepidisphaerales bacterium | reverse complement strand
TGTCGCTGTCGGTGATCTTGTGAACGCCCTCGACGCAGTCGGTGATGTACATGAAGGAGCGGGTCTGCTCGCCGTCGCCCCAGATTTCCATGTCGTGCTCGCCGGAGAGCTTTGCCTTGATGACCTTGCGGCACATGGCGGCGGGAGCCTTTTCCCGGCCGCCGTCGTAGGTGCCGTGGGGGCCGTAGACGTTGTGGAAGCGGGCGACGCGGGTACGGAGGCCGAAGTCCTCGCGGAAGTGCCGGCTCATCCGTTCGCTGAAGAGTTTCTCCCAGCCGTAGCCGTCTTCGGCGTCGGCGGGGTAGGCGTCCTCTTCTTTGAGGGCGGTGACGTTGGCGTCGGTCTGCTTGGTGGCGTTGTAGACGCAGGCGGACGACGAGTAGAAGAACGACGTGGTGCCCGCGTCCTTGGCGGCCATGAGCATGTGCGTGTTCGTCAGCACGCTGAGCATGCAAAGCGCCTTGTTGTTCTCAATGAAGCCCATCCCGCCCATGTCGGCGGCGAGCTGGTAGATCGTGTGTGCCCCGTCCGCCGCCTTGCGACAGGCCGGCAGCTCTTGGAGGTCGAGCACGTGGTTGTCGACGTCATCGAACTTCTGATACCAGCCTTCGAACGGCTTGCGATCGACGGCCCGAAGGTTCGTGTACCCCTTTTGGCGAAGGTCGTTGATCAGGTGCCCGCCGATGAATCCGCCTGCACCGCAGACGAGAACGAGGTCGGACTTCGAAGGCAGCGCGTCGGTGGACATGTGAGGTGTTTCGGCGTTTGGAGCGGGTGGTTCGCGGCGGGGCATTATGAACCCCGAGGCGACCGCG
The DNA here is from genome assembly GCA_964388485.1 of uncultured Tepidisphaerales bacterium. Lineage (GTDB taxonomy): Bacteria > Planctomycetota > Phycisphaerae > Tepidisphaerales > Tepidisphaeraceae > JBCDKH01. The sequence continues at coordinate 11,192 of CAYMAS010000072.1, read as the reverse complement.
TCAAAGCGACCGATAATGCAGCGTGTAACATTTGAAGCATGACCGACAACCCGCCGCTCGAGAACGAAGCTCCTTCGCCGGCAGCTCCCGAGCAGCCGAGAGCGCAATTGAAGCGTCGATGGCTGCGTCGCGTCACCGTGGCCGTGGTGGTTCTGCTGGTGCTGGGCCTCGGCTTCGTAGCGGTGCTGCCGACGTTGCTGTCGACCGGGCCGGGTACGCGCTTCGTCGCCGGTCAGGTGGAGGATCGCATCGACGGCCGCGTGAGCATCGGCGACCTCGACGTCGGCTGGTTTTCGCCGCTGAGCCTGGCGAGCGTCACCGTCGACGCCGCCGACGAGTCGCGACTGATCGAGTTGGCCCGGCTCGAGACGGAGGTGTCGCTCTGGGACCTCGTGACCGCCGGCGACGTCATCGACCTCGGCGAGACGACGATCGACATCAACTTCCCCAACATCGAGCTCTACCCGAACGGCGAGAGCAACCTCGAGCGGACCTTCGGCCTGACCGGGAGTGACGACGCGACGCCGGATGACGAGAAGGCCGAGGCCGAGGCGAAGCTGCCCTTTCGCGGCAAGCTGAACCTTGAGAAGTTCGAGGTCACGGTCCAGCAAGTCGACGAAGCCGGCCAGCCGTTGCGACGTGCCGGCGAGGCGGTGCCGTACGCAGGTCTCTTGATTGAGGATGCGTCGCTCGACTTGACGGACGACGGCATCGCCAACGACTTGCCGATCCAGGTCAAGGCCCAGAATCGGCCCGCCGGTCGGATGCTGGTGCAAGGCGAGGCGACGCTCGACGGGTCTCGGCTGATGCAGACGGTGGCGCTCGACGACCTTGATCTCGCGGCGTTGACGCTGGTCGCCCGGGCCTTCAGCCAGGACGTGCCAGTCGTGCTGGCGGGGATCGGCAACGGAACGGTTGTGATCGAGAGCACGACCGGCCGAGCCAACGGCGAGTTGACGTTCAGCGACTTCTCGGCCGATCCCGTCGACGGCACCGGCTTCGCCACGAGCGAGTTGACGCTGGCGATGGACGCGACGGCCACGGACGAGGTCGTGACGCTGAACGAGATGCGTCTGGCCACGTCGGACGGCTTTGCGACGCTGGCGGCGACGGTGGACCGGAACCTGCTCGAAGCCGCCGGGCCGGAGGCGGTTCAGGCGGTGCGGGACCTGGCGGTGGAGGTCGATTTGCCTTACCTGCAGGTCGACGGCGGCGGGCCGAGCGTGGTCGGGCTCAATCTGCCGTTTTCCGCTGATCTTGATGCGTTGCAGGCGGCGTTTGGCGACTTCGTCACGCTCGAAGACGCCGCATATGCGGGTCGGATCGAGAACGGCCGCCTCCGCACGCAGCAGCGTGGCCAAGGCATCGCCGCCCGCGTCGAAGGCGATTTGGCCGACGTCTACTACGAGACGATCGACAGCGACGAGCCGACCGAGATCGAGGAGGCCTCCTTCGTCGCCTTCGGCACCTTCGAGCCCGGCGAGTCGGGCGGACAGGTTCGCGACCTCAGCGTCAGCTTTGACCAGCCCGAGACGATCGACGCCACTGTCACGGCGGATCGGGTGACGATGGATCTGGAGATCGACGGCTTGGCGATCCTGGCCGAGACGGACGGCATTCGCATCGAGGGGCCGCTGGAGCTGGAGATCGGCGACTCGGCTGTTTCCGTTACGTCGTCGGAGTTGACGCTGAACGACGGGCCGCTGAATCTGGCGGGTGCTTCGTACGCGACGGAGACCGGGATCCTGCAGCTGCCGGCCGGACCGCTGGTGGAGGATGCGAAGCTCAACCCGGTGCTCACCGACCTGCTCGGTCAGTTCGTCAATCCACTGTTGACCGATCCGCAATCGGCGGAGGGTTTGCTGAACATCGACGTCGCGTCGCCGGCGTTGATCGATACGGAGTCGCCCTTGGCGGGGCAGCTGGCGATCCTTTTCACGATCGAGTCGCTGAAGGTGGAGAACGATGTCGTCGGTGCTCTGGCGGAGCAGACGGTCGAGCAGGCTCGGAGCCTCGTCGACGCCAGGGCCGGGAGTCTGACGCGGGTGCCTGGCCTCGACATCGACGCGTTCATCAACGACAAGCTCCGCCTCGACGACCGCGTCCGCGAGGAGATTTCGAGCCTCAGCGGCGAGGTCAAGACGTCGACCCTTCGCCTCGACGGCGGCGTGGCGACGACGACGTTTGTCCTGAGCCTCGACGACCCGCGGCGTGGTGGCGACGACGGCGTTCGGTACGACCTGACATTTGCCGGCACCATCGACGTCGAGACGCTGGCGATGTCGCTGAGTGCGACGGTCCCGACGAACCTGATCGAGAAGTGGGCGGGGGAAAATCCGGGCGATCTGGTCGATCTTTTCGGTGAGCGGCCGTTTCGGACGTTGCTCGATGAGGGCGTGACGCTCGGTTTTGCCGGCACGACACCGGCGCCGCGGGTGGAGGCGGCGAATGAGCTCGATGCCGTGGTGGCACGGGCGGTTGATGCGGCGTTGAAGAACGCCGGCAGCGGGCTGCTCAAGCGGGGGCTACGCGACCTGTTCGACTAGCGGCCGACGAACCTGGTGTTGCCGGCCGGCCTATACCCGATGGATGCCCCAGACTGCCAGCAAGCCCGCGACGAAGAAGAACGGCAAGGACCTGGTGATCGTCGAGAGCCCCGCCAAGGCCAAGACGATCAACCAGTACCTCGGCCCGAATTTCGTCGTCAAGGCGAGCGTGGGCCACGTCCGCGACCTGCCGCGGAAGGGGATGGGCGTCGACTTGGAGACCTTCGTTCCCGAGTACGAGATTATCGAGGGCAAGGGCAAAGTCGTCACCGAACTCAAGAAGCTGGCCAAGGATGCGGAAACGGTCTGGCTCGCTACTGACCTCGACCGTGAGGGCGAAGCCATCGCGTGGCACATCAAGGAAGCGCTCAAGCTCAAGGACGACCGCGTCAAGCGTGTCGTCTTCAACGCCATCACGAAGGCGGACGTCGACAAGGCATTCAATAATCCGGGAACGCTCAACATCGACCGCGTCAACGCCCAGCAGGCGCGGCGGATTCTGGATCGCGTCGTCGGGTTCGAGATCTCGCCGGTCTTGTGGCGCAAGGTCGCCCGCGGCCTCAGCGCCGGTCGTGTGCAGAGCGTTGCCGTCCGGCTCGTGGTCGATCGCGAGCGGGAGATCGAAGCCTTCGTTCCCGACGAGTACTGGAAGATCGGCGGCATCTTCACGACCGAGGAGCGGGCGGGCTTGCCCGGAGCGTGGCGTGAGTTTCTCAAGAGCGGCGAAGACGGGGCCGAGCCGGCGAAGAAGGCTCAGCAGGTTTGGCTCGGCGAGCAGGGCGCTTTCGCCGCCGACCTCGTCGAGTGGAAGGGCCAGAAGTTCGAAGTCGACAACGCCGACCAAGCCCGCGACGTCGCCGCGGCCCTTGGTCTGGACATCGAGACGATTAGCGAGACGGACAACCCCGATGGCAAGGGTCCGGCGACGAAGCTCAAGCAGATCGTCGGCCGGCTCGGCACCACGCCGCCGTTCAGCGTCGAGTCGATCGAGACCAAGCGGACCCGCTCCCGCCCGCCGGGGCCGTTCATCACGAGCACGCTCCAGCAGGCGGCGTCGAGCCGTTTGAGCTTCGGGGCCAGTCGCACGATGCGGGTCGCCCAGACGCTCTACGAAGGCGGGCACATCACGTACATGCGAACCGACTCGGCGAACCTTTCGCCGGGCGCGACGCAGATGGCCCGCACGTTCATCGAGAACCACTTCGGCGATCGGTATCTGCCTGAGAAGCCCAACTTCTTCGCCTCCCGCAACAAGAACGCTCAGGAGGCCCACGAAGCGATTCGGCCCACCGACGTCGTCGCCTCGCCGAAGAATCTAGAAGGCAAGCTCGGCCCGGACGAGGCCAAGCTGTACAAGCTCATCTACGAGCGGTTCCTCGCTTGCCAGATGACGCCCGCCGAGTTTGATCAAACAACGATTCGCATCAAGAGCGACACCGACCAGGGCACCGCGATCTTCCGCGCCGGCGGACGCAAGCTCGTCTTCGACGGCTTCATGCGAGTCAGCGGCGTGACGAGCGACGACCAGCTTCTGCCGGAACTTCAGGAAAAGATGCCGATGTTCGCCGCCGACATTCGGCCGCAACAGCACTTCACCTCGCCGCCGGCTCGGTTTACAGAGGCGTCGCTCGTCAAGGAACTCGAATCCTTAGGCATCGGTCGGCCCTCGACCTACGCGTCGATCATCGACACGATCCAGAAGCGCGAGTACGTGATCAATCAGAACCGTTCGTTCTTTGCGACGCTGCTCGGCAAGGTCGTCACCGACAAGCTGATGCAGGCATTTCCGGAGATCATGGATGTCGGCTTCACCGCTGACATGGAGGGCAAGCTCGACGGCATCGAGGATCACAAGACCGACTGGATCGCCTTGCTCAAGGAGTTCTACGGCCCGTTCCACAGCGGCATCGACGACGCGCTCGAGAAGCTCGACCACGCCGGCGGCATGGAGTCGCCGTACGTCGATGAAGAGACGGGGGCCAAGCTCGTCTACCGCATCGGTAAGAACGGCTTCTTTCTGGCGGCGGAGGATCGCGAGATCAACGTCACCAAACCCGTTGACGCCTTCGGCAAGCCGACGCTGCGTGAAGAGAGCGAGTTCAACTGCCCCAAATCGGGCGATCCGATGATCAAGCGCAAGGGCCGATTCGGCACGTACCTCGGGTGCGGCGGGTATCCCGAGTGCAAGCTGATCGTGCCGCTCGACAAGAACGACGAGCCGTTGCCGCCGAAGATCGATCCGGTCGAAACGACGGTGCCGTGCGACAAGTGCGGCAAGACGATGCTGCTCCGCGACTCCAAGCGGGGCCCGTTCCTCGGCTGCAGCGCGTTTCCGAAGTGCCGGAGCACGAAGATGGTCAAGAAGCTGCCCGCCGACCAGCTCGAGTACGTCAACAGCCTCCTGCCGGAGCTTCGCAAGCGGGTCGAGGAAAGTCACCACATGGTCGCCAAGATGACCGGCAAGCCCCACGACAGCTTCGGCCCGCTACCGGTCGACCACGTCGAAGCCGAACCCGAGAAGCCGAAAAAGAAGAAGACGACCAAGAAGGTCGCGAAGAAGTAGGAAGACGTAGGAAGAAGTAGGTCGTGCAATTCGAGTGTCATGCGACGCTGGTGGAGCGGCAGTGCTTGCACCGCGTTTCTGCGAGTCGCGAAAGACGACTACTCATGTGTCCGAATCGCGGTGCAAGCACCGCCGCTCCTTGGAACGACCATGGACGTGTCAGGAGTCGTGACGCGGGATCGTGACGCTCGTCCTACGGTTCGGTGTATGCCCGATTTCGACGAGCAGAAAGGCTGGTCCGGACGCACCGTCGTCGTCGTCCTGCTCGTCCTGAGCGTCGTCACCGTCGTCATTGGCCTCACGGCGATCCGGCCGGAGCCCGGGGCCGAGCCGGTTCCCGTGGCCGATCGGCCGTTCGGTCCCGCCAACGAAGAGGACTTCAAGAACCGCCCGCTCATCAACAAAGGCGAAACCTTCGAGCGGCAGCGGCTGCTCAATAACGAAGACGCGATCTTCAGCGGCACCACGACTCGCCCCGCGGATGCCGCCGATGACTAGCGGCAAGTCAGGCCTGTCGATCCAGTTCCTCGGCACCGGCACCAGCGCCGGCGTGCCGATGATTGGCTGCCGGTGCGAAACCTGCACCAGCGACGACCCACGCGACCACCGAACCCGCTGCAGCGTCCTCATCCGCCACAACCAGACACGCGTCCTCGTCGACACCACGCCGGAGCTTCGCCTGCAGTGCGTCGCCAATGACATCGTCGACATCAACGCCGTCGTCTTCACCCACGGCCACGCGGACCACGTCGCGGGGCTGGACGATCTGCGTCGATTCAACGCGTTGCTCAAGAGGCCGATCGACGTCTGGGCGGACGACGTGACCCACGAGACCTTGTCGCGGATGTTCCCGTACGCGTTCCTCAAGCCCGGCGAAGGGTCGCCGAAGCTGTTTCGCCCCTCGCTCGTGCCACGTATCATCGACGGCCCCTTCACCATCGGCGAGATGACCTGGACGCCCGTCCGCTACCCGCACAGCAACGTCGACGCCCTCGGCTTCCGCGTCGACGCTGGCGGACAAAGCTTGGCCTACTGCACCGACTGCAACGCCATGCCGGCCGAGGCCCGCGAGCACCTCCGCGGCCTCGACCTGCTCGTCATCGACGCCCTGCAGTTCCGCAAGCACCCGACGCACCTGACCGTCGACGAGGCCTTGGAAGTGGTCGACGACCTCGAGCCGCGACGGACGCTCTTGACGCACATGAGCCACGACGTGCTCCATGCACGTGATGCCGACAAGCTGCCGGCGAACGTGGCGTTCGCGGTCGATGGGCTGCGGGTCGATTGAGGGTGGAACGTAGATTCTGGTCATGACAGGCGACTACCGCGAGATTGCCGACTTCTACGACTTCGAATACCCCGACGTCGACTATCTCGGCCCGGACGTCGACTTCTTCCTCGAGCACATCCCTGGCGGTCACGGTGATCCGTACGACGTGCTCGAACTCGGCTGCGGCACGGGGCGGGCGACGCGCGCCATGGCCGAGGCCGGCCACCGGGTCACCGGCGTCGACGTCGATTCCGATCTCCTCGCGATCGCCCGAGCCAAGCAGGGCGGACCTCGGTATGTCGAGGCCGATCTGTCGCTCGCCGGTTGGAACGGCCGACTCCCGGACGCGAAGTGGGATGCAGCCTGCTGCTTTTTCAATACCTTCCTTGCCCTAGCGCGTCCCGAAGCTCAGGAGGCTTGTCTTGAAGGGTGTCATCGCCTGCTGCAGCCGGACGGCCTTCTCTGGCTCGACGTGTTCCACCCGAATCTCGACCTCGTCACCGGTGCCGTCGGCGGCGTGGACGAGCTGGAGCCGAGCCTGTTCACCACGAGCGACGGCCGCAGCGTCATGCGGACGACCAGCCTGTACGCCGACGTCACCCGGCAGATCCAGCACGTGACGTTCAACTACGACTGGTTCGAAGATGGTGAACGCCAGCAGCACAGTCGCGGCTTCGAGATGGCCTGGATCATGCCGCGGGAAATGGAGCGGCTCCTGCGGCTGTGCGGCTTCCAGATCATGAAGACCTTCGGCGACTACGACGGCAGCCCGATCTCCGACGACAGCGAACGCCAGATCGTCCTCGCTCGCCGGCTCTAGGCTGCTGGTATGAGCAATCCCACCGAGCTTCGCCGCCAGTTCGTCACGTGGACGATGTACAAGCTCGATCCGACGATCCGCCGCCTGCCCGAAGAAGACAAGGCTGCCATCCGAAGCGAGTTCGCCCAAGCCGTTGATGCCAAGACGGACGAGTACATCCAACTGACCTACTCCACCGTCGGCCTCAAGACCGACACGGACTTTATCGTCTGGCGGATCGCCTTCGAATCCGACGTCCTTCAGCAACGCGAAGCCGCCCTCAACAAGACGCGTCTCGCCGGCTACCTCACCACGAGCCACCGCTTCCTCGCCATGACGAAGCGGAGCCAGTACATCGATCCGGTCGACCCGTTCCACGACGAGAACTCGCGTGCTAAAATCGTGCCGGGACGTCGGAAGTACCTGTTCGTCTACCCGTTCGTCAAGACGCGGCCGTGGTATCTCATGAGCCTCGAGGAGCGGCAGGAGGCGATGGGCGAGCACATCCGCGTCGGCACGAAGTACCCGAGCGTCAAGCTCAACACGACCTACAGCTTCGGCCTCGATGACCAGGAATTCGTCGTCGCCTTCGAGACGGATGTGGCCCAGGACTTTCTGGACCTCGTTCAGGAGCTTCGCGAGACGGAAGCGAGCAAGTACACGCTGCGGGACACGCCGATGTTCACCTGCGTTCTTCGTGAGATGCCGGAGATTCTTGATAGTCTCTTTTGATGGAGCGATTTGCCGTGATCATTCCGGCCGCGGGATCGGGCGTGCGATTCGGCGGCGACAAGCTCGGCCAGGTTGTCGCGGGCAAGACGGTGTTGCAGCACTCGATCGACGCCTTCATCGACCGGCCCGACGTGGCGGCGGTGGTCGTGGTGGGGCGGGAAGTCGACGACCCGCGCGTCATCGGCTGTGACGGCGGCGGTTCGCGTTCCCAGAGCGTGCGACGGGGCGTGGAGGTCGTGCAACAAATGCGAAAGCCACCGCCGTTCGTGGCGGTTCATGATGCTGCGAGACCCTGCGTCTCGCAGAACCTGATCGACCGCGTGTTCTGCAAGGCGATTGAGCGTGGCGCGGCCGTGCCGGGCGTGACGCCGACCGACACGATCAAGCTCATCGAGCACGGCTACGTCATCGAAACGCCGCCCCGTCATGAGTTGCTTGCCGTGCAGACGCCGCAGGCGATGCGACTCGATTGGTTGCTCGATGCCTACGAGCGGGTGAGCGATCTCGAGGATCTGACCGACGATGTGTCAGTCCTCGAGCAGGTCGGCGAGACGGTTTATTGGGTTGAAGGTGATCCGTCGAACGTGAAGGTCACGCATGCCGACGACCTTCAGCGGTTGCGGAAGTTGCTGGGGGAGCAGGAATAGGCTCCCGGCGAGATGCCGCAGTTGACCTATCGAACCGCCGGAGAATCGCATGGCCCCGGCCTGTTCGCGCTTGTCGACGGCATGCCCGCGGGCGTCGACATCGACCGCGACTTCGTCAACAACGAACTCCGCCGACGCCAGGGCGGGTACGGCCGTGGGGGCCGGCAGAAGATCGAAACGGACCAGGCCGAGTACCTCAGCGGCGTCCGGCTGAACAAGACGATCGGGGCCCCGATCCTGATGCACGTCAAGAACAAGGACAGCCGGCTCGACGATCTCGAACGCACGCCGCCCCTGCACCGGCCCCGGCCCGGCCATGCGGACCTCGCCGGTAGTGCCAAGTGGCTTACGACCGATTGCCGCGAGACGCTCGAACGCGCCAGCGCCCGCGAGACGGCGGCCCGCGTGGCGGCGGGTGCGTTGTCGCGATGCCTGCTCCACGCCTTCGACATCAACGCCTTCGGCTTCGTCCGCGCGGTCGGTCCGGCGGACGGCGACTTCGACGTGACGGCCGACAACTGGCGCGACATGCTCGCCCGCCGGGACGCCAACGACCTCTATTGCCCGGACGAAGCCGCGGCGGAGCAGATGCGAGCGTTCATCCGCGAGCAGAAGATGGCCAAAGACACCGCGGGCGGCGTCATCGAGTGCCACGTCTTCGGATGCCCGGTCGGCCTCGGCAGCAGCATGAACTGGTTCGACAAGCTCGACTCCAAGATCGGCGGGGCGGTGATGGGCATCCAGGCCTTCAAGGGCGTCGAGATCGGCCTCGGCTTTGAAACGGCGCGTCGGCCCGGCAGTCAGGTGCACGACGAGATCTTCTTCGACGAGGACCAACGCGATTCACCCTCGCTCGGCTACACGCGCGGCAGCAACAACGCCGGCGGGCTCGAGGGCGGGATGACCAACGGCCAGCCGATCGTGGTGCGTGCGGCGATGAAGCCGATCAGCACGCTCGGCAAGCCGTTGCGGTCGATTGACCTCAACACGAAGCAGGCGAGCGAGGCCGGCTGGGAGCGGAGCGACGTCAGCGCGATCAGTGCGGCGGGCGTGGTGCTGGAGAACGTCGTCGCCTTCGAAGTAGCGGCGGCGCTGGTCGACAAGTTCGGAGGCGATTCGCTGGGCGAGATGCGGCAGAACTACCAGGCGTATCTCGCGGCGGCGGCAGGCGTGACGTCTTCTTCGGCTGCATCATGAAACGGACCCTCGCCGGGAAGGCGAGGGTCCTGAGGTGCGACGGACACGTCGGGGGCTTGCGTGCCCGCCGCAAAAGCGACTGAAGTCTCTACTTTAGCCGACATCGGCTTGTAGCGACAACGATGCAACGGACGCGGAAGCTCCAATTGAAGCAACCCGCCCGGCTGTTGAGTTTAGTGCCAGAGAGCGACTTGTGTTCGGATATTCCGATACGTTCCCGCACTTAGGGGATCGACCGCGGGATTCGGTCGCTGCCGCGGCAAGAATCGGTAAAAGCGGTAGTGTCCGTCGCCGAGCGAGGTCGAAGTAGCCGAGTTGACGCGTCTGCCTAGACTCGCCGGCGGCGTCTTTGAGACGCTGCTGAGCCGCTTCTTCAAGACCTCGCTGCAACCTCGTTTACATGACCGCTACTGCTTCGCCCGCTGATTCCACCGTCGCGTCCGGTGCCACCGGCACCATCGTCCAAGTCATCGGCTCGACCTTCGATGCCGAGTTCGCCGAAGACAAGCTGCCTTCGATCTACAATGCCGTGAAGGTCGACTTCGAGCTCGACGGCGAGGCGGCGAGCCTGACGGGTGAAATTCAGCAGCACCTCGGCGGCGGCAAGGTCCGAGCCGTCGCCCTCGGCGGCACCGACGGTCTCAAACGCGGCATGAACGTTGTCGACACCGGCTCGCCCCTGACCGTGCCCGTCGGCAAGGAAACCCTCGGCCGCGTCTTCAACGTGCTCGGCCAGCCCATCGACGAACGCGGCCCGATCGAGCCCGGCGGCGGCTACCGCCCGATCCACCGTGAGCCGCCCGAGTTCAGCGACCTGTCCCCCAAGGCCGAGGTCTTCGAGACCGGCATCAAAGTCGTTGACTTGCTCACCCCGTTCATCCGTGGCGGCAAGGCTGGCCTCTTCGGCGGGGCCGGCCTCGGCAAGACGGTCATCATCCAGGAGCTCATCGCCCGCATCGCCCGCGAGCACGGCGGCTACAGCGTCTTCGCCGGTGTGGGTGAGCGGACACGCGAAGGGACCGACCTCTGGCTCGAAATGCAGGAGGCCGCCATCGGCGACACCGGCAAGAAGGTCATCGACCAGACCGTCATGGTCTTCGGCCAGATGAACGAGCCGCCCGGTGCGCGTCTTCGCGTCGCCCTGTCGGCCCTGACGATGGCGGAGTACTTCCGCGACGAGTCGGGTGCCGACACGCTCCTCTTCATCGACAACATCTTCCGCTTCACCCAGGCGGGTTCCGAGGTGTCGGCCCTGCTCGGCCGCATGCCGTCGGCCGTCGGATACCAGCCGACGCTCGCCACCGAGATGGGCGAGCTGCAGGAGCGGATCACGTCGACGAAGAACGGTGCCATTACGTCGGTGCAGGCCGTCTATGTGCCGGCCGACGACGCAACCGACCCGGCCCCGGCCAACGCGTTCGCCCACCTCGACTCCTTC
>CAYMAS010000071.1:0-12686 GCA_964388485.1 uncultured Tepidisphaerales bacterium | reverse complement strand
TGCCGGCGAACCGGTTTTGGGAGGCGATGGGGTTCGTGCCGATCGCGTTCCGCGGGGGGAGCACGGCGAAGAAGCGGGTGCACATCTTCTGGCAGAAGAAGATCGTGGAGGGGGATACGGAGAGTAAGTGGTGGTACCCGAGCAAGACGGACGGCGGGCAGATGCGGGAGGATCGTCTGGCGTTGCCGATCCCGCCGGGGTCGCACTGGAGCGAGCCGATGCCGGTGATCGCCCCCGCCGTCGAAGAGCCCCCGAAGCAGATTGCGAAGAAGCCGCGGGCAGCGAAGGCGAAGCCGACCGTGCCGCCGTCGGTACAGAAGAAGGCACCGTTGCAGTTTGGTCCGCCGCCGACGGGGGCGAGCTCGACGGCCGTGGAGCCTCAACCGGTGGAGGTGCCGACGGTTGTTGAGGCGAAGCCGGTAGCTAAGAAGCCAAAGTTGCCGCCGATCGATCCGGCGTTGATCCGTCAGGCGAGGGAGTTGCGGGATCGATACCTGGAGCAGGTCAACCGGCCCGAGCACGCCAATCTGCTGGAGAGCGGGGCGCGGTATGCGGTGGCGAAGCTGTTGCCGACCGGGCCGATGCCGACGATGAAGCGGTTGGCGGCTTAAGGTGCGGCTTTGCTGGCACGAACTGCGACGGCTCGACGACGAGCGTTTCGACCGTGTAGGAGTCAGTGCCGAGGTCGCGCAAGACGATGTCGAAGGAGAGCGTTCCGTCGGCCGGCGGTCTTCATCGAGCCCGAGCCGTTGTTGCTGACGCTCAGAAACCTGTTGCTCAAGGCTTACGAATCGCCCAATTCGAGCGAGTCGACGACATAGTTGCCGTCGGCGTTGGCGTAGAGCGTCATCCTGAACCGGATCCGGCCAGTATCCGTCGTCACAAAGCCGGCGAGCGACCAGACGGTTGTCGAGTGGCCGATGGTGTCGATCGTGATGTCGTCCTTCGTCAGGTCCGACGGCAGCTGGTCGTGCGGTGACGACATCAGGTGCTGCTCTGCCGCAATGCGGGCGGGGCGGCTGTCGCGAATCGTCTGGTACGTGGTGAAGGCGAGGACGCTCCAGATCGCGATACCGATGCAACCGATGCCGATGGCACTGACTGCAAACCCGCGGCCCGAGACGTGCGACGGCTCGGTCCTCTGATAGCCGATGATGCCCAGCACGATTCCTGCCAGACTCGGCACGAAGGGCACGCACCCGAAGAGACTGCAAATGAGCCCGATCGCGGCGCTCTTGCTCATCCGTGGATAGCCCAGAGGCTCCGGCATGACGAGAGGCTATGGAAGCCGGTAGGCTGGGGGCGTGACTGCCGATTCGATACCGAGCCAGTCGGCATTGCTCCGCCGCGGGATGACCGCTGCGGCTCTGGTGCTGGCGAATGTCGTGCCCGTTGTCGGCGTGGCGTTCTTCGGCTGGGACGTCCGACAGATCCTGTTGCTCTACTGGGCGGAGAACATCGTCGTCGCGATCTACACCGCGCTCCGGATGCTCCGCGTCGGCGGGCTAGCGAGCTTGCCGCTGATCGTCTTCTTCGCCTTTCACTTCGGGCTCTTCACGTTCGTCCACGGCATCTTCGTCAACGGCATGACGCAGACGGACGGCATGGGCGACGGCTTCAACCTGGGACAAGCCTTCGATGACATCCCGACGCTCGCGTTACTCGGCCTGTTTATCAGCCACGGCGTCTCGTTCGCGTTTAACTTTCTCTTCGGCGGCGAGTCGAAGAACACGACGTTGCAGGGCGAGATGATGCGACCCTACCCGCGGATGATCGTTCTGCACGTCGCCATCATTGCGGCCGGGTTTTTTATCATCACGATCGGCGAGCCCGTCGCGCTGCTGATCATCCTCGTGATTCTCAAGATCGCTCTTGATGTCGCAGCCCACCTTGTAGAGCACAAAGCCTACTCGGTGAAGCGTGCCGCTACACCTCAAGCCGCGTCAGCAGCAACCACGCGGCTGCACCAAGCATCGCGACGATCACGAGCAACGCCACCCACTGGAGCAGCCGCTTTGCCCACCGCTGACTCCGGCGTAGCCGAGGAGCGGCCTTGAAGACGATGCTCTGCGGCACTTCGATTGCCAGGTAAGCTGCGCGAACTTTCGCTTGCCATTGCGGGTCGACGTCTGCTGCGAGTGCGTCGAGTTCCCGCCGACCGGCAGCGAGATGACTTTGCGCCGCGGCGACGCTGCAATCCATCGCGACGCCGAGCGGCCTGTCGGCGAGGTTTTCGCCGAGCGTCAGGAACAAGGCCTCCTGCTGCTGCCGCGGCAGCTTGCGGACGGCGGCGAGGATCGGCTTGGCCGACTCGTGCCGCAGCGGCTCGTTGGCCACGGTCGGCAGCGGCTGCTCTCGAAGGACCTGGATCGTGTGCCGGCGGAACCATGCCGCTGCCTGAGTTGGCTCGACCCACTGCTCCGACGCCGTCTCTGCCAACCGGATGACCTTTGCCATCGCCCGCTTGGCCGCGGCTTCGTCACGCGACAACGCGACCGCCATCCGCCAGATGAATGCCGCGTTGGCAGCGGCGAGCTGCGAGAAAGTGGCGTCGTCCGGCACGCGTGAAGAATACGAGTCGCTAGTCGACGGCGAGCCGCAGACTGTCGCAGGCGACTTCCACGCCATTGATGATCGGCAGCCCTGAGATGCCGATGCCTTCAAGGATGCCACGTCGTTGACCGGAGCGGATCGTCGCTACCACCTCTTCGCCATGCCAGGCCAGATGCCGATTCACCTCCGGCCGATGCCTCGCCCAACCGGCTTGGGCGTCGCTGACAAAGCCCATGAACGCTCGGCCTAGGTACGAGAGCAAGTCGATCCGTCTCGCATCGAGATGGCCGACCGGCGTTGCGGCCTGACCGACCATCGTCTGCGCCGTGTTGACGCCGATGCCGATCAGATCGATGCCGTCAAGGCGCTCCACGAGCAGTCCGCCCACCTTCTGGCCCTGGAGCAGCAGATCGTTGGGCCATTTGATCAGCAACGGCTTGCCCGAGGCCGATGCGATGGCTTCACGGGCGACGGCACCGGCGATGAGGCCAAGCGTGCTGGACTCGGCAGAGGGAACGGCGGGGCGGAATCCGAATGTAACGGCCAGCCCAGTCGGCTGATCGTTTTCGTCGGTCGATGTCCAGATCCTGTCCCGCCGGCCTCGGCCACGCGATTGGATGTGCGTCACGACTGCCAAAGGCGGCCGAACGCTGCCAGTGGCGTGTAGCTCTCTCGCCAACGTGCTGGTGCTTTGAAAGCGTAGCCGGTGGACGACGCTGTAGCCCGGCAACGCGTCACAAACGGCGGCAGGCGAGGCGACTTCGTCAAGATTGTCGGACGTGGGTTGAAGCACAGCAGGGGCTTTGACAGGCGGCCTAGGCCATGGTTACCCTAGCCCCGTCCCCGCGACCCGCCGCCATGGGCGGGTCCAACCCGATGGCATCGGCTTCGTGCCTGCCCGACCTCAGCCTGCTCCGTTTCTCGAACGGAATTCTCACCGATGAAGTACGCCCGCCTGACCCGTCGCCTCGTCGCTTCCGCGGCCCTCGTGCTCTCTGCCGGATTCGGCAGCCTCGCTACCAGCGGCTGCAACGCCGCACGTGGCCCGGCGTACGGCGAATTCACCGCCACGCCCGTCTTCAGCACCCGCGAGCGGTTCAGCCGAATCAACCGCAACATCGACATCGAGCTGAAGATGCTCAACGACGATCTCGACCAGCTCCTGCTGCTGCGTCCGGTGTCGAGCTTGACCGAGTGGAACATCCCGTGATCCACCGGAGCTGTCCTACGGTGGCGGCTCATGAGCAAGAACGCACTGATCGTTTGGGGCGGCTGGGACGGCCACGAGCCGCAGCAAGTTGCCGACCGCTTCCGCGGCTACCTCGCGGATGACGGCGTTGACGTGGAAGTCAGCGACACACTCGAAGCGTTCAGCAACGGCGAAAGGCTCAAGTCGCTTGATCTCATCGTGCCGGTCTGGACGATGGACTCGATCAAGCCGGAGTGGTCTAAAAACGTCCGTGACGCCGTCGAGGCCGGTACGGGTCTCGCCGGCTGCCACGGCGGGATGTGTGACGCATTCCGTCAAGACACCGACTGGCAATTCATGACCGGCGGACAGTGGGTGTCGCACCCGGGTGACGATGGCGTCGAGTACACCGTGGACCTCGGGCCGGAGCAGGGCGAGCTGAACGACGGTCTGAGCAGTTTCACCGTCAAGAGCGAGCAGTACTACCTGCACGTTGACCCGGCGGTGAAGGTCTGGGCGACGACGACGTTTCCCGTCGCCGATGGCCCGCACACGCCTAACGGCGAGTTCAAGATGCCGCAGGTCTGGACGAAGTACTGGGGCAAGGGTCGCGTCTTCTACAACGCTCTAGGGCATCATGCGGACGTCTTCGACATCCCGGAGGCGGCGGAATTGATGCGTCGCGGACTGCGGTGGGCGATGCGTTAGCGCAGCGGCTACCGTTATGCCGTGGCAGGCGGCGGAATCATTGTGACCATCGACGGCCCGGCTGGAACGGGCAAGAGCACCGTCGCACGCGAGGTGGCCCGCCGACTCGGATTCGACTTCCTCGACACCGGAGCGATGTACCGGGCAGTCGGTTTGGCTGCAATCCGGCGGGAGGTCGACCTGGAGGATCAACAGGAACTCGAGTTCGCGGCCAAGCACGCGCGGGTGGAGTTCGATTGGGAGATTGATCCGCCGGCCGTCTTGCTCAATGGCGAGCCCGTGACGCACCTGCTTCGTGGCGGCGAGGCGACGCATGCGGCGAGCCACGTAGCCACCGTGCCCGCCATCCGGCAGCGGCTGGTCGAGCAGCAACGCGAGATCGGCAGAGCGTTCGCCCGGCGTGGCCTGGTGACGGAGGGTCGCGATCAAGGCAGCGTGGTGTTTCCTGATGCGGCCGTGAAGATTTTCCTGTTCGCCAGTGAAGACGAGCGGCTCAGGCGACGCGTCGCTCAGCTCCGCTCGCGGGGAGAGCAGGTGGACGAAGACCTTGTCCGTGCCGACATGATCGACCGCGACCGACGCGACGCAGGCCGTCAAGTTGCGCCGCTTGTGAAGGCAGACGACGCAATCGAACTCGACTCGACCTCGCTCACGCAGGACGAAGTGATCGATCAAATTGTCAGCCGCGTCGACGGCTAACGTGCCGGCATGAACCTGGCGACGCTCGAGCCGGTCCCGACACTCCGGCGTCGTCTTCAGACAGAACTCGCCCATTCCTTCATCGCGGATCGGCCGACGCGGGTCGCTCGTGCCCCGGGTCAGCTTGACGTCATGGGCGGCATTGCGGACTACATGGGCAGCCTCGTCCTGGCGATGCCGCTCGGCGCGGCGGCAGCGGTGGCGTTGCAGGAGCGGGACGACCGGCAGGTGCAGGTGATGAGCTTCAACCTGCTCGACGACCACAAGCCGTTCCAGTTCCAGATGCCGCTCGACGGCCTCACCGCGTCGCTTCCGGAGCTACGCAGGGAGCTGGAGGTGCCGGGGCGGGAATGGGCCGGCTACGCGGTGGGGCCGATTGCGGTGCTGCACGACGAGGGCCTGACCGACCTGAAGACGATCGAGCGGGGTTTCAACCTGGCGATCCTTTCGACTGTGCCCGATGACGGCGTCGGCGCATCGGCAGCGCTGGAGGTGGCGGTGATGAATGCGCTCGTCGACCACCTTGGCCTCGAGGCACTGCGTACAGATCCTGTACGCCTCGCGACCCTCTGCCAGCGGGCGGAGAACGAGGTCGTCGGAACGCCATGCGGCGTCGTGGATCCGATGGCGAGTCACCTCGGCGAGGCAGGCAGACTTCTCAAGATGGTCTGCCAGCCGCATGACGTGCAGGGGCATGTCGATTTGCCGAGCGGCTTCCGTGTCGTTGGAATCGACACGAACGTCAGGCACAGCGTCGGCGGCGGGGCATACGGCCGAACAAGAACGGCCGCGTTCATGGGGCATCGGCTGATCCTCGAAGAGATCCGCCAGCTCGCTAAGGCCGCGAACAAGTCGATGCGGACCGACCCGACCGGCGGCTATCTGGCGAACCTCGACCCGGACGATTACAAGCGTCTCTTTCGTCCAAAACTGCCTGAGGCGATGACCGGCAAGGCTTTCCTCGACGCCTTCGACGAACACGGCGATGCAGCAACGACGGTCGATCCCAAAGCCACCTACCAGATCCAGGCGGCATGCGACCACCACGTGCTTGAAAACCGTCGCGTACACCGCTTCGCCGACTTTCTGGCTGTGGGCGATGAGAAGGCGATGCGATCAGCGGGTCACCTCATGTACGCGAGTCACAAGAGCTACACCGACAACGCCCGCCTCGGTGCACCAGAAGCGGACGTGGTCGTGGATCTCGTGAAGACCGCCGAGTCGGACGGTCTCTACGGGGCCCGCATCACCGGAGGCGGTGCCGGCGGCACGGTGGCGGTGCTGCTGAGAGATGACGCGAAGGCGACGGCAGCTTTGGATCGTCTGGTGGCGGACTATGCCGCCCGAACCCAGGTGACGCCGCAG
The DNA here is from genome assembly GCA_964388485.1 of uncultured Tepidisphaerales bacterium. Classification (GTDB taxonomy): domain Bacteria; phylum Planctomycetota; class Phycisphaerae; order Tepidisphaerales; family Tepidisphaeraceae; genus JBCDKH01. Next base: position 6,172 of record CAYMAS010000071.1, on the reverse strand, counting down.
CTGCTTGACTCTTCGTCGGCCGGAGCCGCGACGACGAAGTCGAACGTGCTGCCGTAGCCATCAAGCTCAGATTGAGTTTTCAATGGAGTCGATCACGTCGCCCGCTTCGCGGTCCTCGTCTGTGTCGTCACCGTCACCACCAAACAGGGTGTCGTCGCCCGAGCCGCCACGGAAGAGGTCGTTGGCGAAGAAACCGCGGAGGATGTCGGCGCCATTGCCGCCTTCGAGCGTGTCGGCGCCACCTTCGGCTGCGGGAGCGTCGCCGTCGTCGCCGAGAAGTGTGTCGGCACCGTCGCCGCCGACGAGCGAGTCGTCGTTACCGAAGCCGCGGAGGCGATCGTTGCCGGCACCGCCTTCGAGATCGTCGCGTGAACCCGAGCCGTTGAGCAGGTCGTCACCGTCGTCGCCGAAGAGGAGGTTGACGTCGAGGCCGCCGGTGAGGGTGTCGTTGCCGTCGCCGCCACGAATGGTGTCGCGATCGAAGTAGCCTTCGTCGGCTGTCTCGTCATCGACGCTCAAGCCCAATCCGCCGGCAAGATAGTCATCGCCGTCGCCGCCGGTGATGGAGTCGTTGCCCAGACGGCCGTCGATCACGTCGTCGCCGTCGCCGCCGTTGAGCTCGTCATTGCCGCTGGAGCCGGTGATCGTGTCGTCGCCGGCACCGCCTTCGACGCGGGCGGCAACGACGTCGCTGCCGAGCGTGATCGTGTCGTCGCCTTCGAGGGCATTGATGACGAGCAGGCCGACCTCGCTGACGTCACGGGTGGTGATGTCGCCGTTGACGGTGATGTTCAAGTTCGACCCGTCGACGGCGGCCGTGATCGTATCGACGCCGGTCGTGCCGTTGATCTGCAGGAAGCCGTTCTGCGGGTTGTAGCTGGTCGGCTCGACCACATCGACGCTGCTGACGACCTCGAGCTCCGTGCCGAGACCGCTCGTGATGGTCACGGTGATCGGAATGTCATCGCCGGTCTGCCGGTAGGTGTGGCTGCCGACGACTTCGAAGGTCCCGGGTGTGCTGCCTGCTCGAACGACCACGGGGTTGTCCTGCAGGCTGTTCGGATTCAGCAGATCCTCCGTGACGGCACCGCTGATGTTGTCGCCGTCATCCACCAAGCCGTCGCCCCAGTCGATGATCGCGTCCCAGTCACCGGCCGTGCCGCTCGGGTCTTCATCCGTGAAGGTGGCGACGACGACATCCTGCAGCGGCACGTCCGGCAGGGCGACGAGGCTTCGATCGCTCGTCGAAGCTCCTTCGTCGCCCACGACGACGGTCACTTCCTGTGAATCGAACGCGAAGTTGCTGTTGCCGCGAACGCCGCTGCCCGATGCCGGCCGAAGCGTGCCGTCGATCTCGTCGCGGACGAAGACATCGAAGGTGGCCGCTCCGGTGAAGTCAGTGGCAGGGGTAAACGTGACGGTGCCTTCGTCGTTGTCGACGCTCAAGGTGCCGACACCAGCTGAGGTGGTCTCGACAGTGAAGGTATTGGCAAAGTCGCCGAAGCTGGCGATGTACTCGAGGTCGTCGCCTTCAGGATCTGCTGCGGGCAGCTGGAAGACGATGGCTGTGTTCGTGTCGGTAACACGGTTGTCGTCGAACGGCAGGAAGACCGCCGGAGCGTTGCCCGTGTTGAACGTGTTGCCTTCTTCGAAGACGTCGACCGTAAACCTGCGGCTGTCTTCGTCGCCGTTCTCATCGACTGCCGTCACGCGGACTTCAATCTCGTCGCCGTCTTCGAGCCCGCTGTCGGCAGAGACGCGGAGGACCGCATCGGTGTCGTTCTGAACGACGTCGATGCTCGAGACGACCGGCTGGTTTGTGGGGGTGCTGCCGGCGGGGCCTCCGACCTCGATCTCGCTGATCGCATCGCGCACGTCAAAGCCGCGAATGAGCTGGCCGAAGAGCGTGAAGTTGCCGTCAAGGAACCGCTGATCGCCCTCGGTCACGAAGAACTGGCTTGTATTCGTGTCCCTGCCGGCATTGGCCATTGCCAATTGGCCGTCACCGGTAAAGAGGAAGTCAGGATCAAATTCGTCGTCGAACTGGAAGTCGACACGCGCCCGCAGCGGGTTGGTGTTGGCGCCGTTCTCTGTCGGGTCGCCGGTCTGGATGATGAAGTCGTCAATGACGCGGAAGTACTCGACGTTGTCGTAGTACCCGCTTTCGGCCAGACCCGTGATGCGGCGGACCGTTTCGGGCGCGACGTTGTCGAAGAGCTGGAACGTCATCGTCCCGAAGTCTTCGACGTTGATATCGATGAACGTGCCACGCGGCAGCACGGTGACGCTGCCGTCGTCGCTGTCGTCCGTCAGTTGAGCGGTGATCGTCACGCTGTCGCCATCGGCGTCGTTGACGGCAATCGGGACGTAGAGGTTCTTCCCGGCCGGCACGCCTTCGTCGACGACGTTGAAGTCGAGGATCTCCGGTGCCGCCAAGAGGCGACGAGCCTCAAGATGCTCAGCAACGAAGCTGGAGCGGACGGGAGAAGCATCCTGTACAGCCCGTGACAGCGCGATGTGCCGGGCGGAAGCGGTCGTCTTGCGGTGGGGGGCGTTCATCGTTGGGAAGTAGTCGTGAGGGAGCGGCCGGTCCAGATGGATCGACGGATCGGTTGAAACGACTGTAGTGCCGATAACTTAACGGATGAAACGCATATCACCCACATTGGGGACGATCGGCGGCAGGAACGGCAGCGGCCGGTATCCGCCGGGCCAGTAGACGAAAAACGCCTTGCCCAGCAGGAATCGACCGGGCACCCGCCCCGAACCCACCGCCAGCCGCTCGCGACGCAGGACGACTGCGTCCGTCCACGTCCTGGCGTCGCCGCTGAGCATCGGATTGTCGCCGATGACGAAGTACTCGTCCTCGCCGAGTCGCATCACACCGTCCGGAAAGTCTTCGGGCGAAGCATGCACGTTGAGTTGTGCCGCCTCAGCATCCGTCCGGCCGATCTGGCGGCGGGGCGTGTAGTGGACGTCGCGGTAGAGCGACAGGTGCGTGATGCGAGCCGCATGATCGACCGCCGCGACACCGACTTCCGGCTTCGGGCCGATCTGCCGGTCCTGTTCCTGCTCGACCAGCTGAGCGACCTCAGGCTCGTACTCGTGCCGAAGCACCACGTCGCCATCGACCCGAAGCGTGACGCGGTAGTCGACATGCTCAAACGTCACCCGCGTCGGCTCACCCGTCTCGCCGGCGGCGTCGAGTTTGGCCTGCGCGACCGTCTCGTCGCTGTCCAGCAGGATCGCCTGATCCTCCGCGAGACGCGCATGAAACGTCTTGCCGTTGCCGCTGAGGGTCAGCTCCAGCGGCCCTTTGCCACCGAGGCGTTCGTGGACGAGGTTCAGCTGCAGGTCGTCGGCGTAGTGCAGGTGCCGAATGCCGGCTCCGACACCGCCAGGAAACTCGAACCGTCTGCCGAACGTCAACGCCGGCTGGTTGCGGTCTGCAGCGTTCTCGCGGATCGTCTGGTTGTAAGCGAGGTAGTCCGTCAGGTGGAACGCACGCGGCTGAGCGTCGGCATCAAAGATCGCCGACCCGCCTGCGTCACCGATGACGAAACCTTCCTCATCCGCCTGCCAAGCGCCCGAAGGCTGCCAAGGCATCTGGAATGTCGGCTCGCGCTCCGTCGTCAGGACGGAAACCTGCTGATCTCGACTGATGCCGCGAGGCCGATACCGATCGTCGTAGACCACACGCCAAAGCGCCGACTGCACCGAATCGTCTTTGCGGGCGATTCGAAAGTCGTCCGGTTTCAATTCGGCATCGGTCTTGTTCCTGTCGTCGGCGGCGACATAGACGTCGCCGTCGAGGAGCATGATCCGCTCACCCGGCAGGCCGACGAGCCGCTTGATGAAGCTCTCCTGGTACGGCAGCGTGCTCTCGGGCGAAAGCCGCGGCGATGCCCCGGAGCGGCTCGGGTTCTTGAAGACGACGACGTCGTATCGCTGGGGACCCTTAAAGAGGTATTCGTACTTCAGGACCAAAATGCGGTCGCCGTAGTAAACCGGCGGGGCGGCGGCGTCCTCGGAGACGGTGTCGTACCCCTCCACGGCCTCGGGAGGCAGACGAAAACCGCAATTGGGACAGCGGAAGTTGTACGTCCTGGCCTCGCCTTCGGCATTCTGTGCGACCTTCGGGATGAGCGTCGCACCACGCGGCGTCGGATAGTTGACGTCGTACTCCCAGCCGCAGTCCGGGCAGTCGAACCGCATGTGGGCCCCGAGCAGCGTCGTCGCCATCGAGCCGGTTGGAATGATGAACGCCTCAACGACGAAGGCCCGGAAGACGAACGCCAACGCCAAGGCGAGCACCACCTGCTCGATCACCGCCCGAACACCAGAAGGCTTCTCCTCGCGGGGCAGCGACTTGGCCGGTGCGGCCGGATGGTTCGTGGCATCTTGCGTCATGAAGGAGGTGAGGCAAGCGTAGTCGATCCGTCCGCCTTATCGACAATCCGTGCCCATGCCAGCGACCGGGTTGAAAGCCCGCCCATTGCAACGCAGAGTGTGCTCGTGCAGCAGTCGACCCCGAGCCAGCTCCCGCCGCGATCCACCGTCCTCGTTACCGGTGCCGCCGGCTTCATCGGCTCACACGCCGCCGATCGACTCTTAAGCGAGGGCCACCGCGTCGTGGGCGTCGACAACTTCAGCGACTTCTACGACCGCCGCTGGAAGGAGATGAATCTCGAGACCGTCTCCAAGAAGTTCAAGGAAGGCATCGACGTCAACGAGATCGACATCACTGACGGCGAGGCCATCGACGGCCTCGTCCGCCGGGTCAAGCCCGCGGCGATCCTCCACCTCGCTGCTATGGCGGGGGTTCGGCCTTCAATCGAGCGGCCCGCTTACTACGCCCGCGTCAACGTCGAGGGCACCAGTCACCTCCTCGAAGCCGCCCGCAAACACGACGTCGGCCGATTCGTCTTCGCCTCCTCTTCCAGCGTCTACGGCAATCTCAAGCGCGTGCCGTTCCGTGAAGAAGACGACGTCGGCAACCCCGTGAGCCCGTACGCGGCAACCAAACGTGCCGGCGAACTCGTCTGCTACACGTTCCATCACCTCTACAAGCTGCCGGTCGCGTGCCTGCGGTTCTTTACTGTCTTCGGCCCACGGCAGCGGCCGGATTTGGCGATCCACAAGTTCACCCGCCTCATCGACAAGGGCGAGACCGTCCCGTTCTTCGGCGATGGCACGACCAGTCGCGACTACACGTTCGTCGAAGACACCGTCAGCGGCATCGTCGCTTCGCTCCACCGCATCCCGGACTACGGCTACCGCATTTACAACCTCGGCAACTCCTCGCCGACGTCGCTCAACGACCTCGTCAGCGGCATCGAATCGGCGGTCGGCAAGAAGGCCAATCTCGACCGCCAGCCGATGCAGCCCGGCGACGTCGAGCGCACCTACGCCGACATCAGCCGGGCCCAGACCGAGCTCGGCTACGACCCCAAAACCAGCCTCGCCGACGGCTTGAAGCAGTTCGTCGCCTGGTATCGCGAGTTCGGCCACCTCTACCACCTGCCGGGAGAGACGGAGGCCGCTTGAGCTCGTCCACGGCAAAGAACAACCTCGCCCTCATCGGCATGCCAGCCTGCGGCAAAAGCACCGTCGGCAAACTCGTCGCCGATCAACTCGGCTACGGCTTCATCGACCTCGACCAGGCGATCGAGCTCGAAGCGGGACGACCGTTGCAGGCCATCAATGAACAGGAAGGCTTCGCCGGCCTGCGGCGACGTGAAGAAGCAGCAGCCCTCTCATTGACGTGCAGCAAGACCGTCATCTCCCCCGGAGGAAGCATCGTCTACAGCAGCCCGGCAATGAGCCGGCTACGGGAGATGGCGTTGATCGTTTACCTGCAGCTGCCGACCGAACTGCTCGAAGAACGCGTCGGCGATCTGGCCGCCCGGGGCGTCATCATTCGCGACGGCATGAGCTACGCCGACCTCGTCGCCGAGCGGGACCCACTCTACCGGGCCTACGCCGACGTCACGATGGAGGTCGGATATCGCATTGCCGACCGTGTGGCGAAGCTGATCGCCGGTGCCTATGAGGAGGCGAGGTCGCTGCAGTAAGTCGCGATCTCGGAGATGCCCACAACAGGACTCGAACCTGTACGTCCGAAGACACTGCCACCTGAAGACAGCGCGTCTGCCAATTCCGCCATGTGGGC
>CAYMAS010000070.1:0-12729 GCA_964388485.1 uncultured Tepidisphaerales bacterium | reverse complement strand
GCATGATGAAGCGGAACTACGGCGACGCGTTGCGTGCCGCCACCCCGGCCCGCCGTGAGCGTGAGATGATGCTCAAGGTCCTGACGCACAACATCGTTCTGTAGCTACGTCAACAGAGGGTCCGGACAGAGCAGCTTCCGACCCTTTTTCTCTTCCGAGCGGCAGTACATCAAGCGTCTGCACATCTTCAAGATCGACGAGGCTCTGAACGACGCGCTGCCGGTCGTTGACGACCGCCGATCGGAACCCGCACCGGGCGACACGAGCAGTCGCTAGCGGACCTTCCGGTTCGGCAGACCGCTCGTATGATGATGGCATGTCCGCCATCGCTCCTCCCGAGAAGCCGCCGGTGAAGACCCGCGACATCGACATCCCGGCCGACCTCGTCCCCCACTTCGAAGCCGCCGTCCGCCGACAAGGCATCTCCGTCGGCGTGACCTACCACGACGAAGACGGCTCCCGCACGTATCACGTCGACCGCGACGACTGGGACGAACAAAGCGTCATCGTCGCCGCGGAAGAGGGGATCGAGCGGCTCAAGGCGACACTCACCGGCAGCTGAGCGAAGCAGCATCGTCATAATGAACGATGTCCCCGTTTCCCCTCCAATATTGGGCTGATCCTATAAAATTCAGACAATCATGTCTTCAATCAAATATATTGGAATCACGACCTTATGCATAGACGTTCTGATATCTAGCTTTGCTGCCATCTATTATTACTTTTTGGGGGACTGGACGATTGTTCCGGGCGCAGCTTTGAGGTCTGTTATTCTTCTATTGCTCGGGGGGTCGTATATAAAGCGAAAGACGGGTTCGGCCGCATGGATAATCGCTACTGTACAAGTCGCAACGTTAACATCTATTCTGCTCTTTGTAGCCTTGTCGACGCAACTTGTATTTATCGCGGCGATAGCCTTTATTTCAGTGTCGGCGATTAGTTGGATTTTGATTTTATGGTCAGGAACGTGTGGAGAGTTAAATTAGAAACTTAGGAAGCCGGCGGTGGTGTGAGGTGCCTTAAGGTGACCTGCCACCGGCGAGCGTCGCCGCAACGCAACAGAGCCTGGCGACGCGGCGGCAACCCATTGTGAATCTACTTCCCCCTTCCACTACTACCTGACGAATTGGCGACACGAAGGGGAGCAGGTCATTAGCTTACCGTGCAGAAAGCCGCGTAGGTCGTGCTTCAGCACGACGTCGGTACGCGGTTGGCCGCGACCGTCGTGCTGAAGCACGACCTACGAGATATCACCGTCAAGCACCAATCGGCGACTCCGCGTCACCCAACATCGACGTCCCGCTGGATGACATCGGTCGTCGGCTGGACAACATCGGGTTGATGTTCCCCAACATGAGAAGCTCGCAGGGCAACGTGGGCTTTCCGTTGCGGAACATCGAGTTCATGTTGGGCAACACAAACTTCATGTTGGGCAACACGAACTCTGTGTTGGGTAACATGGAGTTCTTGTTGGCTGACATGGAGGCTGCGCAGGCCAACATCGACTTCATGTTGGCCAACATCAAATGTCGGTTGGCCAACATGCGGCCCATGTTGGCCATCATGAACGGTGGGTCGTCGACGCGTCGACGGAATTCGCGTCCGATCACGTCGGAGGCAGGTCCGATCTTGTGCGACGAAGGTGGCAAACGGGTCCGATCACGTTGCAGGAGCGTCGAAACAGCAGCCAAGCGCGGCGACGATTGGCTCATCGTACGTCGGCGCAGGCCGAATCCAGGTCGTGGTACCTGCGGCGCGTGCGCGACGTCTGCAGGCGCTGCGGCAACTGGCGAGCGCGAAGGTCCGACAGCTGACATGCGGCAGTGCCGGGCATCGGGATATTCTCGGACTGCGGCCGTGGCACGGCGTGAGGCGGGTTGACTAACTAAGTGGCGAGGTCATCTAGCGGAGCGGGGCCGGGTGCGGTCGCACATCGGCAAGCTGCGCAGCAGCGGAGCTGCCGGAGGCACGCAGTCGTCTGCAACCGTCGTGCTGAAGCACGACTAACTTGCTGGCACGGGTCGCGGAGGCGACGGGTGCGGAACCGGCGACGGATCTTGGCGGCTGGTCCGTCGTCGGGACGACCACGACGACGCGGACGACCGTGCCGTCGACGGCCCTGCCGGCAGGTGCGGCGTGGGAACGGCTCTGGCTGTCGGCGGCGTGGATCGGGCCACGGCTGCAGATCGGCCACCTCGCCAAGCCGGTCCGCGTCGCCCACGTCTGGCCGGGGACGGGGCCGGCGGTGAACGGGACGGTGGAAACTTCGCTATCGATAAAGATGCCGGAGCCGGCCGCCCCGCCGCTGGCCGCGTGAGGGTGGCACTGCACAAAGTGTAGTGGCACCGGGCTAATCAACCAACCCGACCACGCCCACCTGCTGACGGCGACGCCGAAGTACGATACGACGCGACAGTTGATGGGTGTGTCCGCCCTCGCCGCCGCTGCCTTGCCGCTAGACGGAGTGGAGCCCGTATTGCGGTCGCTCCCGCAGGCGGCCAAATAAAGCGTTAAAATTTGGAGATCAGGCCTTCAGCCTGTAGCTTCGCAAGTTACAGCATCATCACAACATGGCTAGCACCGTCGAAGAATTCTGGCACGACAAATTTAAGCGTCTGAAGGCGAACGATCGTCAAGAAGAAGCACTTCAAGTCGCTTGCAAGCACCTCTTTTACCCCGGTGCCTGCACACATTCACTCGTTATTCTCCGGAAGCTTTACAAGCAGGCTGATGAGCCAGATCGAGGCTCTCTGCTACGTCGTTCACATCGCGTAGCAGTCATCTCGCGCTTCTTCTCGAACGGACGCATCTATAAAGCAGTGCTTCCAGAGCGCTTCATCGGTGGAGAGTCAGAGCAGCCACTGAACAACATAGAGATCGCTGAGCACATCATCCGAAGCGGACTGATCCGCCGAGTTGAAGCACCTTATGAAGAGTTCGGCACGCTATATCTACCAAACCTCTTGCAGACAGACGTGAAACGGATGCGTGCTGTTCTCGGTGAACCAGAACAGCATCGCGATCCCGCCGAAACCTTCGAGCCGGTTTGGCTTAACGCAGTCGAGCAGTATGTCAACGCCGAGCGGAAACGGCGGGTCAAAGAACGAAAGCAGATGGAAGGCCGCTACGAGATGTGAGTCGCACTCACCACTGACCTTCCGGATTCGCAACGCCGCATACGGTTGCACCTAAGCCGTCGCGACCTCGCGTTCGAACTCCTCGTACCCCTCGGCTTCGAGGTGGTCGGCCAGCTCCGGGCCGCCGGTTTTGACGATGCGGCCGTCGATCATGACGTGGACGAAGTCGGGCTTGAGGTTCTCGAGCAGCCGCTTGTGGTGCGTCACGACGAGCATCGACCGCTTGCCGTCGCGTAAGGCTTTGGCCCCTCGGCGACGCGGGCGGAGAGGGGAGCGTGTTGCTCCGCCGAGGCGTCGGCCGCCTTGGCGAGGGCGGGGTGGGCCTGGACGAAGCGGTGGCCGTGGAGGTGGGAGTCGAAGAAGTGAGCCGCGAGGTGGGTCCAGTCGGGGCCTCGGGGCGGGAGCTGTCGTCGTCACGGGCTGACGACCTTCATGACAAAACCGGCCGTGGCTCGGAGTCCACGGCCGGTGAGGGGAGAGATACACCGGGTCAGCGACCCGCTCGTCGTCGGCTGGATCAGCCGCGGTAGCGGGCGCTGTTGTTCAGGATGCTCCCTGGAAGGGCAAAGCGTTCCCAGGCGGTGCCGCTGCACTTGGGGCAGCGGGTCGGCGGGGTCAGACGGTCTTCGGGCTCGAACCCGCAGCTCCGGCACTGGGTCTGGTGGATCGACATGCGGGCCGCCAGCGGCTCGTAGGGATCGAAAGTTGGGTGCAGGCCTTTGGCCTCGAAAGTGTCAGCTCCAATGCTCATCTCTTTCTCCTTGACGCGATAGCGTCCGTGTGAGGGGTCTCTCAGTCGCCGCTTTGCCGAAGCGTCGCAGTGTTGGCCCGACGCTCCGTCACAGGTGCGGCTCGGGACATCCATCACCTACGCAACAACCGTGCCAGACCCGATAAGATGATTTCGACCTGCCGTGACAGCGTCTGAACCCCGATCTCCGCAGATGCTTCGACCGCTGTATGAACGTGTAGCGACCCGCTGCGACACCTAAACCGCTGCTGAAACCGGGCTAAGGTTGCTGCCGCTGCGACACCGCGTCCTAGTTGGCAACCTGTCGTAGTAATTGTACAAGTTGTCTGACGCACATGCGTCAGCGTGTCGCCCAGGGCCTCACCCGGTCGTCCGCAGACCGCTGGCGATGGCGTTGACACTTAACAGCAGCTGCGGCAGCAGCGCGTGGGCGGCTTCGTCTTCGGCGGCTTTGAGCGGGCGCCAACGACGCAGCAGCTCGATCTGACGATGGTGCAAAACCCGCAGTCGCGCTTCACGGAGTCGCAGCGTTTTGACCATTCGAGGCCGACGCTCCTTGAGCCGGCGGCCGCCGAAGACGAGGTTCAGCATCGCCGCCGTCCGGTCGAACTCGTCCATAATTCGCCCGAGCATCCTGTCGCGGTTCGCCTCGTCCGGAACGAGGTCGGCATACTCACGCATCAAGTCTTCGTCGGCTGAGGCGATGTTCGTCTCGACGTTGGTCAGCAAATAGTTGAGAAACGGGTAGCTCGAGACGCCCGTCTCCGGATCGGCGATCCGTTCAAACCAATCCGCGTCGTTCTGCTGAAGCGTCCTAAGGGCCGAACCCACGCCGAACCAGCCCGGCAGGTAGAAGCGGGCCTGGTTCCAGCCGAAGACCCACGGAATCGCCCGCAGGTCGTCGAGCGTTTGCCGCCCCGTGCGGCGGCTGGGGCGAGAGCCGATGTTGCTTTGCTCCAACGCGTCGATCGGCGTGGCGGAGCGGAAGAATTGGATGAAGCCCTCCGATGCAACGAGCTGCTTGTAAGCGTCCGCACTGCTGGCGGCGAGCTTTTCTGCGGCGGGCAGGAGGTCGTGCGGCGGCGGTTTTCGACTGCCGTGCTGGACGCGGTTCTGCAGCGTCACCCCCGCCACGCCGGCGACGAGCAGCTCCATGTGGTAAGCGGCGGTGTCGGCGTTGGCGAACTTCTGGGCAACCGTCTCGCCCTGCTCGGTCAGCCGCACGTCGCCGCCAAGGCTGCGTTGCGGGAGCGACTCGAGGAACCGGTGCGTCGGCCCCGCCCCGCGACTGATCGTCCCGCCGCGGCCGTGGAAGAAGCGAAGCCGCACGTTCTGATGATCCGCCACGTCGCCGAGCTGTTCCTGGCAGCGGTGTAACGCAAACTGAGCCGCGAGGATGCCGCTGGTCTTGTTGGAGTCGCTGTAGCCGAGCATCACCTGCTGCACCGGCAGCGTCTCTTCGCGGCTCGTCAGCAGGCTCGGCACCCTCCCGGGCCGGCTCTTCATGCTCGCGACCGTCACCTGGTGGGCAAGGAAGTCTTCCATCAGGCCAGGAGCGGCTTCGAGATCGTCCTGCGTTTCGAACAGCGGCACCACCGGCAGCGGGCAAACGAGCTGGCCTCCGCCTTGCTCGGCGTCGACATCGAACCGAGCCAAGCCGGCCTCGCGAGCGAAGACGTAGACGACCAGCAAGTCACTGAGCCGTTTGGTCATGCTGACGATGAGCGATCCGAGCCCGCCGACACCGTGCGCTGCCATCTCCTCGGTAATGACGCGGTACGTCGCCAGCAGTTCGTCACATTCGGCTCCGATCTTCCGGCCGAAGCGAGCGAACGGACGTGGGCCGCCGAGTTCGTGATTGAGCAAGTCCAGCCGCCGGTCCTCAGGCCAGTCGGCCCACGAATCGGCGTCAGGGACGCCCGCGGCTTTGAGCAGCTGGCTGAAGGCCCGGTCGTGATAATCACTGTTTTGCCTGACGTCGAGCTTGGCCAGGTGGAAGCCGAGCACTTTGCAATGCCGCAGCACCGGCAGGACGTCGGCCTTGGCGAGGCGTTCGGCACCAACGTCGACGAGCGACTGGTGCAAGAGCCGCAAGTCGGCTTCGTAATCGGAGGGCCGGTGGTATGACGGGCCGCCGGATCGACTCGCCGGCAGGTGGGCGAGCATCAGCAGCACGAGGTGCCGCCACGGCTCGTTGGGATGCCGGGCGTTCATGTCGGCGTAGACGAGCCGGTGCATCTTCGCCAAGGCCGTGATGCGGTTCGACAGTGCCTCCGACGGCTCCTGCACATGGCCGCTGAGCGACATGCGATCCGAAAGACTCGCCAACGCTCGGCGGTGCACCTTCAGCGCGGCTTCGCGGAGCTCGCCGAGCGTTTGCTTCGTCACTTCGTGCGTAACGCCCGGGTGCCCGTCCCGGTCGCCGCCGGCCCAGAAGCCGAAGGTAACGTCCGGCAGGTCGTCGGGGTCGTCGCCCAGATCCCCATGTCCCGCCGCTGCCCAGGCTTGTCGCAGCCGCTCGTCGACGTCCTGGACGGCACCGGGAAAGACTTCCCGCAGGTAGTACAGCAGGTTCGCTCGTTCGGCGTGAAGGTCGGGCTTCTGCAAGAGGATTTCGCCCGTTCGCCAAAGGCGTTCGAGCGACGCCTTGATCTCCTCGCGTGCCGCGTCACGATCACGTCGGCTGCCGGTGTCGAGCTTTGAGCTGCCGAGAAGGTCGTAGATCGCCCGGTGTTGCTCGATGACGGTCGACGGCTTGGCCTCCGTCGGGTGAGCGGTGAGGACGGGCTCGACGCGGACGTGCCGTAAGGCTTGCCGGACGAGCTCCGGATCGAGATCTGCCTTGGCCAGATCCTGCAGGACTTCGCCCCAGAGTCCCGGCTCGGCGGCCAGACCCCGATCCGCTTCCCGCCGCCGCCGGACGCGGCCGGCGACGTGTTCCTCGATCATGTTGAGCAGCTGGAACCAGATCGAGTCGACCTGAGCGAGGCGGTCGTACCGCTGCCCGGTCTGAGCCGGAGGGACACTTTGGATGTCGTCGAGATGGTTGGCTGCCTCGTGTTCGCCGAGGCCGGTCAGGACGTCGCGTAGGCAGTCCTGCATGAAGCCGACGAGGTCGTCGATCGACTTGAGCCCTTCTTCGATGAGTGGCTTTTCTTCGACGAGCGGCTTTTCAGAGGTGGAAGTGGAGGTGCCCGACATCGGCAGTGTTATACGAGGCGCAGGTGGTACGGAGGGGCATCCTCGGTTTCTGAAGGCGCACGAAAAAGCCCACGGACAGAGTCCGCGGGCTCAGGTCCTCTCAGGTCTCACCGAAAATCAGACGGTCGTCTCGACGTAAGGCAGCAGGCCCATGAAGCGGGCACGCTTGATCGCCCGGGCGAGCATGCGTTGCTGACCGGCCGAGACATTGTTGCGACGCCTTGCCTGCAGCTTGGCGTTGTTGGTGAGGTGGCGCCGGAGGGTTTCCGTCTCCTTGTAATCGATGTACGAGAAACCGCTCAAGCTGGTCTTGACGAGCTTGTGCTGCGGCATCTGATCGTCACCGTCGTTCGGCCGGTCACCGGTGGACGATTCCGGGGTACCTTGGTCTGTGCGGGCCATGACTGCTCCTTGGTAGAGGTCGAAAGAGAAAAGGGGCCGCCACGGTAGGCGCACCGGCGGCGGCGGGCCAAGAGTGGCGACATGGATGCCCCGCTTCGTCTTGCCCTCGTCGGTGCCGATGGTCGTGTCGGACGGCTGATCCGAGAAGAAGTCGCCCATCGGTCGGATCTGGAACTGGTCGCAGCATTGACGCGGGCGGACCGGGACTTGCCGACGTGCGACGTCGTGATCGACTTCTCGCTACCGGCCGGCACCGCCTACTGGGCAAAGCAGGCCGCCGACGCGGGAACACCCTTCATGTCCGGCACGACCGGGCTCGATGATGACGCAAACAACACGCTGGAGCAGGCCAGCCAACGGGTTGCCGTGCTGCACGCAACGAACACGTCTCTCGGCGTCGCATTGCTCAACCGCCTCGCCGCCGACGCCGCCCGCATCCTCGGCAGTGACTTCGACTGCGAGATCGTCGAGGCCCACCACCGCCACAAACGCGACGCCCCTAGCGGCACCGCCGACACACTCGCCGCTTATATTCTCGACGCCCGGCAACAGGATGCCGCCGCCCTCCGCTTCGGCCGCCACGGCAACGACGCCATCCGTCAGGCCGGATCGATTGGCGTTCACTCGCTGCGACTGGGTGACGTCGTCGGTCGGCACGAGGCGCATTTCGCGGGCGTGGGTGAACGGCTGTGCGTCTGGCACGAGGCGACGGATCGGCGGACGTTTGCCCGAGGGGCGCTACGCGCGGCGCAGTGGCTTACGGACAAAGCCGCGGGTCGCTACACGATGGATGACGTGCTGGATGCGGCGATGAAGGATTGAGATCCTGTGCCGCCGGCGGCTTGCCGCTCGATGGTTCGTCCGCTAGAACCCACCCATGGCCGACGACCTCATCAGCGACGACGACGTCCGCCACGTCGCCAAGCTCGCCCGCCTGAGCCCGCCCGACGACCAGATCCACACCTACGCCTCCCAGCTCGGCTCCATCCTCGACTACGTCGCCCAGATCCGCGAAGTCGACGTCGAAAACGTCGAGCCGACCGCCCACGCAGCCGACCTGACGAATGTGCTTCGCGATGACGAAGTCCACGAGTCGCTCACCGTCGAACAGGTGCTCGTCAACGCCCCCGACAGCGACCCGCCCTTCTTCAAGGTCCCCAAGGTCCTCGGCGGCGACGAAGACAGCGCGGGGTGATGGCGGAAGTGATGAGTAAGGAGTATCGAGTAGCGAATGCCAGATACAGCTTCGCTTCCGACTCTGCCACTCAATACTCGGTACTCCATACTCAATACTTCTCCCATGCCTCTCGACACGCTCATCGCCGCCCGTGACGCCGTTCGTGCCAAGGACGTCTCGAGCGACCAGCTGACGCGCGACATGCTCGCGCGGATCGACGAGCTGGACCCGACGATCAAGGCCTTCGTCTCGACCGATGCCCAACGTGCGCTTCGCAAGGCGGCGGACGTTGATGCCGGTCGCGTCACCGGGCCGCTAGCGGGCGTGCCGATTGCAGTGAAGGACAACCTCTGCACGAGCTGGGGCACGACGACGTGCTCGAGCCAGATGCTCGCTGGCTTCAAGAGCCCGTACGACGCGACCGTCATTCAAAAGCTCGAAGCCGCCGGGGCGATCATCGTCGGCAAGACGAACCTCGACGAATTCGCGATGGGCTCGTCGACGGAGAACAGCGCGATGTTCACCACACGCAATCCGTGGGACGAATCCCGCGTCCCCGGCGGATCGAGTGGCGGAAGTGCCGCGGCGGTGGCGGCGGGATTCGCCTGTGCCTCCCTCGGCAGCGATACCGGCGGGTCGATCCGACAACCCGCCAGCCTCTGCGGCGTCGTCGGGATCAAGCCCACCTACGGCCGCGTCAGCCGATACGGCCTCGTCGCCTTCGCCTCAAGCCTCGACCAGATCGGCCCCTTCGCCTGGACCGTCAGCGACGCCGCCCTCCTCCTCAATGTCATCTGCGGCCACGACCCGCTCGACTCAACGAGTGCTCCCAACAGCGTGCCCGACTTCGTCGCCGAAGCCGAGAAGCTCGTCGAAGCCGGCACCGCGGGCGACTTGAAGATCGGCATCGCGAGGGAGTTCACCGAAGCCGCCGAGCAAGCGGGCGGCGTTGATCCCGAAGTGCAACACGCCTTCGACGCGGCCCTGGCGATCCTGCAGGAACACGGGGCCGAGGTCGTTGACGTAAGCCTGCCGCACACGAAGTACGGCATCGCCGCCTACTACGTCATCGCTCCGTGCGAAGCCTCGAGCAACCTGGCCCGCTACGACGGCGTCCACTTTGGCCACCGCACGAACGAGCCGGTCGACGACATCATCGAACTCTTCAGCAAGAGTCGCGAAGAGGGATTTGGGGCCGAGGTCAAACGTCGCATCATGATCGGCACCTATGCCTTGTCGAGCGGCTACTACGACGCGTACTACAACCGCGCCCTGAAGGTCCGAACCCGCATCGCCCAGGACTTCGACGCCGCCTTCAAGCAGTGCGACGTCATCGCCTCGCCGACGAGCCCGTTCCCCGCGTTCGAGATCGGCTCCAAGGCGGCGGACCCGTTGGCGATGTACCTGTGTGACGTCTTCACGGTTACGAGCAACATCGCCGGCAACTGCTCAATGAGCCTGCCCTGCGGATTCACCAGCGGCGACAAGCCCTTGCCGATCGGTTTGCACCTCATTGGCCCAGCGTTCGGCGAGTCCAAAATGCTCCAGACGGCGAGGCTTTACGAATCCAAGACCGACTTCCACAAACGGCGGCCGATCATCGAGTAGTTCAACTTTAAGGTAGCTGCGGAAGCAGTGGCGAGGTGCTTGCGGTACAACGCCTCAATGACCGCCGCGACTCGCATCACCGCCGCCGACGTCGATGCTGCTCGCGAGCGACTGGCGGAGCGGATGCCGCCGACGCCGTGCGGCGAGTCGATACCGCTGAGCGTCGCCACCCGCTGCCGCGTCTACTGCAAACGTGAGTACCTCCAGCCCACCGGCAGCTTCAAAGAACGCGGCGCCGCCAATGCGATGATGCAACTGTCGCCCGACCGCCTGCGACGCGGCGTCGTCGCAGCATCGGCGGGCAATCACGCGCTCGCCCTCGCCTACCACGCGAAGCACCTCGGCACGACCGCGACCGTCGTCATGCCGCAGTTCGCCCCGGTCATCAAAGCCACCACCTGCCGACGGCTCGGAGCGACCGTCGTCTCTCACGGCAACAGCTTCGCCGAGGCCCGCGAGAAGGCAGACGAGCTCGTCGCCAGCCGCGGCCTGACGTACATCCACGGCTTCGACGACCCGGGCGTCATCGCCGGCCAGGGCACGCTCGGCTTGGAGATTCTCGACCAGGTGCCGGACGTCGAGGCGATCATCGTCCCGGTCGGCGGCGCGGGGTTGCTGGCGGGCGTTGCGACGGCGGTGAAGGCGAGGCGGCCGGACGTTGAGATCATCGCCGTTGAGCCCGAGCGGATGCCCGCCTGGTCGGCAGCGGTCGCGGCGGGCAAGCCGGTGCGCGTCGAGGCCCAACCGACCCTCGCCGACGGCCTCGCCGTCGGATGTGTCGGCGACAACGCCTTCGCCACCGCTCGCGGCAAGGTCGATCGCGTCGCCGCGGTCGACGAAGCCTCGCTGACGCTGGCCGTTTTGCGTCTCGTGGAACTCGAGAAGGCCGTCGTCGAAGGAGCCGGTGCCGCGGCGGTTGCCGCTCTACTCGCGGGGAAACTGCCGGATCTTGAGGGAAAAACGGTCGTCGTGCCGCTGTGCGGCGGGAACATCGACCCGCTGACGCTCCGCCGCGTCATCGAGCACGGCATGGCCGTCGACGGCCGACTCCACCGACTGCACGTGAGCATCAGCGACCGTCCTGGCGGCCTGTCGACGCTCGCCCGCCTCATCGCCGAAGCCGGCGCCAGCGTCCAGGAGCTACGGCACGACCGCGTCTTCGCCGGTGCCGACGTCGCGCGGGTGGCGGTCGAGGTGATGGTCGAGACGCGGGACCTGGAGCACCTGACGCACCTGCGGCAGACGCTCGATGCGGCACGCCTGCCGACGCGGGTTGCCTAGGACACCGCTCGGCGAAGCTGCCCACCATCCCGCTACGCCGGGAGCACAACGGCGTCTTTGACATCGAACTCTGCAACCACCGACTGATCGAGATCCAGGTCGAACCGTGGCGGCGCGATGATGAGCTTCAAGTCGCCTGCATTTTCCGAGGCGGCCATGACATGTTCGCTCGCTTCACCGAGGAACGTCGTCTCGCGAACGGTGCCCGCGACGCGGTTGTCACCCGCGGGTGAAGCGACGTCGACCAGTCGCATCTGCTCCGGACGAACGCTGAGGATGACGTTGCTGTCGGGCTGGACGTCGATCACCGGCATGCCGCGAAGGGCGCCGAACGACGTCTGGACCAGCAGCGACTCGCCGTGCTCGACGACCTTGCCGCGAATGAGATTTGTTTGCCCCACGAAGTCGGCGACGAACGTGCTGGTCGGCCGGTGGTACAGCTCGCCCGGCGAGCCGATCTGCGCGACCTGACCCATGTTCAAGACCGCGATACGATCGGCGACGCTGAGCGCTTCCTTCTGATCGTGCGTGACGTACACGGTCGTCAGGCCGCTGGCTTTGCAGATGCGGCGGATCTCGCTGCGCATCTCGTGCCGGAGCTTGGCGTCGAGGTTTGACAAAGGCTCGTCGAGTAGCAGCACATCCGGCTCGACGGCGATGGCCCGGGCCAGGGCGACGCGTTGCTGCTGGCCGCCGGAAAGCTGGTTGGGCTTGCGATCGGCGTAGGGGGTCATGCGGACGAGCTCGAGGGCTTCATCGATCTTGGCCTTCTTGTCAGCCGTGCCGGTGTTCTTGACGTCGAGACCGAACTTCACGTTGTCGCGCACCGTCATGTGCGGCCACAGGGCGTAGCTCTGGAAGCACATGACGGCGTTGCGTTTGTCCGTGCCGAGGTCGGTCACGTCCTTATCACCGAAGAAGATGCGGCCCTCCGACGGTTCGTGCAGACCGGCGATGAGACGAAGGAGCGTGCTCTTGCCGCAGCCGCTGGGGCCGAGGAGGAAGAAGAGTTCACCGGCCTCGATGGTCAGGCTGGTGGCGTCGAGTGCGACGGTTTCGCCGAAGCGTTTGGTGACGTGATCGAGTCGAACGGGCGTCATGGGCGGGCGAGTGTATCCGAGAATGATTCACCCGGAGCCGCGACCGTGAGGGAGCGCCACCAGCGGGACGCG
>CAYMAS010000069.1:0-12929 GCA_964388485.1 uncultured Tepidisphaerales bacterium | reverse complement strand
GGTTTTGGGCGATTCCTTACCCAAACCCTGGAACCTCGATGACCCCAACGGGATTTGAACCCGTGTCGCCGCCGTGAAAGGGCGGTGTCCTAGGCCACTAGACGATGGGGCCGTCAGCGGGCGGCAGTATAGACAGCAAAACGGCGGCGGGAAGTCCTGCTTTCCGCCGCCATGAGATCTTTCTGCCGCGTTGCTACAGCAGACGATCGTCATCCACCGACGTGTCGCTGAAGAGGCTCGCGAGAGGTGCGGCGACCGTGTTGCCGAAGCTGTTGCGGAGCAGGGTGAAGTCGGCCAGGTCTACGTAGAAGTCGCCGGTCAGGTCGCCGCTGGCAAAGTTGCCGATGCTCCCGAAGTTGTTCCGCAAGGTCGTGAAATCGCTCAGGTTCACGGCACGATCGCGATTGATGTCGCCGCTGAGGGCGAAGTCGTTGAACGTGTAGGTCTCGGTGATGCCGAGGCCGGTTCCGTCGAAGACGAACTCGTAGTTGCCGTC
This sequence comes from uncultured Tepidisphaerales bacterium, assembly GCA_964388485.1. Taxonomy (GTDB): domain Bacteria; phylum Planctomycetota; class Phycisphaerae; order Tepidisphaerales; family Tepidisphaeraceae; genus JBCDKH01. Next base: position 12,433 of record CAYMAS010000069.1, on the reverse strand, counting down.
GGGCAGCGGCAGACCGGTGGTCGTCACGAATCTAGCAACGTCGCCATCGATGAAATCGAGCATCATGGTGTCGACGGTGCTGCCGTCACTGATGGCGGCGACGCTCATGCCGCTTGCGTCGACCGGAACGATGCCATCGAACTGGACGCGGACGCCGTAGAACGACGACGCGTAGTCGAACCAAGCATCGACGACCTGCGGGACGACGACGCTCTCGCCGCTGCCGAAGTTCATGTTCGTCATGACGCTGCCGCCGCCGCCGACGATGTCGTAGGAGCCGATGGTTTCCTCGAGATTTTCCGGCAGAAGCTGGCGAATCCGCTGCGTTTCACCTTCGGGAATCACCATGGAGTACCGGCCGTCACTGCTGACGACGAGTCGCTCGTCGCCGCTGCCGATGTCGAGCGTCCAGCTCTGGAGAGCACCCTGATCAAGACCCGCATTGTCGTGGACCTCGAGCGACCAGGTGCCGAGGGAACCGACGCCTTCCAGCGTCGAAAGCGGCTGAACCGGACGGAACGTCCCGGAGAACGGGGCGTCGCCGCTGCTGATGCCTTGTGATGCGTCGTCGGAGAAGACGGTGTTGACGAGGTCGTTGCCCGAGCCGCCGTGGCGATCGAAGAGCATGACGGCTGAGCCATCGGGAGCGACGAGCGTGATGTCGAGGTCGCCGGTCCAGGTGTGACTGAGCGTCACGCGGACCGACATCTCGCTGACGACGCCGTCGAGCGGCACGTCCAGTTGGCCGACCGTGGTCTCGTAGTCGTCGATCGCGCGGACCGTGTTGTCGGTGACGTTGGCCCTGCCCTCGCCGGGTTTCTCATCGCCGTCGGCATCGAGGAAGAGTTGCTCGCCGGTGCGGGCGGTGTCGTCACCGTCGAACAGGCCGTTGCCGTTGTTGTCGTTGAAGACGATGCCGGTGACGAGGGTCGAGGTGGAGGTCGCGAAGTTGTTGCCGGCGTTGTAGGAGTCGGCGACATAGGTGACGTCGAGGCCGGGAGCGACTGTTAACGCTTCGGACGAAGGTGCGGGCAGAGTTTGACGGCGTCCCACTTCATCGAGGAGGCGAAGCGTGTAGTCGCCGCCGGCGAGGGATTCGAAGCCGTAGCGGCCGGTGGCATCGGTGATGGCGCTGGGTTCTGCGATGCCGGCGGCGCCGTCGTCGTTCAGGTCGAGATAGACGACGCGATCAGCGAGACCCGCTTCGCCGCCTTGACGGATGCCGTCGCCGTTGACGTCGTCAAAGACTTCGCCGTAAAGGCCGGGGTTGCCGAGCGGGAGAATCGCCTGATAAGCGTTGAGCCGGCCACCTGTCAGGACCGGGTCGCTGCCGCCGGAGCCGAAGGCGGAGACGAGATCGACGCTGTCGAGCAGGGCCGCCTTGGCGTCGGCGGTGGAGATGCCGGGGGCAACGCTGTTGATGAGGGCGATGACGCCCGAGACATGAGGCGTCGCCATGCTGGTGCCGCCCTTGTAGCCGTACCCGCCGCCGGGCACGGTGCTCAGGATGTCGCTGCCGGGCGCGGCGAGGTCAACGGTTGTTGGGCCGTAGTTGGTGAAGCTGCTGGCACCGTCGGAGCTGTTGGAGCTGGCGACGGAGACGATGCCCGGCAAGTTGTAGTTGCTCGGGTAGTGCGGGTTGGAGTCGTTGTTGTTGCCGTAGTCGTTGCCCGCGGCGGCGGCGAAGAGGATGCCGGCGTTGTTGTGGGCTTCAATCGCAGCACGCTCGGCCTGGCCGAACGGGCCGCCGCCCCAGGAGTTGTTGCTGACGACGATGTTCTCGCCCCGCAGCCGCATTTCTGTAACGTAGTTGATGCCCTCGATGATCGCAGCGTCGGTGGTGGAGCCGCTGTCATCGAAGATCTTGATGCCCATCACTTGAGCGTCATACGCGACGCCGACGACACCGGTGCCGTTGTTGCCGACGGCGGCGATGGTGCCTGCGACGTGCGTGCCGTGACTGTGGCCGTCCATCGGGTCGCCGTCGCCGTTGCGTGGATCCCAGCCGTGGATGTCGTCGACAAAGCCGTTGTTGTCGTTGTCGATGCCATCGCCGGGAATTTCACCGGCATTGACCCAGACGTTGTCGGCGAGGTCGGGGTGGTTGTAGTCGATGCCGGTGTCGATGACCGCGACAATGACACCGCTGCCGGTGGAGATGTCCCAGGCCTCGGGGGCGTCGATATCTGCATCGTTCGGCTGGCTCAGGCCCCAGAGGTCACTGAAGTCGGGGTCGTTGGGCGTACTGGCGAGGGAGGCTCCGCTCGTGCTCTTCGTCTCGCTGGCGAGGGTGTCGAGCGTGTGGACGAAGTTCGGCTCGGCGAAGCGGACGCCGGGAATCTGCCGAGTCGCAGCGAGGAGCTGTGCGGTGGTTGCGGTGTCGCTGGTGACGAGGAAGGTGCCGCTGGTGCCGAGGTGGCGATCGATGGCGGCTTCTTCGAAGTGCTGGTCGAGCGCGCGGTCGAAGTCACGGACCTGCTGTGCCCGCTCGACTTGATGGGCGACCCGCGGGGCCACATCGAAGCGGAAGGGCGAGGCATCGCCCGTGTACTCGACGATCACCTCGCCGGCGGCGGCTTGATATTCCTGGCCCTTCCACTCGATTGTCTCGACATCGAAGCCAATTGCTGCCAGCAGGCGACGCGGCTCGAGCGTCTCGGAACGGACGGAACGAGCCGCCGAAGCGACGACGCGGCGGGTGACAAGCTTCTTCGACATGTGGTCTTTCTCGGGACGTGCAGAAAGTAAAGGTGGGAGTCCGGAGCGGACGCGATGCAGTAGATTAACGTTCGTTGGTCGCGACGCAAGCACGACCAGCCGCTGACATGAACTTGACCCTCAGCGTCTTCCTGTCATGCCTGGCTCAGACCGCACGTGCGGCAAAGGCAGACCGCTCGTTCCGCAGCATCAGGAAGCGTCGCGGGCCAAACGGAGGCCGGTCATCTGCCATCGAGCGTCGGGCGGGAAGAAGTTGCGGTAGGTGGTTCGGGCGTGAGAGCGGGGTGTGAGGCATGACGAGCCGCGGAGCACGAACTGGTTGCACATGAACTTGCCGTTGTATTCGCCGAGTGCACCGGCCGGTGGTGAATAGCCGGGGTAGGCACTGTACTGGCTCGACGTCCACTGCCAGACCTCGCCGACCGCCTGTCGGATGCCGGTGCCGCCGATATCGGGCGCCGGATGAAGCCGACCGCTCTCGAGGAACGATCCACTCGCATCGGCGTCGACGGCGACTTCCCACTCGGCCTCGGTCGGCAAGCGACAACCTCGCCAGCGGGCGTAGGCGTCGGCTTCGAAGTAATTCAGGTGCGACACGGGCCGGTTCGCTTCGAGCGGGACCAGGCCGTTCAAGGTGAATTCGCTCCACCCGCCGGCGTCGTTGCGATGCCAGTAGAACGGCTGGCCGTTGGTCGTGCGATCGCCGCAGACGAAGCTCCAGCCCTCGCTGAGCCACAACCGCGGCTCGTCGTATCCGCCGGCGTCGAGGAACTCCATGAACTCCCCGTTGGTCACGAGCCGGTCGGCAAGATCGAAAGGTTGGAGGTATGTCTTGTGGCGCGGCAATTCGTTGTCATACGCGAAGCCGTCGCCGCTGTGGCCGATCTCGTGGATGCCGCCGGTGAAGGGGATGAACTGTGTTGGTTGCACTGGCTTCGCTACGTCCGCCTGGACTTCCCGATACGTCGGGTAGAGCGGATTGCAGGCGAACACGTGCTTGATGTCCGTGTAGGCGAGCTCCTGGTGCTGCTGCTCGTGGTTGAAGCCGACCTCCATGATCGGCAGGATCTCGGTGAGCTCGTCGTCGCTCAGCGACTCCAGGTGCTCGACTACGGCGTCATCGACATGCCGCCGGTATGCGTAGACCTCGTCGAGCGTCGGCCGACTGATCGTGCCGCGTTTGATGCGACAATGTCGATCGCCGACGGAGACGTAGTAGCTGTTGAAGAGGTAGGCGAACCGCTCGTGGAACGGCTGATACTGCTTGGCGGAGGGACCGTCGGTGAGGAGGAATTGCTCGAAGAACCAGCTTGTGTGCCCCAGGTGCCACTTCGTCGGCGAGACGTCCGGCATCGTCTGGATCACCGTGTCCTCGCTCGCCAGCGGGGCGGCCATCCGCGTCGTGGCTTCCCGAATGTCTCGGAAGCGTTTGACGAGCCGTGCAAGGAGCGGGCGGTCGATGTATTCGGTGTGCTGGCGATGAAGTTCGCCCAGTTGGTCGACAGTCATGGCGGAAGCGGGTTAGGGACAACGTGGATCAGAAGAAACCGACGCTGCACCTTAACAAAGATCTCGTTCCACAACCGGCGAAAGCTGCCGGTGCGTCGGCCGGCAGGCTGCTACAAATGAGCCGTGGCCAGGCGAGCAGAGTCGACATCATCCAAACCTGCCGCTTCCTTCGAGGAGGCTTTGGCGGAATTGGAGGAGATCACCCGCCGGATGGAGTCCGGCGACGTGCCGCTGGAAGAGAGCCTGTCGCTCTACGAGCGTGGCACCATGCTGGTAAAGCAATGCCAGGAACGGCTCAATGATGCGGAGAAACGGATTGAAGAGGTCACCAAGAAGGCGGACGGCAGCCTTGGGACCAAGCCGCTTTCGTCGTGACTCCTACAAAGCACCATGCGGGAAGCGGTGGACGTCAACGCCCTGTTAGAAGCGCACGCGGCCCGGGTCGATGCTTACCTGTCGAACGAAGTACCGCGAACTTGCGGGCTCGATGAGGCGCCGGCGGTGGCTCGTGAGCCCATCAGCTACGCCCTGACCGGCAAGGGCAAGCGGCTTCGGCCCGGCCTGGTGCTCGAGGCGGCGGTGGCGTGTGGTGGCGAACCCGACGTGGCTATCGCAGCGGCGGCGGCTGTCGAGTTGATTCACACGTTCAGTCTCGTGCACGACGACTTGCCGTGCATGGACGACGACGATCTGCGACGAGGCCGACCGACCTTGCACCGCGCTTTTGACGAAGCCGCCGCGGTTCTTGCGGGCGATTCGTTGAGCGTGTTGGCGTTTGAGGTGGTCGCACGCGGCATGGCGGACCAGCCCGAGCGCGCTCTTGCCGTCATTGCCGAACTCGCCAGATCGACAGGGCCCGTCGGCATGATCGGCGGCCAGTCGATCGACATCGCCAGTGAGAACATCGATCTCAGTCTCGAGCAGCTGACCACGCTCCACGCCAAGAAAACGGGTGCACTACTCGCTGCCAGCTGTGCCATGGGCGGCCTCTGTGCGGGAGCGAGTGATGCCGTCGTCGCCTCACTCCGCACCTTCGGTGGGCACCTGGGGCTCGCCTTCCAGATCGTCGACGACTTGCTCGATGTCACAGCCGACACCCACACCCTCGGCAAGGAGGCGGCGAAGGACGCGACCGCGGGGAAGAATACGTTCCCGAAGCTGGTCGGCATCGCCGGGTCGAAGCGGATGGCCGCCGAAGCCTTGGCCGAAGCTCGCACGTGCCTTAATGCCAGCCTCGACGCCCGCGGCCTGTTGGCGTTGGCGGAGTTCGTCGTGCAACGGGATCGCTAGCGGCGGGCGAACCTGCCGCTAGGCTTCGCCGTGCCTTCCAAAAGCAAGCCAGGGGCGACTTCCTTCGCTGTCGTCATCGGTCAGCATCCGGCTGCGTACGTGGCGTCCCTTGAGTTGGCGCGGGCGAAGCTGGACGTCATCCGCTGCGAGCCGGCGGGCGACAAGGGCAGCGACTTGAACCACCCGGATCGTCTCGTTGCCGTCAACCCGAACCTCTTCGGTCTCATCGACGAGCTGACTCCGGATGCAGTGACGGCCAGCGAGGTCAGGCGAGTCCGCTTCCTGGGCCAAGCCGGCGACGTAGCGGAGACGACTGAAGGGTTTGAGGAGCAGGCGGCTCCACGGATCGTCCGGCTCGGCGACCTACAGACGCACCTTGGGCAACTGGCCGAGACCGCCGGCGTGCGGACGATCGGCGGCAAGGTGAAGGTAATGGAGCTCGACGACGCGACGGGGGTTCAATTCAAGATCGGCAGCAACAACGTGCTGGCGTCGGTGGTCGTCGCGAGCGATGGCCTGACGCCGGAGCTGGCGAACGATCTGGGAGCCTCCGAGCCGTCGTCGCCGCCGACGCTGCGGACGTCGTGGGACGTCGATCAGCCGACGGACGGTACGGCCCGAGCTGCCCTCGATCTCGACGCTGGCGGCTCCTGTTGCTTGGCGTTCGCTGACGGCTCGAAGACGCAGATCTGCGTGCACGGCCCAGAAGCCGCGGCTGAAGCTTGGGGCGAGCGTTTGGCTGCGGACGGCCTGGGTGATGGGAAGCCGAACCGTGTGACGACGTCGCACTTGTCGCTCGGCGGGGCGCTGGAACGGGACGTCGTGGGGCGACTGACGCTCTTCTGCGGACCCGTCGGCGGCTTCGTCTCAGCGACGGGCGAGGAGATTTATCCGTGCTGCTGGTCGGCCCAACTCGCGGCGAAGGTCGCGGCGAAGGCGATGAAGGCATCGCACGTGCAGGACGCCTTGGGGGCCTTCCGATCGACCTGGGGCGCGACCCTCGGCGAGTACCTGCAGGGCCCGCAGCAGAACATGCGGTTCCTGCTGCCGCTCGTCTACAAGAACCACACGATGACCAACCGCGTCGCCGACGCTCTGTTCCGCGGCAAAAGCCTCGTCCGGTAGTGCAGAAACGTGGTGGATTATCGGAAGAAAATCTGTCGCTGCGAGATCGGGTTTCGGTATGTCGTTGTCGATCAACGTGAAGAGGTGGAATGTTTTTTACCGGACCGACTCATGCTCCGACTGGCTGCTGACCGATAGAAGAGATGTCGGCAGGTCTCGCAGGACTTGTCGCCACCCCCCTCCCCCGGTGTCGCAGCCGGTCGCAACGGAACCGCACCCTCTACCCGAAGGAACGCACAGCATGAACATCAACCCGACCTCCGCCGCTACGAACGTCCAAACCGTCAACAAGGCGGCCCATGTCGCCAAGCCGGTTCAGGCGCAGGCGACGACCACCAACTCGCCCGTCGCCGACCGCGTTCAGGTCAGCCAGACCGATGGCTTCCAGCGGCTCGTCGCGATGGCCAAGGACGGCGACATCCGTGCCGACAAGGTCGCGGACATCAAGGCCCAGATCGCCAGCGGCAACTATGACCTCGACGCCAAGGCCGATGTCGTCGCGGACCGGATGCTTGAAGATCTCTGATGCCTCTCGAGGCGCTCGAACTCTCAAAGCCCCGCATCCTGATGCGGGGCTCCTTAGCGTCGAGCATGTCGTTTTCCATCACCGTCACCCGCACGTTCCAGGCAGCGCATCGACTGCGTTTCCGCGATGGAACGGAGGAGCTTTCGCACTCGCACGATTGGCTCGTTCGGCTCACCGTGGCTCGGGTCGATGGGGCCCTCGATGAGCTGGAGTGCGTGACGGACTTTCATGAAGTCGAGGTCCGACTCGACACTGTGCTGTCACCGTGGAACGACAGTGACTTGAACACGCATGAGCCGTTCGACAAGGCCGTTAACCCGTCAGCCGAGCGAGTCGCAGAACAGATCGGCTCCTGTGTGCAGCTAGCCGATGATCTGCGGGTCGTGCAGGTCGAAGTGACCGAAGCGCCCGGCTGCGTGGCGACGTGGCGGCCGTAGGGTGGTTCATGGCCAAGACTCCTGCTGCGAAGCTCGTCGAGCCGGGCAAGATCGAGATCGAAGACGTCGACGTGCCGGATCCTGCCGACGGTGAGGTCCGTGTGAAGGTCGAGGGTTGCGGCGTTTGTGCGAGCAACGTCCCGCCGTTTGAAGGTCGTGACTGGTTCGAGTACCCGATGTCGCCCGGCGACCTGGGCCACGAAGCTTGGGGCATTGTTGAAGAAGTCGGCGGCGGCGTTCGCCAGGTGCAGCCGGGCGATCGCGTCGCGATGCTCAGCTACAAGGCATACGCGGGCCACGACGTTGCGTCGGCCTCCAACGTCACCAAGCTGCCGGACGTTCTCGATGGTGTGCCCTTTCCGGCGGAGCCGTTGGCGTGTGCGATCAACGTTTTTCGTCGCAGCGGCGTCAAGCCGGGCGACAACGTCGTCATCGTCGGCGTCGGGTTCCTCGGTGCCCTCATCACGCGGCTCTGCAAGTCGGCCGGTGCCAACGTCGTCGCCATGACGCGTCGGCCTGAAGCGTTAAAGTTCGCCGCCGACGCCGGTGCGGAGACGATCGAGATGGACGACCATTGGCGGGTGATTGAGGCGACGAAGCAATTCGTCGGCGAGGGCGGGGCCGACGTCGTGATCGAGTGCGTCGGCAAGCAGTGGCCGCTCGATCTGGCGACGGAACTCGTCCGTGAACACGGCCACCTCATCATCGCCGGCTACCACCAGGACGGCCCGCGTCAGGTGAACATGCAGCAGTGGAACTGGAAAGGCCTCGACGTCATCAACGCTCACGAGCGGGTCCCGCAGACTTACGTCGATGGCATGAACGAAGCGGTCCGGCTTGTCGCGGCGAAGGAGTTGGATCATCGCCCGTTGCTCACGCACGAGTTGCCGCTGGCGAAGCTGGCAGAGGCGTTGCGAATGACCATCGAACGACCAGCGGGCTTCATGAAGGCGTGGGTGCGGATGCCGTAGCGTCTCAAGATGCGGCTGCTGATGACGACCGACTGCGTGGGGGGCGTTTGGACCTACGCGATGACGCTGTGCCGGTCGCTGGCAGCTCGCGATATCGACATCACCCTCGTCGCCACCGGCGGGCCGCTGGAGGGGGCGAAGCGGCGACAGGTGCCAGAGGGCGTGACGCTCCACCATCGACAGCTCAAGTGCGAGTGGATGCAGCCGCCGCTTGAGGACGTGGCGGAAGCGGGTCGGTGGCTCGACGACCTCGTGAACGAGACGAGGCCGGACGTCATTCACCTCAACGACTTCGCCCACGGCGGCCGCGACTTCGGCGGCAGGCCGCGGGTGGTGGTAGCGCACTCAGACGTCTACTCCTGGCACGCCGCCGTGCTCGGTAGAGCACCGGACGCTACGTGGCAGCCGTATCGAGCGGCGGTCAATGACGGCCTCGCCGGGGCATCGGTTGTGGTCGCTCCGGCTCAGGCGGTGCTGGATGAAATGGTGCCGCACTTTCCGGCGCTTCGCGACAAGCCGCAGCAAGCGATCTTCAACGCCGTCGGGATTGATGTTGAGCCGGCCACGGATCGGGAGCCGTTCATCCTGACCGCCGGACGGGTGTGGGACGAGGCGAAGAACGTGAAGCGGCTGGCAACGATCGCCGCCGACCTCCCCTGGCCGGTGAAGGTCATCGGCGACGTAAAGCATCCCGACGGCGGCACGGTGAGCTTCGACGGCGTCGAGTTGTTGGGGCCACGACCCCATGCCGAAGTCCTCGACCTCATGCAGCGGGCTGGTCTGTACGTGTTGCCAGCGACGTACGAGCCGTTCGGGCTGTCCGCGGCGGAGGCGGCATGGTGCGGGTGCCCGCTGGTGCTGGGAGACATACCGACGCTCCGCGAGGTGTGGGGCGATGCCGCGACGTTCGTCGATCCGCGGGACGCGGCGGGGCTGGCGAGGAAACTCATCGAGCTCTTCGAGGCGCCGGCGAAACGCCGTTTGCTCGCCAGCAAGGCGAGAGAGCGTGGCACACATTTCACGGCCGCGACGCAAGCGGCAAACTATCTATCGTTGTTCAAGTCGATCACCAATTAGCTGCAGAGTCTGCAAGCCGCGGACCCACGGTCCGCCGGTCTGATGATGCTCCTCGTCAAGAAGCTGCTTCGCCTTCATTGCAGCAGTCAGTGGAGCGGAAGCTCATCACCAGAAGTCCACGCTCCCCCGCTGTTGATCTCATCAGACCTGCCGACCGTGGATCCGCGGCTCGCAGACGGACGTCGAGCGGTCTGCAATTACAGGCGGCGGCTGAACTGGCGGGAGCTGGGGAGACGGGGCACAATTCCTCGCTCGTGAACATCGCCTTCTTCCTGCACTCCCTTGCCTCCGACTGGAACCACGGCAACGCCCACTTCGTCCGCGGCGTCTGCAGCGAGCTCGTCGCCCGTGGCCACGATCTGACGACCCACGAACAGAAAGACAACTGGTCGATCTGGAACTTGCGCAACACGCAGAAGCGTAACCCGGAGGCGATGCTGGCGGAGGCGTATCCGTCGCTCGTCGGTATCTCGCGAACCTTCGAGGTCGGCGGGCAGGGCGACGGTTTCGCCGATCCGGATTTCGCCGATGTCGAGGCTTCGGAGGCGGCACTGGACCTGCCGACGCGGCTTGCAGGCGTGGACGCGGTGGTCGTTCACGAGTGGACGCCACCAGGCGTGGTGGCGGCGATCGGCAAGTACCGTCGCGATGTCGGCGGGTTCAACCTCTTGTTCCACGACACGCACCACCGCGTCGTTAGCGAGCCGGAGAAGATGAGCCGGTTCGACATCTCCGGCTACGACGGCGTCCTTGCGTTCGGCGAGGTCTTGCGAAGGGCGTACATCAAGCTCGGCTGGCCCGCGGATCGCGTCTTCACCTGGCACGAGGCGGCGGACACGAACGTCTTCAAGCCGATGGAGGCGGAAAAGGAAGGCGACCTCGTTTGGATCGGCAACTGGGGCGACGACGAACGGACGGCAGAGCTACACGAGTACCTGCTCGACCCGGCTAAATCCCTCGGATTGAACGGCGTCATCCACGGGGTGCGATATCCCAATGAAGGCGTCGCCGCAGTCGAAGATGCTGGCCTGACGTTCGGCGGGTATCGGCCGAATCACACGGCGGCCGAGGCATTTGCAAGACATCGCCTGACGGTCCATGTGCCGCGACGTTGGTACGTCTCGCACCTGCCGGGCATCCCGACGATTCGCGTCTTCGAGGCCCTGGCCTGCGGCATCCCGCTCATCACCGCGCCGTGGCAGGACAGCGAAACCTTGTTTACCCCCGGCCGCGACTTCCTGGCGGCGAGTAACGGCGACGAGATGCAGCGACAGATGAGGCGGGTCATGACCGAGCCAGCGCTGGTCGAGGATCTGGTCGGTGGGGGTTTGCGAACGATCCACGCGCGACACACGTGCAAGCATCGGGTCGACGAGCTGCTGGCGATTCTCGACATGATCGGCGTGTAGCGGCGCATCATCATGCCAAGCTTTTGCAGACGCTTCGAATCTTCTTGTCGATGCCTGCGACATGCGGTATCTTGAGCAGGTCGCGATCGGCCTGTTCGCGATTTTCTTGCTCTTTGTCAGTCGTCGTTTTGTTCGCTTGACGCGAAGACGTTGCAGCGCGCCCGTGGCATCTTGTCGTGCGGCGGCGAATGCAACTGCGACACGTCTGACGCATGGAACCCGCGGGCCCGTGGACGGTCCGACTGACTGACGAACCTGCTTGCCGAAGGACTTGGCGACGATGTCTGATACCACAACCACCAACGGCCTTCGCGGCCTGATCGACCAGCACGTCAACCGTGAGCGATTCCAGTCGCAGCACTGGGATGGCTCGTTCTGGGACTACCTCGACCTCGTCAAGGCTGAGCCACGCATCGCCAGGAACGCCTTCCAGCGGACGTACGACATGATCCTGTCGTACGGCAAGGAGGAGGTGCAGTCGCTCAAGCAACCGGTGACGAAGTACGCGTTCTTCGACGACCCGGCCGACGGCGGCAAGGACGCGATCTTCGGGCTCGAAGGGCCGCTGATGCAGCTTGTCGACTTCTTCAAATCCGCTGCCCGCGGGTACGGCACGGAGAAGCGCATTCTGCTCCTGCACGGCCCTGTGGGATCGTCGAAGTCGACCATCGCCCGCCTGCTGAAGAAGGGTTTGGAAAGGTACAGCCGGACTGACGACGGCAAGCTCTACACGTACTCGTGGACGATTCCTGCTCATCTCGTCGGCGGTGAGAAGGGCGATCCGGATGTGGTCGAGCCGTGCCCCATGCACGAGGACCCGTTACTTCTGCTGCCGGACGAGGCCAAGCCGGCGGTGTTGGCGGCGCTGAACGAGAACCTCGGCACCGGCGACAAGCTTCGGTTGCACGGCGACATCTGTCCGTTCTGCCGCAAGGTCTTCCGCGACCTCGTCGAGCTCTACGACGGCGACTGGCAGACCGTCATGAGCGACCACGTGACGGTCCGCCGGCTGCTGCTGAGCGAGACCGACCGCGTCGGCATCGGCACGTTCCAGCCCAAGGACGAAAAGAACCAGGACTCCACCGAGCTGACCGGCGACGTCAACTACCGCAAGATCGCCGAGTACGGATCGGACAGCGACCCACGCGCCTTCAACTTCGACGGCGAGCTCAACGTCGCCAACCGCGGCATCGTCGAGTTCATCGAGATCCTCAAGCTCGACGTCGCCTTCCTCTACGACCTGCTGACCGCCAGCCAGGAGCGGGTCATCAAGCCCAAGAAGTTCGCCCAGACCTTCATCGACGAGGTCATCCTCGGGCACACGAACGAGCCGGAGTACAAGCGGCTCCAGGGCAACGAGATGATGGAGGC
>CAYMAS010000068.1:0-13245 GCA_964388485.1 uncultured Tepidisphaerales bacterium | reverse complement strand
GTACGTTGGCGGATCGATTACAACACGATCAGTCCACACAGCAGCCTGGGATATCGACCACCCGGTTCGGCGACTTCGGCTCCAGGAAGGCCTGCCTCCGCTACGCTCCGGCAGCCCTTCCTGGACGAACTACGAAACCATGTAGTGGTCTGAAACCCGGGGGCAGGTCACGGGTGGGCGTCGATAAAACGCCATGGGGTCTCGATGGCATCTGTCGTCTTGAACGGGATGAGTTCCTGAATGGCCCCGTTGGCGATGCTGCGGCCCTTGGCCCAGTTGAGCGCAAGATCGCCCCGATCCCAGACAAAATAGGCAAAATTCACTTCCTTATCGATCTCAGGGGCAACAAGTTCGAGTTCGCTCCAGGGGATCGCGGCCTCGTAGCGAACGACGTCTCCGTCGCGGAGGATGCTGAGTTTGGCGGTATGAACAATGCCCTGATCCTTTTGGTGTCGAGGTGAGAACTCGTAGTAGCGGTGTCTCGGCACGCCGGGGGCGAGGCGACGCCAGACCTGCGCGACGGGTTCCCCCACGGATCGGAACGCCGGGGACTCGAAAGGAGGGAACTTGCCGGCATACTTCTCGTTTGGCGGGTTCTCGATCTGCTCGAGGTGTCGGGCGAGTACGGTGTCATAAGAGTCGATGAGTTGTTTGGACTGGCCCAAGTAGAGGTCGTACTCGTAATCGGGGTTGATGCGATGGAAGCGCGGGTTGGTTTTGAGCTGAGCATATTTGGGGAACAGCGGGTCGAGTTTCTCGCCGATGGGCAGGACGTTGAAGGCGATCTTCAGGCCATCGATTTTTTGTTCTTCGGGGGTCCGGGTGGCGTGACCGGGGATGCCGAACAGCCAGTACACCTCGTCGTGCGGGGCGGCGTGCATGAGGGACAGCGGTTCGTCGTCGAAGCGGCGGGTGATGCCCACGGTGGGGTCGAAGACCTCGGCGGCAACGTAAAAGTAGTTTTCATCCCACATGCCGGCGAAGCGAGCCCAGACCTCGTTGTCATCCCGGCCTTCGAGGTTCAGCGTCGGGAACCACATCTGCTGTTGGTAATCGACTTCGATCGGCTCACCGCTCATGTAGGTCGGCACGGCTCCCAGCTCGGCCCAGTCGTCGAGGTTGCCGTCGATCGTTGGCGTGCCTTTCTCGAAGACCGCGACGTGCAGGGACTCGGTCAGCTCGCGCACGCCGGCATCGGTCGTGGCGGTGGCGGTCATCGCGTAGCTATTCACCGGGCTGGCCCGGACCGCATCGGGCTCGAAGACGACGACTCGACTCTCGCCGGGCGAAAGCGTCAACGTCCGGCCCGACTCGGTAAAGGACCAGCCCTCGGGGCCGGTGAGCTCTAGAGTGACCGTTTGCGGCGTCGGCACGCGGTTGGCGACGTGGACGCGGACCTGCGGGTTGGTGTCGAGCGGATGGGTCATGTCCTGCATGGCCAACTCGACGCCGGCGTCGTCGTAGGTGGCATGCAGCTCGCCGAGTTTGGCTCGTAAATCGTCGTAGCCAGCAGTCGACGTGACGTAATACGGGTACTCATTCAGCGGCAGCGTGACGGTGTCGGATTCGCGAGCCAACTCGTTGCCGAACATGTCAAACACACGCAAAGTGTGGTCGGCGTCGGTGAGGGCGAGCGAGCCATTGCCGCGGAGTTGGGGGAACACCTCATCGCCGGACGCTTCGTTGTGGGCGCGGTGGCCGTAGAGCTTGACACGTCCGAAGAGCACGGCGGCGTGTTTATCATCGAAGCCTTCGCGGCCGGCAAACAGGTGAACGTGCGGCAGCGAGTCGGGGTGCAGTTCCTCGGCGTGTTCGGTGTCTTCAATAAAGTGCAGCCAGGTGCTCAGGGGCTGAGCGATGGGACGGGGCGTGATCAGTTCGCCGCGTTCGTTATTGAGTGCGGGCATCGTGGCGGATCGGTGGACCGAGTGCATCAGTCGGTAGCCCGAGGCGAGGTTCATGACGTTGCCAGCGATGATGGACATGTCCTCGGGCGCGAGCCACGACTCGTTGTCGTAGACCTGCAAGCCCCAGCCGGCGGCCTGGGCGGTGGCGAGGGTGTCGCGGTACTTGCTGCCGTAGGGGTGGTGGGTGATGCCATCGAGCAGGTCGATCTCGCCGGCGATAGCGACCTGGTCGATGGTGTTGTCCAGCGAGTCGGTGCCCAGCAGCTTGACGTCGCTGTCGATTTCGTCGAGCACGCTTCGGGCGATACGCAGGGCTTGACGCATGTACGCCGAATTGACGTGCCAGTTGGAGATGCTGCCGCCCTCCCAGGGTTCGTTGCGGATGACGACGCTTTCAATCACGTCGCCGTAACGGGTAAGCAGCGACTTGACGTAGTGGGCGTAGGTGCCGGGCTCACTGGCGGGGCCGAGGCGTTCCTGCTGGGCGACGGCGTTCCACTTGTTGCCCCGGAAGTAGGTGATCGGCTTCCCGCCGATCAGGGGCGGGTCGAAAAAAGCGACGGGCATCAGCGCGGGTTGGGTCAGCAGGTCGTGTCGCTTCGCCGCCGCCATCACGCGATCGACCCGAGCCCAGTCGAACGAGCCGTCCTCGTTCACCTCCGGGCTCAACCGTTGGCTGAGACGAACCTTCTTGAAACCGAAGCGTCCGAGGACCTCGGCCCGTGCCTCGGGGTTGAACAGCAGCCCGCCGGCCTGGTAGTAAGAGTCGGGCTTGGGGCCGGGTGTGGGCTCACGCACGATGGCCATGCCGACGAGGCGCAGCCAATGCTCGCCATCTCCCTTGGGGTCGAACTGCACGAAAAAGTACCCGTACTGATCCGGGTCGAACGTCACTTGGAGCTCTACATGATCGCCCGAACCCAGCGTATCGGGCAGCCCGTCGCCGGTACCGGTGGCGACCGTCTTGACATCCTCGAAGCGTGAGTTCCAGAAGTCGCGCGGCCCGATCATGCGTTCACGGCTCAGCGTGGCTTTCCATTGCGCATCGGACAGATCGACGGCTGCATCGCCGGTGTTTTTCAGCGTGATCGTCACATCCAGTGCCTCGGACGGGTCGTAGCTGACCCCGGCGGGGTGGCTGTAGTCGATGGCCGTGACTTTGAGCGGCGTGGACGGCTCGGGCTCGGCCGCCACGGCCACCGTCGTCGTGATGAGCAGAGCGACAGACATCAGCAAGGCGAGGGTCTTCATCGTTGTTCTTTCGTTGGACAGGGGCGGCGTTTACCGCGACGGGTTTAGTCGGAAGATGGTGCGTTGGAAGCAGACGACTCGGGCGCCGTCGCGGTCTGGCTGACGAACAGGGGCATGTAGAAGTTGTGAGACCCGCCGGAAGATTGGCGGGTGGGCAGTTGGCTGCCGGTGACGGTCACGGCTTGAAAGAAGCGGACCGCGAGGGTCAGCTCGTCGCCGCTGACGGTGGCGGTGAGCCTGTAGGTCGTATCGGGTTCGAGGTCGTGCAGCGACTGCCAGAACAGCGTGTGGCGGGTGTCGAACGAGACGGTCACATCATCGGTCTTGAACTTCGACCAGTTGTAACGCCAGTCGCCGGGTCGGCCCCGGTCGTTGAGCTCGAACGAGGGGTTGCGGAGCAGGTTTTCCTGATCGCCCACGCGGACCAGAGTCGGGTGGGTGATCGTGCCCGGGATGCGGCCTCGGTAGCGGTGCAGCACGACGGTGGCCTGTGTGGATCGCGAGCCGGTGGTGAACTCGATCTCGACGGGGCGAGGCTCGGACCAGTCGATCTCCCGGGCGTGGAAGTCGAACGTGTCGATATCGGTGTTGCACGTTTCCAACACGGGGACGTCTGGAGTGGCGAGTGTCTCATCGGGCATCGCGTGGGCCATGACCCAACGCCGGTCGGGCTCGGCGTGCTTGCCACGATCACTGAGGCTGAAGACCGCCGACACGGTCGAGTTATTGACGTACATGGTGGGTGAGAGCGTCACGACACCGAACGTGCCGCCGAGCATCTCGAGCTGGCTGCCATTGAGCACCTCGATGGAGGGGGTGCCGTGCTCGGACTTGTAGCCGAGCATCCACCACCGCATGTTGTTGATGTAGAGCGGCAGCTTGAGTCCTTCGTTGTTGAGATGACGGACCCAGGCGGTGAAGCCCTGCAGGTCGTCGCTGCTGAAACCGCCCACGTTGATCAGGTGCAAGTGCTGCCGAGGCGCATCTTGTTCCTGCCTGAACTCACTCCAGTTGGTGTTCCGCATGACGATCGGACGAAGGGCGTGGGCGTGGACCTTGGCTTGCTTGGTTTCTTCGATAAATAGCGGCCGACCCGACGCCTCACGGACGTGAAAATGCCCGTTGGTCTCGCCGAACAACCCGGTGATGCGTTGCACGTGAGGCGGCACGTCGACATCGCCAAAGCGGTACTTGAGCTTGCCGAACGCGACGACCGGGTTGCCCGCGTTCAGCGCTCGCTGCACCGCTTCGGTGTCGTCGGTCTGGCCGTCGCCCGCCGCGCCGAAGTCATCGACTACCGCCCACTGATTCGGGGGGTACGAGCTGGGGATCGGCGCTTCTTGCACGGGCAGGCGAAGGCTGCTTTGCGATTGCCCCGGCTCAGTGACGACGACCTCCCCCGACACGTACTGATCGATGAAGCCGGCATCAAGCTCGCTGATTTGCTGTTTCCTGACCGCATCGTCATAACCCTGCACCGAGGTGTCGCGGACGAAGAGTTGGGCCTGCTCGCTGTCGATCCAAAAAGCAGGCTGATCGGACGCTCCGCCGTCGAGGCTGGAGCGATCCATGATGAGGTGGCTGGCTTCCTGGATTTGCGCGACCGGCACGGCATTGCGGCTGACGAGGTGGCGTATCGAGCTGCTGCTGGTTCGGCAGAGGACGCCGACCTCCTGCTGATCGGTCAGGGTGAGGTACTCCCAGACGACGTGGGTGGCGCGGGCGACGGTGTCCATGACGATGCCGCGGCGGAATCCGTCGATGGTGATGTCGCTGTAGTGGCCAACCGTCGGGCCGGCCTTGATGAGGATGCCGGTGTCGCCGCCGCCGTCGCCGCTGCGGATGGTGACGTTGCGGATCTCGGACTGGTTGGCTCCGGCGAAGTTAACGGCGATCACGCCCGGGTTGCCCTTACCGGTGTCGATCGTGAGATTGCGCAGCGTGTTGTCGGAGGGGTAGTTGTTGAACTGACCCTGCGTGAAGCCGACCAGCACGCGGTCCTCGACTCGGCCGCCGTCATCACGGGCAAAGCGAGGCGTGTGGTCTGCCAGCCGGATGACGGTGGCGTCGCGGCTCTGGCCGATGATGCGGATGCCGTAGAGTTTTTCGCCGTAATAGCCTTCGCCAGCGAACGCTTTGTGCTCGTACTTCCCGCGGACCGGGCCGGAGTACATGAGCCGATCGCTGACGAGATACGTGCCGTTGGGCACGTAGATGATCAGGTCGTCGGCGCGGTGCTGCCAGACGCTGTCATCGGTCCACGGCCGATCGCCGTACATGCGATCGAGCACGTAGTCGTACGCATCCACGAAGGCCTGTGTGTCGTCGTGAATGCCGTC
This sequence comes from uncultured Tepidisphaerales bacterium, assembly GCA_964388485.1. GTDB lineage: Bacteria > Planctomycetota > Phycisphaerae > Tepidisphaerales > Tepidisphaeraceae > JBCDKH01. The sequence continues at coordinate 7,748 of CAYMAS010000068.1, read as the reverse complement.
ACCCTTGGCGTTGAATGGCGGCTGGGTGATGTCGATAATGCGATTGGTCGGGTCGGTGTGAACGAAGACCGACGCGGGGTATTGCTGGTCCACGACGGGCCGGCGATCGCCGAGGGGACCTGGCGCCGGTTGGGCGTGAATCATGGGCGATACGGCGGTCAGCAAACCGGCGGCCAGGATGAGGAAGGGGAGTCGATGAAGTGTCATGATGTTGAACCGTGTTTGGTCATGAATCGAACGATCCGCTGGCTGTTGGAAAACCGTCTTGCCGTGGCCCACGCCCGTGCGGGAGTCCAGACATGGGCGTATCACGCTGCCGCCCCCGGGCCGAGGCCGCCCGCGTCGGCGAGAAGTTCGTCGGTGTTTTCGGGCAAGCGACCCGCCACGACCGGGTCGCCGCTATCGACCAGCAGAGACTTGAGCCGGTGACGCATCGCGTTCGCGGTCGCGTGGTGTGAGGGGTTCTCGCTGAGATCGAACGCACAGGCCGGATCGGCAAGCGTGTCATAGAGCTCGACGAGTTCGTCGGATCGGCCGGGGATCGCTGGCCGCCAGATCAGCAGGCAACGCCCCTGACGCAGCGAGCGCCGGACCTCGTGGGCCGCGTCGTCCACGGGGATGCCGTGGTGGGTGCGGAAGCCCAGGATCGATCGGTCGTGGTCGAGCGGCTCGCCTCGCAAGCGACGCGCAAAGCTCTGGCCGTCCAACCCACTGGGCGGCGTCACGCCCATCAGGTCGGCGAGGGTCGGAGCCATATCGACGTTGGGCACCGGCTCATCGATCCGCTGCGGTCGCGTGAGTCCGCCGGGCGGACGGATTAACATCGCGATCTCGGTGCCCAATTCGTAGAGCGTGCTCTTACGTCGCTCGCCGAAGGCCGCGCCGTGGTCGGTGGTGAGTACGACCCAGGTGTTGTCATTGAGGTTCAACCGATCGATCGCATCGAACAGCGTTGCCATCGCGTGGTCGAAGAAACCGATCGCTGCGCGATAGGTGCGCGGATAGTCCTCCCCGCTGATTGAGGCTTCGGGGCTGCCGTCGTCAAAGGCGGCGTATCGCTCGAATTGTTCGAGTTGGAGCTGATTGACCTGGCCATCGCAGGCAGCAACATCCCAGACCGAGGGGTGCGTCTCGAGCGTGCCGACGTTGAGGTAGAACGGCGTGTCGGTGTTTGCGCGTTTAACTAAGTGGTCGATCGCGAGTTCGATGGCGTTCTGGGATAAGTGATCCTGAGTCCTTCTTGACAGTTCTACGGCGTAGCGGTTTTCGGCATACGCCATCCGTTCGTGCTGAAACCCGCTGTGGATGGTTTCAATCCGGGCGTCGTTGAGCCAATCGACCAGCGTGCGGGTCGATCGCGGCATCGCCCATCCACGATGCGCGAGGCCCATCACGCCGTTGCGGTGCGGATACAGGCCGGTCATCGCGCAGGCCCGCGACGGGCTGCAACACACCGCGGTGGCGTGCGCCGCCGTGAACCGGTACGAAGTATTGGCAAACCGGTCGATGACGGGCGAATGCACGGGGCGCTGGTAACAACCGAGATCTCTGCCAAGGTCGTGGGCCACCACATGGATTACGTTCGGGGTCAACGCGGTCGGCTCCTTAGTGTGCCGTGAATGGGTCTGCCGGACAAGCGATCTCGCGATGGGTCAGCCGCCGGCGCAACGTCGTTTCGCCAACCGGTTCTTGTCGCGATGGGGTCAAGGCAGGTTGAGTTCGCCGTCGAACTCGACGCGGCCGAATCGGACGCTCTGATCAACAAACGCCACATGTCGCTTGCCTTCGGGGTGTGGTGTGCTGGTGAACAGGTTGTTGGGCGCGCCGAGGGTGAACTCGCCGGTAAAAGGCACGACGCGTTGCGAGTTGCCGGAGGCGAAGATCGTTTCGATCAGCAGGGGCACCTTGTGGGGCTCGGGCTCTACGCCGAAACTCGGCCGGGTCGGGTCCCCGGCGGGCATCTCGAAGGGATCGATTTTGTAGCTGCTTCGATCGTTGGCGTAAGCCAGACGCTGCGTGATCTTGTAGGAGCTGAACCCCGGCACGTCGACCGGCGAGATCGGCGAACGGTCGTCAAGTGGGCAGAAAAACACGCCCCGCCTCGACTGATTCTCGGGCGTCGACGTCTGGACATAGTCCCCCTCGGCAAGAAGCACGATCCACGATCCCCAGTTGTTGCCAGCGCCATACACCTGGCCGGCGTAGGGGAACACCCATTCATTCTCCTGGGCGTATATATACATGCCCAGGCTGACCTGCCGGATGTTCGACTTGCACACGACCAGTTGCGCCGTCTGCCGGGCGCTGCTCAAAGCAGGCAGAAGAATCGAGATCAATAACGCGATGATCGAGATGACCACCAACAGTTCGACAAGGGTGAAGCCGTGGATTCGTCCTGCGTATGGCTGCTGGCTACTTGATTGTTTCATGACGACAGAGACCTTTGAGACGGATGGTTGGAACAGGGGTTGACGCGGGATTGACCGCGGACTCGATCAAGGTGCTGCGTCATTCACAGCGAGCGAAGCGGAGATCGAAGACGGAATGACGAGCCGGGGGGGGTGCAGGTGTTGGCGGACGGGAGACCCCTGGGAATCTGCGATGCAGGCCAGCAAGAGCTCACCGAGCGCCTTGCCCAGGCATGGGTTGTTCTTGTCGATGGTGACGGCGGGCAGCGACGGCTCAAAAGAGCAGAAGTCGTGTTTTTGAAACATGTTGTCGTAACCGGCAAGGTGGACATCTTCGCCGGGCGATCGGCCGATCAAGCGGCAGGCGGCGGCGGCGGCGATCGCGTGTCCATCGCTGAGGCAGACCAGGCCGTCTAGGGCTTGCTGCCGCCCCTTGCGTTCGGTGAGATAGCCGGCGATGAGTCGGCGAAGCAGCTCGAAGCGCCGGGCCGGATCGTCGATGTCGCCGAAATCGGGGAGCAGGATCGGGTCGGGCACCGCGAGCCCGGCCTCACGCATCGCGCGTTGGTAACCGATCTCACGGTGGTGGACCCAGGCCGGTATTGAGGCATCGGGCATGGCTCGCCAGACCCGTGCGATCCGCCGACAGCCGCGCCGCTCGATCAGGTGGCGGGTCGCCAGATATTGCCCCTGCTCGTGGTCGTGCCCGATCGCGTGAACCGGCGGCAGCCCGTCGCTGTAGCCATAGACCACCGTGGGGGTGCCGCAGGCCCGCATCGATTCGATAATCCGCGAGCCGGCCGTTTGATCGATCGCGTGGCGGAAGACGAGCAACCCCGACAACCGCTGTTGCCGCAGGTCGTCGATCGCCAACGCATCCCAATCACAATGCCCCAGGAACAAGGCGTGAGCCCCGGCCCGGCCGATCGCTTCCCGGGCAGTCGCCACGATGGTGGCTTGAGACCCGCTGGGCAGGCTGCTGCTCGGCTGCTGGCTGTCCAGCATCGTGTCGATCACGCCGATGACCATCCGGCCGGCCGGGCGATCCGCCTCGTTGGGTGCGACGCGGCGTGACCCGTTGCCCCGCAGCACCTCGCCGCGGTCTTCCAAGTGCGAAAGCACCATCCGCACGGTCGGCCGGCTGACCCCGACCATCTCGGCGAGCTGACGTTCGGGCGGCAGCAGGCCGTGCGGGCAGGTGTCGTCTTCCCGGAAGATCTCGCGCAAGCGGTCCCGCACGGTCCGCTGCCGGCCGGTCAGCTTGGGAGCCGGCGAGTCGGCATGGTGGCCGCCGGATTGCAAGGAATTGGTGTGACTCACAGCGAGGCTCCGTGACAAACAAGCGGTGCACCCAACCAAAACTTACCAACCATAACAAAAATCCGATGGAATGCAACGATAAACTGCAAATATGAAATTTTTGCTCTCAGCTCTTGACGATTGGTCATTTTTTTCGCATGATGGTTACCGAACGAGCGGAATGGTGTCGCGGTTCACACCGGCGCGTAATTTCAGCGGCTTTGGCGTCTCGGAATGCTTGTTCCTTCAGAAACCTCTGCTCATGCTCATGCTCAAGCCAAGAACCAGTTTGCAAGCGTCGTTTTTTGTTTTTTTTCGAGCCCTTACGGGTTATCAGACAAGGAGGCCTTTCATGTTTCACAGCGTCTTGAAGTCAGCGGTGATGGTGTTTTTCATCGCTTGCCCGGTGTTCGCCCATGCCAGCGTCATCACCCTCTACGACGAGGATTTTGAGACCGGCGCCAGCGGCTTCGACCAGCCCGCGTCCTTCCAAGTGGTCAACCTCGGCACGGCGGCGACGCCGGACTGGATTGGCAGTTTCGACATGCTGCCGTCAGGCGCGGCCAACGGCACCGACAATCTCACGACCTCGATCAGCCTGCCCGTTGGAGCCACCGAGATCGATATGAGCTTCGATTACGGCTTCAAGAACACTTCCCAGAACAACGTTCGCGTCGTCGGCAAAGTCCGATTCTTAGACGCCAGCAATGCCGTCGTCGATGGATTTGTTGGTGGCAACGACAAAAACAATTTCAACGTCGCGGGCGGCGGTGCCGATTCGCAATTCTCGAGCACGATCGCGATTCCCGCCGGGGCGGTCACCATCGACGCGGTCCAGGTCCGCTTCATCCAGATCGTGCGTGACGCCCTCGGCGAGCAGCCCATCGATCCGCCCAACACCGCGTACGTCGATAACGTCCTCATCACGGCCGTCCCCGAGCCCGGCTCCATTGGGTTGCTCGCCGCGGGAGGCTTGCTCCTGTTGGCACGCGGCCGTATGGCTTGATTCCCGCTCGTCGGCGGATCCGTACCGCCAAGCCGGGCTTGTGCCATGCTGAGCCCGCATCATGTAATCACTCGAGCGCTTGCGTCACCCGCAGGCGTTCGAGTGTTTTACGCTCAATGGGTCGCGAGTGTCAGGCATTGCGGGGCTTGCCCGGGCAGGTTCAATGAGCGCCGGTGGCGCTTTGAGTCGCTAACGTAGACGCGATATGTCCCCGGGAGTCTGACGTACTCGCCGCTGAAGAAATGTGTCAGTCGCGTGTCGGGCAAGCGAAACTGGACGACATGCAATTAACCGGGTTCGAGGCCGAGCCATTGAGGGTATTCGGATGCTCAGGCATCGTCTTCCTCCTCCAATCTGAGGGCGGAAGCAGGGGCGACGCTGGTTCCATGTTGTTCCTCACTTCCGGGGGCGGTTAATCCGTGTTCACGAATGAGAGCAACTTCCTTCGCGCGCTGCCGAAGCTCGGTCTCCCAGTCTCTGCCATGTTTGGCGTACTCGTTGGCGAGCGTGGAGGTATGACTCGATTGCCGCGTCGCCTGGGCGTTGGTTTCCTTAGCCGGGTCCACGTGCTCGTTGCCGTCCCAAATGAGCGCCGCAGCGAGCCGGCCCGTCGGATCCAGCGACCCCATGATGCGATCCGCAAGCTGGGCCAGTGACTCACGAGTGATCAGGATCGAGGGCGGGGTGCGGGTATGATGTCCGTGGTGGTCGGCGTCGATCGACTCGGCTCGGGCCATCAGCCCATCGTGAGCGGCCCGTGCTGACTTCAGCAGGTCGAGGGTGGTGTAGCCGGGCGACGACGAATGCGAACACCCCGAACCCCTCCCCATGCCCCGCTTCGACCCACCTGGGCACGGCGGTATATCGGAGGGCCACACGCAGCTCCTGGGCTACGTCGTCCTCGTCGAGGCCGGGAATAGCCCACCTGGCGAAGTGGTGGATGATTCCGGCGTGGCGGTCGAGCAGGTCGACGAAAACATCAACGTCGCCGTCAAGCGCCTGCTCGGCGAGCGTGAGGTCGGAGGGGGTCATGTACCGCCCCCGATCTTCGTCACCTCGATGTCCTCGAATACTTCGACCAGTCGGTCCTTGATCCGCCGCAACATCATGCTCATTGTGTTGGGTTGTTTGTGACCGAGTTGACGGCTGAGATCTTTGAGCTTGATCTCTGGCCCCGCAGCGTTCTGACGCAGAACGCCGGCCTGGGCCGAGGTCAGTTTGAATCGTGGGTCAGATCGGTCGGCCAGCAGAGCTTCCACGAGATGATCCATGCGGTAACCGATTGCGTGATCGGGGCTGGAGGCGCGTCAAACGCGGGCAGCGAATGGCTCTGAAGGTGCAGAGCCACGTCGCCGTCGTGCTGTTCAATGTCATCTGACGTGAGCCCCCCGATGTTTCATCGCGGCCCGGATTAGCTTGTAGTTGTCAGGAATGAGCGCCCATTTCTCGCGGTCGATCTCCTCGGCGTCCCCTGGGTGGTCGTCGGCATGTACGGGCGATCGGCGTGCGCGCGACGGGTGAAGGCAGCTGGACCGATCGCCTTGGCGAGACGCTCGGCGTCGCTGGGGTCGTGGCCACGGGCGGGCCGGGTGGCTGTTGCTTCGCGGGCCATCGCCGGAGTAAACCGGGGCAACGGGCGACGCCTCACGCGGTCGGCATGCAATGGCCGGCGCGTGTGCCATGATCACTGATATCGGTCGTGTCTCAGGCACGGCCGTAGCTCGACACACGCGTGCGTCTCCCCCGCGATTCTCCCCTCTACCCCCCCCCCAAAAAAAACCGGCCAAGAGGGCCAAATCGGTGTGTTCGGGCTGGTGGTGGGAGGGGTGGAGGGCGAGGTTGAGGCTTGGGGTAGGGGGTGTGTGTATCTCATTCGCATCCCATTTAGTTCGCGTGCTCGAGCCATGGCTCTTGGGTGACCGACTGGATGCGTTGTGGGGTGAGCGAATAGGCGACGCCGAACTTGCGTTCGAGGATGCGTTGGGCATCGACGCCACGCAGCGTGCACACGCCGTCCTGCTCGGTCGGCCCGTCGAGCACGCGTTGCTTGAACGCGGCGTGCTGTTCGACGGGCGGTTGCGGCGGCCGACCGCTGCGTCGCCTGGTCTCCGGGCCGGCCAGGCCGTGGTCGCGATAGGCGTCGCACCAGCGTTGAACGAAGCGACGCGACCGGCCGACCCGCGCGGCGATCTGCGACGCGGTCAGCCCGTCGATCGCCAGCAGCACGCATCGAGCACGGTCGCACGCCTTGGCGTCGCGTTGGCGGCGAACCCGTCGTCGCAGCGTGGCGAGGTCGTTGTCTTGGCGGATCGAAAGATCGATGGCGTGGCCTGCCTGCCGAAGAAAGGCAACATCATCAGACGACTCGACGGTCAGCGCAACCAAACAAGCGCCAAACGCGCGTCAGAAATTCGTGGGATGCGTATGAGTACATCCCCGGCTCGTCGTCGGCGGAGATGGGCTGGCCGATGACCTCGGCGGGTACTCGCACTCTCTCTGGTGGGCAGGCGTTCTCGAACCCCTGCACAGCACGCCGCTGGTCGTGCTCGGTGAATCGCTTCCCGGTGGCAATGATCCGCCACCGGCCATCGTTGTCCCTGGCCAGGCCGGGGAACGTCTCGCCCCAGGTGGTGGTGGTGGGCTTGGGGGGTCAGCCTCGAGTCGCTCGCCTTGCCATGTTCGTCTGCGTGGGATAAGTTGTGTGGCCCGGTGGTCCGAGACGACCTTACCGGGCTGGCAGAAATTGGCAAGTAATCTGGCAAATAAACAAACTGGCCTTCCGTAAGTCCCTGTCAGACCTAATCTCCCGATGCGGGTGTAGCTCAGTGGTAGAGCGTCACGTTGCCAACGTGAATGTCGAGGGTTCGAATTCCTTCACCCGCTTTCTTCACGCAGGGAATCGCGAGCATCGACCCCGCCGGCACCTCGGCCGGACCCGGTGTTCACCCTCTGACGCGACAACAACGCCGGCCGCGTGCCCGAGTGGACCAAGGGGACGGATTGCAAATCCGTTTGCGTATGAGATAGAGACACCC
>CAYMAS010000067.1:0-14172 GCA_964388485.1 uncultured Tepidisphaerales bacterium | reverse complement strand
GCGGGCGGCGGCCTGGAGGAGGAGCGTGGACTTGCCGATGCCCGGCTCGCCGCCGACGAGCACCGCCATGCCGCTGACGAGCCCGCCGCCGAGGACGCGGTCGAACTCGCCGATGCCGCTGGGCCATCGTGCCGCGCCTTCGCCCGGCTTGACGTCCCGCAGTCGCACCGGCTCGGCACCGTTGGCCAGATCGCCGTCCGCCGCTCCGAGCCGGAGGCGTCGGTCGTCGACGGGCATGTCACGTTGCTCTTCGAGCGCGTCCCATTGGCCGCAGTCAGGGCACTTGCCCATCCACTTCGGATGAACGCTGCCGCAGGCGTTGCAGACGAATTGAATGCGTTGCTTCGCCTTGGCCATGAGAAGATCGTACCGCCCGGAGGCGGCCGATGTTCATGGCGTGTTCGGATGGAACGAGCGACTACTCGTCGTCGCTCGGCAGCAGGCGAACCGTGTCCGCCACCGCCAAGCCGTCGCCGGTCGACTCGAAGACGAAGCGGGTGTCGTCCTCAAGATCCAGACGAGCCAGAAGCACCTGCGTGCCGGCGTCGTCGCCGTCGAACGTGACGCGGCTGATGCGTTCGCCGTCGCTGAAGACGCTCAGACGCGTCTCGCCGAGATCGTTCAGATCCGGCACGCTGACGAGGACGTTGTAGGTGCCCGCACCGGGCCGGCCGTCTTCGCCAAAGAGCGGCCGGAACGTGGCCGATCCGCTGCTGCCGCCGGCGTAGCTCAGGGCGAAGCCGGCGTCGTCGACGATGCGATTAAAGTCGCCGTCGAGCGAGACGCGATCCGGATCGTCGTCATCGATCAGCAACTCGCCCTCGCCGAGGGTGGTCCCACCGACGCGGCCGGCGAAGGTGCTGGAGCCGAACGTGTTCACCGCCCGGACCCGGAAGAAGCGTGTCTCGTTCGGGTTCTCGCCCTCAGGCAACTCGTAGACGTACTCGTAGCGGCCGGTGCCGTCCTGCGGTTCGAGGAGCAGCTGATCGACGAACGTGAAGGCTTCGGTCGGTCGGCCTTCGGCGAAGGCGAGGTCGAAGCTCTCGAAGTCGTCGCCGCTGACGGGTGTCTGGCCGGCGTTCTCGGCGACCTGAAGGATGTAGCCGAACTCGTTCGTCGCGTTGTCGTCGAAGACGACGGTGATTGAATCCTGGCTGCGGCCGAGGGCTCGGACGTCGGTCGGCCGCTCCGGATTGGCCGTCGCCGTGGAGTCGATCGTGATGTTCGCCTGACGCACCCGCTGGGCGAGCAGGTTGTCATATCCGGCGGCATAGAGGAGGTAGTCGCCGTCGGCCAGGCCCGTCGTGTCGAAGGTCTGGCTGAAGCCGTTGCCTGGAACGAAGTCCTCACCGATGAAGACGTCCTGCGCAGTGGCCAGGCCGCGTTCGACATCGAGCGCCGTCTGCAGTCCAGGTTGGCCGTTGTCTTCGTAGTAGAAGGAGACGGCGACGAGGGCATCGTTGAAGTCGACGTCGCCGGTGAAGTCCTGGTCTTGCGTCGTGTCGACCTCTGCCAGCAGCGTCACATCCGTACCGGGAGCGGCGGCGGGGAGGTTCGTGCTGAAGAAGAAGGGACTGGGCGGGCTGTTGAGCCGGACGCCGAAGTTGGCGTCGGTGCGGGCGGTGTCGGCTTCGGGCAGATCGACCGTAAACTGGAACGGCAGGCGCTCGAGATCGCCAGCGGGCGGCTCAGGCAGCAGGTCGCCTGGAAGCGGGCCGATGTCCAGGGGCCCGTAGTTTTCGGCAGCGCCGTAGATCACTTCGTAGCCGACGTCTTCGAGCCCGCCGATCGTGAGTCGGCTCAAGGGTGCGAAGGGTTCGATAACGAAGGGATCGAAGTCGAGTCCGCCGTTGGGTGCTTCGGCGAACGGCGTCATCAGCTCGGTGCCGAAGGTCTCTTCGTCCCAGTGACCAAAGCTGCTGCCCGAGCGAATTTCCTGCGGACTCCCGAAGAAACTGATACCCGCTTCCGCCTCGACGGGCCTGTTGGCCTCGGCACTAGTCGGGTCGATGCCGAACAGCAGATTGCGCTGCTCGCGGGCCGCGACACCGGTGTACGGAATGTTCGGAGAAGGCGATGCGGAGGCCGTCTCGGCATCGATTTGGTCTTGATCGACGAGGTTGTTGATCCTCCAGCCCCTGGAGCCGATGCCCAGAATGTGTCCCACTTCGTGGACAACCGTCTCGACGAAGCCGCGGCTGCGAAAGACGTCAGCGACATCAAAGAAGATCTCGCCCGTCGACGGCAGGAGCGTGCCGTTGGCATCCCGGAAGGTCAAAGGTCTCGCAGAAGCGAGCCTGCCGCTGAAGCCGTCGCTGTCTGCCGGATCGGCATTGACGAAGACGACCAGATCATCGATCTGACCCTGGGCTTCGAGCTCCTGGATGGCGGCATCGGGCAAGTCGGAGAAGGCACGCAACTCCGCCACCGTACCGCTCACGTCGGTGACGTCCGGCAGATCCCCTGCGATGACTTCCGACCACTTGCCGACCGCCGTCTCGATCAGCGTCTGCTCCGTCTCCGTCAGGCCCGAATCCGTGAAGATCAGGTCGATCGTAAAGCCTTGCGTCGGGCCGAGCACCCGCCCGGTCACGCCCGGGGTCGTCGTCAGCAGCAGCGGCTGACTGAAGTCGGTGGTGTTCTCTGCCCCCGTGTCGTAGCTCACGCCGTAGACGCCCGGATCGAGATTATCGAAGAGATACCCGCCGTCATCGTCGGTCAGGACGCTCGGATCGTCCGCGGCGATGATGCCGTCGGCATCGGTATCGAGGAAGACCTCGACGCCGACGAGCGGCTCTTCGAAGAAGTCGCGTAGGCCGTCGCTGTCGATGTCGTTGAACAGGTTGCCGCTGATCGAGGCCAGCAGCCGGCGGTGTTCGAGACGCTCGGTGTGAAAGACGGGCGAGACAGCGCGGTAGAGCTTCGGGTGCGGCATCGGGAGGCGCGGGCAGGGCATCGGAGCGATGCGGTGCAGCGGGTGGAACTCCGGACACGCAGCGTCCAGAGCTGGAGGGGCCAGGACGGCCCGGCGGGTGAGACAGGATCGTCGGGCATCGGAGGCGGCGTGTCAACACGGTCGGGAGCATCGCCGCAACCCGGATGATCCTTGTTCTCCTCCTCAGACGCGTCAGCCGTCTCAGGGTTGCACTGCGACCGGCGTCTATGGTCCGCCGCCGTGGAGACGCCAAAAGAGCCAGACGACCGCCGCGAGGCCAAGCAGCGCCGCGAGGCCAGGCGACGACTCGCCCGCGTCTGGACGCCGCCCAAGCTCGATCCGCCCAAACGCGAGTCGTTCAACCGCACCGGCCTCGACTTCGACGCCGAAGCCCGCTCCATGCCGCGGACGATCCAGGGAACGATCATCGACTGCCACACCCACCTGCTCAGCGCCGGCCACGCCGGCGAGTGGTTTGCCGCGGCGGACGCGTTCGGCATCGACCACACGATCACGATGACACCGCTGGAAGAGGCCATTCGCCTCCAGCAGTCGCCGTTCGGCCGGCGGACGACCCTCATCGCCGTGCCCGCCTGGGAGCCCGGCGGCTACGACGAAAGCACCTTCTGGCCACGCGTCAGCGGCTTTCACCACCTCGGCAGCCGGGTCGTCAAGTTCCACCTGGCGCCTCAGACCATGCAGAAGTCGGGCCTGTTCCTCGGCAGCGACCGGCTCAAGCGGTACGTCGACCGGGCCCGCGACTTGGGCATGATCATCATGACCCACATCGGCGACCCGCAGACGTGGTACGAGCACCCCGACCGCTACGGCGACGACCCCGAGTTCTGGGGCACCCGCGACGAGCATTACGACGCGTGGGAAGAGCTGCTGGAGCACACCCGCGGCTGGCCCTGGTGGGGCGCGCACCTCGGCGGCTGGCCGGAGAATCCGGATCGGCTACGGCATCTGCTGTCCACCTACCCGGACCTGATGCTTGACCTGTCGGCCGCCAAGTGGATGGTCCGGGAGGTGTCGCGTCGTCGGGACGAGATGCGCCAGTTCGTGATCGACTTCCAGGACCGGCTCATGTGGGGCAGCGACCAGGTGAGCCAGGGCCTGCGAAACCGCGAGTTCTACGCGAGCCGGTGGTGGGCCCATCGGAAGTTGTGGGAGAGCGATTACGACGGGCCGAGCCCGATCAGCGACCCCGATGCGCCAGATGGCGAGCCGGTGTTGCGGGGGCTGGAATTGCCGCGGAAGGTGCTGGTGAAGCTGTATCGGGAGAACGTCTTGAGGCTTCTCTCGCGTGTGGGTGTCGTTCCGGATGTGTAAGGTTTCTTTACGAACATGCCCACGGACTCAAGTCCGTGGGCGTGGGTCTCAGATTCGGAATGACCTTACTGCACCGGCTGGCCCTGGCCTGGGGCGGGCTGGGCCTGGGGCAGCTTGATCTCACCGAACTGCTGCTCGTACCGCTTGACCAGCGCCACGAGGCTGCCGGCGAGCCGCTTGGCGTTGGCGTAGCTCATGATGACGCGGTGGCTGCCCTTGTAGAGCACCTGCTGCACGCCCGACTGCTGCTGCTGCGGGTTGGGGTTCGGGTTGGGCATGTTGTAACCCAAGTCGAGCACGACTTCGTCGGCGGCGTGGACGCGGTAGGCGTTGGCGTAGACGTACTGGAGGTCGCGGTCGTCGATGATGACCTGCGGGCCCTTGGGTTGTCCTTCGGTCGATGGAGTTTCTTCGTCGGCCATGATGTGGTGTTGGCTGGAAAGTGCTGAGAGTGGCCCGGTGTGGGCAAAAGTCGCCCTGGGTGGGCAGTGGCACGGCGACACGCCGCGGCCGGGGCTGGACATTGTGCGGACGGAGGCGTGAATGGCAAATGGACGCGTCCGATACTTTTGCGTCTTCGTCTTCTCACGCGTATCGAATCGGAGCGGCGTCGCTTGCGACGCCTTCCAGATTGGAAGTCTCGTGTCGCTTCCCCAGACGCGTCGCAAGCGACGCCGCTCCGCGGAGGATCACTACGCTTACCCATGCACGCCGTCACCAGCACGCCAATTCCTGAACAGGTGCTCGAGGATCTGCATGCGATGCCCGGGGTCGCCAAGGTCTTGAGCGATCCGGCCGAGTTGAGCGTTTACGAGACCGACGGCTTCACGCTCGCCCGCGGCAGGCCCGCGGCGGTCGTCTTTCCGGGCACTTCCGAATCCGTCGGCCACGTCGTTGCCCTGCTCGCCCGGCACGGCATCGACGTCATGCCACGTGGCAGCGGCACAGGCCTCACCGGCGGGACCGTGCCGACCGACCCGCGACGGCCTGCCGTCATCGTCTCGACCACCAAGCTCGACCAGATCCACCACATCGACCTCGCCAGCCGCACCGCCCGTTGTGGCGCCGGCGTGCGGAACACCGCCCTCTCCGACGCCGTCGCCCGACTGCCTGGCGGGGAACGGTTTCACTTTGCTCCCGACCCCAGCAGCCAACGGGCCTCGACCCTCGGCGGCAACGCGGCAACGAATGCCGGCGGTATCCACGTCCTGAAGGACTTCGTCACGAGCAGTCACGTCCAGGCCGTCACGATCTGCGACGGCGAAGGAACACTGATCGAACTCTCCACCGCAGGCGGATTCGACCTCGTCGGCCTGGCCTGCGGCAGCGAGGGGACGCTGGGCCTGATCGTGGAAGTCGTCGTCAAGCTGTCGCCGAAGCGAACTGACTTTCGCACGATCGTCGCGACCTTTCCCACTCAGGTCGACGCCTGCGACGCGGTCAGCGACATCATCGCCAGCGGCCACCTGCCGGCGGCCATGGAGATGCTCGACGGGGCGATGGTCAACGTCGTCGAAAAGGTCTTCCAGCTCGGCATCGACCCTTCAGCCGGGGCCATGTTGCTCATCGAGCTCGACGATGCCGCCCCGTTACTGGATCGCAATCTGGAAGCCGTGGTCGATCTGATTCGTGGTCGCAACGCCCTGACCTGCGAAACCGCCAGCGACGTGGCTCGCAAAAACGAATTGTGGGGTGCCCGCAAAAAGGCGTTCGGCGCCATCGGCCGAATCAGTCCGAGTTACTGCACGCAAGATGCCTGCGTGCCGCGGAGTCGGTTGGCGGAGGTGCTGACACGGATCGGCGAGATCGGCCAGAGTCGCGGCCTGGTCATCAACAATGTCTTCCACGCCGGCGACGGCAACGTGCATCCGATCTTCCTGTACGACGACAAGAACGACGCGCAAGTCGCCAACGTGCTCGAAGCGGCCGAGGAAGTGCTGGCAGCTTGCATCGACTTCGGCGGCACGATCACCGGCGAACACGGCGTCGGCTTGGAGAAGCTCTCGATGATGCCGCGGCTTTTCGATCAGACGACGCTGAACATGTTCCACCGGACGAAGCGGGCCTTCGATCCCCGCGGCCGGTTCAATGCCGGCAAGCTCCTGCCGCCTTTGTCCGGCGAGATCCCGAAGCCGACGCACCCGGGTCGCAAGAGCCCGCAGTAGGGACTTCTGGGAGAACTCGTAGCCTGAAGTCTGGTAGCCCCCTTCATCCTCATCCACCGCCGACGAACGTCACGATCTCGATCGAGTCGCCATCGGCTAGCGTCTCGTCGTACCGGTCCGCCCGAAGCAGCCGCTTGTTGACTTCGACCGCCACCTGTCGCGGCAACAACTTGGCGTCCTGGAGCAAGGTCGTGATCGTCGAACCCGTCGGCACCCGACGCGGCTCGCCGTTGACGGTGATGCCCAGGGAACCTTCTCCGGTTTGCGACGCTTGCTCCACGCCCCTACCTTATCGGCCTGTAGAACCTCTGCCCGACGGATCGGGTCAGCTCCCGGCAATCGCCCTTCAAGCCCCTTCGGATCAAGGCCTAACGCGTGTCACTCTTCGACCGACTCTTCGGTTTCGCCAGCGTCGACCTCGGCATCGACCTAGGCACCGCCAACACCCTCGTCTGCACCAGCCAGAGCGGCATCGTGCTCAACGAGCCTTCCGTTGTCGCCGTCAACAGCCGCACCGGCAAGGTCATGAACGACGGCCAGGCGGTGGGTCAGGTCGCCAAGGACATGCTCGGCCGAACGCCCGGCGGCATCGAAGCGGTCCGACCGCTCAAGGACGGCGTGATTAGCGACTTCGAAGTCACCGAAGCCATGCTTCGGTACTTCATCCGCAAGGCCACCGGCAAAAAGTGGATCAGCCCACGCGTCGTCATCGCCATCCCCGGCGGCATCACGCAGGTCGAAAAGCGCGCCGTCAAACTCGCCGCCGAGCGGGCCGGCGGACGCCGCATCTACCTCGTCGCCGAACCGTTCGCCGCGGCCATTGGCGCGGGTCTGCCGGTGAGTGATCCGACGGCGTCGATGATCATCGACATCGGCGGCGGCACGACGGACGTGGCGATCATCTCGCTGGCCGACGTCAGCGTCAGCCAAAGCGTCCGCGTGGCAGGCGACGACTTCGACAACGCGATCGTCAGCCACATGAAAAAGAACTACAACATGTCGATCGGCCCGGCGATGGCGGAGCAGATCAAAGTGGAGATCGGCAGTGCCGGACCCGAAGAGGGTTTCGAGGAGAACGCCCGCATGATGGTCGGCGGCCGCGACCTCATCGGCGGGCTGCCACGCCGCGTCGAGATCGGGGCCGGCGAGGTGCGAGAGGCGTTGGCCGAGCCGGTGAATCAGATCGTCGAAGCCGTCTCCAGCACGCTCGAAAAGTGCCCGCCCGAACTGGCTGCCGACCTCCTGCAAAACGGCATCACCCTGGCCGGCGGTAGTGCCTTGCTCCGCGGCCTGCCACAAGTCATCCAAACTGCCACCGGCCTCGACGCCCGCCTCGCCGACGACCCCCTCACCTGCGTCGCCCGCGGCACGACCGTCTTCATCGAAAACCTCGAGACGTTCAAGGAGACGATGGAGTCGGACGAAGACGACTACTAACCGACTTCGTCAACCGTTCGCCGCCAGACTCCCAACACGCTCTTGCCGATCCGGCGGCGGATCAGGCGGTCGGTCACGCGGCTGACGGGGACCATCAGCTTGTCCCAGACGCCGATCTGCTTCGGGGTCGGCATCGACTGCCTCAGCATCAACCTGTTCGCCAGGCTCGCGAACAGGCCGACGCTGTCGAGGTAGTCCATCACGACCGGCTCCAATCCGCTCGCCGGCGTCAGGGCTTTCCACGTCGCCAGCGAGTAGCGACGCTCGTGGCCAATGCTCTGGTCGAACGGCGTGAAGAGCCACTGGTGCGCCGGCGACAGCCCGATGAGGTGGCCGCCCGGCTTGAGCCGACGGGCGGCTCGTACCACCTCGTCCGAGTCGTCGGCCAGGTGTTCGAGCACGTCGATGTAGAGCACCGCGTCGTAGGTCGGCTCGTCGGCGACATCGGCGATCGTGCCGGTGACGACGTTGCAGTAGCTCGGCAGAACGCCGTCGCTCAGCTTGCTTCGGGCGGTGTCGGCCAGTTGTGGGTCGGGCTCGATCAGGTCCCACTGCTCGTGCTCGCCCGTCGCCAGGACGCGGGTCGTGCCGCCATGACCCGCACCAATCTCCAGCACGCGCGGCCCGAGGTAAGGCCGGACCCGGGAGCCCCAGTACGACTTCCAGTTCGTGGCCGCTTCAAAGAGGTCGAGCTCGGTGCCGACGTAGTGCTGTGGGGTCATGACTCGGAGGGCTCCGGATACAGTTGCCGCACGCCGGCTATGTAGTGGCGGTGGTCGCGTCTTGGCAGGAAGCTGGTGCCTTGGCGATTGCCGAGGATGGTGAAGACAAACAGGCTCGCAAAAAGCAACGACTGCAACAACGCGATCGCCGACAGCCCCGCCGCAGCCGTCGCCCAACCGGGTACCGCCCAATCGGTGAAGAGTCGAATCGCCGTCGCCGCGACGAGCGCCGCGGTGCTGGTGACGATCAATCCGACCGCCACCACGAGCAGCCGCACGCCGATGACGTCGCCCCAAACGCTCAGCGCGCTGAGGCCGTGGACGATGAGGCTCGTCAGGTTCATCGTCCCCGTACCGCTGAGCCGGGATGCCCGGTGCGTCGGCACCAGCTTGATCGGCTGACGCGAGCGAAACACCGCCGCGGCGTAGTGGTTCCACAGCTCGCTGACGACACTCAAGCTCCCGAGCCGACGCCGCGGCACGACGCTGAAGTTGCCCACCCGCACCCCGTGCCCCGTCAAGACGCGGTGAATCAGTCGAAACGCGTGATACAGCACGATGAACGTCGGCGACTCGCTGCGGCGACGCCGCTCCGCGAAGACCACCGGCTGACGCGGATCGGTCGCACACACGCTCAACAGCCGCGGCACGTCCTGCGGGTCGTCCTCGCCGTCGGCATCCATCACCACCACCGCCCCGACGTCGCGTCGTCGCTCCAGCCATGCCAGGCCGATGGCGATGGCCCGCTGATGCCCAAGATTCCGCCGCAAACCTAGCACGCTGACGTCGCCGATCGCCCGCAACGGTGCATCGACATTCAGCACGTCCGCCGTCGTCGGGCGATTCGATGAAGCGTCGTCGACGATCAACACGTCGGCCTGCCGGTTCGCCTTAGCCAACGCCTCGTCCAACGTCGGCAGCAACCTCTTCAACGCCGGCCAGTCGTTGTAGACCGGCAACAAAACGAGGATTCTGCCGTCGATCGGCCACGCCTGCCCGTCAAACGGCCACGCCTGCCTACCACGATGTGCATCAACGTCGCTCAACGTCGGCGAGACTAACGCGATTCGCGACGCTCCTCCACATCAGGGCGCTTCGATCAGCTCCGGCGGCTTCGGCGCGAACTTGAGATAGCCGGGGCCCCGAGCCACACGCTCGTGGAAAGGAAAAGCGACCTCGTATCGCAAGATCCCTTGATCGTGCAGGTAAAACGTTTCCGTCGGCCCCGGCGGCGGGACGAACTGCGGGCCTCCGGGCTGATCGCCATACACGGCTTCGAAAGCCCGCTGCGAATGCCACTCGTTGACCGCCCGCTGCGCATCATCGAAGGCTCCGTATCGCAGCGGCACCGGATCGAGCACGTCCGTCCGAGTCGCCGGATTCTCCCAATAGTGGCCGGATTCGGCGTCGTGCAGGTAGTAAGACGCTTCGAGAGCCTCCTTGTGCCGGACGTAGATCATGCGGACACCGAGCTCCGGGCAGGCGAAGCCGAGTAGGCCTGTTTGCAACTCGTGTTTCTGGATTCGCTCACGCCGGATCGTGTCGTCCCGCTGAAGCTGGAGCGTCGAGAGCACGCAGATCAGCACGAGCGCCGTCCACCGGCCGACCGTGCCCGCGAGGCGGAGCAGCAGCGCAGCCATCAAGCTCATCGCGATCAGCATGACGATCGCGTACCGAAGCTCCACCACCGGTTGCGTCAAAAAGGTGTAGAACACCAGAAACACCGGCACCAGCATCAGCCATCCGACGCCTCGCATGGCTGGTGACAGTCGCAGCGGCCATCGCGGCTCCTTCAGACTGATCGCCGTCGCCGCCAGTACCGCGATCATCGGCACCAGCGTCCACGCCGATAGCAAATACGGCAGAACCTCGTCCAACATCAACGGCTTGATCCACGTTGCCGTCCCACGCCGAGCCGACTGCTCGTACATCGTCGGCAAAAACAGAACCAACACGACCGGCCCAGCCGCCAAGGCCAGCCAACGCCCGACCGACTCCCGCCAGCCCAGCGGCCACAGCAGCCGACGGCGGTGAACCCACAACGACGGCAGCACCAGCAAGGTCCAGCCGATGATGCCAAAGTAGTGCAACCCGCATGTCAGCATGGCTGTCACGGCAAAGGCAATGCGACTCGCCGTGCGACGATGGGAAGCGACGGGATCGAAGACACTCGGCAGGAACACTGCCGTCCAAGCCGTCGCCGCGAGCAACGGGCCGTAGAACCGCAGTTCAAACCCGTGCCGCACGCCCAGGTCCGTCGCCCAAGGCACCAACGCCGCCGCGAAGGCCGCCACAGGCCCGACGACGCGACGGGCGATGACGAACAGTGCCAGCACCGCCAGCATCAACGACGTCAACGCCAACCCACGCAGCGTCGCGATACTCTGGCCGAACCACGCGATGGCCGTCCGCTGCAACCACGTCAGCGTCGGCGGACTCACATCGAAGCCGGTCCGAATCGCCCGCATCACCCGCTCGGGATCCGGATCCGTCGCCAGCGTCCAGGCGACGATCTCGTCGTACCACAGGTCGCTGCCGAGCGATTCTTTCGGCGTGCCGACGAGATAGAGCTGCGTCACGACCAGCGCCGTCAACAACAACGCCGCGATTGGCAACTCGATTCGCTTGAAGCGACGATCCGCTGGCTCACCCTTAATTGACTCTCCCTCGTCCGCCGCGTCGTCTTGAGCCGTTGCGCCGCTGCCGGACATGAACCGCAAGGGTAGCCGCAGCTGTCATGAACCACACGCCGCGGCGTCCCTCGGCTCAGTACCCGCTGCCGCCGGCCGACTCGCCGGTGACGATTGCGTCGCAGCTCGTCCACCCGACGCCCAGGCGTGTCGCACCCATCTCGATGAAGTGCCTGGCCTTGGCCGCGTCACGGATGCCGCCGCTGGGTTTGACTCCGATCCGCCCTGCCGCCTGATCGACCATCGCCCCTACCGCCGCATCGCTCGCGCCGTCACCGTTGAAGCCGGTCGACGTCTTGACGAACGCCGCCTTCGCCTCGATGCACACGTCGACGAGCCTGCGGATCTGTGACTCATCGAGGTGCACGGTCTCGAAGATGACCTTGATCGGCACGTCGCCCGCCGCCTCGACGACGGCGGCGATGTCGTCCCGCACTTCGTCCCAATCCCCGCCCCGCGCCCGGCCGAAGTTGGCGACCATGTCGATCTCCGCCACCCCCATCTCCCTGTACAGCTTCGCCTCCGCCACCTTCGCCGCCGTCAAGCCGCACCCGTGCGGAAAGCCGAGGACGACACAGACGCCTGTGCTCGTGCCGTCGCACAGCTCCTTCGCCAACGGCACGTCACAAGGCCGCACGCAGACGGTTTTGGTGGCGAGCTTAATGCAGTGCCGGATCGCCTCCTCCGCCTCCTCCCGCGTCATTTCCGGCTTCAACACGGCGGCATCGAGGTAGCTCGCGAGGTCGTTCATGCCGCCACCCTACGGGTCGAAGCTACCGCTTGGCCTTCTTCTTGGTCGGCTGCTTCCTGGGCTCGATCGTGACGACCATTTGAAGGTTCACCAATCGAGGATGACCATCTGACTCGTAAGCCATCGCACTTCGGCCATCCGGTGACCGTGCGACAAAGTCCGGGTGGACGATGTGGATCGTGTCGCCATCTGCCGTTTTGATGTCGAACGGGACAAACGGTTGCGCGCGGAGCATTTCGCCGAGATGCTCGTGAACGGGTGCCGGTACAGGTCGCTTCGCCATGACTTCGAAGCATACGACGTACCGTCTCGACATGCAGAGCCCGCCGCTGACCATCGGCAACGTCACCCTCGACCGCCTCGAGCACCGCCTGTTCGCCGGCACCGGCAAGTACAGCGACCCGCAAGTCATGGCCCGTGCCCTCGACGCCAGCGGCTGCCGCGTCGTGACCGTGGCTGTCCGTCGCGAACGCCTCATCGGCTCCGACGGCAAGAGCCTGCTCGACCATCTCGACCTCGACCGCTATACGATCCTGCCCAACACCGCCGGCTGCTTCACTGCCGAAGACGCCATCCGCGTCAGCCTGCTCGGCCGCGAACTGCTCGAAAAGCAAGGCAACGCCGGTGCCGGTTGGGTAAAGCTCGAAGTCCTCGGCGACAAGAAGACGCTCCTGCCCGATCCGCACGGCACGCTTGAAGCCACCAAGGAACTCGTTAAGGAAGGCTTCCAGGTCCTGTGCTACAGCAGCGACGACCCGATCGCCGCGATGCACTTGAAGGAGGCCGGCGCGGCCGCGGTGATGCCCGCCGGCAGCCCCATCGGCAGCGGCCAGGGCGTGCTCAACCGCCTCAACATCAGCCTCTGCCTCGAACTGCTCAAGGAGGGCGATGCGAGTTATCCCGTCATCGTCGACGCCGGCGTCGGCACGCCGTCGGACGTCACGATCGCCATGGAATGCGGCGCCGACGGCGTCCTCCTCAATACCGGCATCGCCCACGCGACCGACCCCATCACGATGGCGACCGCCATGCGCCACGCGCTCCTCGCCGGCTACCACGGCTACCACGCCGGCCGCATTCCCGCCAAGCGATACGCGACCGCCAGCAGCCCAATGCAGGGGGCGATCAGCTACATCCCGGGGGAGTGACACGCACCGCTGCAAGCGGGTAGCATCCGGCATGGCCCACCAGACGATCGAGGCGGAATTTGCCGGTGGCGTCCTTCGTCCACTTGCTCCACTTGATCTCTCCGAAGGGCAGCGGGTGACTGTAATTCTGTCCGACGAAGACCCGTGGGATCCTGAGCAGGCCAAGGCTGCAATGGCCGAGATCACGAATTTACCTTCAAGCTTCTCCGGTCCCGCTGAAGATCGCACCAGTCAGAATCATGACGATGTTCTATATAAGGATTCAGAGTGAGCTCTGATACTTTTGTAGATACCGGTGCTTGGTATGCGTTGGCAGTACCTCGTGATGCCAATCACGCCGCTGCATCAACATGGTTCTCGGCGAACGAGGGCCCGCTGCTGACCACCGATTATGTGGTGGATGAGACGCTGACGTTGTTGAGAATGCGCGGGGAGCCGCAGCGGGCGATCGAGATGGGCCATCGCTTCTTCGCGGGTCAGCTTGGGCGGGTTCACTTCCTGAACGATGACGACGTCGCCAACGCGTGGCACGTCTTCCGTCGCTACGCGGACAAAGCGTGGAGCTTCACCGACTGCTCCAGCCATGCCGTTACTCGCCGGCTCGGTATCGAGACCGCTTTTGCCTTCGACACGCACTTTCGCCAGTTCGGCCACCTCCGTGTGGTGCCGGGTTGAGCGGCAACCTTTTGTTGCCGGCGACGCTCACGGGCTGCACGTTTCGAGATAAACACGTTGATCATCCGGCCATGAACCACAGGTCTTTCCGCGACATGCTCAAGATCGAGCCGTTCCGGCAATTCGACATCAAGACAACGGACGGCGACACGTTCACCGTCATCCACCCGGACTACGCGATGCTCTCGCCTGACGAGGCGGAGGCCATCGTCTACGACAAGGACGGCCACTTCCGCGTCATCGACACGAGCCACATCGTGACGCTTAGAGCAGATGGCGTCTTGGTCGCTCATGAGTCGTAGCCACAGCTTCGCAGG
>CAYMAS010000066.1:0-14325 GCA_964388485.1 uncultured Tepidisphaerales bacterium | reverse complement strand
TGCCGATCTTGTCGAAGCCGTAGACGCTGAAGACGACGATGACGCCCGCGATGCCACCGACGACGATCGAGAAGAACGGGCTGATCGAGTCGGCACCGGCGGTGATGCCGACGAGGCCTGCGAGCATGCCATTGAGGCCCATGGTGAGGTCGGGCTTGCCGCTGGCTCCCCACGACGTCAGCAAGGCCACCATACCGCCAGTCAGGCCGGCGAGCGTGGTCGTGACGAAAACGACACCGACACCGGCACTGATGCCGCCCTCGGCGGTGAAGGAGTCTTCAGCGGCCGACAGGACCGAGCCGCCGTTGAACCCGAACCAGCCGAGGAACAGCAGGAAGACGCCGATGTTGACGAGCGGGATGTTGTGGCCTGGGATGCCGCGGACTTCCTTGTTGGGTCCATACTTGCCGAGGCGGGGGCCGAGCAGGATGACGCCGGCCAGAGCGCCCCAGCCGCCGAAGGCGTGGACGACGGAGCTGCCGGCGAAGTCGACGAACTGAGCACCGACCAACTGGCTCAGACCCACATCCTCGTTGTTGAGCCAGCCGCCACCCCAGTGCCAGCTGCCGACGAATGGGTAGCCGAAGCCGACGAAGACGAGGGCAAAGACCATGAACGGCGCGAGCTTGATCCGCTCCGCCACCGCACCGGAGACGATCGTCGCAGCGGTCGCGGCAAACATCGCCTGGAAGATGAAGTCGGTGTAGGCCGTGTAGCTGCCGCCGTAGTAGCCGGGGCTGAGCGAATCAGCGTCGGCGACGTCGAGCGGGCTGCCGAGGCTGAACCACGAGCCGATGAAGAAGTCGCCTGGATAGTGGGCGTTGAAGCCCCAGACCCAGTAGAGCAGGACGCCCGTGCAGATGATCCAAAGGTTCTTGGTCAGCACGTTGACCGAGTTCTTGGCGCGGGTCAGGCCTGACTCGACGCAGCCGAAGCCGAGGTGCATCAGGAAGACCAAGGCCGCTGCGATCAGCACCCAGATGTTGTTGGCCCGGTACTGACCCGGCGTCACGCCGACAGCCTCGAATGCTTCGGGGGAGAGATCTGTGTCGATGGTCTTCGGATCGATCTCATCGGCTGCATCCTCCGTTGCCGAAACAGCAGCATCGACACCGGCGTCGACTGCGTCACCGACAGATTCGGCTGCGTTCTCGATGACGCCGTCCTCCTGAGCGAAGGCCGGCGTCGGCGTGACGACGCTGGTCGCGGCGAAGGCGACGATGAAGGCGAGGATCGGGGCGTAAAGGCCCGGCCGCATGAGGCGGGGCCAACGGGTGGTGGGTTCTTGGTGGTGTGGCATCTCTTCCAGACGAGGAACGGGGCGACACCGCCGGCGGGTGTCGTCGTGAGGGGAGGAAAGCCGTGTCCGCCGCGTTAGCGACAGGAGCAGCTGGAGCCTTCGATGTACCGATACTTGTTGACGCTCAAGCGTCAGCCAGTCTCAGAGTCGCTCGCTAGGGACAGGATCACCGCGACGCCAGTCGGCATGGTCGCGACGTCGTAGCGAGGTAGATGAAGACAGAGAACTCAGACGTATCTCGAGCGAACAAGGGCCGGCGTGGTGAATCGGCTGAGTGTTGATCGCGGGGCGTCTCGTAAGGACAGAAGAAAGCGGAGCGTGGCGGTGGGCGAAGGTCATTCGCCAAGAGGTGACGCGAGCGTTTTACCCGCGTCACCCCGAGGATTGCAAGTCCGGCCGGAGCTTCTGGTGAAGATCTTGCGGCCGAGCCTGGGAAGGTGGATGATTTAGAACTCGAAGTCCAGCGAAAGCGAGCCGATGAACTCGGTCGATTCGTCATCGTTGAGGGCTTCGAGGTTGTTGGCGCCGAGGAAGAGGCCCTGGACGCTCGGAGTCAGCGACCATGCTCCGTAGTTGGCGGGCACCGGCAGCGGAATCGACGCGGCGGCGGCGACGGAGACGTAGCCGAAGAACTCGTCATCGCCCGAATCGTCGTAGTAGTAATCTGCCAAGCTCAGGCCCACAGCGATCGGGAAGCTCAGCGCGACATCGCCTGCCAGACCGTCGATCTCGAGGTCGAGCGACGGTTCAACGCCCAACTCAAGATAGATGCCCTCATCGGTGATCCCGTCGACGGTCTCGTCGAAGGCCGTCGCCGGATCGTCAGCGATCCCGTCGAACCCGACGGCCGTGTTGTCGACTTCGAAGTAGACGCCAGCCGCCAGATCGATGCCGCCCGTGAACTGGTTGTCGATGTCCGGATCGTCGCCGAAGTCGATGCCGTAGCCGATGAAGCCGCCGATCTCCTGAACGGTGGCGAAGCTGTCGTTCGGCGAGGTGTAGAAGGTGTAGATGGCACCGATCTCGAAGTTGCCGGTCGTGAAGCCGAGGCCGGCGTAGAGGTCGCTTTCGTACCAGTTCGTCGGGCCGGCGTCGTCGTCGTTGGTCTGCTCGGAGCCGAACGAGTTCCAGGTGCCGGCAATGGCACTAAGGCCGTAGCCCTTGCTCGGATCGGCGACGATCGGGATGCCGAGCTCGATGTACGGCTGGGCGATGAAGCCGCCGTTGAAGAGGCCGTCTTCGTTGGCGACGCCCTGGTTGATGCCGCGGAAGTAGTAGGCGCTGGTAACGGTAACGCCAGCACCGACGCTGTAAGCCGGGGCGGTGCTGATGTCGTCGTCGTCTTCCACGACATCGATGATGCCGTCGCCGTCGAGGTCGATCATGAGGTCATCATCGGTATCGGCTTCGTTGAGCGGATCATCGCTCAACGGGTCGCCGATGCGGCCTGTGACGTCTTCCTGAGGCCGCTGGTCGTTGAACTGGCCGAAGCTCGGTGCCGCGGCGAGCAGTGCGAAGGCAGCAGCGGTGGCTGCGGCGATCACGGGCGTGGGAAGCGTCCGGCGGCGGGACGCGGAAAGGGAAGCGATCTCGTCGTGGACGTTCATAGTGGTCTCCGTGGGTTTCAATGGTGGGATCAGAACGATGGGGTCATTTGAAGCGAGGCGTGCATCGGCGGAAGCGCGACATCGGCTTACGATGCACCCATCTGGATGCTGTGGGCTAGGCAAGTCTTGTGCCAGCCGCTGCTTGCGACGCCCGACTTCTGCTGGAAGCCGAGGCCGCTGGGCCCTTCAGGAAGTTCGATGTCTCGAGTCTTCGGAAGGGCCCGGATCGGTTGTAGTGCGAGCATTAGCCGATTGCTAACGAAAAAGTTGGTCACGACACGCCGATAATGCGTCGGGATTTGCTTTGGGGTCAAGTCGGCTCCCATCGTCGCCGCCGGAGCCTCAGCGGACGCGCAACAACTGCGCGTCACGACGTCAGTTCGCCCGATCCCTACGCACGGCCTGCCCTATCTGACGCCACATTCTGACGCAGAGCCCTTTTTGACGCAGAGCCCTTGAAGTCGCGCTACGACTTTGAAGCCGGGCCCGCCATGTCTCCAGACGAATAGGGTGCTCGGTCGTAGATCCTGACCTGTCTCGCACCGCCTTCGGCTGTTCATGAAGATCCGCAACTTCTCCATCATCGCTCACATCGACCACGGCAAGAGCACGTTATCGGACCGCTTGCTCCAGCGGGCCGGCGCGATCACTGAGCGGGAAATGCGTGGGCAGATGCTCGACTCGATGGATCTCGAACGCGAGCGTGGCATCACGATTAAGGCCTCGGCCGTCACCGTCAAGCACCTCCACGACGGTGAGGAGTTCATGCTGAACTTCATCGACACGCCCGGCCACGTCGACTTCCACTATGAGGTCCGCAAGGCGTTGCAGGCGTGTGAAGGTGCCCTGCTCGTCGTCGACTCGACCCAAGGCGTGCAAGCTCAGACCGTCGCCAACGCCTACGCGGCTTTGGAGCAGGACCTGGAGATCATCCCGGTCATCAACAAGATCGACCTGCCCAGCAGTCAGCCGGAGCTGGTGGCGGAGGAGATCGAGCAGATTCTTGGCTTCCCGGCGGAGGAGGCGATCTTCGTCAGCGCCAAGAGCGGCGTCGGCATTGATGAATTGCTCCACGCTCTGTGCAAGAACCTGCCCGGGCCCAAGAGCAGCAACGACGAGTTCGTCCGCGGCCTGATCTTCGACTCGCACTACGACGACTACCGCGGCGTCGTCGTTTACGTCCGCATGGTCGACGGTACGATCACGAAGGGGCAGAAGATCAAGCTCATGGGCACCGGTCGCGAGTACCCAATCACGGAGCTCGGCAAGTTCCTGCCTAAGGAGACGCGGGTCGACCGCATCGGCCCCGGCGAAGTGGGCTACGTCGTGGCGACGATCAAGGACATCCACGACGTCCGCGTGGGCGACACGCTCACCGACGCCAACTCGCCCGCCCCCAAGCCGCTGCCGGGATACGAGAAGGTCCAGCAGATGGTCTTCTGCGACTTCTACCCCGGCGGCAGCACGCAGTACGAGGACCTTCGGGATGCCGTCGATCGGCTGAGCTTGAACGACTCGTCCTTCACGTTCGCCCCTGAGTCGAGCGACGCGCTGGGCTTCGGCTTTCGCTGCGGCTTCCTCGGGCTGTTGCACATGGAGATCGTGCAGGAACGCCTTGAACGCGAGTTCGACATCGAGGTCATCCAGACGGCTCCGACCGTCACCTATGAGATCGAGAAGTCGGACGGCAGCGTCATCAAGATCGATGCTCCGAGTCAGCTGCCCGACCCGTCGCACATCAGGGAAGTGCGTGAGCCGATCATCCGCATGAACGTCATGGTGCCGCAGTCCTACGTCGGGGCGATCATGACGCTCTGCGAGGAACGCCGCGGCACGTACAAGAAGACCGAATACATCGGTCGCGACGAGAGTCAGCGGGTCATCATCACCTACGACATCCCGCTGGCGGAGGTCATCTACGACTTCTACGACAAGCTCAAGAGTTCCACGAAGGGCTACGGCACCATGGACTACGAGGTCCGCGGCTTCGAGGCGGCGAATCTGGCGAGGGTCGACGTGCTCGTCAACGGCAGTCGAGTCGACGCGCTCTCGATGATCCTCTTCCGCGACACGGCCGAAGTCCGCAGCCGGAGCATCTTGTCGAAGCTCAAGGGCAAGATCGACCGGCACCTTTTCGAAATTCCCCTGCAGGCGGCGATCGGCGGCAAGGTCATCGCCCGCGAGACCATCAAGTCGATGGGCAAGAACGTCACCGCCAAGTGCTACGGCGGCGACGTGAGCCGCAAGCGGAAGCTGCTCGAAAAGCAGAAGAAGGGCAAGGCCCGCATGAAACGCGTCGGCAGCGTCGACATCCCGCAGGAGGCGTTTCTGGCCGTCCTCGAAGCGGGAGATTGAGTAGAATCCAGCCCATGACGGTCATCGCGACGCCTCTATCAGGATCGAAAGCCAAGATCGTGGGTAAAACGCCGGTCAAGCGGATACGTCGTGCAGTGATCCCTCAGGCGGCACGCGTGATCGACTTCGGACGTCCTCTGACGGCCGAAGAGTTTTCGCGTCTGCCGGAGACGCCGGGCAAGCAGGAACTGGTCGACGGAAGGGTCATCGAAATGCCGCCAGTGGGAATAGGTCACGGAAAGCGCCAAGTCGGGTTGTCACGCAAGCTCAGTGAGTGGAACGACGCTCACAAGCTTGGTGAGGTCATGGTCGAAACGGGCTACATCTTTGCACGCGATCCGGATGTGACCCGCGGGCCGGACATCTCCTTTATCCGGCACGAGACGGTGCCCGAAGATCAAGACGAAGACGACTTCATCGAAGCGGTTCCGGAGTTCGTGGTAGAGGTCGTCAGCAAAAGTGATCGGCCCGGCGAACTGGAGGCAAAGGCGGACGAGTATCTTGACGTCGGAGTCGCCATGGTGGTGGTGCTGGATCGGAAGGCAAAGCGGCTGACGATTTACCAGCGGAATGAGGAACCGTTGAGTCTCGTTGAGGATCAGACCTTCGACGGCGGCGATGTGCTGCCCGGCTTTAGCTGCAAAGTGGCCGATATCATCTGAATCACCGTCAGCCACAGATGACCGGCCGCGATGCAAGCAGCAGCCGACGCAAGCCGATACGTCTCGGGAGGACCCCGAGACGAATGCACCATCAGCCAACTCAACCCGCCACGACCAACCCGCCGCTAAGGATCGGCGAGCTCCTTGTCGAGCAAGGCGTCATCGACGAGCAACAGCTCCGACATGCCCTCGACGTTCAAGCCGCCGTCGGTCGGCCGCTGGGCGACCTGCTCGAACGCCTCTACGGTCTCGATACCGTCCACGTCAACGCCGCCTGGGCTCAGCAGTTCGTCGCCCTTCGCGGCGAGCGTGATATCTCCAAGGAATCTATCGACCTCGACTGCATCGGCCTGCTCGACCCTCGGCAGGCGTGGCAGTTCCGCGTCGTGCCGATGCGTTACGAGACGTTGCCGGTGGACGAACTCGACCCGCCCCACCTCGTCGTCGCCACCAGCCGTCGCGGCTTGCGCAAGGCCATGAATTTCGCCGCCCGCACCTTCCAGGCCCCGCCCGCCGTCGTCGTCGCCACGAGCAGCTCGCTTCGGAACCTGCTCGAGACGCACTACCCAGTCGCCCCGCACCTGGCGGAATGGGCTTTCGAGCGGTAGGCGAAAATCCTCCTTGCTTCGTCCCCCGAGCCCGCCAATCATGCCCACCGCTGACGGCTCCATAGCTCAGCTGGTTAGAGCGAGGGATTCATAAGCCCTAGGTCACTGGTTCGAGTCCAGTTGGAGCCACTTTCTCTCAAGGCGTAGCTTTTCAGAACGCGGCTTTCGTTGGGCGCGTGCTGTAGCGTTCAGGCATGGCGATGACCCGGCCGAATCTTCTGCTGATCACGAGCGACCAGCAGCATTATCTCACCCTCGGCAGCGTCAGCCCGCAGATCCAGACGCCGAACCTCGATCGCCTCGCGAAACGGGGCGTCCGCTTCGACCGGGCCTACTGCCCGAACCCGACCTGCACGCCGACGCGGGCCTCGCTGCTGACCGGCATGTGGCCCAGCACCCACGGGGCCTACACCCTCGGCACGAAGCTCGACGAGTCGGTCCCGCGTCTCACCGACCTGCTCCGCGATGCCGGCTACCGGACCGGACTCGTCGGCAAAGCCCACTTCCAGCCGCTGGAGTCGACGCCCGAGTGCCGGAGCGTTGAAGCCTACCCGACGCTCCGCGACCTCGACTTCTGGCGGACCTTCAACGACCAACACATGCCGTGGTACGGCTTCGACCACGTCGAGTTGACCCGCAACCACACCGACGAGGGCCACGCTGGTCAGCACTACGGCATCTGGCTCGAAGAACAAGGCGTCACGAACTGGCGGGATTACTTCCACCTCGGCAACGATGGCGTCCGCGTGACGCCAACTGACGGCTCCAAAGCACCGCCCGTGGCCGACGACTGGGGACCGGGCGGACGGTCCGACATGACGTGGCAGCTGCCGGCGGACTTGCACTACACGACGTGGACGGCGCAGCGGACGAACGCCTTCATCCGCCATGCGGGCGACACGCCATGGTTCTGCTGGAGCAGCTATCACGATCCTCACCCGCCGTACGCCGTGCCGGAGCCGTGGGCGTCGATGTACGACCCGGCGGACATGGACTGGCTCATCGGTGAGTTCGTTCCCGGCGAGTTCGACGACATGAACGAGCCGCACCAGCTCACGCGCGACGCGTCGATCGACCCTAAGCCCTACAACGCCGACGGCCACGGCAGCCACGGCGTTCACCTGCATCCCGACATCGGCCGCGACAAGCTCCGCCGGATCGCCGCCTGCTACTGCGGCATGATCAGCTTCATGGACCAGCAGATTGGCACGACCCTCGATCTGCTCGAATCGACGAGCCAGATCGACAAGACGTTTATCGTTTTCACGACCGACCACGGTCACTTCCTCGGCCAGCACGGACTTCTCGCCAAGGGGCCATACCACTACGAGGACGTCATCCGCGTGCCGCTTATCGCCGCCGGGCCGGGCGTGCCGAAGGGCGAGACGAACGTCGTGCCGCAGACGCTGGTCGACCTGCCGGCAACATTCGCAGCGCTGGCGACGGACGCGGTGCCGCTCTGGATGCAAGGCCGGCCGCTCGACCCGACAGGCGGTCGCGAGGCGGTCATCGTCGAGAACCACCACAATGCCGACGCAGTGCACTTGCGGACGATGGTGACAAAGACGCACAAGCTGACGCTCTGGCGAGGCCGCATCGACTGGGGCGAGCTGTTCGATCTTCACAACGACCCGCAGGAGCTCGTGAACCTCTACCACATCGACGTCGCCCTCCGCGGGCGCCTGCTCGAGCAGTTCATGCAGGCTGAACTCGACCGCGAGCCGTCGCCCCAATCACGGGTTAGTGGAGCGTGATCTCTGCTCCCGTTTCACCTCGTCAGCGACGGGTCGGGTAGCGGCTTAGGCTGGGGGCACCGTGGTGCCCGCGCTCTTCCTGCCGCTGGGTCTGACCGAGCCGACGACAACGGCGTTGTTGTTGGCGGTGTTGGGCGTCCTGGTGGCGATCAGCGTGCTGTTCAGCCGGGCGGTGGACCGGCTCGGTGTGCCGGTCGTGTTGCTGTTTCTTCTCCTGGGCATGCTCGGTGGCAGCGAGGCGTTGGGCGGCATTGCGTTCGACGACTATTCGGTGGCGATGCGGGTCGGCACGGTCGCGCTCGTCCTGATTCTCTTCGACGGCGGGCTTAACACGTCAGCAACGGCGGTGCGGCAGGTGCTGGTGCCGGCGGGACTGCTGGCGACTGTCGGCGTGCTGATGACGGCGGGCGTGGTGGCGTTGTGCGGCAGGCTCTTCGGCCTCGGCTGGCCGGAGGCGTTGTTGCTGGGCGCGGTCGTGAGCTCGACCGACGCCGCGGCAGTCTTCTCCGTGCTGCGGGGCGGCGGTGTGCAGCTGGAGCGACGATTGGGCTCGACAATTGAGGTTGAGTCGTGCGTCAACGATCCGATGGCGGTTCTGCTGACCACCGCGGTCATCGCGGCGATTCAGGCTGACGACGGTGTCGGGTGGTGGCTGCTGTATCTGGTGCCGATGCAACTCGTCGTCGGTGCGGCGGTCGGCGTCGGCTTGGGCTACGGGTGCCGCTTTGCCTTGAGCCGGGCACCGATCGGTGCGGTCGGCCTCTACCCGGTGCTGACCACTGCGGCGGCCCTCATCTCGTTCGGCATGGCGACCCTGTTGCAAGGCAGCGGATTCCTCAGCGTCTTCGCCACCGCCCTCGTCCTGGGCAACGGCCCGCTTGCTTATCGCAACGGGCTCAAGCGGACGCACGACGCCTACGCGTGGCTGGCGCAGGTGGGCGTTTTCCTCATGCTTGGGCTCCTGATCGTGCCTTCGGAACTCGGCGACGTCGCGTGGGTCGGGCTCGGCGTCGGGCTGGTGCTGGCCTTCATCGCCAGGCCGCTGTCGGTGATGGCGTGTCTGTTGCCGCTGGGGTATTCGCTCAAGCACACGCTCTACGTCGGCTGGACCGGCTTGCGAGGGGCGGTGCCAATCATCCTGGCAACGTTTCCAGTGCTGGCGGAGGTGCAGGGAGCGGATCGGCTGTTCAACCTCGTCTTCTTCGTGGTCGTCGTCAGCAGCCTGGTGCCCGGCTCGACCATTCGTTTCGTCACGCGTCGGCTCGGGCTGGAGAAGCCGAACAAGCCGACACCGTCGGCGGTCCTGGAGATCAACGCGAGACGGCAGCTTGACGGCGAGATCGAGTCGTTCCACGTCTCCCCCGCCGTCGCCGTCGCGGGGGCGAAGCTGTCGGAACTGGAGTTTCCGTCGGACGCATCGGTGCTGCTGGTTGTCCGCAACGACGACCTCGTCCCAGCCCGCGGAAACACGACGCTGCAGGTCGACGACCACGTCTACGTCTTCTTCCGCCCGGAAGACCGCGCGTTCATGGAGCTGATCTTCGGGAATCCCGAGGACTGAACGCGAGAGGAAGAGTCATCTTGAGATTCGGAATCAACTAGCGTTGAACCTGCTACAGTGCGCTCTCATGCGACGCTTTCTCCAGCTCCTGACGCTCGGTGTCTCGCTGCTCGCCTCGCCGCTGCTGGCGAACGAGCTCAACCTCTACTCGTCGCGGCACTACGACTCGGACGAGGCGCTTTACCAGCTCTTCGAGGAACAAACTGGCATCAAGATCAACCTCATCGAAGGCGACACCGACGCCCTGCTGACGCGACTGCAGAACGAGGGCGACCTCAGCGAAGCCGACGTCTTCGTCGCTGTCGACGCGGGTCGGCTGCACAAGGCGGTCGAAGCAGACCTGTTGAGCGAGACGAACAGCGCCGTGCTCGAAGCCCGCATCCCTGCCAATCTTCGGCACCCCGACGGCCTCTGGTTCGGCATCAGCCAGCGGGCTCGCGTCATCCTGCTGTCGAAGGACGTGCCCGCCGACCACGCGACCACCTACGCCGACCTCGCCAGCGACACCATCGACGGTGGCCTGCTGGTGCGGTCGTCGAGCAACATCTACAACCAGAGCCTCGTCGCTTCGTTCCTCGCCAGCTACGACGAAGCCGACGTCGAAGCGTGGGCTGAGGGCGTCGTCGATAACATGGCCCGCAAACCCCAAGGCGGCGACCGTGATCAGATTCGAGCCGTCGCCGCGGGCGAGGGCGAAGTCGCGCTCGTCAACCACTACTACTTCGCGCGCATGCTCGCCGGCGACGATGATGCGGATCGTGAAGCCGCCAGCAAGCTCCGCCTCGTCTGGCCCGACCAGGACGGCCGCGGCGTACACGTCAACATCAGCGGTGCCGGCATCCTCAAGAACGCTCCGAATCGCGAAAACGCTGTCAAGTTCCTCGAGTTCCTCACGACGCCCGAAGCCCAGGAGCTGTGGGCCTTAGCCAACTACGAGTACCCGGTCATCGACGACCCGTCGCTGGAGCTGCCCGAGGTGCTCAGGAGCTTTGGCGAGTTCAAAGCCGACACCCTCAACGCTGCCAAGCTCGGCGAACTCAATCGCGACGCCGTCCGCCTCATGGACCGCGTCCGCTGGCGCTGAGTGATTCGTAGGGTGGGCTTTAGCCCACCATCCGGAAGTCAGCACTCACACGATGGGCTGAAGCTCATCCTACGGGTACCCCTGTTGCTCCACCCTCATGCCTCTTCGCCCGCTCAAGAGCATCGGCACCTGGGGCATCGTCTGCATCACCATCAGCCTCGTCGTCGCCCTGCCGCTGGTAACGGTGCTCGCCAGCGTCTTCCAATCGAGCGACGGCGAGTGGCAACACCTCGCTGAAACCCGCTTGGGCGACTATGTCTCGAACACGCTCTGGCTCGCCGCGGGTGTCCTGACGCTCGCCGTCGTCGCCGGCACCGCGTCGGCGTGGCTGATCGAAACGTGCGATTTCTTCGGCCGCGGCGTCCTGCGGTGGATGCTGCTGCTGCCTCTGGCCGTTCCCGCATATCTGTCGGCCTACGCGTACACCGATCTGCTGCAATTCAGCGGCCCGGTTCAGACGTGGCTCCGCCAGACCCTCAACTGGGGCCGACGCGACTACTGGTTTCCCGACGTCCGCACCATCGGTGGCGCGGCGATCATCATCGGCCTGTCGCTCTACCCGTACGTTTACCTCGCCGCCCGCACCGCCTTCGCCGAACACGCCGGAGCCGCGATGGAGGTCGGCCGAACGCTCGGCCGCGGGCCGTGGTGGTGCTTCTTCAAAGTCGCCCTGCCGCTGGTGCGGCCGGCCGTTGTCGCCGGATCGGCGCTCGTCCTGATGGAAACGCTCGCCGACTTCGGAGCCGCCGACTACTGCGCCGTTGACACGTTCGCGACCGGTATCTACCGAGCGTGGCGAAGTCTTGAGTCGCCCGTCGCCGCGGCACAACTCTCTGCCCTGCTGCTCAGTGCCGTGGCAGTCCTGCTCATGCTCGACTTGCTGGCGCGTCAACGACGACGCTTTCACAACGTCACTCGCGCCGGTCGGTTCTACCGCCGCACGACGCTCGGCCTCATCGGCACCGTCGCCGCGCTCCTCGTCTGTGGCCTGCCGGTCGCCTTCGGCTTCGTCGGACCGGCCCTGATCTTCACGCACATGGCCCTCACCCAAGGCGACAGCCGGGCCGCGGAGGTCGTCACTAGATACGGCTTCAACACGTTGTGGCTCGCCTCCGTCTCCGGACTCGTCGCGGCGGTGCTCGCCCTGCTCGTTGCCTTCGGCAGACGTATTTCGAAAGGCAAGATCGTCCGGCTTTCCGGAAGATTCGCCGCTCTAGGCTACGCCGTCCCCGGCACCGTCATCGCGCTGGGCCTGCTCGTGCCGCTGGGTTGGCTCGACCATCGCATCAACGACGTAACCCGCGGCCTGTTCGACACCACCGTCGGCCTCGTCTTCACCGGCAGCGTGCTCGCCGTCCTGCTCGGCTACCAGACCCGCTTCCTCGGCGTCGCGCTCGGCATGGTCGAGAGCGGCTTTCTCCGCGTGCGACAGACCGTCGACGATGCGGCCCGCTCGCTCGGCGCGCGCGGGAGCCGCCTGCTGATTCGCGTCCACGTGCCGTTGCTCAAGAGCTCGCTGATTGCCGCGACGCTGCTTGTTTTCGTCGACGTCACGAAGGAGTTGCCGGCGACACTCATGCTGCGACCGGCAAACTTTGAAACGCTCGCTGTCCGCGTCTATCAACTTGCCAGTGACGAGCGACTCGAAGAGGCATCTTTCGGTGCGCTCGCCATCATCGGCGTTGGCCTGTTGCCCGTGATCGTTTTGTCTACACTCCTCGACCCGCGTCGCAAGCCTGAAGTTGCGACGCCCGACATGACTGTTTTGCCTGACGACGAATGACCGTTGCCGCCGCTCCAGATCGCATGAAGCTCGTTCCGCTCCGCCTCAACGGCGTCGAGCAGGCTGAGGCCGAGCCTGTCGTGCGGGTCGATCAGGTCTCTCACCGCTTCGGCAAAACGAGGGTGCTCGACCGCGTCTCGCTCGAACTCCGGCCGGGCCGAGTCCATTGCCTGCTCGGCGACAGCGGCTGCGGCAAGACAACGTTGCTCCGCATCATCGCCGGCCTCGAACGCCCTCGCGGCGGCACCGTCACGATCGCTGGCTCCACGGTCGATTCGCCCGCCGAAGCCGTCCACGTCACGCCCGAGCGTCGGCCGGTCGGCCTGGTTTTTCAGGATTCCGCGTTGTTTCCGCATCTCGACGTCCGCCGCAACGTCACCTTCGGCATGCGCGGCTCGCGTCGCGACAACAAGCGCGAGGCCGACCGGCTCATCAGCCGCGTCGGCATGACCGGCCGGGAAAAGGCGATGCCCCACACGCTCAGCGGCGGCCAACAACAACGCGTCGCCCTCGCCCGAGCCTTGGGCCGCCGCCCCAAGGTGATGCTCCTCGACGAACCCTTCAGTGGTCTGGATCTATCACTCCGCGACCGCCTTCGCGATGAAACGCTAACCCTGCTCAAGGATGAAGGCGTTGCCGTCCTTCTCGTCACGCACGACCCACGCGAAGCCCTCGTTTCCGCCGACAGTGTCAGCGTCATGCGTGACGGCCACCTCGACCTCACCGGCCATCCAAGCGACGTCTGCGTCTGCCACCAGGATCGCTTCGGCGGCACAATTGTCCGCCTCTGCACCGATGGCGACCACTGCGACATCAAGGGGGCATAGCATTCGGTATTGCACCCGTAGCTCAATTGGATAGAGCATCGGTCTTCGGAACCGAGGGTTGGGGGTTCGAGCCCCTCCGGGTGTATATCCTGCGAAGCGCCAGCCAACCGCGGCTGCAGCTACTTCTCGATGCTCTGCCGCTGGAGCCGCCCTGCGTTTCCCAGCTCTGGGACGCCCGCTGTTTCGTGGGGCCGCTCGCTCCGACCCGCACTCGATTAACTTCCACCCTTCCGTCGGACCTTGCCTGCCGCCGACATAAACGCGTCCAAGATCGCGTGGGTCCGTAAGTCTCGATGGAGCAAGAGATCCTTGTGCTTCAAAGGCCACCGTGCATGGCAGGAGGGGATCCGCGATCGATGCCCCCTGGTCTGCCGCCGATGATCTCTCGCGAGGCACGGCCGAAACAGAGCCGACCACGGTTGTTTCATCTGATCCCGCGACAGAAGAGTCGGTCGACTAACGATGTCCCCTCTTCTGCCCCAGGAAAATCATCCCGCCCTTGCTAGCTCTGATAGCTCGGGGAATGGCCTGAGGTTATCAGCACGAGCGGGATCCGGTCAGGTTAATTAATGATGTCCGGCTCTGTCTCGACCCTCTGATCGGCGGGTCGAAGGCGGGTGGGTCGTCACGTCGGAAGCCGCCGTTTCTACGAGGAACTAGCCTTCATCTACTTCCTGACCCTACGTCGGCAGGTGGCTCAGACGAGGGTCGAGACAGAGCCGGTCGGGGGTGCTCTGTCCGGACCCTGCCGATGTTCGGCGCGTGGACGGGTAGCGCGATCCGA
>CAYMAS010000065.1:4987-14930 GCA_964388485.1 uncultured Tepidisphaerales bacterium | reverse complement strand
TCGTTCAGGCCGACGAGGTCCCAGCTGGCGTCGTCGAGGTCGAACCGCGCGATGCCGCCGAGGCGGACGGTGCTGTCGGGGCCGACCGGGTTGATGAAGTTGACGACGCCGAAGAGTGCGTCGAACTCGCCGTCCTGGTTCTCGTCAACGCCGGTCAGGCCGGCGTAGCCGCTGAAGATGCCGTTGCCGACCAGGTCGACGCTGCCGAGCGTGCCGACGACATCGGCCGAGCCATCGGTTGGGTCGATCTCGATGAGCGAGTCGGTCGAGAGGTCGATGCCGTAGAGCGCGTCGCCGACGCTCCCGAGGGAAATGATGAAGGCGTTGGGATCGGTCTCGCCCGCGGCGGCGAGCGCGTCGTTGACGAGACCCGCCGAGCCGACGGCCGTGGCGTTGCCGGTGTCGAGGTCGACGGTGAAGAGCTGGTCGTCGCCGTTGGTCATGCCGAAGCCGACGCCGTCGGCTGTGACGTCGAACGCCGTCGCGCCGAAGCTCGTCGTCGGCCCGACGGGCGTCGTCGTGCCCGTCGTCGGGTCAACGACCTGCAGTGCGCCGCCGGGGAAGCCGGACCAGCCGTAAAGCGTGTCGGCCGTCGCGCCCAGACCCGCGGGCAGGCCGGTCGTGACGGGGCTGATGGGCGTGGCGACGCCGGTCTCCGAGTCGATCTCGAAGACGTAGTTCTCGCGGCTGTCGTCGTGGCCGGGCTGGCCCGGCGGGATGTCGGGATCGCCCGGAATGAGCAACTGACCGCTGGCAAACAGCGGCACCGCCGAGGCGGAGGCGGCGAGCAGGCACGTCGTGCTCAGGCTCGCGAGAAGAAGATGGGAGAAACGTTGGTGCATTTCTGCGACTCCGGTGAGAGGGGGAGCCGGAAGCGTGGGCGCGGGAGCAACCGTGGTTTAAGCTGACTCCGGCCCCGCCGCCGGCGGGGTGGGGTGGGGAAAGAGGGCCGGCCGTCTAGCTTGACGGAGAGGCGGCCGCCCGAGGCGGGCTCGCGGTCCCAGCGGATCGCGAGCCTGTTGAGTCAGGTGAAGACGCTGCAGAAACGCAGCGACGGATCATCAAGAACGACAAGCTGCCTTAAGCCTCGCGTGCCGCAGAAGGCGAGCAGCAAGAACTAAAGCAGCAAGAACTACAAGAGCGGCGGCGCACGAGGCGACGCTGGCACCGCGTGACGAACCGTCACGGGATGAGCCGGCGCCTGCACGCCGACGCTGCTGCTTTGCAGCAGCGACCCGTCTGCCGTCGCCACCAACGGGACGAACCCCGGCGACTGAATCAACGTGCCGATCAGCAGGCAGGTTTGGCAATCCTGAGAATCAGGTGCCGGCTCAGGTGACGCATCCTCCGCGGGAGCGGGAAGATTGTCATGAGCGTGGTCACAGACGTTATCAACGACTTCATCGTGGCCGGCCGAAGCGACGTGCGTCGCGTGGCTCGTCAGGCTGTGCGTGAGCAGCACTGCCGGGACGAGCAGGTAAGCCAAGGCGGCGACCACCCCGACCGCCAAGCCCAAGGGGCCGGCGGTCAAAGCGAATCTGGTTGAAGCACGTCGCATGGCGAAGTTGGCGGCAGCGTACGCTGATTCGCCGACCAAGTCGATCCGGATGCTTCCTGCTCTGGTCGCTGGCTGCTGGCATTGAAGCTACGCCGATCATATGAACTCTGCGGCATATCGTTGCATGCGACGGATGTTCCAGTACTCTCTCGCGACCATCAGCCGCCGGCGAGTACAAACGGTTTGTGTTTGCTCCGGCTTCTTTAAAATGTGAGAAAATGCACAGGAAACACCCATTGGTTCTAGCGGGCGTCGTCGCGACGGCTTTGTCCTCGGCTGCTTCAGCCGACTTCGAATTCATGGTCGACCAGGTCGGAAGCGACGTGGTGATCACCGGCTCCGGCAGCGTCGACCTGACCGGGCTGACGCTGGAACCTCCGACTTTTGGCCCACCCAATCAGACGGTGGTACCGAGCTCGACGATCATCATCACGGGCTTGGATGATGCCAACGCGGGCCGCTTCGTGGACAGCGGCGGTCTCACGAACGCCTTCGGCGACGGCTTCCTCGGCGGAGCCACGCCCGATGGCGGCGTCTCTCCAGGCCAAAGCGACTATTTCGGCTTCGCTCAACGCTCGTCTTTCTTCGGAGGCGGCCTGGTCGTTTACGTGCCGGACGGCTACGTTTCCGGTAGCCCCATCTCGTCGTCCTCGATCTACAGCGACACGACGCTCGATGAACTCGGCTTTTTCGACGCCGGTTCGTACACCTCGACGCTTTCGAACGGGACGGAGCTGACGGTCAGCATCGTGCCCGAGCCGACTGCGGCTGGATTGCTGCTAGGGGCGGCCGGTTCGCTCCTGATCCGACGCCGCAAGTGAATTCAACGAACTCAGGCTTCGGCCGCCGCACCTTTTACAAGGCTGCGGCGGCCGATTTGCTTTCAAGGACAACAAGTTCGTCACGAAGCAAGATCACTCAACTTTTCGAAGCCGCTAATTGGCGATCATGCTTCTGTCGAAGGGTTCACCACGTTCGTGCGCGGCGACGAGACGTTCGATTTGTCCTTCCAGCACTTCAATCTCTCTTTCCAGTCGTTCCTTGATCCGCTGAACGTTGGTCAAACTCAACGTGTGGCGTTTAGCGTGAACCTGTTGGTCCAAGACGAGCACGACCAGCAACGGTGGCGACGCCTCCGCTATCTTCGGCAGTCGCCTGGCGATCTGCTCACCGCGAGCCTCAGCGTATTTGCGAGCGGATTCCGCTTCATCTTCACTACGGTCGATGTAGACGACGCGGGCATATTCCAGAGCCAGTCGCATCTCCCGCCACTCCAGTGACCTCAACTGCTCCAGCGTCAAGCTCTCTTCTGCCGGCGGAGCTTCGGGTTCAATTGTGATGGTGGCCGGGTTCTCCCATTCATGTGATGAAAGGTCGGACAGCGTGACGGATTCACCCTCGGAGCTTCCGTCGAACGTGTAGATTCGATCCGCCTGAAGGTTGATCGGCGGGTTCGGAATCTCGTAGCCGAGCGTGACCAGACGGTTGCCGTCGCTTCGAAGATTCAGGCCGAAGCCGCTTTGCTTCGGCGTGCGGTCTGCCATGAACAGGCGATCCAGCGTCCAACTCTGGCGATTAAAGAGCGCCACAGCTCCTTTGGAACCCACTGCGAGATGATCGTCCGTGAACGCGACTTGCGACCCCCATGCACCGCCGGGAAGGCTTTGCCCCTTTGCAAGACTGGCGATATAGGTGTCACCGAAGGTCGGACCCGCGTCATCGAGCGTCCGGTTCACCCGCGCGACTTCACGCCCGTTTCGAACATCGAACACGATCACCTGCGGCGGCGAGAGCATGTCGGCCCCGATGGCGATGTGCGGCCCGTCGACGGCAACCGTTCTTCCGAACGCTGCGCCGGCGGGACCTTCGAGGTTGTGGAGAAGATTCCCTTCGCGTGCGTCGTAAACAGCAACGGCATGATCGGGAACTGGGGATCGGCCGTACGTGCCGGGCGTGCCGACGACGAGATGATCGCCATCCATCGCCAAAGACGAGCCGAACCTGTGAGGCCGCCGGCCGGTCGCGGTCAGATCGGTAATGTGCCTGCCGGTGCGAATATTAAACAGATGTACTGCTCCGACGTCGTCGATCGTGTCGACTCTCTCGTATGGCGCAGCGACGGCCAGACGGTCGCCCGTCAGAGCCAGCGTTCTGCCGAATCCTGTGTAGTAGCCCAGCTTGTTCGGCGGCGTCGGGTGCTCCAGGCGATGGCGAAGCTCACCGGTCTTGGCATCGTAAACATAAACGACACCTCGATTGAAGGTCAGTCGGCGAGCGATGGCCATGGGTGTCTCTTTGACCACCGCACTGCGCACGACGCCGCCGGCGACGACGACGTGTTCCTCGTCCATGACGACGCTCGTGGCGAAGAACGGTCCGCGGCTCTGGGCACCCAAAGAAGTCGACGCCTCCGGGTCAGCTGGCACCGTCAACTTCAGGAGTTCCTCCTGTGTCTGAAGGTCCAGGACCTTCACAACAGTGGGCCGGCCCGGATTCTCTACTCCGACGGCTAATTTGCCGTTGGACAAGCTCATCTTGTCACCATTGCTCTTGGCGTTCATGCCCGGCTGCTCCAGGGCTGTCGAAGCCGACAGGATGGTTGCATCTTTCGACTCCTGCTCGCTGATCCGGCCGGCTTGATGGAGCGTCTGAGCAAAGACCAGACTCGCCACCTCTGATATTGGAGCACCGGGCCGCCGGACCCCGTACATTTCACCCTTGAAGGATTGAGATCGATCTTCAGCCTCACGCGTCTCACGCGCCGCGGCCTGCACCGCCGTCTTGCCATAGTTCTCGACCAGCCACTTCAGGAGTCTTGTCGCACGCTCGGGATCGAAATTCGCATCTTTTTGATTCAGACCTTCTCTTGCAATGAGCGACCACGCGTAGAGGCCGATGGACTCATCGCCGAGCATGGCAAGAGCGACACCGAGCGGCGGCCCCGGCTGGACGTTGTCCAGATCGGCATCTTTGGCAATCGTGCCGAACTTCGTGTGAGGCGCCTTCCGCAGCCGATCTGCGACAGCAAGCAACCGCGGCTCACGAACGGCAGCTGCCGTCGCTTGGTAAGCCTCCTGCGACGCGGTGTAGGTCATCGGGTCCATCGAGGTACCACGATGAATCATGAAAAGGGCGTAGTCGCGAGCCGTCGGGGTGAATCGGTCGAGTTGCCCCGCGCGATTGAACTCGCCGAAGTTGCGCATCAGCTCGTAAATCTCGTACTGCGGCCTGGTCACCACCCACGCCTCTGCAAGCTGGGAGGGATTAGGAAAACGTCCGCTCGTCGCAAACAGCTCGTCTCGAAAGGCTTCGGCCCAGATTCTGAACAAGCCTTTGGCCGGGTCCTGGATTCCCCCGTCGAGGGCTCCACCGGTGATGGCGTCGAGCGCTGCCGGTCGGCCGCCGGTGCGTTCGAAGTCCGTCATGGCGAGCATGAGGTAGTACAGGTCCTTTTCGAGCAGGAGCTGGCTCAACTGGCTCGCTGCTGCTGCCGCTTGGTCCGAACCTGCCTCGCTCGAGAAGTATTGCCGCCTGGCGTCGCCAATGGCCGCCGCCAAGTCGGCCTTGGCCCGTGAAGCCTCGGCCGCGGATCGCACAGCGCTAGCCAAGTCTCGTCCGACCTGTTCGCCGACGATGCGGGCGCCCCAAATCTGCGACGGCGTCAGCGGCCTGGCAAGCCCTGGCGCGGCAAGAAGCAGCACCGCCAAAACAACCGCGTTGAGTCTCACCTGCATCTTGTTCTTCTTACGTGTCCCCGGAATTCGCCGGCCGCTATGACGCCCATAAGCCGACGGCGTTTAGCGTAATTTTGTCCGGCACGATCGTCAAGACAGCGTGCCGATGCCCAGCACCGCGTCGATCTGGCGGGTAGCAGATCAATCCGATGCCGGAGACTTCAACTGCGGCGGCTGCTCTACGACTACGTCGCCTCTGCGACACCGAGCAATTCACCGGACGCGGGACGAACGACTACGACCAATACACCCGGCAGGGCTCGAACCTGCAACCTTCGGCTTCGGAAGCCGACGCTCTATCCAATTGAACTACGGGTGCGTAGCCAGTCAAGGTACTGCCGAAAGCGGATGATGAGATTCGAACTCACGACCCTCACGTTGGCAACGTGATGCTCTTCCACTGAGCTACATCCGCGGCGGAGGGCAGTCTAGGCCGCCTCGGCGTCCCGTCAAGCGACGGCTAGAGACCCACGATGTTGAACCCGCTGTCGACGTACAGGTTCTGCCCCGTCGTGCCGCTTGAAAGGTCGCTCAGGAGGTAGACGGCCGCCTTGCCGACCTCGTCGGCGTCGATGTTCCGCTTCAGCGGGGCCTTCTGCGTCGTGTGGTCGAACATCTCGTCGATCCCCCCCACCGCCATCGCGCTCAGCGTCCGGACCGGCCCTGCGCTGATCGTGTTGACCCGAATCTGCCGCGGGCCTAGCTCGTAAGCGAGGTACCGGCTCGTCGACTCCAACGCTGCCTTGGCCACGCCCATCACGTTGTAGCCCGGCACCGCCCGGTCGCTGCCGAGGTAGGTCATGGCGATGATGCTCCCGCCGTCGTTCATGATCGGCTCCGCCCGCCTAGCCACCTCGATCAGGCTGTACGCACTGATGTCCATCGCCTGGCTGAAGACGTCTCGCGGCGTCGTGAGGAACTTGTCGACCGCCAGGTAATCCTTGTTGGCGAAGGCGAGCGAGTGGACGATGAAGTCGAGCTTGCCGAACTCGCTCGTGACCTTCTCGAAGAACGCGTCGAGGCTCGCGTCGTCCGCCACGTCGAGCTCGCCGAGGAAGCTGTCGCCGAAGCCGCCGCTGGTCATGGCTTTGCGGGCTCGATTTTGGAACTTCTCCCCGGGCAGATTCGAGATGCCGATGCTCGCTCCGTGATCGTGCGCCTGCTTCGCGATGGCGTAGGCGATGGAACGATCGTTGGCGATGCCGAGGACGAGACCTTTCTTACCTTCCAGAAGTTGCATGAGCGACGGTAGACGCCCCACGTTCGGCTAGGCTGCGGCATGCTGTTCGATCCGGCTGACGTGGAACCGCGGGACTTTTACGCGAAGCTCGTCAGTCTCGTCGTGCCCAGGCCGATCGGGTGGATCAGCACGCGGAGCGAGGGTGGCATCGACAATGTGGCGCCGTACAGCTTCTACAACGCCGTCTGTGCCAAGCCGCCGGTGGTATTTTTCAGCGGCTCGCGGGACCGGCAAGGCCATCACAAGCACAGCGTCATCAACGCGATGGCAACAGGGGAGTTTGCGGTGAATGTCGTGTCGCACACGCTCGGCGAGGCGATGAACATGACCAGCGGCAGCGTGCCGGAGGATCAGAGCGAGTTCGATGTCGCGGGCCTGACGCCGGAGCCTTGTGAGGTGATAGCAGCCCATCGGGTGGCAGAGGCCGTGGCGCATCTGGAGTGCAAGGTGGTCCGCACGCTCGACTTCGGCGACGGCGGGCCGATGTCGACGACGCTGGTCTTCGGGGAGATCGTCTTGATGCACGTCCGCGACGAGGTGCTGGTGG
Organism: uncultured Tepidisphaerales bacterium; assembly: GCA_964388485.1. Lineage (GTDB taxonomy): Bacteria > Planctomycetota > Phycisphaerae > Tepidisphaerales > Tepidisphaeraceae > JBCDKH01. The sequence continues at coordinate 7,851 of CAYMAS010000065.1, read as the reverse complement.
ACGGGCAGGTCGACGCGGCAAAACTGGACGCGATCGGGCGGCTCGGCGGCGAGAATTATGCGTCGACACGCGACCGCTTCACGCTGGGACGACCGAAGTGACGTGGAGCATCTGGTGGAGCGGCGGCACTTGTGCCGCGCTTGTACGTGCAGAGAATTCGGTAATCTTCGGCTCCAGAAAAGCGGCACAAGTGCCGCCGCTCCGGGAGAGGGGGATCACGTGATCTTCCCGCTGGGTCGACGCCTTAACCTTCGGCCAATTCTGTCGTACGATGCCTGACGGCACCTCGCCCGTCGCCAGCACGAATGAACGCCCATGCCGATCACCCAAGTCTTCCAGGGCAGCGTCGAACGCTGCGAGATCCTCGCCGCCGACGGCACGCTCGACGAGGCGTTGGCGGCAGAGGTGCAGGACGTGCTTACGGACGATCTGGTCGTCGAGTTGTACAAGGAGATGCTTGCGGCCCGCGGGTTCGATGACGCGGCCTACCGGCTCCAGCGGAGCGGGCGAATGGGCACGTTCCCGCAGAACAACGGCCAGGAAGCCGGGCCACTCGCCGCAGCAGTGGCGTTGCGGGCGGGTCGGGATCACGTCGTGCCGGCGTATCGGGAGAACATCGCCCTCTTCCACCTCGGGCTGCCGATGCACCAGATTCTGATGCACTGGATGGGCGACGAGCGAGGCAACGACATCGACCCGAAGCTGCGAATCTCGCCCATCTGCATCAGCATCGGCACGCACCTGCCCCACGCCGCGGGCATCGGCTTTGCCACGAAGCTCCGCAACGCTCGCGACGGCACCGACGACGTCGTCGCCTGCTTCTTCGGCGACGGTGCGACGAGCGAAGGAGCCTTCCACGACGGCCTGAACTTCGCCAGCGTCGCCAAGAGTCCGGTCATCTTCATCTGTCAGAACAACGGCTGGGCGATCAGCGTGCCGACCGAGAAGCAGACGGCGAGCGAGACGTTCGCTCAGAAAGGCCTTGCCTACGGGATGCCAACCTTCCAGGCGGACGGCAACGATCTGTTCGCCAGCTACAAGGTCTGCCGCGATGCGATCGCCGGCGCACGAGCGGGCCGTGGGCCGGCGATGGTGGAGCTGACGACGTACCGGATTGCGGATCACACGACGGTCGATGATTCGGCTCGATATCGCGATCAGGCAGAGCACAAGCGTCGCCTTGCAGAAGATCCGCTGGTCCGGACGCGTCGGTATCTCGAGCAGCGTCATCTTTGGAACGACGACCTCGAAGCCGCCGAGGCGGATCGGGTCAAGCGGATCATGAAGGAAGTCGTCCGCGTCGCTGAGGAGGCCCCGAAGGTGTCGCCGGCGGAGATGTTCACCAGTGCCTTCGAGCAGTTGCCGCCGGAGTTGGAGCGGCAGATGTCGACGCTGCGTACGAGCAGTCTGGGTCAGGCCCCGCGTCAGCCGACGCTGCGTCGGGCTCACGAGTTGGAAGCGGATGAGGTCGAAGCCGCCGCGGTCTAGCCTGAGGTCATGCCGGAACTGAATCTCGTCGACGCGATCAATCTTTGCCTCCGCCGGGAGCTGGAGCGGGACGAGCGTGTCGTGCTGCTCGGCGAAGACGTCGGCCTCAACGGCGGCGTCTTTCGGGTCACCGACGGCTTGCAAAAAGACTTCGGCGAAGACCGCGTGCAGGACTCGCCGCTGAGCGAAAGCGGCATCATGGGCACCGCGGTCGGTATGGCACAAGCCGGACTTCGGCCGGTGCCGGAGATCCAATTCGAGGGCTTCCTGGGCCCTGCTTACGACCAGCTCGTGAACCAGGCGGCGCGGAGTCGCGTGCGGAACCGCGCGGGCATGACGTGCCCGATGACCGTCCGCGTTCCCGTCGGCGGCGGCATTCATGCGCCGGAGTTGCACAGCGATTCGCCCGAAGCCGTCTACGTCCACACGCCGGGCCTGAAGGTCCTTATGCCGAGTCGCCCCAAGGACGCCTTTGGCCTGTTGCGGGCGGCAATTCGCGATCCCGATCCGGTGATCTTCTTCGAGCCCAAGCGGGTCTATCGCAGCTTCAAGGAAGAGGTGCCCGACGATCCCGACTTCATCCTGGAGATGGGACAGGCAGACCTCGTCGAAGAAGGCGACGACATCACCGTCATCACCTGGGGTGCGATGCTCTTCCGCTGCATGGAGGCGATCGACAAGCTGCCCGAAAGCACGTCGGCCGACCTGATCGACCTGCGTTCGCTCTGGCCGATCGACGTCGAGACGATCGCCAACAGCGTCAACAAGACCGGCCGGGCGATCGTCGTCCATGAAGCGCCCAAAACCTGTGGCCTCGGTGCCGAGATCAGCTCACTCATCCAGGAGCACTGCTTCCTGAACCTCCAGGCCCCGGTGCAACGCGTGACCGGCTTCGACGTGACGATGCCGTACTACAAGCTGGAGAACCACTATCTTCCCGACGCCCCACGAATCGGCCGGGCCCTGCGGGAGACGGTGGCCTACTAGAGCGGCTGACCTTGGGGCGTAGCGGCTCGTCACGTCGAATGGCACGGCTTGAGCCGGACCAGCCGTACCGGTGACCGCCCGCGTCCAAACACGGTTTGCCCGCCGCAGACTTCGGCTCAAACCGTGCCACCTGTCTTCAGCGACGCCGCTGCCCTGGAGCGGATGGAGGCGGCTTTCGACGAGTAGATCGCCATCACGACGTCTCCGTGATGTCTCGCGTGAACTCCTCGAACCGCGCCGACAGCTCATCGAACGACATCTCGAATGCCTCCTGCAATGCGAGCCGCGGATCGCGGGACGCGGTGCCGTCGGCGTAGGCGGCCAAATACCGTTGCAGCCCTTCGTGCAGGTCCGGCTCGGAAGCGAGCATCGACGCAAACGCCCACGCC
>CAYMAS010000065.1:0-4977 GCA_964388485.1 uncultured Tepidisphaerales bacterium | reverse complement strand
GATAGTCGCCCGCCCCGACGACGTGGCCGGCGTCGATGCGCAGCAGCTCATCCAGCGGCCACAGACGTTGCCGCCGCACGCTCTCGCGGAGCCGCTTGATCCGCATGAAGCTCGGCCGCGGCTCCTTGAGATCGTTCTCCTCGAATCCTTCCTCGAACAACGTCGCCAGGCCTTCTTCCACAAACGGCGGCGGACGACGTTGATAGCTCAGCTCAAAGTGCTGGTGCAGGCCCTCGTGCCGAATCGTCTTGAGCATTTGCGGCAGACTTCCGCTGAAGAAGGTCGAGAAGTCGCCGTCTGAAGCGAAGCCGCCGCGCTGGATCTGGAGGTACAGCCGCGCACGATCGCCCTGCGTCTGCCGCGTGTGATCGGCCCATTCCTCCCGGTAGGCGAAGACGAAGGCGTCGTAGCGGCCCGTCTCGTCGTACGCCTGATCCGCCAGCCGCCGATAGAGCGGGCCCGTCTCGTTGAGGGTTCGCCGCACCGCCATCAGCTTTTCGGTGTCACGCAAGGTCGTGTGGATGTCGTACCGGTCGGCCTTGACGATCTTGCCGTTCCTCGGTCCGTCCGGCCACGGCTCGATCTCCAGCGGCGACGCTTCACAACCCAATACGCCCAGGAGCGCGAGCAACAACAACAAGAGACGAGGCAGCATGGTGGAGCGGGCGATTCCTAGGCTCGGGCCTATGGCGGTACGGGTCGACATCGTGAGCATCGGAACGCTAAGCCGCAACCGCATCTGGGGCGAGACCGCTCCCGTGCGAACGCCGCACGCCACCACCACGCTCATCCGCGCCAGCGAAGCGGGCTCTGCTGTCGGCGGACGCGAGAAGCGCATCCTCGTCGATCCCGGCCTGCCCGCTCCAGCGTTGGCGGCCCGACTCTTCGAACGCACGGGCCTGAGGCCGAGCGACATCGACATCGTCTTCCTCACCTGCTTCCGGCCCGCTCACCGCGACGCGCTGCCGCTGTTCGACAAGGCCCAGTGGCTCATGAGCGAGCGCGAACGCGACGCCATCGAAGACCACCTCCGCGAACTCGATCACCGCAGCGGCGATCGCGACGTCCGCAAAACCGTGGCAAGCGAATTGGCTCTGCTCGACCGGCTCCGCGTGCCCGAGGACGACAAGCTCACGCACAACGTCGACCTCTTTCCCCTGCCCGGCTACACGCCCGGCCTGTGCGGTTTGCTCGTGACGGACCCGACCCTCACCACCCTCGTCGCCGGCGACGCCGTGCCGACTCGCGACCACCTGCTCGCCGCCCAGCTTTTGCCCGACACGTTCGACTCAAACGCCGCCGCCGAGGCGATGCGGGAGGTCTACGAGATTGCCGACACGATCGTGCCGGGGCACGACAACTGGTTCAACAACCCCCGTCACGCGGGGCTCTAGCTCAAGGCGACCCCGCCGAGGCACGCTCTAAGCGTCGCGACAGGTCCGTGAGAATCCGCCGATCCCACGCGGCGCCGGCGTGGCCGGTTTGCCAGAACGGGGTCTTGATCCAGATCAACGTCGACCGCTCGTCCCAATGCTCCGGCAACGCCGCCCCCAGCGGCCCGACCGTGCGATCGCGGGTGCGGGCGTAGGCGACAATCGGGTACTGCCGCTCCTCCGCCGTGTCGAGCTCGCGCTGCGTCAATAACTGCAGGAACGGACTGGCGGACCGCATGTCTCGCGACGTGCCGAAGAATCCGGCCTCATCGGCCAATTGCGCTCCGGAGTGCGGCGTCACGATCGTGAAGAGCCGGCAAATGTTCAGCCGCTTCTTCGCCTCGCCAAATCGGGCGTCTTGCGTCGCGGCGTGCCGGGCAACCAAGCCCCCCATGCTGATGCCGATGACGTCGACTTCAATCGTCTCCTCGCCCTCGCCGACGGCCTCACGTTCCAGCCGATTCACGACCTTCGCCGCGGCATCGTCGAACGTCCGCTCCAGGCCGGGATTGATCGTGATGAAGCGTCGCTTCGGCAGCAGCTTCTGCAGGCCGCGACGGGTTCGCATCGCGTTGAAGCCCACGTCGCCCCAGCCGCCGATGATGAGGATCGGCCGCTCCTCCCCCGCCGCCGCCTCGACCGGCGATGCAGTGACCGGCGAAGCCTGGCAACCGCTCGTCAACAGCAACACGACCAGCAGGAACCATCGCACGTCGCACGTTAGCGTCGCACGATGAAGCCTTGTCTCTTGCGTCATCCCGCACTGACGACAACGGGTCCGACCTCCGTTGGCACGACCTGAACCTCCAAACCAAACGCCTCACGAAGCCGATCCTCCGTCAAAACCCCCGCCGGCTCACCCGTCGCTACCAGCCGCCCCTCGTGCAGCAGGGCGACGCGGTCCGCCACGCGGGCGGCGAGGTTGAGGTCGTGGCTCGCCATCACGACGCAACGACCCGCGTCGGCGATCTCGCGAAGCCGGCGGCCGAGCCGGGCGGCTTGCGACAGATCAAGATTCGCATCCGGCTCGTCGAGCACGATCGCGGCGTCGGGTTCGCCTTCGATGGCGACGAGCGTTCGGCCGAGGAGAACCCGTTGCCGCTCGCCGCCGCTGAGCGTGCCGAGGCGACGGGCGAGCCACGGCGTCAGGTCGAGCCGATCCGCCACGGTCCGCGTCGCGGCGACGTCGACTTCCCGCTCGGCACCGAACGCCGACCAGTGCGCAGAGCGCCCGGCGGCGAGGGTGTCGGCGACCGTGGCTTCGGGATCAAAACCCGGCCTTTGCGCGAGGTACGCGACGCGGCGAGCGAGCCGGCGGCGTGGCCAGTCGGTGAAGTCGCGGCCGAACCAACGGACGCGACCGCTCGTCGCGCGGCCGGACAGGATCGTCCGGATGAGCGTGCTCTTGCCCGCGCCGTTGACGCCGATGATCGCGAGCAGCTCGCCGCGGCCGACGGTCAGGCTCACGCCGTCGAGCAGCGTCTTGCCGTCGCGTCGGACGACCAGATCGTGGACGTCGAGCCCGTTCATGTCGCCACCTTGCCGCGTCGGCCATAGAGCAGCAGCAGGAAGAACGGCCCGCCGATGAGATTCGTGACGATGCCCGCCGGCACCTCGCTGCCCGTCAGGCCGATCGACCGTCGCCCGATCGCATCTGCGAGGATGACGAGTGCAGCACCGATTGCGACGCCGACCGGCAAAACGCGTCGCGGGTCGACGCCGACGAGCAAGCGTGCCAGGTGCGGGCCCATCAGACCGACGAAACCGATCGGCCCGCTCGCGGCGGTCGCGACGGCAGCGAGGAGGCTCGCCAGCACCAGGACGATCCACCGTGTTCGCTCCACTGCCACGCCCGACGCGGCGGCCTCGTCGTCGCCTGTGGCCAGCCCGCCGAGTTGTCCCGCGAGTGCGGCGAGTGACAAGATGCCGAGCAGGACGATGCAAGTGAGGACGAGGAGTCGCGTACCTTGCAGTCCGTCGATTCTGCCAAAAAGAAAGGCGAATGCCCCGCCGCCGGGCTCGCGGGTGAGCTGGACGAGCAGTGCGAACAGGCCGCCGCAGAGGATGCTCACGACGACGCCGACGAGGATGGCCCGGGCCGGGTCGAGGCGTCCGCGTCCGCCCGCCAGCGTGAGGACGATGCCGACCGCGATCATGGCGCCGATGAAGGCGGCGACGTCGCGACCGATGAGGCCGAGCCAGTCGGGAAGCATCATCGTCGGCAGCGACCAAGCAAACGCCGCCAGCGCCGCCCCGCCACTGACGCCCAGGAGGTACGGCTCGGCCAGCGGGTTTCGCAGCACGGCCTGATACCCGACCCCTGCCGCCGCCAGTGCCGCGCCGACGAGTCCAGCCGAGGCGACGCGGCTGAGTCGGAAGTCGAGCACGAAGCCGCTCGGCCAGCGGAGGGCGTCGTTGCCGACGGCGATGCCGATGAGGCCGACGAAGCCGATGCCGCCGATCGCGAGGATCCAGAGCGTCGCGAGTCGTCGCAGGGTCAGCGGCCGCACGGTGATGTTGTAGTCGCGGTGGGTCTGCGAGCCGCGGGTCCACGACCCGCGGCTTGGCAAGAGAACCGTCTGGAATCTGCACGCGGTGTGTAGATTTGGCCGCCGTTTCTGTACGCCGGGTCGAGATTTCGACCATGCAATCGACCAAAAGCTGCTCGCCGATGAGGGGTTGGCGGAGGTGTCGCGCGCTCCACGTGGAGCGCGTTTCGCCGCCGATCCTCCGCCGGCATGGCCAATCGACCGTTTTGGGGTTGATGATGCGCTCCACGTGGAGCGCCGAGCCGGGCATCGCCGCCGCCGAGCATCTTCATCAACCCTCGGCGGCCGCCTCCGCGCAACAAAAACCGCCGCTCTCTCGAGCGGCGGCTTCATCGGGCTGACAGGATTCGAACCTGCGACCTCTTCACCCCCAGCGAAGCGCTCTAACCAAGCTGAGCTACAGCCCGTCCGGGTCGGGTCGACACTCTACGTCGCCGGACGCGGACGTCTACTCGTAGGGTGGGCTTCAGCCCACCATCTGCCAGTCCCGGAGGTGGGCTGAAGCCCACCCTACAGGTTCCACGTGGAGCGTGACTCAGCGCAGGAACGCCTCGTGGAGCGCGCCGTCGACGGTGAGGATCTGGCCTGTTGTCCGGCTGAGCCGGTCGCTGGCGAGCAGGAAGATCGCCTCGGCCTGGTCGACCGGGCGGATCGGCTTGTGCGTCAGCGTCCGCTTCGCGTAGAACTCGGCCAGTTGGTTGCGGAGCGTCTCCTCGTCGGCGGTCTCGTCGTAGTCGATGTCGTACTTCGAGAGCGAGGCCATGACGCGGTGCTTGGGGAACATCGAGCTGCCGGCGACGAGGCCTTGGACGGCGGGGAGAACCTGATCGACGCCGGCGTGGGTGGCGAGGTTGCCGGCGGATTGGTAGATCTGAAGGTCGCTTGACGAGGTCTTTGATCTGCCCGCCGGCGATACCTTGGATTCCCACGTTGCCGAAGGCGGTCGCCTCGACGGGCCCGGGCTCGACCGGCACGCCCGTCGCGTCGGCGGCGAG
>CAYMAS010000064.1:0-15416 GCA_964388485.1 uncultured Tepidisphaerales bacterium | reverse complement strand
ACCGCGACTGGAAGCCGAACATCGGCACGATGATGTTCACGCCCTACCTCCGCGTTGTCCCGATGCACGCCGCCGTCTTCGCGGTCGACAAGCTCGGCGCCCTCTCCGGCTTCGTCTTCCTGCCGCTCCGCACCGGCGTCGACGTCGGCATGGTCCTGATCCAACGTCACTACCTCGACGAACGCCGCCGCGCCATCGCCATCGACGAGGCCAAGCGGCAGGTCCAACAACGGCATCGACGCTCACGACCCACCGAGTAGGGTGGGCTTCAGCCCACCTTCATACCGCCGCCGTCGGTCGGATGGTGGGCTGAAGCCCACCCTACGAGTCTCGTCTCACAGTTCGGGACGCTCATCTCACAGTTCGGAACGCTCGTCTTGCGGTTCGAGACGCTCGTCTCGCGGGTCGCGGCGTCAGCCTTATGGCTGATAATCGAGAGGATCGGGCGATTTGTCGTCCTCGTCTTCAGCGTGACGGGTTCTGCGGCAATGCAGGTGGTGGGCCGAGGGCATCCCAGGCACGACACGCGTCGGCCGGCCGAGGCCAGAACACGACGAAAGGCTCCGCCATGTCTTGACGAAACCAACTCAAGTCGGAAAGTGGCCTCCTGCAGTTCGGCGGGAACGCCGATCGGCGGCTGACGGCCAATCCCACGCGCTACGGCTTTGATGCCGACCGCGCGCTACAGCTCAACTCGAGCTACTCCCGTTTCAGCAACGCCCATGCGAGGTATACTGACGCGCTCTTCCATAGTCCGCCCTACCGCGCGGCGAAGGATGATGCGAAGCGACACCTTGTCAATTCTCTGGCCGACATCGTCGAACAGGCGTACGCGAATAAGGCGCTCGATTCGAAGATTCTCGAAGAGTTGAACCTGTCACCGCGTGACCGCACGCCGACGCCGGCGCCGCGGCCGACCGTCGAGCCGCAGGTGGCGACGTTCCTCACCGGCAACACGTCACTTCGCATCGAGGTCCGCGACCCGGCGGCCCCGGATCGACGGACCAAGCCCAAGCACGTCCGCCTCGTCGAGGTGCACACGTTCGAAGGCCCGGAGCCGATCGGTAACGTCGCCGACTGGCCGCTTGAAACGCTCAGCGGCCGAATGACGATCGACACGTTTCTCCCGGACTTGTGGAAGGAATCCACGGTCTGGGTGAGCTGCTGCTTTGTCAGCACATGCAACGAGCGCGGCCCGATGAGCAAGCCGGTCAGCGTGCGGCTGCCCGGCACCGGCGTCCGCCCCGTCGCGGCGTCGGCGACCGACGGAACGCCGATGAAGATCGCGGCATAAACGGTTGTAGGGCGGGCCCCGGCCCACCGTCGGGATCGCGAACGAAGGCGGATGGTGGGCTGAAGCCCACCTTACAGTAGAAGACGAAGAACGGCCCGGCCGCGTGGAGACGCGGGCGGGCCGTGTTGCTTTGTCGTCATCCGCTACCGGCGGCGGCGGAGCAGGGCCAGGCCGCCGACGGAGAGCAGGCCGAGCGAGGCGGGCTCGGGGATCACGCCGGTCACCAGGTTGTCGACGCTGAAGAACTCGAAGCCTTGCGTCACCGGCAACTCGAACGTGACCTCGTCGAACGAAGTATCACTGCTGAAACCGAAGAAGGCGGTCGTCGTCGCGATCGGGACCAACGCGCTCGTGTCGATCGTCTCGCCGTTGATGGTGACGCCGACGCCGGTCGTGTCGAAGGCGTCGATGAAGTCGGCTCCGAACGCGTCGACCGGGCGGTTGAAGGTGAGGGTGAAGGACGAGATGCTGCTCGGGTCGATGAACAACTCCAGCGCTTCGCCGACGATCCCGACGTCGCCGCCGAAGGCGGAGAATCCGGTGCCGGAGACGGAGAGGCCGGGGGTGATCGTGACGCTGAGGCCGGCATTGACGTCGTTCGTGAAGTCGGCGTCGGGCAGGCCGTCGAAGTCGAACGTTTCGACGTCGAGCAGGCCGGCGAGGAAGGCGGCTTCGTCGGTTTCGACGGAAAGCTGGGCCGAAGCGGGCACGGCGACGACAACAGCGGCTGCGGCTGCGATAAGACTGAGGTGGTGCATTGTTCTCTTGTGGTACAAAGGATTGGCGTTCGTGACGCCGTTGGTTTTCAAGGAAGAATTCGGAAGCAGAGGCAGCGGCGAGCCGCCGCTGCTACATTTTCTAAAAGTGTTTAGCACCGACGGCGGCGGAGGCCGGCGAGGGCGGTGATAGTTAAGAGGCCGGCGGTCGTCGGCTCGGGGATGATGGTATTGCTGAGCTCGAAGTACGTGTCGAAGTTGCCGTTCTGGAGCGTGGTCCAGATGCCCGCCTTGAACGCGATGCTGTCGCCGCCGACGTCGGTGGTGGACCAGAAGAAGTCGGTTTCCGGTGACGGCGAAGAGTCGGCGACGATGGAGAGCCACGTCTTGTCGGTCGAGACGGCCAGGGGGTCGATGTTCGCGCTGAACTCGAGAATGTCGACGGTGACGAATGAAGCGGTCGCCAGATCCAAGAACGTGAGGTCGAGGCCGGTATCGACCACGGCGACGTCCGTGGCGGGCGACGTGCCGAGGACGTTCGAGTCGTCGGGCGTACCAAGGCCGTTCGAGCCGATCGTGTTGCCGTAGAAGGTGATGTCGAAGGTCGGCGTCGTGCCGACGAGCGGCGCGTCGTAGTAGCCCCGCCACGTGACGCTGCGAACAGTGTCGGCGGCGGCGAGCGTGAAGTTGTCGGCGCCTTGCGCCGGGACGTTGCTGCTCGATTCGCTGCGGAGGCCGCTGGTGAGCGGGTCGACCGTTTGCGAGAAGATCACCTCGGCAGAGGTGAGGGCGGTAGTCGACAGTAAAGCTGCCGCAGAAGCGGCGAGAGTCTTGATGCGCATGTTTCCATTCTCCTTGAACCACTTCAGGTGACGCGGGCCTCATCACGCTGACTCGAGCCCGGCGAGACGGTAAAGAGCGAGCCGACCCTCTGCAAGCAGATTGCTCTTCAGCTTGAGCACGAACCGTAAAAGACACGGCTCCAGTTTCTGGTTACAGCGGTCGCACCCTCTGACCCGGCGACCTGCGGTAGTTGTCGATACCTAGAAGTGTGACACGATCGCCCGAGTTGGCGACTTGAGGAGTTAGTTGCGGCTCTACCTGAACCTGCATCTATCGGGTTGAGACGGCTGACGTGCCGCGGGGTAAACGGTCCTAGGCGTCATCGTCGAATGAGAGTGCAACCGGCTGCTGGCGTCACTGATGCAGGTCGAGGCCGTGGTAGATCAGTGAATTAAGATGTAGTTGTCGTTTTTGGTGGGCGAGCTCGCCGGGGAGGCCGGTGGTGATCCAGACGACGACGAGCTGGTGGGCGGGATCGGCGAAGGCGCAGGAGGACTGGTTGCCGCTATGGCCGAAGGTGGCGGGTGAGGCGTGCGGGCCATAGCCGTAGGGGATGCGGCTGCCGTCGGGGGAGGCGGCGAGGAAGCCGAGGCACCAGTCGATATCGGCCTTGAAGGTCTGGTCGCGTAGCCCGGTGCGTTGGCGGGTGGTAAATTCGCGGGCGACGTCTCGTGGCAGGATGGCGTTGCCGGGGAGGTCGCCGCGGTCGATAAGGAGTTGTTCGTAGAACCTACCGAGCGAGCGGGCCGGGCCGCGGGCGTTGCCGCCAGGGCGACACAGGACATGGCCCTTTTCGCTGTTGGGGAAGGCCAGGGCAGAGGGCGTGGCTTTGGCGGAGTCGAAGGTGATGGCGGAGTCGGTGCCGAGGTCGACGTACCGGTGTCGAGGCATGCCGATGTAGCTGTCGCTCATGCCGAGCGGCCGGAGCACCTCGTCGCTCAGCATCTTCGCGACGGCGGCGTCGGTCGGTTCCACGTCGAGCACGTGTCGGCAGAGGTCGACGAGGACGTACCAGGCGCTGGCGACGTGGTAGCCGGCGTCTTCGCCTGGCGTCCAATCGGGCTCAATGCTGCTGTTGCAGATGCGGTCAATGACGCCCTGCCACGGCTCGGTGCTCCAGTTACTAGACACCTGCCGGATGCCGGCGGTGTGCGTCAGGAGGTGGCGGATGGTGATGCGGTGCTTACCGCCGGTAGCGAAGGCGGGCAGAAGTTCGCCGACCGTCTGATCGAGGTCGAGCAAACCACGCGTTACCCGCTTGGCGGCGAGGTAGGCGCTGATCGGCTTGCCGGCACTCATCCAGAGCAGGACGTGGTCCGGCGTCATCCGCACCCCCGGCCGCGACTCGCCGACGGCGACGTCGAGGAGGGGCTGACCCGCAAGAGAGACGTAAGCCTGAGCACCAGGATGAAGACCGGCATCGACCCCTTCCTGCAACGCCTCGGCAAAAGCAGTCAACTTCGCGTCGATGATCATCGGCGAAGCTTAAGCCCCGCCAGGTAGCTGCACCTCGGGGTCAATCATCCGCAATTCGCGGGCGTGGTCGCTGATCACCTTCTGCCGACCGGCGGCGTAGTGGCGTGTGATGATGAGCATCACCTGCAAAGCTGCGGCGAACGCGGCGACGATGTAGAGCACGATGACCACCTGACAACGTCATCGGCAATGAGCCGCCAGTCCTGCACGTCCGGATAAGCGACGTCAGTCGAGGACGACGAATCTGGGGCGGACTTGCTGCTTCACGTAGGTCCGGGTGACGTCGAGTGCTCCGTCTTTGGACGACTCGTGCGGACGGCCGTGAGTGGCGAGCCAGCGTTGGCTGCGGGCGAAGAAGTCGTCGAACTCCAGCGGCGACATCGGCCTGGCAAAGTGTGCCCGTCGCTCCACTGGCAGCAGCCGACAGATCGGCTCGCCCTTCTCGATCGGCACGCGGTCCCGCGCCGGATCCAACTCGATGACCATGTGCCACGGGGAACCGGCCGGATACCAGTCAGTCTCGGCCAGGGCAGAGACAGCCCGCCAGCCACGAGCGGACATCGTCTGCGCGTTGGGCCGCTCAGTAAAGAGCAGCATCTCGTTCTCGTCGGTCGCGAGGTAGAGAAAGCTGCTAAGTTTCACCTGATTCCGGATCTCGGCGAAGACGTCGTCGCTGATGACGTGCGGCATGGTTTGGCCCTGCTCCCAGAACCAAGCATACTTCTGCACCAGCGGCTGGCCGGGCGTTTCGTCGTCGGGCGACCAATCGAAGTCGCTCGAAAGCTCGACGTCGTGCTCCGCCCGCCAAGTGCCGTCAGACTGCTTGAGGAACGTGATGTCGAAGTTCGCCAGCAGGTCGTAGCCTAACGCGTTGGCGGCTCGGAACGGCGGACACTCCTCGGGCCAGCCGCGACCGTTGGGCCGTTTCACGTAAACGTCCTTTGCCGGTGAGGGGCCGAAGAGGTCCTGGCGAAACTTGTAGAACCGCAGCACGTGACAGCTTACGACGGCTGCGTGGCGGGTCTGCCCTCATCGGTGACCAGGAGGATGATCACATCCTCCATGATGACATCTTCCAGCGGTCGATCGCCTCGTGCCCGGCCGGTCGTTGCAACTTCGCTGATCTTTTCCACGACATCCTGCCCTTCGACGGCTTTGCCAAACACGGTGTGCTTTGCATCCAAAAACGGCGTGGCGGCATCGGTAATGAAGAATTGGCTTCCGTTGGTGTTGGGACCGGCATTGGCCATCGAAAGGGTGAACGGTTCGTGGCTCTGCTTATCGTGATCCAATTCATCAGCAAAGCGATACCCAGGACCGCCGCGGCCGGTGCCAGTCGGATCGCCGCCCTGGATCATGAAGTCGTTAATTACCCGGTGAAACGTCACGCCGTCGTAGAAGTCTTCGTTAGCCAAGAAGACGAAGTTGTTGACAGTTTTGGGTGCTGAATCTTCGTAAAGGTCGATCTTAATGTCGCCCATGTTCGTCTTGATCAGTGCCCAGTAGTCGATGTCTTCCTCGAGCATCATCTCCGGCGGCTGTGGCCATTGCTTGGCGTCGGCGACTTGAGCGGCTTCGACGGGCTCGGCTTCGTCAGCGCAGGCGAGAGACGTCAGGCAGGCGGTGGCGGCGATAAGCGGAACGGTAATCTTGGGAATCATGGTCGTCGGGTAAGCGAGCGGGATGCCACGGCAGAAGCCTGACGGCGGTAGCACCAACAGACGAAGCCGCGACGCGAGTCGCAGCTTCGGCGAGGAAAACGATCCGACAGCGTTACTCGGCCTTGATGGTGACGCTCTTCATCGCGTCGCCCTGCTCGATCTTGTCGACGACGTCTTGACCGTCCGTGACCCGGCCGAAGACGGCGTGCTTGCCGTCGAGCCAGTCGGTGGCGACGTGGGTGATGAAGAATTGGCTGCCATTGGTGTTCGGACCGGCGTTGGCCATGGAGAGCGTGCCGGGGCCGGTGTGCTTGATGTCGAGGGCCGACTTCTCGTCGGCGAACTTGTAGCCCGGCCCGCCCGTGCCGGTGCCGGTCGGGTCGCCGCCTTGAATCATGAAGTCCGGAATGACGCGGTGGAACGTCACGCCGTCGTAGAAACCGTCCTGGGCAAGGAAGACGAAGTTGCTGACCGTCTCAGGTGCTTCCTTATCAAGCAGATCGACGGTGATCGAGCCCTTGTCCGTCTCGATGATGGCAGAGTAGCTCTTGCTCGAATCGAGCTGCATGTCAGGTTTCTTGTCGTACGTCTTGGGCATCGTTGAGGGGGTCGTGGTGGTCGGTGCGTTGGAGCGAGAGCCATTCGCTTCTCTCGTCGTCGCGTGACGGCAGAGCAGAACACAGGTGGTTTGGATGCACAACGTGCAATCTTGCAGGTTCATGCTGCTGCCTAGCAGGCAGACGCGTCGCCTCAAGCACACGCTGTGCCTAAGCCGCCACGGACCAGAACTCGATCATTCGACGACCCGCACCGCCACGCCATGCTCGGCCAGGTAACGCTTCGTCGCGGGCACCGGATACGTCCCGAAGTGAAAAATACTTGCAGCCAACGCGGCGTCTGCCTTGCCTTGGGTCAACACGTCGAGCAGGTGACGCGGCTCGCCCGCCCCGCCGCTGGCGACGACGGGAATACGGACGGCCTCGCTGACTGCTCGCGTCATTTCGAGGTCGTAGCCCGCCTTTGTTCCATCCGCGGTCATGCAGTTGAGCACGATTTCGCCCGCTCCCCGCTCTTCGGCTTCCTTGGCCCAGGTGACGACATCAATGCCCGTATCCTTGCGACCGCCAGCGACGAAGACGTGCCAGCGTTCGCCTTGAGGTGTTTGGACGCGGTTTGCATCGAGGCCGAGCACGGTGGCGCAGGTGCCGAAGCGCTCGCTCACCTCGTTGATCAGCTCAGGGCTTGCGACGGCGGCGCTGTTGAGGCTGACCTTCTCGGCCCCGGCCTGGATGAGCCGGGTCGCGTCATCGAGCACCCGAATGCCGCCGCCGACGGTGATCGGCATGTAGACGCGGTCGCACACGTCCCGCACCAGCTCCGCCATGATGCCACGGCCTTCGTGGCTGGCGGTGATGTCGTAGAAGACCAGTTCGTCGGCCCCGTCGGCTTCGTACTGCTTGGCGATGTCGACGGGATCGCCGACATCCTTGATGCCCTTGAAGTTGACGCCTTTCACAACCCGCCCGGCGTCGCAATCAAGGCAGGGAATGATCCGCTTGAGCAGCACGACGAAGAAAGCGGGAATGCCTGGATTTTCCTCCGCCCGGCGAGGGTGGATGACGGGACTCGAACCCGCGACCTCCGCGACCACAACGCGGCGCTCTAACCAACTGAGCTACAACCACCGTGTTTCCGAGCCGTGTCAAACGGCCGGCATCCACTGTTCGCCCGGTCGTGCGAGATATCAAGTGCCGCCTGTCCCGACCGTGATCCGAGGCAATCGCTATCGGCACAACCGGCCCTGCTGCTTGAGCCGATGAGGCAAGATGGGTCCTATCGGACGCGTCGGTTCGCGCGAAAACCCGGTCCACGTGCTGGCGGTGGTGACAGATTCCGGTAAAGTCGCGCGCCGCCGCCGCAGCACTTCCGTCGTTTTACCCCTTCTCATGCCGGACGAGTCGACCATCCAGCCCGCCGGTGAGACAGGCCCCGTCCCGCCGCCGGGCGTCTCTCAAGGCAACGGCATCAAAGGGGGCGGCGATACCGCTTCGCTACGATCCAGCGAGACGTTCGGAGTCCAGAAAACCGACTCCGAAATCGGCAAAGCGGTGCTCGAGCTCGGCCTCGTTACCAATGAAGAGCTTGCCAGTGCCCGCGACGCGCTTAAAGACGCATCGGCGGACAGTGATCCCAACCAACGGTCCCTGACCGACATCCTCGTCGCCCGCCAGCTGCTGACGAAGCCGCAGGCCGAGCGGATTCGCAAACGGGCCGACCAGCGGCGTGCAAGTCAGGTGCCCGGCTACCAACTCATGGGCCAGCTCGGCAAAGGGGCGATGGCGACCGTCTACAAGGCTCGGCAGACATCTCTGGATCGGATCGTCGCCCTCAAAGTGCTGCCGGAACGGAGCAGCGCCGACCCGGACTTCGTCGACCGGTTCTACAAAGAAGGTCAAGCCGCGGCCCGATTGTCGCACAACAACATCGTCCAGGCGATCGACGTCGGCGAGACGCCCGATGGTCGGCACTACTTCGTGATGGAGTACCTCGAGGGTAAGACCCTCTACGACATCATGCAGCCCCCGCCGGTGGGCGAAGGACGCACCTTCGGCGAAGCCGAGGCGTTGGATATCGGCATCCAGATGGCCGACGCCCTGGCCCACGCCCACCAACGGGGCCTCATCCACCGCGACGTCAAGCCGAAAAACATCATCCTCACGCCCAACGGCAAGGCGAAGCTGACCGACCTGGGCTTGGCCCGCGACGTCTCCGACAAAGCCGCCGCCGAGGGAGAAGCCGGCAAAGCCTTCGGCACGCCCTACTACATCTCGCCCGAGCAGATCCGCGGCGAAGTCGACGTCGACCACCGTGCCGACCTGTACGGCTTGGGGGCGACGCTTTACCACCTGCTCGTCGGCCGTCCTCCGTTCGAGGGAGAGTCACCAACGGCCGTGATGCACAAGCACTTGCGCGACGACCTCGTCCCGCCGGACCACCTCAACGTCGCCCTCGGCACCGGCATCAGTGAGGTCGTCGAGTATTCGATGGGCAAGCAACGCGAAGAGCGATACCAGTCGGCGGACCAGATGCTCGAAGACCTTCGACTCGTCGCCGCCGGTGAACCGCCCCGCCACGCCCGGCAGGCGGTCGACTTTGGCTCTCTGGCGGACATGGAGCAGGCGGCGAGGCAGTCGACGATCGACGTTCAGCCTCGCCCGAGCGTCATGGAGCGGCCCGAGTTCATCGTGATGATGGCAATCCTTGCCGCGAGCATCATCGGAAACCTGATCCTGGTGCTCGTCGTCCTGAGTTGAACCACCTAGCTAGTTTCTTCGCATGATCGCGATCGAGTGCTGCAGACATCGATCTCGTGATGGGTGTGGATGGACCCAAAGCTTCGCCGGAGTATGCCGTTCTTTCGAAGTTGCTAGCTCATCATGTTGAGGAACGTGCTGCAAGCACGCGTGTTGCACCGCAAGCGCGATATCGCGATAGCTCGCGGGATGTCCCGCTAGTGCGATATCGCGCTATCGCGTCCGTTAGCTTGCCTGAAACTCGTCGGGCCCACGAAGGGGAACTTGCAGTATCACTGTCGAAGTCGATGCCAGCTAGCCGATGCAAGGGGCATGATCCACGCTGTCGTCAACCAAAAGGGCGGGGCCGGCAAGACCACGTTGGCCGTGCATTTGGCCGTGTGGCTCTTCGACCTCGGCCACAGCGTCGCGTTTGTCGACAACGACCCGCAGCAGTCGGCCGCTCGGTGGCTCGGTCGGGCGGAGCCCGGCATCACGGTCGAGACCGTGCTCGAGGCCAAACCGCTCGTCGAGACGTTGGACGAACTCGACGGCGAGCACGACTTCGTCGTGTGTGACGCGGCGCCTCGGCTCAACGAGCAGACGCACGTGCTCATGTACTTCGCCGACACGATCCTCATTCCCACGAGGCCGACGACGTTGGATCTGCAGGCGACGATCGAGACGAAGCAGTCGATCGACAAGGTCGCCCGGGCCAGGACGGCCGACGGAAGGCCCGAAATCGACGTCCGCCTCGTGCTCAACTTCATCCGCACCGTTGGCAACCTGCACACGACCGTCCGCCAGGCACTACGGGCAATGGATTACCCGCTGGCCACGACGGCACTGGGCATGCGTGACGCCGTCGCCAAAGCAGTCACACTCCAGACCACGACGCCACGCCTCGCCCAGAACTCGCCCGGCGATCGCGGAGCGATCGCGGCGGCGAACGACTTTCTGAACCTTTTCCAAGAACTCTTCCCGGAGCTGACCCATGACCGACGCGATCAAGCAGAACCTGAGCCGACTCGACGTGCGGCCTGAGCCGACGACGTCCCATCCTAAGAAGCGGGGCGGCGTTGACGCAGACGCCCTGCTGCGCTCGCTCGCCCCGGTCGTCTCCAAGCCGGAGATGAAGCAGGAAGCGGACGAGCCTCAGGAGGAGGCATTGGCACCCAAGCCTGTCCGCCGTTCCACCAAGACTGCCAAGCAGGAAGCGACGCAGTCCGAAGCACCCAAGCAGCAAGCCGGGCGGAGCCGGGCAAAGCTGGACGTCGAGATCAACCCCGGCGAGGGGACGACGGCGATCTACGTCCGCGTGCCGAGGACAACGCACGTGGCGTTGAAGCTGCTGGCCCTGCAGAACCAGGCGGCCATGGAAGGCCCGACGGAGCTGGCAAGCATTGTCCGGCAGGCGGTCGACGAGTACCTGTCGAAGCAATCGGATGCCAAGCTCGCAGCTTGAAGCTGCTACTCGGGAGTCGCGTAACCCGCTGCCTGTCGCCAGGCTTCGGCGTCTTCTCTTCGCTCGACCTCGTCGACCCAGGGGCGATACCCGTTGTCGTCCACGAAGCCGCGCTCGATCAAGCTCCGCGAGGCGGTGAGGCGAACGACGTAGTCGGGATGGTCAAGCAGTTCGAAGAGCCGCGAGACTTCTTCGTCGTCCGCCTCACCCGTCGCTAAATCGGCGGCCGCGGGAATGACGAAGAAGGGGTCGCTGTCCGTCAGCGGCTCGTCGGACGGGCCCGGACGACAGCCGCAGGTAACTACAAGGAGTGTCGCGGCGAGAATGGTGCGGGAGAACGACAAGACACCGTCACGGTACACCCAATGCGTCGCCGCGATAGCCTGCGGGACGTGCCGAGCCCGTACGACCTTCTCTACCGCCTCGGTCTGACGGTCGCGTCGCCGTGGTGGTTGTCGAACGGCAAGACGCGACGCAAGGTGCTCGACGCTCTGCGAAAGCGGCGGGGCGAAGTGACGGACGCCGGCGATGATCGCCCCAGCGTGGTCATCCACGGCGTCAGCGTCGGCGAGGTGAATGCCGCACGGCCACTGGTGGAAGCGTTCCAGGAGGAGCGGCCGGACCTTCGGATCTACGTTGCCGCGACAACGCAGACCGGCTTCGAGAGGGCGGTGTCGCTCTACGGCCAATCACCCGCGGCGAACATCGTGGCGACTCGATTTCCGGTTGATCTGGCGACTTCGGTCGGCCGGTTCCTCTGTCGCACGCGAGCGGTGCTCTGCGTCATGATGGAGCTGGAAGTCTGGCCGAACGTGGCCCGCGAGTGTGAGCGGCGGGGCGTGCCGCTGGCGGTTGTCAACGGTCGCGTCACAGCAAAGAGCTTCGCGGGCTACCGAAAGCTGCGGCTGTCGCCGCTCAGGACGAGACGTATGCGAACCGCTTCATCGGCATGCGCGTGCCGGCGGATCGCGTCGCCGTCACTGGATCGTTGAAGTTCGACGCCGCTCCGACGCAAGTGCCATCGGTTGACAACTTCAAGCTTTGCCTGGGCCTCGGCGACGAGCCGATCCTCGTCGCCGGCAGCACCGGCCCCGGCGAGGAGGCGATGATCCTCGACGCCTTTGATCTTGTCCGACAAAACCGGCCCGACGTTCGACTCGTGATCGTCCCCCGGCACCCGCCCCGATTTGAAGACGTCGCGACGCTCATTCGGCAGCGATGTCGGCTGACCCGCCGGTCGACGGCAGAGGTCGAGCCGGACGGCGTGGTGCTGATCGACACGATGGGCGAGCTACGTCTCGCCTGGGCGATGGCGACCGTCGCGATCATCGGCCGGACGCTCGTGGACCTCGGTCCGCGGCAGCACGGCAGTGACCTCATCGAGCCGGCGGCGATGGGCAAGCCGATCATCACGGGGCCCTACTTCGGCAACTTTGACCAACCGACGCGGCTGCTCCGGGATGCCGGGGCCCTGGCCGAAGCGACGAATGCCGCTTCACTCGCGGCCAGGTCGCTCGAGTTCGTGCAGAATTCGCAGCGTGCCACGAAAGCCGGCCGGGCGGCGCAACGGGTTGTCGACGAGCAACGCGGCGCAACGGCTCGAACGATGGAGCTCCTGCTTCCCCTGCTGCCGACGTCTCACGTTTCTTGACGATCATTCTGCACGGCGTGCCACGTCCCGGGCCGCGGCACGGAGTCGCTGCTGGAGACGGTCGCGGACCCGACCTGCGTCCAGGCTCGCCTCCAGATCGTCGGCGGTGGCTCCGAGCAGGATGCCCAGGTGAGCCGCGGCGGCTGCATACGCGGCATCGGCCCGGGGGAGATCGACATCCGGGGCTAGCTCAGCGAACAACCGGCGGGGCGGTCCCGTCACGAAAAAGGCGTCGTCAATCGGCAACAATGCCCGTTCCAGCCGCGGCGAGAGCATGTCGGACATCGCTCGTCGACCACCCTCGGCGGCATCGCTGGCGGCAACGTGCCACAGCAAGCGCCGAGCCGCTTCAGGATCGATCACACCCCGCGGCACGGCGAGCATCGTCGCCCCCCAACCAGCCGTCGAAGGGCCGTCGTTCCATTGCGGCAACGGCATCAACGCGACCCTCCCCGCCAGTTCCGGCGCTGCTTGCCTGAGATACGCGACACGCCAATCCGGCATCCAAAGCGTCGCCACGTCACCGGCAGCAAAATCCTTGGCCCACTGCGAGTGCCCACCGGTCGTCGGGGCGGCGGCGTCATCGGCCAGCAACGCGGCGAGAAACAGCACGACGTCCTTTGTCGTATCGGCCTCTAGATCCTTCGGCAGCGACACGTCTGCCTGCTGCAGCAGGAGCGTCACGTGGTCGCTGCGTAGCCGCGCCAGTTCCAAAGCCGGCCGATTCGTCCGCTCGCGGTAGAGGCGACACAGAGCGGCGAATTCTGACCAAGTGCTCGCCGTCGTCGGGTCCAGATCCGCCGCCTGCCACAGGTCGACGCGATACGCCAACGCCACCGGATGCACGTCCGCCGGCAGGCCATAGAGGACGCCGTCCCGCCGAAACGCTTCGAGTCGCTTCGGCAGGAAGGTCGCCGTTGCCCGCGCGTCGTCCAGCGGCAACAACGGCACCGTCGGCCGATCCAAAAGCCGCGTCGCGCTGAAGACGTCCAGCTGCACCACGTCGGGCAACTCCGGCGACGCGGTCGACAGCAACGCGTTCATCCGAAGATCGAGCGCGTCTCGCGACAACACCTCAACCGCCGCCGACTCGCCCGTTGTCTGCTCGAACCAGTCGAGGGCCGAGATCCCGTCGACCGGTTGCTCCCAGGCATCAGCGTGTGTTTTGGCGAAGGTCCAGATCTGCCGATCCGCGACTTCGTCACGAGGCCAAAGAAGGGTGGCAACGACGCAGAGCAGCGTCATGCCGACCACCGCCCAACCGGCGGGTCCGAGCGTGTCGTGAATCGCCTGACGCATTCGCCCGACGATACCGGGTAAGCTCGGGCCATGGCTGTTGCTGATGAAGAGGCGAACGTGGCGGCGGTGCCGATCCTGAGGCTCAAATCGATCCCGCCGCTGCCGCAGACGAAAGGTCCGCCGCGGTCGGTCGCGCCGGCGTGCGCGATTTTCCGCACCTTCCTGCGACGCAAGAAGCTCAAGTTCACTCGTGAACGCGCCGCCGTGCTCGATGCCATCCTGCGGATGGAGGGCCTCTTCGCCGCCGACGCGGTCGCGGAGGATCTGCAGGCATCGGGTCGGGCCGGCAGCCGGGCGACGGTCTACCGGACGCTGACGCACCTGCAGGAAGCAGGGCTTCTGCGGCAAGTGCTGTTCGACGGTTCCCGGCACGCGTTGTTCGAGGTCGTCGCCGATCCCGCCGGGCCTCGTCAGCCCAGTGACTACCTCATCGATGCCGACACCGGCGAGGTCCTGCGGATCGAGTCGCCAGAACTTCGTCAGGCTCGCGATGAACTGTGTCGACGCCTCGGCTTCGAGCCGGTGCGGCACAGCTTCCACGTCTTCGCCCGACGGTCCGACCGAACCGGATAAGCTGCCGGCGATGCGGATCGCTTTCTTCGGCTCATCGCTCGTCAGCGCCTACTGGAACGGCGCCGCCACCTACTACCGCGGCATGCTCCGGGCTTTGGCCGAGCGGGGGCACGAAACGACCTTTTACGAGCCCGACGCCTACGACCGGCAAAGCCACGTCGATCACCCCAATCCCGGCTACGCCACCAGCGTCGTCTACGACAACACGATCGAAGCCATGGGCCGTGCCGTGGCCGAGGCGGACGGGTTCGCCGACGTCATCGTTAAGGCGAGCGGCGTTGGCGTCTTTGATCGCGAGCTGGAGGAGCTGGTGGCGACGAAGCTCAAGCGGCCTGACCGGGCTTGCGTTTTCTGGGATGTCGACGCTCCGGCGACGCTGGATCGGACGTTCAACGACGAGGCGGACCCGTTTCGACGACAGGCCTCGGCGTACGACGTCGTCCTAACTTACGGCGGCGGGCCACCGGTGGTGGAGGCGTACGCGAAGCTCGGGGTTAAGCGATGTGTGCCTATTTACAACGCGTGTGACCTGAGCACGCACCATCGGGTGCCGGCGAATCCGAAGTTCGCGTGCGACCTGGCCTTGCTGGCCAATCGGCTGCCGGATCGGGAGGAGCGGATCGGCACATTCTTCCTCGACGTCGCGCGCCTGCTGCCGAACAAGCTCTTTCTCCTCGGCGGCAACGGCTGGCACGACGCGAAGTTGCCGCCGAACGTGCAGGCGATCGGTCACGTCGCACCACCGGATCACAACGCGTTCAACTGCACGCCGCGGGCGGTGTTGAACGTGAACCGTGAGAGCATGGCTCGGTACGGCTGGTCGCCGGCGACGCGTGTCTTCGAAGCCGCCGGTGCCGGAGCGTGCCTCATCACGGACGCGTGGAAAGGCATCGAGGATTTTCTCGAACCCGATGCCGAAGTGCTCGTGGCTAGCGATGCGGAAGCGGTCGCGGCTCATCTCGAGTCGCTGGACGAGGCCAAAGCCAAGGCCGTCGGCGACGCGGCGGAGCGGCGTGTGGCGAAGGATCACACGTACGAGGCCCGGGCGGATCTGGCGGAGCAGGAACTACTCGCCGCTATCGAGCGGGGCTAGTACTACAGCTGCGCATGGTCGGCTAGCATCTGTGACTCGGGCATGTCGCCCG
>CAYMAS010000063.1:0-16279 GCA_964388485.1 uncultured Tepidisphaerales bacterium | reverse complement strand
GGGCGTCGAGATGAGCCGGTCGCTCGTCTGGAAGCTGACCAAGGCGCGGACGGAGGTGTTGCGGGCGAGCATGATCGAGAACCCGGCGGCGTCGGCCGACCTGTTCATCGCCCACCTGTGCGAAAGGTTCTTCTTTTCGATCCAATTCGCGGGACGTGACCCGCTGCCGTTCGAAGTGGACCTGCGTGCGGGGCGTGACGACTTCTGCGCCGGTGCCGGCAAGAGCGATCCGGCACGCGGAAGCCACGGGACACCGCAGCCGAGCGAGGCACAGGCGGTGTTCTACGACGCACTGCAAAAGTGGCGGTCCCGGCTACCTCAAACGCCGGACGCGCTGCCCGCGTTCGTTGCCGGCCTTTCGCCCGACGACAAGACAAGTCTGCTGGCGTTGCTGTCAGCCGCGGCGCTGGACACGGTGAACGAGTCGGTCGGCGACTTCCACGGCAGCAAGGGCGACCAGACGATTCGCCGTGTTGCCAGCCACATCGGCTGCGACGTGACGAAGTGGTGGAAGCCGACCGCCGCGAGCTTCTTCAGCGGGTTGACGAAGGCCGGCATTGCCGCGGCGCTGGACGAGGCTTACACGCAAACACACGGCAAGACATTGAGCAGCGGCGCGGGCGTGGACGGCCTCAAGAAAAACGCCGCCGCCGGCCGGGCAGAAGCATTGGTGAGCAAGCTCGACTGGCTGCCGCTCCCCCTTCGGTCCGCCCACCAGCCCCACCAGTCGGAGCCGGACAACGACTCGCAGCCCGGGCCGATCAAGCTACCGACGGCCAAAGGCACCACGCGGACGAAGCAGGCGGCGTAACCGACAACCCATTCACCCGCCAGCGGCCTGACCGCCGCCGGCGGGCTTTTGCCGACTTTCCGGCGACCGACCGCCATTGAACTGCAACGGAGACCCCCAATGAGCAACCGCATTACCGACCTACTCGACGACTCGCCGCTTCCGCCGCCACGACACGGCCTGTCGGTTCCCGCGCAGCCCGCCGCCGCACTTGACGTGCCGGACGAGATCGGCCCCGTTTCGCCCGATGACGCGACGTTGATCGAGCGGTTGCGCCGCGAGGTCCGCACGCTCGACTTCGAGCCGTTGAAGGACGAGCAGGTCGCCGAGCAGGCGATCGCGTATCCGTCGGCCGCGGCAAGCAACGCCATCGAAGGCAACCCGTTCACCGCCGCCGACTGGGCGTTCACCCGGATGCTGTTGGAGGAGCGTGTGCCGGAGGACGTGACCGCGCGACTCGACGTCGCGTTCGCCCGTGGCTGCCGCATCAACCGCGAGAAGCGCGAGGAGGCCACGCATGGCTGATGCCTCCAGGACCCCCACCGCGTCCGCTCCCACGTCGTCGGCGACAGGTCCGCCACGCGACCGGGGTGAAGCAGCACACTCTGCCGCGTGGCAGGCGTACCTACAGCCGAGCGGCGTGTTGAAGAACAAGCTCGGCGTGACCGATGCTGCGGAGCTCGCGCAGGTCGAGCGACGGCGTGTTGCCGCGCGGGCAGTGCAGCTTGAAAACGGCGCGGCAGGTCCATTCGCCCACACCGCCGCCGGCTACAAGGAACTGCACCGCCACCTGTTCCAAGATGTCTACGAGTGGGCGGGCAAAACCCGCACGGTCAACATGCACCGCCAGGACCAGCGGGAGGACGGCACGCCTCGCCGTAGTCACTACATCGCCGTCCGCTTCGTGGACCAAGGTTTGCACACCGCCTTCGACCAATTCAAGCCGGCGCTGCCGCACTTGAAAGCTGAGGCGAGAAAAGAGCCGGACCAGCGGAACACGAAGCTCGTCGCCAGAGTCGCAGCCGCCCATGTTGGCGCACTCAACTACGTCCATCCGTTCCGTGACGGCAACGGCCGGGCGATGCGCCAGCGCGTGCAACATCTCGCCAGCGAAGCCGGCCTCCACCTCGACCAGTCGAAACTCGACCGCGGCAAGTGGAACGAGGGCAGCCACCGCATCAACGCCGACCCGAAGGACGGCAAGTTGCTGACCGAAGCGATTGCAGCAGCACTCGTGCCGCGTGAGCGTGTGCTCGACCGGCAACGGTCGGCAATCCGCGGTGGGCCGGTACGGGAAGCTAACTCACTGGAGAAAGCAGTCCCCGCAGAGCGCGGCACGCGGACGACGAAGCAAGCACGCAAGCCACTTTCACGCGCTCACGACGACCACGATATCACGGGTTGATCTTGCACATTTCGAGTGGGGGTAGAGAAGCAGCAGCACTTCCCGCCTTTGGCGACACTTGCACCACGAAGCTGCTCGAACTCACGACAGGTACATGTCCTCAGCTACGAACCATCTTGCGCTCGTCAACAGTGACTGCATGGCGGCACCGATGCGACCGTTCCCGCCGGTCGAGACCGGTCGGCTACACGAGCTGCTCGGTGAAAACGACACCGGTGGTCTTGGCGTCACGCTCGGCTGGCTGACCAAAGACTCGACTAACGCGGCCTGCCACGTCTGGATCGGGAAGACGGCTTGGCCGGCGTCGACGGCACTACATCAGTTGGGTTTGCTTGAAACGTCGCTGTTGATCGACGCCCGCTCCGCGGCCGAGCGGGCGTGGGCCGCGGAACTCTGTGTGCGATGCTCATCTATTGCCGCGGTGGTGGCCGACGGGCGGGGGTTCGACCTGACGATGACACGCCGTCTGCAATTGGCGGCACGGGGGGCAAGCTGCCGGCTGATCGTCTTGCGGCCGGCGGGTGAGGGTGGTTCATCTGCGGCCGGGTCGCGGTGGCGGGTGTCGCCGGTGCCGGCCGTCGGTGATCTCGCGCGGCGTCCACGCTGGAGCGTGGAGCTTCTCAGACGCAAAGGAGGGCACTTCACACATGAAGGCCAAGGGCCCGACGACGATCGGCCGGCGGGACTCCGCACGGCCGGGGAGATGTTCACCGATGAGTCAGACGCAACTGCAATCGCCGGCGGGCCGGCACTGGACAAGCAATGGACGTTCGAGTGGGACCCCGCGGCCGGCCGGGGCGTACCTGTCGATCTACCTCCCGACGTGGCCGACCGACCGGCGAAGACGACGATGGCGTGGACCGGCTAAGCCGAAGTTCCTGCTACTGGCGGAGGCCACGCACGGCCGTCGACTGGTCGCCGCGGCTTGCAGGTCGGCCCGGCGCGAGGGCGTGTCGGTCGGGATGACGGTCGCCCACGCGACGGCGATTCTTCCCGCGTTGCCGCAGGCGCTGGACCACGAGCCGGCGGCGGACGCAGCCGGGCTGACGGCAATAGCCCGATGGATGATGCGGTTCACGCCGAAGGTGGCGGTCGATGAGCCGGACGGCCTGATCCTTGACGTCGCCGGCTGCGAACTTCTATACGGCGGTCACTTGGCCCTCGCACGGCAGGTGCGGCAAGCGGTAGGGCGGTTGCGTTTGCAGGTGCGTGTCGCGGTTGCGCCGACGATTGGCCTCGCGTGGGGACTTGCCCGGTTCGGTGAGGAGGGCGTGTGTGATGACACGATGGCTTTGCTGGACCTTCCGGTCGCAGCGCTGCGGGTCGAGTCGGAGGTGGTCGACATGCTGGCGGAGGTCGGCGTCGATCGCGTCGGCCAATTCATGGACATCCCGCGGCAGGAAGTCGCCCGCCGCTTCGGTGACGGCGAAGAGGTTTTGCTTCGACTGGATCAGGCGATGGGCGAAGCGGTCGAACTGCGCGAATGGCAACCCTTCGCCGAGACAACGCGTGTGAGTTTTCGCTTTGCCGGGCCGGCAACGCAGTACGAGGCGGTCGAGCGGACGGCGGCAAATCTCGTGGCCGAGTTGTGCAAGCGGCTGGGACGGCAGGAGTCGGCGGCACGTCGGCTGACGCTGGAGGTCGAGCGGCTAAACGGCGACCTTCGGCCGGAGTGTGAGACAGTCCATGTTCGACTGGCGGCGGCAACGCGGGACGAGCGGCATTTGTGGAACGTGCTGCGGCCGAGGGTCGAAACGCTGGACATGGGCCGAGGCGTTGAGGCATTGGCGCTCTCGGCTCCACAAGAGACGCGGCTGCCGCACGGACAGGCGCGGTGCGACGGCGAGCGGGATCGGTCGCGAGATGAGCAGGACGTGGGCCGGTTGGTCGACCTGCTGCAAGGTCGGCTCGGACGCGAGCGAGTGCTGCGGATCGAGCCGACGCCGAGCCATGTGCCGGAAGCGGCTTATCGGGTGCGGCCGGCAGACGAGTCCCGGGCGAAGTTCAAGGCTGTCACCGTCAGCGGCGACCGGCCGACACAGCTGTTCGATTCGGCCGAGCCGGCGGAGGTGGCCTTCCTTCAACCCGAGGGGCCGCTGGCCGCGCTGCGGTGGCGTGGCGAGTCGCGGCCGATCATCACGACGGTCGGCCCCGAGCGCATCGGCCGGCGATGGTGGCATGCGCACTTGTCGCGCCGTTCGCTCGACGTGCGCGACTACTACAAGCTCCAGTGCGAGGGCGGGCTGTGGTTGTGGGTCTACCGCTCAAGGCCGAAGAACGAATGGTTCGTCCACGGGGTGTGGTCCTGATGCCGGATGACACACCGCCTAAGACAAAGGTTCACCCGGCCAAGCAGCCCCCATCACCGGGCGAGGCGTTCCGCACGAAGCGGCAACACTGGTCGCAGACGAAAGACGTCGAGGCGGCCGAGCGGCGTGAAGGCTTGAAGTGGCGTCAAGGTTGGGGCGGGTTCAAGGACGAGAAGGGCCGCGAGCGGCAGTTCCAAGAGGAACACGCAAATGGACCGACCATCATCAAGGCTGGTAGCCAGATCGAGTTCGCGGAACTCTGCTGCACGAGCAACTTCACGTTCCTCACCGGCGCGAGCCATCCCGACGAGATGGCCAAGCGGGCGGCGGAACTCGGCTACTGCGCGTTCGGCGTCTGCGACACGAACGCGCTTGCGGGCGTCGTCCGTGCTCACGTCGAAGCCCAGCGGCAGGAGGTTCGCCAGATCGTCGGCAGTCGCGTCGAGTTGGCGTGCGGGTTGGCCGTCTACGTCTGGCCGACCGACCTCGCCGCTTACGGCCGGCTTTCGACTTTGCTCACCATCGGCAAGCTGCGGACGACGAAAGGCCAGTGCTCGCTCGGCCTGTGGGATCTCATCGAGCACGCCCAAGGCCAGATGCTGGGCGTCGAGCCGCCGCGCAAGATCAACGACGACTTCGTCGGCAAACTTCAGAATCTCCGCGACTGGTGCGGCGGCACCGGCTCGCTGTCGCTCATCGCCGCCCGCGACTACGGGGCCGACGACGAGCAACGGCTACGCGATTTGGCCCGCCTGTCGGCCGAAGAACGTATCCCGATGCTGGCGACGAACCGCCCGCTCTACCACCTACCGGGTCGGCGGCTGTTGCAGGACGTGGTCACGTGCATCCGCAACGGCTGCACGCTCGATGAGGCTGGCCTGTCTCTCGAACCTGCCGCCGAGCTGCACATGAAGGTGCCGGAAGAGATGGCCCGCCTGTTCAGTCGCTACCCGCGCGCGATTGACCGGACGATCGAAGTCGCCGCGCGGTGCGGGTTCAGACTCGACGAGCTGAAGTACCAGTATCCCGGCGAAGTCGTACCCGACGGCGAGACGGCGATGAGCCATCTGACGAAACTGGCTCGCGTCGGCATGCGTCGCCGATTCCCTGAAGGTCCGCCGGACAAGGTGCGCGATCAGTTCGAGCATGAGCTGGTGCTGATTGAAGAGTTAGACTTGCCGCACTACTTCCTGACGGTCGAAGACCTTGTCCGATGGTCGCGCAAACAAGGTATCTTGTGCCAGGGCCGTGGGGCGGCGGCGAACTCGATCGTTTGCTATTCGCTGGGCGTCACCGATGCCGACCCGCGGCGGATCAACACGCTGTTCGAGCGGTTCATCAGCCGCGTCCGCAACGAGCCGCCGGACATCGATATCGACTTCGAGCACGAACGCCGCGAGGAGGCGATTCAGTACCTGTACGCCAAGTACGGCCGCGACCGGGCGGCGATGACGGCGAACGTCATTACATACCGGGGCCGCAGCGCCGTCCGTGAAGTTGGCAAAGTGCTCGGCTTCGGCACCGACACCATCGACCGCCTCGCCAAAGGCATCAACTGGTGGAAGGGCGGCCCGATTGATGACGACGAACTCGCCGCCCAGAAACTCGACGATGCCGACGTCGCGACGCAACACCTCGTCTACCTGTCGAGCCTGATCTAAGGGTTCCCGCGGCACCTGTCGCAGCACCCCGGCGGCTTCGTGCTGACCGAGACGCCGCTGCACAAGCTGGTTCCGATCGAGAACTGCGCGATGGAGGGGCGGACCGCCATCGAGTGGGACAAGGACGACATCGACGCGCTCGGCTTCATCAAGGTCGACGTGCTTGGCCTGGGCATGTTGACGTGCATGGCCAAGGGTTTCGACCTACTCAAACGACACGCCGGCATTGACATGTCGCTCGGTTCGATGCCGGAAGACTGCGAGAAGACCTTCGACATGATCTGCGCGGCCGACACGATGGGCACGTTCCAGATCGAAAGCCGGGCACAGATGTCCATGCTCCCGCGGCTTCGGCCGCGATGCTTTTACGATCTCGTCGTCGAAGTCGCCATTGTCCGCCCCGGCCCGATTCAAGGCGGCATGGTTCACCCGTACCTGCGAAGGCGCAATGGCGAAGAGCCCGTGCCAGAAATGCCCGGCCAGGCGATCGAGTGGATCACCAAGAACACCTTCGGTGTGCCGACCTTCCAGGAGCAGGCGATGCTGATGGCGGTCCACTGCGCCGGCTTCACGCCCGACGAGGCCGACGGCATGCGGCGGGCCGTGACCGGCTTCCGCCGCTTCGGCGACATCGACACGTTCGAGGACAAGATCGTCCGCGGCATGATCGACAACGGCTACGAACGCGCCTTCGCCGAGCGGTGCTTCAAGCAGATCCAGGGCTTCAGCACCTACGGCTTCCCCGAATCCCACGCCGCCAGCTTCGCGCTCATCGCCTACGCCAGCAACTACCTCAAGTGCCACTGGCCCGGCGTCTTCCTCGCGGCGATCCTCAACAGCCAGCCGATGGGCTTCTACAAGCCGGCCCAACTCGTCCAGGATGCCCAGCGGCACGGGGTGACGGTGCTGCCGG
This sequence comes from uncultured Tepidisphaerales bacterium, assembly GCA_964388485.1. GTDB lineage: Bacteria > Planctomycetota > Phycisphaerae > Tepidisphaerales > Tepidisphaeraceae > JBCDKH01. Next base: position 9,201 of record CAYMAS010000063.1, on the reverse strand, counting down.
TCGACGTGCTGCACAGCGACTGGGACTGCACGCTGCTGAACAAAGACGATCTCATGACCGTCCGCCTGGGCATGAACCGCGTGAAGGGCCTGCGCCAGGACGACGCGGAGAAAATCATCGCCACCCGCAACGACGTCTCAAGCGTCGAGCAACTCTGGAAGCGGAGCGGCTGCACCGCCCACGCGGTGAATTGCCTTGCCAAGGCCGACGCCTTCGGCAGCGTCGGCCTCGACCGACAGTCCGCCATCTGGCATGCCGGCAAACTGTGCGACGCCGACGAGCCGCTTTTCGATGACTCGTTCGAGCAGCAGGAGAAGGTGACACTGCCAAGTCTGCCACCACTTCGTCATGTCTTGGCTGACTTCGGCCAAACCGGGTTGTCACTCAAGGACCACCCGATGCGTTTCCTCCGCCACGACCTGGCGAAATGCGGTGTCGTTCCTGCTGACCACCTCATCGATGCCGAGGCCTTCCCCGCCGGCAGGGGCGTCGCCGTCGGCGGGATTTGTCTCGTCCGCCAGCGTCCTGGCAGCGCAAAGAGCATCACGTTCATCACGCTCGAGGACGAGACGGGCATGAGCAACCTCGTCGTCTACCCGAACATCTTCGACCGTTTCAAACGCGTCGCCCTCGACAGCCACGCGATGCTCGTCCGTGGCCGCATTGACCGGCAGGGCGAAGTGGTGCATGTCATCGCCGTCAGCTTCGAGAGCCTCGATAGCCAACTTGCCGAAATGCGAGGGATGAGCCGGAACTTCCACTAAACGTGTTGAATGCACGCTCTCTCCGGAGTTGGCTAGAACTGGCCGTATCGCATCCGAGATAGCAGGCGGATCTTCGATTTGAAGACGTCTTGCAAGGGCACTCGTACAGCGATGCTGCGTTGAAATCGTTCAGGAACGGGGTACGTCCGACAGCAGCGTGGCGAGGTTAACGTTGAGTGTTTGACTGACATGCGACAAGGGCACATCCCAAACTTCAGCCATGGCCTCGCCTAGCGCAGAGACCATGTGTGGCTCAGCCGGCGTTGCGCCCACTTGAGCGAAAGGACCATCCGTCTCCGTCAATACTCTGTCACGCGGCATGGCCTGCGTCAGCCGGCGACCTTTATCGCTCAGCACCATGCCATGATTAACACTGAACCAGCAACCGAGTTCAACCGCTCGGTTTAGCTCGGCTTTCGAACCCGCAAACCAGTGCATGACTGCCGTGCCTGCTCCCGGGTGCCGCTCCAGACCGTCAAGAACCGCGGATGCGGCCGAGCGGCTGTGAAGCGAGAGGATTCGGCCGCCGGCATCCGCGCACAGGTTCAACACCGAGTCGAAGACCGCGACCTGATCAGACCAGGTCCGGCGTAGCGGCCGCGTGCCGTCTAACCCGACCTCACCGATGAAGCGGGCGTCCGCTAAGTATTGTGCAAAGAGCGGCAACTCATGCTTACGCTCTGTGGCCAACTGCGGGTGCAGACCGAGTGCGGTCATGACGTTCGGATATTCCTCGGAAAGAGCAAGCGTTCCGGGCCACGCTGACGGCGTCGTTGTGACGGAGAGGATGCGTACCCCACGTCTTGCCGCCTCGCGAAGAACGGCATGTGGGTCAGGGAAAAGGTCGATGTGGCAGTGGAAGTCGATCATCGGACATCGTGCGCCCGATGCAGCGAGGCGAGCTCCTTGATGCCCCGGCCGATCATTGCCTGCAATGCCGCACGTTCGCCGACCGGGACGGCGGCCAATGTGGTGCCGAGCCATGCGTCGAGCCCGTCCTTACGGACTGTCTGCACAGCGATTTGCACGGCACGCACATCATCGAACCCGGCATGATCCGCATCATCCTGACCGAGGTCGTGGTAGACATAGCTCGTTGTGTCCTCGACGCCCCAGTGCAGCAGGGCGGCACGGCGGACTTGACACGGGACGCACCGTCCACAGTGCGTGTAGCCGTAATGCAGAAAACGGCCGCAGCTCGTCGACGTCGCGGCGAGGGCGGCAAGCCGCATTTGGTCACCGCACGACGACAGCATCTCACCCTTAGTCTTTTGCGCGTACGGGTTAATGAGTGATACGCGGAGTTCGGTCGCCGCAAAGACCTCTTCCAAGCCGCGCAACAGATTCGGATGCGCAGTTCGGGTGCTGAGTGCGCCGAGTCGCAGTCCAGTCAGCGGAGGATTGAGCGCAATGAAGCCGTTCTCTGGAACATGAAGGTCGATGGTCCCACAATCGCGGTGTGCCGCGGTGGCCGTTGCGGCGAGCACGCCGAACGCGAGAAAGATAAAGGATCTTGCACGCTGAGATCGTTCGTCATCGACACCCGTGCTGGCCGCGTGCCCGAGTTGAAGATGCCGGACCGTACCGGAGTCGACGGCGGCGAACTGCTGCTGCTTCTTGGCATCCCCACGCACTGTCTGGCTGACTGCGAAAGGGCGACGCCCGGCGGCAAGCAGATCGAGCAGGCCGACGAGGCTGTCGAGGCCGCCGGAGAGGAGGCTGACGCAATCTTGGTCCGGAAAGATCGGAGCACGCTGCCGCTTCTGCTTGAACGGCGGCGGCGTTCCGTGACAGAATTCAATTTCCCAGCGGTCGGTTGTCATCAGACGAAGCAACCCTGCCAGTCGCCCCTGATGCGGCCGCCAGCGATCGGGGTCTGCGACGGGTACGATCAACTCGATCTCCCGCGTCCAGCCGTCGGGACTCCGATCTCTGCGGGCGGCGAGGTCGGCGACCGTCACCATGAGCGCGAACGACAGCAGATCCCAGGCAGCCGGTGCCGGCAAGAGTCGCGCTCGCCGCACCACATCGCGGGCTGCGGCACCGGCCGTCGCTTCGCCAGCACCACAAGATTTCTCATAGAGCCGGACCGCCACATCGGCGTCGATTGCTGGGGGAGCAAACTTCATTCGGAGTAACCCACAAATACATCAAACACTTGGCGGAGCGCCTGCCTAACCGTCCGGGCGACGTCGCCGCGGGTGACGCGCTGCCCGGCAGTGCGAACTTTTCGAAAGGCGGCAGCGACGGCTTGCCGCACAAAACTTCGCGCCTGTCTCAGCCGTGATAAGCCTGTCGTAGCCGAGGGAGCCTTGTCTTGAATGGCCTTGCCGACGTCAAGCTCGAACCGTCTGAACACCTCGAACGCGACGTACTGCTCGACGGCGAATTCTCGTTGGTCCTCCGTTAGTTCCAGCAGGTCAGCGTCTGGGAACTTCTTCAGCAGTGCCGTGAGTGCGTCCGCAATGGCCGCACGCGCGACTTCGGCGTCCTGTGTGCCGTCGATTGGTCGTGCCGCATGGGCGACCGCATCGATGATCTCCCGCGCCGATCGACCGCGAAGAGTTTGAAATTCCGTACTGCGGCCTTCGCCGGCTCCTCCAGACAGAATGCCGCCGAGCGCGCCGGCCGTTCGCGCGGCGCCGCCGAAACGTCGCGTCAGATTGCCGGCTCCGCCGTAGCCGCGCCGCGTGTAAGCCCCGAGCGACCGCCGCAGGTCGTCCCGATCGCCGGACGTGGCGTAAGAGCCGAGGGCCGTGCGGCACGTCCCAAAGCGCGCTGCCGGCGCGAGAGCAGGGGGTGCCGACCCATCTTGCGGCTTGTCGTCCGATGGAGGCGCCTCCAGCAGCGCTGAAGGATCAGCGGCAGCGGGGTCATCTGCCCATGGCGGCACCATTGGCACGCCGGCTCCGGGCCCATTGCTCGATTGCGAAGTGCCCATATGTTAATGCCTTCCTGTCTTTGAGTTGTCCGAGACCGATTTGATGGCCCTCCTCACGGGACCATCCTGCAGCTTCTTCAACCACCGGTCGAATACATCAGCGGCCCAGGGTTGGTCTCCGATCTTGGGAGCGATGTCCGGCTCAAGCTGCTCCGTAGGACGCTCGCCAAGAAAGTCGGCAAGACGTTGAGCCTCCCCCGGCATGGCAATCGCAAGGGCAAGGCAGGCGTCGAGGATCGGCGGCGTGCCCCAGCGTTGCTCGCGGCGAGCCTTCTCCAACAGCCGGCCCATCATGAGGTCGGAGTCAGTACGCGGTAGCTGTGTCAGACGTCCGCTCAGAGCTTGCGCCTCCTCCGGTTCGTTCAGCAGTGCCGCTAGCAGCTCGGCTCCGTCAGACGAGAGTCGTTCGTCGGCAGCGATCAGCGGGGCATGCTCGCGGCTGACGTAGAGGGCACCGCGGAGGTCGACATCCGCCAGTTGCGGCGCCAGTTGAAGCCATTCTCGGACGAAGTCATCGTCCCACGCTCCCTCAAGTTCAGGTGTCTTGCCGGCTTCAGATTGTGCCTCCCACTCTGATAGCAATTCCGGCCACCCCTCGTCGTGCAGGTTTGCAGCGGTCGCGAGCTGGGCATATGCCTCAGGTTTGGCGAGCCGCTCGAACAGCAGCAGCTTCGCCAACACTGCCTCGTCTACGCCGACGCCCTGCGCCCGCGAGATGGCCATGCGGATCGAAAGAGCGTTGAGGAACCGTTTGACGAGGCGCGGGTTTCCCGTTATCCCCGAGGCACCCGCCATGAGCGGCGCAAGTCGTTCCGCCGTATCTAGCCGGACTGCAAGTCCGTCCGGCAGCGGATCGTGTAGCAACTCGATAAACTTCCGGTCCACCCGCTCGCCGCGCCACGAGTTGCTGAGCCGCCCGCAGACGCCGTCGCGGATTTTCTCCTTCGCTTCGTCGTCCAATTCGCTGTTGTCGACGAACAGCAACATCATGTATGCCCGCACATCCTGTGTCCCAAGAGGCGGAACGCGGATGGGCACCTGGATTAGTTTGTCGAAGTAGCTCGTCACGAGCGACTCATTCTCGACACCCGCGAAGTGGCGACGCACGGCGTGGCGGATCATGTCGTTGTCCGCCGCGACGATGAATGCCGTGTCCTTCAGGAACAGGAACAGGCGGACGGCCTCGAGCGTCGAGATGGTCGTCTCCGGCAGGCAGCGGTCGAGATCATCAATCAGGACGACAAGGGTTACACCCATCTCGGCGAGCGCCTCCTCGAAAGCATCCCGCACCGCCTGAATTTCTTTTGGCGGCGACGTGGGCGGGCTGCGCTTGACGAGATCAACGGCTGCGGTGCTCGCCCGGTCGGCGTGCTTCTCGGCCTCGGCGATCCAATTCTCATCGACGCCGTCGTCTCCAGCTTTGCGGACGAGCTTCCAAAGGTCGCCGAAGAGGCCGACCGGCGGCAAGCCCATCGCGAGCGCAAGGCCCGAGCCGCCTGCCAACTTTGCGGCTCGAAGCCAGTTGATGCGGCCAAGTAGCGACTTCACCTTCTCGACCCCCGTCTGCCGCGCCTCGGCCTCTTCTTGAAGTTTCGAGGCGATGACATCCATCAGGGCGGCGCGGGCGTCGTCGTATCCCTGGTAAAGCCAGGCGTTAAACTCGACAAAGACGAAGTCGCGCCCTTTGGCCGCGAAGGCCGAAGGTGTCGAACCGTCTTGCTTTTCAAGCGACGCCCGCACGAGCTTGATGAGCGACGACTTACCCGAGCCCCACGCCCCCGACACGCCGATGGACACCGGCCGACCATTCGCTTGACGCACGACTTCCGCGACGCTCTCGGCGACGCCGGAGAAGTTGAGGAAGTCGCGGGAAGTCTCGTTATCAGGCCACATGCGGGTTTCTCATACACTATGTGTGACAACGCCGCGACAGATAAGCAGCGGTCAGAACATCATCAGGGTCTCGACTTCTTCGATGGGGTGGTGAGGTGGTGAAGAACCGCCACCGTGAAGATTGGCCAGCCCCACCACGGCATGGCCGTGGCGAAATGGCCGAGCATCACGATCGTGTTGGCCGCGATCGCCAACAGCAGGTCGAGCGGGTCGAATGGAAGAGTGATTTGCGGCTGGCTCACGACCCCCTCCGCGTTTCCAACGTGGTGAAGGGCCGGGGCCGCGGGTAAAACGTGGGTACGGGCCGCGGGCGGGTAGGCGGCACTGGCCGTGGGTGATAGGGCGGACGGGGCGTTGCGGGAATGAGAGTCGTCTTGAGAGGGGGCTTCTTCATTGCTCGTGTTTCTTGTATTCGCGGATTTAGGGTTTCGACCGGCGGTGTGGCTTGACGGCCACGGTCTTCGGGCCGGGCTTGCCAGGGCCGTAGCACCCCTTGCCCGGCGTCGAACGCCGGTGGGGTTTCACCGGCACGGTCTTGGGTCCAGAACGGGAGCGGCTGCCGCCGCCACAGTGGTTTTTGGCCATCGGTGGGTCCTTTGGGTGAGAATGGTGGGGCGACGCTCCGTCCCCTTGCCTGCAATACCGGCAGCGCTTACCACGTCCACCCCCGTTCGCAGATTCTCGACCGCGATGCCGGTCGTGGTAAGGGTCCGGCGTAGTACCACTGAGGGATCGACGGCCGGTTGTTTTGCGAGGACCAGATGGAAGAAGACGCCGTAGCGGAATCAGACTTCAAGCTTGCCTCTCGCGTCGCCTGCGGCGAACCGGAGGCGGTGCGGGACGTTATCGAAAGGCACGGCGGCCGGGTCTGGGGCTACCTCCGCGTCAAGTTTCCGAGCGTCGCCGAAGACGCCTTCCAGGAGGCGATGGCGAAGCTGCTCGAGCACGCCGACCAGTTCGACCCGGCGAAGTCGAAAAACGGCCTCGGGCCGTGGCTGGTGAGCATCGCTCACAACTGTGCCTGCGACCTGCTCGCCGCGACGCCGGATGAGCGGCCCGTGCTGCTGCACGAAGGGGTGAGCCGGGACAGGCGTTGGCCGACGCGCACGACGGGCGATGCCAAGAGCGACAAACGCCGCAAGCGGCTCATTCGGGAGGCGATGAAGGTGCTGTCGCCGCGAGAGCGGGAGGTGATGGAGGCCGACTTGGCCTACTTCAACGACAGCCGCAGCGAAAAGAACGGCGTTCCGGCGGCGGACTTGGCACATCGCCTCGGCACAAGCCAGATGATGGTCTACAAGGCACGAAGTACGGGGCGGTCAAAGCTCGGCGAAGAGCTGGAGCGGGTCGGGGCCTACCAGAGCGAAGGGCAACCATGAGCGACACCAATAAGCGAAAGGACGAACGGTTTTGGCGGGAGATGGCAGGCGAGGTGCAGGACGTCCTGCGGCTGCGACCGCTTACTCTCGATGAAGCCGCTGCCGCTTACGCGGAAGCAACCAACGAACCGCTGTCGGACGAAGAGGTCGATGACCTCGTCGAGCTGGCGTTAGGCCAGATGCCGCGGGAAGAGAGCTATGAAGAGCGGGTCGGCCGGGCGAGTGAGCAGGACACGCTTGCCAGGGAGGTCGGCGAGGTGATCGGATTTAACCGCAACGGCGACGGCGACACCTTCTCGCCCGAGATCGAGGAGAAGATCCGCCGCGGCCGCGAGGAAGCCCTCCGCAGGGAGCAAGAAAAGAAGGAGCCTGAGGAGCAAGATGGCCTGGATGCAGACGAAGAGTATTGAGCAGGCGAAACGGGACCAACGTGTCCGGCAGGCGGCGGAAGCGGCAGCGGACGTTGTGGAGCACCTGTCGATCTTGGAACCGCCGGTGGATCCGTTTTGGGTGGCAGAGAGCGAATGCCCGCTTCTCCACGTTGTGCCGGACCACTTCGAAGACGCATTTGACGGTCGCCTCGTATTCCAAGACGGCAGTTTCTTCTGCTACCTCAACACCAAGTACAACACGTTCGATACGAGCCATGCTCCGCGAACCCGGTTCTCCTTAGCCCACGAGTTGGGCCACTACTTCATCGACTCGCACCACCACTTCATCCGGTCGGGCGGGCGTTCCCACCCGTCGATCTGGTCGCGGAACTCCGCGGCATCGAGGGTCATCATCGAGCAGCAAGCCAACCAGTTCGCCGCGGACCTGCTGATGCCCCCGCGTCTGTTCAGGCCGCTGGCCAACTCCGTCGAGCCGTCGATGGACGCCCTCCAGGAGCTGGCGGGGCTGTTTGACACTTCGCTGCCGAGCACCGCAGTCCAGCTCGTGAAGAACACTGATCAATGCGTCGCGGCGTTCGGCATCCGCGCCGGCAAGACCGACATGCGGTGCGTCGGCCAAGGGCTGATCGACCTTGGCCTGTACCCGCGCCCGAAGGAGCTGCCAAAATCATCCGCCGCGGCCAATGCGTGGGAGGCGTGCTGTCGAGGCTGCGGGGAGTTCGAGGTTGGGACCAGCTGGGTCGGCGATTGGTTTCAGAGTTTCAAGGGCTTTGACAGCGTGCCGCTCGTTGAGCACTATGCTCGGATCCAGCAGGTGGATGAGCTCTTGGTGCTCGTCGTCCTACCCGAGGAAGAGCTGGCCGCCGAGTGAACGGACGGATGTTCTGGATGCCTTGACGTGACGCAGATCGTGCAGAAACGGCACTATGCTGTAGATTCACCGCTCTGACGTAATGCGACCTGCGAACGCTCGGCTGTCCGGGCAGGAAGTGTCTGGACTTGCAGCTTGAACTCCCCAACTTCGCCGAAGCAGACGCGATCGACATTGCCGTCCCTGACGACGCGGAAGGCCGCGGGGCGGTCTTCACCAAGCCCGAGGTGGCCGATTTCATCCTGAACTTGTGCGGCTATACGCCGGCCAGCCCGCTGCACGAGTTGCGGCTGCTGGAGCCGGGCTGCGGCAACGGCGACTTCCTGGTTCCAGCGGTGGCGCGGCTGCTCAACGTGGCACGGCGGGGGAATGTACCGGTGGAGCGGCTGGCCGACGCGATCCGCGGAGTGGAACTACACGCGGTCTCGCTCGACGTGACCCGCGATCGCCTAGACACGCTGCTGGACGAACACGACGTCGACTCCTCAACCCGCCGGCGGTTGCTCGACGCCTGGCTCGCCTGCGGGGACTACTTGCTGCTCGACGACACCCGGCTCGGCGGGCCGTTCACGCACGTCGTCGGCAACCCGCCCTACGTCCGCCAGGAGCGCGTCGATCCGCGGCTGATGGACCTGTACCGCCGCCGCTACCGGACGATCTACGACCGGGCTGATCTCTACGTGCCGTTCTTCGAGCGGTCGCTGCGGCTGCTGGGCGAGGGCGGGCGGCTCGGCTTCATCTGCGCCGACCGCTGGCACAAGAACCGCTACGGCTCGCGGCTGCGGGAAATGGTTTCCCGCGACTACCACCTTGACGCCTATGTGGACATGACCGGCGTGCCGGCCTTCGCCGGCGACGTCATCGCCTACCCGGCAATCACTATTATTCGGGCCGGCTCGGGCGAGGCGACCGCCTGCGCCTACCGCCCGCCTGTCGAGCGGCCGCTGCTGGATCGGCTGGC
>CAYMAS010000062.1:0-17223 GCA_964388485.1 uncultured Tepidisphaerales bacterium | reverse complement strand
GGCGATGTCCGGGTCGTCTTCCACAATCAGTGCGCGATGCTTCATGACACAGGCTCAACCGACCGGCAAGATGATCGTCACGGTCGTTCCTTCGTTCTCCTTGCTGTCGATCGTCAGCCGCCCGCCGTGGGCGGCCACGTACCGACGGGCGTTGCACAGCCCGAAGCCGGTCCCCACTTTGCGGCGGCTGGTGCGCCCGGGCAGGCACTCGCGAATCTCGTCCAGGTTTGCGGCTGGGATGCCCTGGCCTGTATCGCGGACGGAAAGATGCACCTGCTTTCCGCGCCGAACCGCTCGAATCTCAATCTCGCCGCGGGGGCCGGCGGCATCGGCGGGGAGGAAGTCGTACGCGTTCTTCAGGATGTTCGCGATAGCGGTCACGATCTGGACCCGTGACACCTTGATGACGACGTCACGTGGGGCGGTGACATTGAGTGCCACGTTGCGGGGGCTGACGTTCCTCGCCTTGAGGTTCTGCGAAACGATGCTGCGGGCTTCGGTGATCAGGTCGGTTAGGTCTGCCGGTACTCGCTCATCCGAGATGGGGCGGGCCGAATTGCGCATTTCCTCCGTCAGCCGTTCTATGAACGACAGCCGCTCGGCCATCTTCAGCGACTTGCGCTTAAGAAACGCTGGATCAAGCTCATCGGCCTGCTGCCGCTCGATGATCGCGGCGTTGTCCTCCTTCAACGCGGTCAGGACGCTTCTGATCTCGTGGACGGTCGCGCCGATCAACGTGTCGTAGAGCTGCTCGGCCAGTCGACGGGCCTTCTCGGCCGCGTCCTTGCCGTGATCGGCCTCGAGCTCCTGGTAGAGCGCAAGCACCAGATCGACGCCACGCTTGTTCTTCTTCGCCTCGCGGGCGGCTGCACGCCGGCGTTCTGCGCTCCGTTTCGCTGCCTTCCGCACGTAGGTGTGGCTGTCGCCCTCGAACCCGTCGAGCAAGGCCGCCAGTTCGTTATCGGGGATGGCCCCCAACGCGTCCGCCACGTCGCGACGCACTTCCCACTTCGGGTCGGCGGCCAGTAGCACCAGCAGCGAACGGAACGGCTCGCCCGCCTGGCCCTCTGAAAGCGGCCCGACCAACCGCTTCACGATCTCGCGTCGCTGCGGCCAGTCGATCGACTCTCGGTTGGCCTGTAGCGATGCCAGCGCCTCGGTCAGGTCGACCGACGACGACGCGGTCGCCGCGGACCGTGAGGCGGTGCTGGCCATCAGTAGGCGTACCTTTCCTGGCGGCGCTTGAATGCCTGCTCGCCGCCCTCGAGCAGGTTGACGATGGACTCGCGGCACGCGTCCACGTCGCCGCACACGGAGGTGCGGGCTCGCCCGCCGTCGGACTCGAGGACGAAGACGCGTTCGGCGTCCGCGAGCACCGGGATATTCGGGTTGTGGGTCACGAACACCAACTGCCGCGCCGCCTTCGCCGTCCGGATGCTTTCGACCACCGACTCGCAGATGAAGCGGTTGTCGAGATTGTCTTCGGGCTGATCGACGAGCAGCGGCGTATCGCTGTCGAGCAGCAGGATCGGCAAGATCGTCGTGCACTTCTGCCCGGTGGAGAGCGCCGAGGACTCCTTGTAGCTGTCGCAGTCTTTCAGTTCGATGCACGGCCGGTCGGCCAGCTCGACGGACTCGATGGAGTAAAGAGCATCGGCGGTGCGAAGGCCGTCCACCACCTTGCGGGCTTGGTCGGCGTTGAGGCTCGTTGCCGCCTGGAGCCCCTCGACGTCTTCGCTTCGGATGAGGGCGACGAGTTCCATCGGCGTAACCCGCTCGACGATCTGCTGGGCCACCATGCCGCGTTTGACGCGGACCCCGTCCAGCAGGCTTTCCACGAGGTTGCGATACTCACCAAGGTGGCCTGACTGCTCGACGGTGACGCGGATGGCACCATGGAGTGCGTTGTTGATCCGTTCGGCGATGCCACGGCGGATCGCGTACCGCTGATCCCGCAACTCCGACAGCTTCCGGAGGAGATCCGTCCGTTCGTCCTGCAGCTTCGCCTGCTTGTCGATCAGCGCATCGCGGTCACGTTCCTTTGTTCGCAGGCCGTTCAGCAGCTTCTCCAGCCGCGTCCGCTCAGACGCTTGGCCGCGAATGGCCGAATCCGCCTGTAGCAACCTCTGGTACGCCGCCTCCTGTTCGGCGTGCGTCGTGGTGAGCGCCGTGCCCGCGTCGCCCAGCGCGTCCTGCAGGCGCGTGATCACGTTTCGAGACTGTCGCATCAGATCGTCGATTTCGACTCCACCGTCGAGCAGCTTCTGGCGAACAACCTTGATGGCCTCGCCGTTCGCGCCATTGGTCAAGTCGTCGGGAATCAGCTGGCGCGCCTGAGATTCAACCTGCCCCTGTAGAGCTTCAACCTTCTCGTCGTAGTCCTGCAGGAACTGCCACAGACCATCCATGGCATCTGATTCACGCTGCCGCATGGTCTTGGCCTGCTGCCCCTTCGTCACCTCTTCGGCGTTCTGTCCGGTTATCGGGCCGAGGCCCTTGAGCTTCTCATCGATGCCGCCTTTCGATGCGAGCTCGGTGTTCTTCGTCTCGATATCCTCTTGAAGCGGCGCAATCGCCGTGGCGTTGGTTGCGAGCTTGGAGGTGAGCGTGCGAAGCTCCGCGTTGATCGCGGCAATCTCGGCCCCTGCGAAGGTGTCGATCAGCGAAAGCTGCGATTGCGACTGCTCGGCAATGCGCTCGATCTCGTTCTGGCTGTAGATGTGCGCGCGAAACACCCCGTTGCCGGCGGCGTTGGGACGCAGGCTGATGTCAGTGGCCGCGCCGTCGGCGGTCACCACCACCGGGTCGTCCTGCCATGAGCGGATGACGCGGTAGGCCAGACCGTCGCGAGTTTCGATCCCCACCTCGATCGTGCCGTTGCCGAGGTTAGCCTTGACCAGATTCTCGATCCGGTGCCGCTCTGCGCTGTTTCCGGCCGGAAGTGCGTCGAGCGCGTAACGCACGAGTTCAAGAACCGTCGTCTTCCCAGTGCCGCGGGCCCCGATGAGGCAGTTCAGCCCCTCGGCCAGATCGAGTTGGATGCCGTCGAGAAAGCCCCCGCTGATGGCAAAGCTGCGGATACGATGCGTGCCGGATTGAGCGGAGTCAGCGAGAGAGGGGGCCGGAGCCGTCGTGATGCCTTCCATCGGTGGTCATATCCCCGTCAGTGGTGCTTCGGCTCATCACGCATCCTGCGGTTTCTCATGGCCGGACAGTCCTTGGCCTCTCTAGCCGATGCGATCAATATGTTTGGTTCGTGTTCGGTTGTCAAGTTTGCTCCCGCCGACTTAGGCTTGCAGCCAATCGTCCGGCACAAGCTTCTGGCCGCCGCGCCACCTCTCGACCACGCTCTCCTGGAACCATGGCTCCGCGATGTCCGCGTGATCAGTCATGATGATCTGCAGACGACCATCCAGGGAGTCGGCAACGTCCTTCGAGATCAGATACATCTGAGCGACAGCCTGTCGGTCGTCATCTCCGACCTCCCCTGGGCCAGCCTCAACGTCAGGATCCTGCGGAAAGTACACCTGCGACGGTTGGTCAACGAAGAGGAATCGTGGGACGGGCCGTTGCTTCATGACAAATAATCGGTGTAGCGCCAGGTGGGCAATCAGGTGATAGCCGACCCAATTGGCCCCACTGCCCATGCGCTCCATTGGCACGGGTCCGTCGTCAGTGTCAGCTACCACGGTCAGCCGCTTTGGGTCCAATCGAAGAGGTGAGTCTGCAAACTCCAGATTTAGGCGTCGCGCCCACTCGGACATGTCTTGCGTCATGCGGCCGATGAAAGACTGCATGCGTTCCTCAACTACCTCATCGCTCAATTCTTCGGCGAGAGCCTCCGCCTCGCGCTTCAATCGCTCGATCTCTTGTCGCAGGTCGCTGTCATCTGCAGCTTCGGGCAGGCTCTCTAGATAAAGAGCTACGCGACCCATGATGTACGAGCGGCGTGCAAGGCTGTCACGAATGCGTTCAATCTCCACGTTCGTGCGTTGCAATGCATCCAACGCCTCTCTGTTCTCGCGTAGCCGCGTCTTGGCAGCGTCGAGACGTTCACGCAAGGTCCGAAGCACCTCATCCATCTGTGGAGACCGCTCCTGAACAGACCGCACTTCCTGAGAAAGGCGCTCGACCGCCGAAGAAAACTGCTCAACACCCGGCAGTGCGCCTTGCTGAAGCGATGTCTGGCAGAGCGGACAAGCGTGACCCGCGTCCTCGTCGCCATCGCCGAATAGCTCGATGCTCTTCAACCGAGCGATTTGCGCCGACCCCTCTTTTGTGAAACCTTCGCGATCAGCTGCTAAGGCCTCGGCCGCCTCCAGTTGAGTCTTCACCGACCGCATCTCCTCGATCAGACGTCTCCGCTCCTCCTGCATTTGTTGAAACTGATCACCCGCATCTGTTAGCGCCTGCTCCTGCTCGAAGGGCAGGCGTTGAACCTCTCGTAGTAAATCGACGCTTGTCTCCCATGATTCAGGCAAGCGCTCCGTCTGGACGAGACCGAGGTCACGTACTTCCGCGAGCAGAGTGTGCGCTCGGCTCACGCCCGTACCGCGGATGGCATCAAGCTCGGCCAACTTCTTCTCAGCAGACTTCAGATCCCGCCGAAGCTGCCTTAGCTTCTGCATCTTCGCAACATGATCATCTGTCACCGCTCCGAGGAAGTAGGGAAGCACGTCCTTGATCGCCTGCGGAACAAATGGCTCGCTCTGCTTGTGGAACAGGTGCCGCTGGCTGATAACCTCACTTTGCTGCTGAAAGCAGAAGAAGAGGGCATGCCGGATGTTCGCGGAAAGCGCGGCTCTAGTCTGGCCCGACGGGGGCTCATGCACGTTAGCGCGAATCCCGGCATGTGCAGTAAGCAATCCTTCTAGCGCCCTTGGGTTTGTCGTCTGCCGAAGCCCGGCGTATTCGGGCACCTCAACGTCCGCCCCAACGGAGTAATACACGTCAGACGATGCTTGGGCTCCGCTACTGGGAAGCCTTCGCGCGACAAAGACCTGCCCCTCGGGAACGCTCAACCGAAGGCCAACCCATTCCACCGCTCGGCGGATCACACCTTCTGGAATCCGACACTCGCCGCTGCCCATGCAGTAGTCGACAATCTCGATCAACGCGGTCTTGCCCGTCTTTGAGGCACCCGTGATGATGTTGAGTTGTCCGAGCCGCAGCGATAGTACCCGTCGTTGCTCGTTGATGCCGTACAACACGATGTCCAGTAGCTGAAAGCTCATGGTTGGATTCCCCAAAGTGCCATCACTGTTGCCGGTGAGCCCGCCGCCGCCAGCCACTTGCCCACGAATATCGCTTTGATGACGCAGTCTTTCGGTTCGGCCTCCAGCGACTGATACGACCTCCGCAGGGCGGCTTCCGTTCTGTCAGTCGTAAGCGAGGCGTCCTCTTGCATCGCAAACCACGCCCTGCTGCAGCCGAAGAGAATGGCTTCACGAGCAAATGGCTTCAGCGAGACAAGGCGCTCGTGGAACAGCACGCGTGCCGACGCGTTGACCTGAATCCACATGGGCAACGATGTGCGGCGGTCGCGAGGGAGCAAGTCCCTCGTTGGTTTGTGAAGTGTGATTGGCAGGATCATGAAAGCCAGACCGAGAGGAAGACCTCGGTTGGCATCTGCCTGGTAGCCAGCGATAGCGGCGGTCATCCCCAAGCAACAGAACGCGGGGTTAAGAAGATTGGCCTCTTCGTGGGGGCGTTCAGTCCACTCGGTCATCGGCGCACCTCCTCCGTTGCCGGTTCAAGCAGTAGGCGAAGGCGTGCTTCGAACTCGGGGTGCCAACCGATCTTAAGTTCATCGGCGAGAATGTGGAACGAGCCCCGGGCGACGAACCCATCTCGACACTGCGGGCGAATACGTGGAAGGTCACCGGTCTCAATCCACTTGTAGAGATTAGTGGCTGCGCGGCGCAACTCATCCTCAGCAGCTGACTCACCGAGTTCGTCGCGCATGATGAGGAAGTGAGACTGCCAAGCGTCTTTGAGGCGTGTGCCATACCGATCGAGATCGCCAACACCCACCAGCTCTTCACGGACCCAACGTGAACGCTGCACAAACGCCCGGTAGTAGTCTCGGATCGCGCGGACGACACGGGCATTGCTGATTTGAATGAGGCGCAACTGATGGACGAAGACCCTCTCGGAATATCCAGTCGCGTCGACCTCCAACTGCTCAATGTCGTCATCGATTGGCAGGTTGTCTTCACGCAGCGACTCACGCAGGTTGTTGATCTCGTCCAGAAGCTCGGCACTCAGGATCGGAACGCCGCGATCCGCAGCCAGATGCCGAATCACTCGACGGAACCACCACCCCTCAAGGCGGCCCAGGAAAGCATCCAGGAAATGGCGGTCAACTGCGTAGAACACCTCCTGCCGGATGTCAGCATCAAGCGATGTGATCGATGATGCAGAATCGACGACGATCACATCGTCGAGCAGTTGCTGCTGCTTCGTTCCATCCAACGCCTTGAAGGCTGTGTAGGCTGTAGCATTGGTCTGGTTGGTGGAAGTCGCCGCCGTTGACCGAAGTCGATCCAACGCACCCGACACATCCCGGCCCACACCTGGCCTCAGCATTTCAGCTGCCGAACCTGAGCCTGCCGACGCTGTAGTGACCAAGATGAATCGTGACCCCAGGTGTAGTGACCCGCTCGCGACGCCCTCACACCAGATGCGCAACGTCTTCCATAGATCGACCGACGCATCAGTCAGATCAGCGGCTCGGTTGACGTGATGCTTCGTCTGCAGCAGCTCCGGCGGCGATCCCTGCTGGTCGAACACGACGTCGTCAAGCGTCTCGATGCAAACCTGGAAGTCGGCTTCCTGCCGCATTCTCCGTAGCGCTTCCAACAAGCTGTACCGACACTGGTAAAAGTACCCCGTGGCAGAAGCCGCCGCAGAGAAGGGATATCCGTTTGCCAAAGCTTCGCCCGTCATGCCTTCACCCCCGAAGCTTTCCCGCCTTTCATCACGAGTGCGATGCCCGTGAACTGCTCGATATCGTCCAGCAGGTTCTCAATAGCGATGCGAATCCCCCGCGGCTCGCCCTGCGGCAGGAGGAACTGGATCGTCTGTGGCCGTTTGTCGGTCATGCTTTCGCCTTGTCATTAACTCAAATCACGTCCGCTCGTTCAGGTCCGGGAGTGACTTCACGATCTTCATCGTTTCGAGGCTGACGCGGATGAGGCGGGGGATGAGGTCGAGGATGTAGCGGGGGTCGTCGTGCTCTTTGCACCAGTCGTTGGGGTCGTTCTTGATGCCGCTCCCGTTCTTTTTATTGTCGACGGTGACTTTGTAGCGGTCCATGATCCACTCGATGGCCGGCTTGCCGTTGACGACGTAGTCGTATGCTTCGAGCGGGATGTTGGTCAGGGTGATGTGGGCGTTGTAGACGATCTTCGTTTTGTCGTACTTGAGCCCCTCGGCCTTCTGCTCTTTGGTGGGGCGACCGAAGGCCATCTTCTTGACCTTGAACTTCTCGAAGGTGTCCATGGTCATCGGGCCGGTGTCGTGTTCGATGACTTCGGGCCAGGGGTCGACGGTTTCGTAGTTGAGGTGCAAATCGGCGAGGTCGCGGCCGCCCCCGGAAAACTTCCAGAAGTCCTCGGCGGTGCCGGTGAGCGGGATGCGGGGGAGCATCTTCTTGAGGTCGGCCGCGAAGCGCGTCCGGTACTCGGGACTGTGCAGGATGCCGTAGACGTAATAGAAGATGTCTTCTTTCTCGACTTCCTTGCCCTTACCCTTCCGGGGGTAAGCGTCGCGGAACGTTTTGAGCATCCCATCGGTGATCGCGTCCCGACGGCGGTAGCCGTCGATGACTTCGCCATCCCCGGAAGTATCAAAGCCGAGCTTGCCGTCGTCCTCGGCCTTTTCGTAGAGGTAAAGGGGGAAGCATTGACCTGTGTCAAGCATGTGATAGTTCGGAATGCAATCGAGAGCGAGAGCCGACCAATCCTTTCCTGCTCCACCGCCTGTCACAAATATCCCGATGTTTGGTAATCGTCCTTCAGGAAATACACTTGGAATCTGGTAAACAAATTCGTTTAAAGTCCTATCAAAGTAAATGCACTGCTTGGCGTAGGGACGGTAACCGCCCACAACTATCCCGTCTTTGCGCAGTTTTACTTTCTTACCAGATGCCACGTCATTCTTGAGTGCACGTGACCACGAGATTCGCTTCGGATCAGTATTGATCGTGTCAGACACTACAGGATCGCGCTCCGCTCGCTTCAAACCCGCTACCGCTTCAAGTACGCGCGGTTGATCTTCGTTGTATGCGTCAATCATTCTCCGCATACTTTTTTCTACGGCCTGGCGTCCGAAGCTGTAGCACCACTTGTCCCGACTGGTTAGCACGCCCTGCGTGTAGTTCTCAAAGAATCGCAAGCCCTTCTCGCTGTCCTTATCGCCTAGCGGGATGAACTCATCAAAAGCCGGGTCGCGCTGGTTGATCCAGTCGTGTTCGGGGTTGGGTTTGATTGTGGTCCACTTCTTCACCTTGGCGATGCCACCGATGCTGGCGAAGCTGCGGATGATGCGGAGCTTCTCTTCACGTTTGAGGTAGTCGCCGATGTCGTAGTAGTGGAGCTTGGGCTTGCCTTTGTGAGAGGGATTCTTGACAAGTAACGTGATGGCGATGGTATTGCGGCTCCCAGAACCGAAAATCTTTCCTCCTTCCTGACGTGATAGTTCCCCGGATGTACGTTGATTTCCGCGGAGGTTGAAGACGTAGAGCGAGGTAAACTCTTCGGAGAGGCTACCTCGCAAACCGTCCATATTGTTTGCGTCAATGAACGATCCATTGGTGACGAATCCAACGATACCACGATCTTTTATCCGGTCACCAGCCCATCGGATGGCGCGAGTTTCGCTCGCATAGAGATTCTTTTTGAGCTTCGCTTTTGAGGCTTTTGCGTACGTTTCACGGATGCGCTGGTCGAGCGCAGTATATTCCAAACCCTTATTGTTGTCGTTCTCACTCTGCTGTTGAGCTGAATACGGCGGATTCGCAATCACCACACGGATAGGGCTTTGTTGCTGGCGTTTGGCGCGTTTACTGTTTTCGGGGAATGTGCCTTCGATCTGGCCTTGCCTGGCTTCGTAGAGTTGGAAGGTGTCGGTGAGGACGATCCCATCAAACGGCTCATACTTCGCGGGCTTCGATTTGCCTTCACTTCCGGGGGCGGATGACATGAGGCCGTGATAGGTTTCTTCGATGTTGATCGCGGCGATGTAGTAGGCGAGCAGGACGATCTCGTTCGCGTGCAGCTCCCCCCGGAATTTGCGGGGCAGGTCTTTGCGGTCAATCAAGCCGGATTGGAGCACGCGGACAATAAACGTGCCGGTGCCGGTGAAGGGGTCGATGATGTGGACGTCTTTATCGCCGAGCGCGGAGTCGAACTCGCTCTTGAGGATGTCCTGTACGCTGTGGATGATGAAGTCGACGACTTCGGTGGGTGTGTAGACGATGCCGAGGCGTTCGGCCATCTTGGGGAAGGCGTTTTTGAAGAATTCGTCGTAGAGCTCGATGATGACGCGCTGGCGGGCCTCGGCGTTGTCGAGCCCGGCGGCGCGGTCGCGAACGGAGGCGTAGAACTTTTCGAGCGTCTCGGCCTCTTTGCTGACGGATTGCTCGTCGAGCTTGTCGAGCATGCCTTGCATGGCTTGGGAGACCGGGTTGTGCTCGGTGAAGGCGTAGCCGGCGAAGAGGGCGTCGAAGACGGGCCGGGTGATGAGGTGTTGGGCGAGCATCTCGACGGCTTCGTCGGCAGTGACAGCGGGGTTCAGGCTGTCCTGCAGGCTGGCGAGAAATTGCGCGAAGTCGTCGGCGTAGGGGGCGTCTTTGTCCTTGACGAGGGCTTTGATGCGGGTGATGTGCTTTTCGGCGATGCGGGCGATGTCGTTGGCCCACGTGGCCCAATAGGCGCGGTCGCCGACCTTCTTGACCATCTTGGCGTAGATGGCGTCTTTCCACTCGTCGAGCTGGGGGAAGGCGAACGCGCCTTGAATTTCGCGGGTCTTGGGTTTGGAGTCGCCGTCTGAGCTAGTGGACTCGCTGTCGCGTTGCTGGCCGATGGGGCCTGCGCCGATGACCTGGATGTTGTCGGGGCGTTGCTTGTTGAGTTCGATCTGGTTGACGGTGGCGTTGAAGCGGTCGTCGTGGGCGCGGAGGGCCTGGAGGACCTGCCAGACGACCTTGTATTTCTCGTTGTCCTTGAGGGCGTCCTCGGGGGTCTTGTTGGCGGGGATGCCGATGGGCAGGATGATGTAGCCGAACCGCTTATCGGGGGCGAGGCGCATGACGCGACCGACGGACTGGACGACATCGATCTGTGAGTTTCGGGGGTTGAGAAACATGATCGCGTCGAGGGCGGGGACGTCAACGCCTTCGGAGAGGCAGCGGGCGTTGGAGAGGATTCTGGCTCCGCCGGAATGTTCTTCTTTCAACCACTCCAAAAGGGCATTGCGCCGGAGGGCGTCAAACGATCCATCCACGTGGTCGGTTTCGACGTCGAGGACGTCAAGGTCAGGGTGGTCGTCTTTGTAGGCCTCGACAATATCGTGGAACTGTTGGACGAAGCGTTTGGAGTCTTTGATGGTGCGGGAGAAGGCGACGGCCCGGCGCATTGGTTGGAGGTCGCCTTGGAGCTCGGGGGTTTGGCGGAGTGCTTCGAAGCGTTTTTCGAGGCCGTTCCAGCAGCCGGTGATGCGGGTAGCGTCGTCGAGGTTGAGTTCGCTCTTGCTAGCGAGTTGTTTTTGGAAGGTTTTGGCGACGTAGGACTCATCGACGGCAAGGACGAGGACCTTGTAGTCGGTGAGCAAGCCTTTGGAGACGGCGACACCAAAGCCGAGGCGATGGAGTTCTTCGCCGAAGACGGCGGGGTCGTCCATGGAGGCGATTTCGGCGGCGGCGTCGTTGGCTTTGGACTTGGCGTCTTCGCCGTAGATGCGGGGGGTGGCGGTCATGTAGAGCCGCTTGGCGGCCTTGATGAAGCCAGCGTCGTGGACCTTGACGAAGTGGGATTCGTCTTGCCCGACGAGGGTGACGCCGGTGGTGCGGTGGGCTTCGTCGCAGATGACGAGGTCGAAGTCGGGCAGGCCGGCTTTCTGAGCTTTGTGGACGGCTTCGATGGAGTGGTAGGTGGAGAAGACGACGGTGAGTTTTTTCGTGCTGCCGGGGTCTTTGTCCTTGGCGGCGTAGGCGGCGAGGCTGTTGTATTGGGCGGTGAGTTGTCTGGCGTTGGTGGTGGCGGGGAAGGCGAGATCGTGGACGGTGATGTCCTCGGTGTCGTCCTTGGCTTTTCTGCGGCTGGTGCCGATGCTGACGTCGGAGCAGACGGCTAGGGCGCGGATGCCGTGGGTGGCCTGGGCGGTCCACTCGCGGAGGGTCTGGGCGAGGAGCGAGAGGGAGGGGACGAGGAAGAGGACGGTTCCCCCTTGGGCTTGCTTCTCAGCGATCTTGAGGGCGGTGAAGGTCTTGCCGGTGCCGCAGGCCATGATGAGCTTGCCGCGGTCGGCGGACTTGAAGCCGTTGATGACGTCGGCGATGGCTTCTTGCTGGTGTAGGCGGGGCTTGTGCTTGGCGAGTCGCTTGAGGGCTTGGGGGCGTTTGGCGTCGAAGACTGACCAGTCGATGGGGCTGGCTTCGATGTCATGGACGCTGAGTCGGGTTACGGGCTTGGTCTGGTGGTTGAGTGCGTCGTCGGCGTTCTTGCCCCACTTGTCGGTCGTGGAGATGATGATGCCGGAAGAGAATTGCTTGCGGCCCATGGCCGTGAAGAAAGAGTCGATGTCGCCTTTGGAGAGAGTGTGTTCGGGGAGGTAGAACTTGCACTGGATGGCGACGTGTTCGCCGGTGGCGCGGTCGCGGGCGACGAGGTCGATGCCGACGTCGCCGACCTTGCCCTTGTCGGGCCAGTCGTTCCACATCCAGATTTTGTCGAAGCGGTCGGCGTAGGTGGGGTCGAGTTCGAAGTAGCGGACCATCAGCCGCTCGAAGCGGTCGCCGAGGTCACGGTTGTTGCGGGCGTCGTCCCGGAATTGGGCGAGGATGTCTTGCAGATTCTTGGGCATGCGTCAGGTCCTTTCAGTTCGTTCGCCTGCCTTCAACCACGTGTCGATGACGTCACGGTGGAACCGCCAGTGTCGGCCGACCTTCTGCCCGGGGATTTTCCCCGCCTGGCAGAGCTTGTAGACCGATGACTTGCTCAGCTTGAGGTACTCAGCGAGGTCGTCGATGGTCATGACCGGGTCCGGCTGCTTCTTGGGCATCGGAAAATCCTGCCCGGGAGAGATGGGAAAGCGACGAGCCCCCCGTCGGCTCCGGTGGCCTGAACATTTGATCGCTGTTGGCCGTTATTGTCAAACCACCCGATGCCAGCGGGATGACACAAATATGTCAGCAGTCATAGAAAACCCCCGCGGCACACGAGGCACCGCGAGGGCTTCCGGGGGCAATGGGAGATGCAGGAGCCTATCGTGCGGAACCCACATTCGGCCACCAGCCGAACGTGCAGTCCTCGGCCAGGTCACGGGCCCTTTCCTCAGAACACAGCCGCAGGTGCCCGATTACCGCAGCAGCGAAACGCATCACACCTTGATCGCCCCGCGTCCGGCCCCGCCGTCATCGAGCATGGCGAGCGTGTTGCGGTCGAGCCTGCCGTTGGTCGTGCCGTAGCTGGTGGTCTCGGGCGAGGGCAGGCCGGTCGCGTGCGTCCAGCGGACGGTGCCCGCGAGGTGATCGATGCGGGAGAGATCGACCTCCTGCCTTGACGGGTTGTGGGTGAAGGCGAAAAGGCTGTTGGCGTTGCCGTCGCGGCAGATGGCTTTGAGGGTGCGGTTGTCGCCGAAGAGGTCGAACATGCGGACCGACCAGAGGGTGTCGCGGGGGTTGGTGACGCCGTTGGACCAGCCGAACGGCGCGTACTCGGCGATCACGGTGTCTTGCTCGTGACCTTGGGCGTAGTAGCCGTTGGACGCCCAGCCGGCGACGATGAGGTTGAGCACGTCGGTAGGGTTGCGGAGCACGCAGCCGATCGAGTGGGGGACGATCCGCGAGACGGTGCGGTCTTCCTGGATCTGCAGCGGATACCAGCCGGTGCCGGCCCGAGCGAACCAGCCGGCCTCGAAGCCGCCGGGCAGGACGACCGGGGCCGAGTTGTAGTCGGCCCCGGGGATTAGGCTGATCCGCGGGTTGCCGCGATAGTAGATCGTGCGTCGCTCGGAGCTTGGCACGTACGTGTCGCGGTAGTCGCTTGGCAGGCCGCCCAACTCGACGAGGTACTGGCCGGTGTGATTGGGGTTGTAGGCCTGCATCGATATGAGCATGGCGCAGAGTTTGCCGCCGTGGTGGTAGGCGTTCCGCGGGGTCATGATGTAGCTGGTCTGCTCGAGGTCGAGGTAGGTCCCGGTCTGCAGCTGGACCGAATCGATCAGCGTGAAATCGTGGGTGAGCTGGGTGTAGGCGAAGCGGCGGTCGCGGCGACCCTCGCCGAGGAAGACGCCGTGACTGTTGACGGTGATGCACTGGTCGCCGCAGTAGATGTCGTAGACGCCTTGTTGCGAGGACGGGTTGCCGCTGTGCAGGTCGGCGAAGTAGCTGGGGATGGTGGTCATGGGGACCGACAGCTCCTCGGTCGCGGTGGACAGCCGATACCTCTTGAAGCAGCTTTCGCCCCCGCTACTTCCGGGGGCGGAACTTCCGGGGTCGTACCACCAGACGCGGTCGTCCCAGACGTCCAAGGCCTCGACGCCGGTGAGCGTGCCGATGGGCCACTGCGTGACGGTCGGGGGCGTGGTCGATTCGTCGATGCGGAAGTGGTAGAGGCTCCGCTGGTACGAGAACACCAGATCGACGGGGGTGGGGTCGCAGGGGCACTCGTCGGCGACGCAGATGACGCCCTGATCGTTGAGCACGATGCCCCCGGAAGTTCCGGTCCAGGCGGTCATCAGGCACCCTCCGTCGCCTGACAGGCGTTGGCGTTGGGGACCTCGTTGATCCAGTAGATGGCCGGAGCGCCGTCCGGTTGCGGGACAGCTAGGCCGGCGGTCGCGGCGAGGTACTGACCGCGTGGCATGCGTCGCCAGGCGTGGGGGCTGGCGAGCGGGTCCACGGCCGTGGCGAGCTCGTTGCCGGCGAGGTCACGGACGGTGTAGGTGAACGAGCATTGGTTGTCCTTGTCGCCGGGCAAACCGCCGGTCTGCGTGAGCTGGACCGGGACAAGGGAGTCGGCTTCGCCGAAGCGGACGAGGGCGAAGACCACGCCGGTGCCGGCTTCCTTCCACAGGATCGACAGAGGCCCCGAGGTCGAAGACGCAAGCATCGTCTCGTCGTCGGCCACGTCGGCGTGGGTGTGAGCCTCGTCAGTGACGTCGATCTTGGCTATGCACACGCCGCTGGCGTAGGCCCGGCCGATTCCCCCGGCGATGATGGGCTCGGCCGTGATGACGATGCGTCCCGTGCCGACGTCCTCGGCCACGGGCATCGCCACAGTGAATCCGGGGGTGGCGGCGAACGCTTCGGCGTTGTCGCCCGGGTCGATCAGCACCCCCAAGATCGCCGCGGCCGAGAACCGTTCAAGGTCAGCCCCGGAAGTGTTCTTCACGCGGATTGTTGCCCTGGACATCACCATGGGCGTCACGGACCGCGGCGCACCGAGCCCCTCGTAGTGCGCCCGCGTGGCGTCGATGACGCGGTTCCAGTCCGCGGCCGGGATCCGCATCGGCTGGCCGGACTGGACGTGACGCAACCCGGCCATGGTCAGATCCCCAGCCCCGCGAAGCTCGCTTGACGGTACACCCGCTCGACGTACGCGGCGATCGGTTTGCGCACCAGCATCTTGGCCGCCGTGTCCTCAGCCTCCTGGTAACGCACCCACAGGTAGTCCCATCCGGCTTTGGCAATCCCGGTGATCGAGCCGATGGTGAGCCCGCTCACATTGGGCGAGCCGGCGAAGGCGTACGTCACTTCCCAGAGGTCGTCTGCCGACGTGCCGCGCCGCGACCCGGCCGCGCCGAGGAAAAGGCACTCGCCCGGGTCGAGACCGCGGAAGTTGTTGGTGTTGACGCAGCCCGTGAGGCTGAACAGCGTGCCCTTGTAGGCGGTGGTCACCGTGGACGGGCTGAGCCAGTGCGTCTCGGAGAACGAGTAGACGGGCACGGTGATGTCCACGCCGTCCACGCCGTTCTCAGTCACGCCAATCGCCCCCTCGTAATTCGCCGCCGTGCCGCTTGCCGCGTACGACCCCACCGTCTGCAGCGACTGGGTGATGTGTTGCGTGCCGCCGCGGGTCTCGAAGGTGAAGCTCGATTCGCCGGGTTCGGCGGTCGAGCCGCCGGTTGGCTTGGTGTACCGCACTGCGCCGAGCCAGATGGTCGGGGCGATCTCTTCGACTTCGGCGTCGTCGCGTTTGAGGCCCTCGTGGGTCAGGGGGGAAGCCGACAAGACCTGCGAGCGTGCCGTGGCGTCGGAGTCGGTGCCGCGGACTATATAGGTCAGCTCTGCCGACTCGTCGGCGAGCACGCGACCGAATTTTTCTTCCACGACGACGGGCACCCCTGAATCCTTTATGCGAAGGTCAAACCACCATGGCGCATCTCGCGTTCGATGCGCTTGGTGTTGCGGGCGGTGGCCTCGGCCGCGTCGGCGGTGCGTTCGGCGGCGTCGCTCTGCAACGCCATGCCGACGAGCGCCGCGGGGTTGAACGACCCCACCGACACGATGCGGTCCATAGCCCGGTCCAACTCTTCTCCCAGGCCCGAGAGGTCGGGCAGTTCCAACCCATCGATCCCTGGCACGGGGCTCTCACCAGCCTCGACGGACTCCCGCTTCTGCCTCGCCTCGGCGATCGCCTGCTCCCACTCGCGGCGGGCCTCGATGAGTGCCTTCTCGGCGTCGCGCTGCGCGTGGGCTTGTTCTTGAGCCTGTCGGTCTTGCTCGTCCTCGTACCGCTGGCCGATGACGCCGAGCGTCTGCTCGTTGAGCCTGGCCGACTGGCGGCGTCGGCTCTCGCGACGGCGGTCGGTCTCGATGACCTGCTCGCCGGTGCTGGCATCGATCTCCGACAGCCGCCCCCGGATTGCTCTGTCGATCTCGGCGTTCGCCTTGCTGGGGTCAAGCGAGTCGTCGAATAGCGACTTGATGACGTTCCACGTCTTTGCCGCCAGCGCCCGCATCCGCTCCCACGAGCGGTTGAAGATGTTGACGAACCCCAGCCACGCGGTCTGCAGGAACGCGGTGGTCTCGATCCAGCCCGCTTCGAGGCCGTGCCAGACGAGCTGCAGCGCCGACAACGCGCCGGTGAACGCGCCGACCAGCAGGTCCATGATGAAGTGCTTGAAGCCCAGCCACAGCCCCTGAACGAAGTTGATGCCCCGCACCCACTCGGCCTTGAGCGCCAGCCACAGGACGCGGGCCGCGAGCGAGACGTCTCCCGCCGCCAACGCATCCGCGATCCCCCGGAAGGTGGCCGCCGCGCGATCGCGGAGCTGGGTGAATCGGTCGGCCAGCCAGTCGAGCGCTTGTCCCGCGATGCCGCTGGCGTGCAGCAGGTACGCCGACAGCGCCGTCACGGCCACGATCACCAACCCGATCGGCGAGACGAGGAACGCCAAACCGGCGGCCAAACCGCCCAGCAGCGACACCACCCCGGCAACGGCCGACGCCAACGCACCCATGACTAGGGCCGAGCCGATCAACAGCCCGCCCAGCAGGATCAGGGCGATGCCGGCCCCGGTGATGACCGCGGCGATCTTCGCGGCCTGCACGACCAGCTGGCGGTTGGCCTTGATCCACTCGCTGGCAATCACCGCCAGCCGCAGCAGCGTGTCGGCGAGCTTGGTCAGCAGCGGTGCCAGCGCCGCTCCGACGTTGAACACCCCCTGGCGGACCACTTTCCACAATCGGTCGAGGGCATCGGTGAAGACCTCGGCCGCCGCGGCGTCCTCGCCCGACATCGTCAGGCCCAGGCGTCGCGCTTCTTCCTGCAACGCCGAGATGCCCTCGGCCCCCTGGGCGAACATCGGCAGCAGCTGCGTGCCGGCCCGACCGAAAAGGGCCTGGGCCAGCGCCGCCTTGCGGGTGGGGTCTTCGATTTCCGCGATGGCGTCGGCGATCCGCTTGAACTGCTCCTCGGGCCCCCCGGTAAGCCCGTCGAGGTCCTCGTACGCCAGCCCCAGGTCCGCGAGCGCGTCGGTCTGCGTCGACAGCCCACG
>CAYMAS010000061.1:0-17817 GCA_964388485.1 uncultured Tepidisphaerales bacterium | reverse complement strand
AGGTCTGGGACGTCCTCGAAGAGGTCATCTACCAGCACCCGGTCCTGCTGAACCGTGCCCCGACGCTTCACCGCATGGGTATCCAGGCGTTCGAGCCGGTGCTCGTCGAGGGCAACGCGCTCAAGATTCACCCGCTGGTCTGCAAGGGCTTCAACGCCGACTTCGACGGTGACCAGATGGCGGTCCACCTGCCGCTGAGCGTCGAGGCGCAGGCCGAGGCGCAGGTGCTGATGCTGTCGCCGAACAACATCTTCAGCCCGGCCAACGGTTCCCCGATCATCACGCCCTCGCAGGACATCGTCCTGGGCGTCTTCTACATCACGAGCGAACGCGAAGGCGACCTCGGCGAGTTCAAGACGTTCGGCAGCCCGACGGAGGCGATGCTCGCCTTCGACCAGGGCAAGATCCGCATGAACAGCCGGATCTTCGTCCGCATCCCGGATCGTGACACGGTCATCACCGACCAAAAGGACACCACCGGCTCGCCGCTGGAGGAGATCGCCTTCAAGCACTCGGAGGAGCAGCGGAAACGGATCAACTCGAAGTACGAGATCATCGAGAAGATGCCCGAGGGCTACACGGGCCGGACGATCCTGACGACCGTCGGCCGGGTGCTCTTCAACGACATCCTCGAGCCGGAGATGCCGTTCTACAACTTCGCCCTCACCAGCAAGGGTGCCAGCCGCGTCATCGCCGACACCTACGCGGTGCTCGGCCGCCCCGCGACGATCGACCTGCTCGACCGCCTCAAGGCGATCGGCTTCAAGCGCAGCACGCTCGCAGGCCTGTCGTTCGGCATCACGGACATCCGAGCCCCCGAGTCGAAGCAGCAGATCCTCGACGACGGCCAGAAGAAGGCCGACAAGATCGAGAAGAACTTCCGCTTCGGTGCCATCACTGACGATGAGCGGTACGCCCAGCTCATCGAAGTCTGGGGCCACGCCCGTAAGCAGGTCACCGACGACCTCATGGAAGGCCTGCTCGCCGACTACCGCCTGCCCGACGGCACGCCGGCTCACGAAGGCGACAAGGAAGCCCTTCGCTACCTCAACCCGATCGCGCTCATGAGCGTCTCCGGTGCCCGCGGCAGCGTCGATCAGATGCGGCAGCTCGGCGGCATGCGAGGCCTGATGGCTAAGCCCTCGGGCGAAATCATCGAGACGCCCATCAAGTCCAATTTCCGCGAAGGCCTGAGCGTGCTCGAGTACTTCAGCTCGACCCACGGTGCCCGCAAGGGTCTGGCCGACACCGCACTTAAGACCGCCGACTCGGGGTACCTCACCCGCAAACTCTGCGACGTCGCCCAGAACGTCGTCGTCAACGGCAACGACTGCGGCACGCTCAACGGCGTCACGAAGCAGACGATCTACAAGGGCGAAACCGTCGAAGTCCCGCTCCGCGAGTCGATCCTCGGCCGCATCTGCCGCGAGAAGATCACCGATCCTCGCGACAGCTCCCGCGTCGTCGTCGAGGAGAACCAGATCCTCACCAGCGAAGTCTGCACAGAGCTGGAGAACCTGGGCGTCGACAGCATTCGTGTCCGCAGCCCGCTGACGTGCAACAACCCGACGGGCGTCTGTGCCATGTGCTACGGCGTCGACATGTCGTCGGGCCAGCTCGTCGAAGAAGGCCTCGCGGCCGGCATCATCGCGGCCCAGTCGATCGGTGAGCCCGGCACGCAGCTGACGATGCG
Organism: uncultured Tepidisphaerales bacterium; assembly: GCA_964388485.1. Lineage (GTDB taxonomy): Bacteria > Planctomycetota > Phycisphaerae > Tepidisphaerales > Tepidisphaeraceae > JBCDKH01. The sequence continues at coordinate 16,124 of CAYMAS010000061.1, read as the reverse complement.
AACCTTCCACACGGGCGGCGTCGCTCTGGGCAGCCTGACGGAGCGTGACATCATCAGCAGCGCCGCCGGTGTCGTCCGTTATCACGGCCTCAACGCCGTCGAGTCTAAAGACGCCGACGGCAACAAGGTGCTCGTCGTGCTCAAGCGCAACGGCGAGGTCGGCATCGAGAACGCCAAGGGCGACGAGCTCGAGCGGCACAAGGTGCCTTACGGTGCCTACGTCCGTGTCAAGGACGGTGCCAAGATCAAGGCCCGCGACACCGTCGCCGAGTTCGATCCGCACATCACGCCCATCCTCGCCGAGAAGGCGGGCATCGTGAAGTACGAGGACATCGAAGTGGGCGAAACTGTCCGCGTCGACCAGGAGCGCGGCAGCGGTGAGAAGAAGCTCATCGTCGTCGAGCACAAGGGCGAGCGGCACCCCCGCATCACCATCACCGACGAAGAGGGTCAGATCCTCGACTTCTCCTACCTGCCGGCCCGTGCCCGCATCGAAGTGGTCGACGGCCAGAAGATTCCCGCCGGCTTCATGCTCGCGCGTCAGCCGCGTGAGACGGCCGGCACGCAGGACATCACCGGTGGTCTGCCGCGAGTCACCGAGCTCTTCGAGGCCCGCAAGCCCAAGGAGCCGACGGTGCTCAGCGAGATCAGCGGCGTCGTCGAGATTCAGCAAGGACGCCGCAAGGGCAAGGTCACGATCGTCGTCAAGAACGAGACGGGCATGGAGCGTGAGCACCACGTCCCGCAGGGCACCGACGTCCTCGTCCACGCCGGCGACAGCGTCGAAGCCGGCGACCCGCTCATCCGCGGCAGCGTAATCCCGCACGACATCCTCACCATCAAGGGTGAGGACGCGTTGCACCACTACCTGCTGACGGAAGTCCAGAACGTCTACCGCAGCCAGGGCGTGCCGATCAACGACAAGCACGTCGAAATCATCCTGGCCCAGATGCTCAGGAAGGTGAAGGTCGAGGACCACGGCGACACGCCGTTCCTGCCGGGCGAAGTCGCCGATCGCGGCAAGTTCCAGCTGGCGAACCAGGCGGTCATGAAGCAGGTCGTCGTCACCGAAGCCGGCGGCACGCCGTACCGGGCGGGCGAACTCGTCGACAAGGCCGAGTGGAAGGACGCGTCGGAGACGGCCGAAGCCGAGGGCAAGGAGCCCGGCAAGGCCCGCAAGGGCCGACCCGCCCGTGCCCGCACGCTGCTGCTGGGCATCACGAAGGCGTCGCTTTCGAGCGAGAGCTTCATCTCCGCCGCCAGCTTCCAGGAGACGACGAAGGTCCTCACCGAAGCCGCCATGGCCGGCATGCAGGACAAGCTCCTGGGCCTCAAGGAGAACGTCATCCTCGGCCACCTCATCCCGGCGGGCACGGGCTACAGCGCCCACTCGCAGCTTCAGGTCAAGCACCTCGTCGAGCCGACGACGGAAGACGGCCTGCACTACGAGCCGCGTCCCGAAGCCCCCAGCCGCCTGCCGAGCACCGAGCGAATCAGCGGCTTCACCAACCGCGAAGCCGTCCCCCAAGCCGGCTCGTGATTCAATCCGGCTCGACCTGACGACCGCCCACCCGGGCCACGGCACCTCGCCGTGGCCCGTTTTGCTTCAGGTGGTGCTTTCAAGAGGCTGATACACCAAGGACGTGACCAACGCCGACGAACAGCTTCCCAGAAGCGACCAGCTCCGCGGTAGTGCCAAGCGAGGAGTCGCTTGGCTCGGCGCAGGACGCCTCGCCGGCAGCGTGATCTCGGCGATCCGCCTTCCGATCGTCGCCCGGCTCATCGGCGCCGAGGAGATCGGCACCTTCGGAGCGGCGCTGCTGATCCTGTCCCTGCTCGATGTCCTGAGCCAGACGGGCCTGACCCAGGCGGGCGTTCAGCGACAGGGTGACGTGCGACCGTACTACGGCACCATCTGGGCCGTTCAGGCGGTCCGCGGGCTGGCACTGGGGATCACGCTCTACCTCCTGGGTCCCGCAATTGCCTCACTCTTTCGCACCCCCGAAGCAACACCGCTGCTGCAGGTTCTGGCCGTCGTGCCGATTATCGTCGGACTTCAGGCGACGGTGCAGATCCACCTGCAGCGACTGCTGCGCTTCGGTTACATCACGTCGCTCCAGACCTCGGCCTCGCTCATCGAAGCAGTCGTCACCGTCACTGTCGCGTGGTTCGAGCGGTCGGCTTGGTCGCTGGTCGTCGGTCGTTTAGCGTCCGTTACGTTTACGCTCACGGCCTCGTGGATCCTCATGCCCGAGCGGCGGCTGATGTTCACAGGTCTTGTCTGGTCGCGGCTCCGGGAGTTGAGAAACTTCGGCTTCTGGATCTTCGCCAGCATCCTCATCGGCTTCCTCCTGATCCGCGGCGGAGACTTCGTCATCGCCCGCATGCTCGATACGACGCAGCTCGGCTACTACCAGATGGCAACCGTTGTCGCAACCGTCATCACACTGGAGGTGGCTCGCGTGACGAACACGATCGGCTTCCCGCTCTACAGCCGGATCGGCAACGACCAGTCGCGGTTGAGACGCGCGTTCACCAAGGCCTTTCTCGTGCTGGTTGTCGCGGTCGGGGGCCTGACGGTGGTGCTGACGGCCGATCCACGAAGCCTGACGCTGCTCGCGTTGGGCGAGGACTTTCTGCCGGCGGTGGGACTGATGGTGCCGCTGACTATTTGGGGCGCATGTCGTGCTACGGGGGCCGGGCACACGTCGGTGCTGCAGGCCGCTGGTCGGCCGCGGGATGCGATGCTCTCGCAACTCGTCATGCTGATCCTCTTTGCGGCGGGCGTGATACCGGCAGTTCGACATTTTGGGATGGAGGGCATCGCCTGGTTGCTGGCGGCGGTCGGCACGGTCGTCCACCTGCTTCGCTACGAATTCATCTACCGCGTTGTTGGCGGCCGACGTTGGCCCCTCTACGCGTGCATCCTGATTCCGGTGGCGGCGATGATCTTGGGTGCCTTGGCGGCCCGTGGGATGCTGCTGGTGGTCGGCCAAGCCAACAGCGTCTTGCGCTTCAGCACGTGCGCTGTGACCGGCGGGATCGCCTACCTGGTATCGCTGTGGATCTTGAGCCGGTGGTCAAGTCTGCCGGTCGTGGCGTCGATGCTCGACGTAATGCCGGATCGTTTTCGCTCTAAGCCGCCGGTGCGGTGGGTGCAGCGACACCTCGCCTAGCCTCGGCACCATTGCAGATGCGTCCACGAGCCGTCGCCAAAAGCATCGCCTTGTCGTTCTTCCGGCGGTTGGAGAAGATCGCGGTTGGACGACCCCGCTGGAGCGGGTTCTACTGGTGGTTACGTGGCGACTTTGACCGCGAGCACGCAGCTGTCCTGTACGGTCAGATGCTGCACAGCGGCAGCGTAGAGGAGAAGGTCGCCGCCGAACGTGAGAATGGCCCACGGTACACGTTGCGACGGAACATCCACCGTCTCGAAAAGGGCCTCATCATGCGGCCGCGGCGGACCGTTTTTGCCGCTGATTACATCGGCGAAACCGTCGACGCCTTCGACACGTTCTGCCAACGGCTCGATAAGAAGATCGAAGGCGACGCACTGCTCGCTGGCTGGAGCGGCGACGTTCTGCGCCGTTATTTTGAGGCGATCGACTTCACGACGGCGAAGGACGAGCAGACGAAGCAGCGGCTCGAAGCTCTCGACAGCAGATTCCGCAAGCTCGAGTCGGACATCGCCGCACCCGACTCCGCTAAAGCTCCGTATGCCCGCGATCTGTCGCCGCTGAACATTTCCTACGACGACGTGCTCAAGCTCGCCCAGCGGCGTCGAAGCGTGCGCTGGTACGAGCAGCGGCCAGTTGATCGGACGCTGATCGATCAGGCCGTCACCGTCGCGGGCTACTCGCCCAGCGCCTGCAACCGACAGCCGTTCCGGTTCGAGCTGTTCGACGACCCGGGTCGCGTCCGCGAGATTGGCGGCGTCGCGATGGGCACGCGAGGGTTCAGCGACAACTTCCCGGGGTTGGCCGTGCTGGTGGGTCGGCTACGGGCGTATTTCGACCCGCGCGACCGGCACGTCATCTACATCGATGCCAGCCTCGCGGCGATGGCGTTCCAGTTCGCCCTTGAAGTGCAAGGCGTCGGCTCGTGTTGCATTAATTGGCCTGACGTTCGCGATCGCGAGCAGAAGATCGGCCAATTGCTGGGTCTGGCACCTGACGAACGGGTCATCATGCTCATTAGCTTCGGCTACCCGGATCCGACGGGGCTGGTTCCCTACTCGCAAAAGAAGAGTCTCGACGAGCTACGCCGCTACAACACCAACCCGAAGCTTGCCGCCCCCGCGGCCACGTGAACGTCATGCTCATCGAGATCTATGGAACTGGTTTGGAAAACAAGGGTGGCCAGCTGATGATGGAGGCGGTTATCCGTCGGCTCGGCCCGCTCGGTGCGACGTTCTGCATGAACCCTCGGCTCGACGCGCCGGTCAGCCAGCTCGTCCCGCTGGGCGTCAAGCCCCTTATGCCGCCCACGGGCAACGGTCGTGCTAAGTCGCTGCCGATGCAGCTCCGGCTCGCCGAGACAGCAAGCAAACGATTGCCGGCTTCGGTTGCGCGACTATACGAGGCGGTGCGACGACATGAGGTCGAGGCGCTGGTCGATGTCAGCGGCTACGCCTTTGGCGACCACGTGCCTGCGTTGAACATCAAGTTGCTGTCCGTCCGCGCCGCGTTTCACAAGAAGAAGGGCCGACCCGTGGTGATGATGCCTCAGATGCTCGGTCCCTTCGAGAAGCAGGACGTTGCTGAAGCAATGCGCGAGCTGCTGCCGAGTGTCGACCTGCTCTACGTGCGAGACAAGCTGTCAATGGAGCACCTCAAGAAGTGCGTCGGATCGGCCGGTTTGCCGGCGAGCGTTCGGTTCGCTCCAGACATTACGATCTTCGAAAAGCCGACCGACTCCGATCGGGAGCGGGCGAGGGAGCTGGTGCCGGAGAATTACGTAGGACTCGTGCCGAACATCCGAATGTTCGACCGCGGCGACGGGTCCTGGAGGCCAATTTACCTCGACCGCCTCGCCGCGGCGGGTCGGCTAGCCATGCAGCAGGACGTGCCGGTGCGGATCATCGTCCACGAGACGAAGGGCGACGATGCCGATCTCGGTGTGCAGCTCAAGGCCAAGCTTGGTGGTGACGTCCAGATCGTCAACGCACACGAGCCGCTAGTGCTGAAGGCAATGATCGCCAGAGCTCGGCTATTGGTCGCCAGTCGATTTCACTCGATCGTCGCCGCATTGGCGAGCGACGTGCCGGCCGTGGCGATCGGCTGGTCGCACAAGTATGAGGCTCTGCTGTCGGACTTCGGCGTCAGTGAGCTGGTACATCGCTCGACCGATGACGAACGCCACCTTCTCGACCACGTTTCGACTCTGCTGACGGACGATGGTTTGCAGGCAAAGAGGGACATGATCCGTCAGCACCGCCAGGCACTAGAAACTCCGGCGGAGCAAATGTGGCAGGAGATAGCGTTCCTGCTAGAACTCCACTAGCTGCCTCCTCAGTTCGCTGCCTCGCCGCCGGGTTGGGCGTAGACGGCGCTGTCGGATTGCAGCAGCGGCTGGTATTGGCCGCTGTCGATGATGGCGATGCCGATGAAGATCGTCAGGAAGAGCAGCGTGCTGACAAGGATCAGCTGGTTGAGCTTCGTGTCCCACCAGAGGTGCATGAAGAACATCGCCACGAGGATGGCCTTGAGGAAGGCCAGGCCGAGGGCGATCCAGATGTTGAGCGATCCGGCGTCGATGAAGCGGGCACCGACCGTCGCGACCGTCAGACCGATGAGGATCACGAAGGTGCCGTACATGATCCACAGCGGCGCGACGTGGGGCTCGTCGTGCGGCGGGGCGTTGACGGGCACGTCCATGCCACCCAGGCCGCGCGTTTGACCCTGTCGCCGCGAGGCGGCGAGTTGCTGGTCTTCGTCGGTCATGTCGGCAAGTGACACCGCCGAGGTGCCGCGAACGCCGGAATCGTTGGTGATGGCCATGAAGGAGAGGAGGTAGGAGCGAGGAGGTAGGAACGAGGCAGAGGCAGAATCGAAGGCTACTCGTCTGCCTCCTTCCTCGCTCCTACCTCCTATGTCTCTTAGTGAATCAGATACAGCAGCGGGAAGAGGAAGATCCAGATGAGGTCGACGATGTGCCAGTAGAGGCCGACGAGGTCGACGGGCGTGAAGTACTGCGGGCCGAAGGTGCCGGCGAAGCTCTTGATGAGGATCCAGCCGATCAAGCCCATGCCGACGATGACGTGAACGCCGTGCAGGCCGGTCATCATGTAATAGATGCCGAAAAAGGCCTTGACGTTCTGCATCTCGGACGACGACAGGTCCGTGTATTCCACCGCCGCGTGGCCGCCCGTGTCATGATCGACGGGGGCGCGGGTTCCGGTCAGGGTGTTGAACGCCGGTCGGTGAAGTGCCGCATCGCCGGTACCCGCATTGGGGTCGATGTACCCCGGCCCTCGCACCGCGAGGGAGTCGTCGAGCGAGAAGGGCGAGTTCTGAGCCGGTGCCTTTCGCGGGGAATCGACTTCCTCGCCGCGAGATTCGGGAGGCTGCTGATCGGCTGGGGTGGTGGCGGCTTCGGGTGCACCGCTTTCGGGGCCGTCGACGTCGCGGCGACCGGAATGGTCCTCGCCGCCCCCGTCGCCGATGGCGGAGGCGTCGCCTTGCTCGCCCTCATCCGCGGCGTCTTTGCCGAGACGTTCTTCCTTGTTCACCTTGTTCAGGTACTTGGCGAACTCTTCGGGGTTGTTCTGCCGGTCGTAGACGCTCCAGCGGCCTGGGAAGAAGCCTTTGTTGAATTTGCCGGTGTACTCGATGGTCTTGATGACCATGAAGCCCACGCCGCCCAGGAGCGTCATGGCGAGCATGAGCTTGAGATATGTCTGTTGCCCGAGCTGAGCTGCCCGGACAGCGAGAGCCATCGTCAGCGACGAGGCGAGCAGGACGATCGTGTTCGTCGCGCCCAGTTCCCAGTCGAGGTGGTGCTCGGCGTAGCGGAAGACGTCGGGGTTGTTGTAGCGGTAGACCGCGTAAGCGCAGAACAGGCCGCCGAACATGAGGATTTCGGTGGCGAGGAAGGCCCACATGCCGACTTTGGCCGAGTCGAACTGCTGCTCGGGCGTATCGAAGTGGTGGGCCAGGTGCGGCGGGTGGTCGCCGTGATGGCCGTGGTCGGCATGTTGGGGGTCGAAGGCGGTCATGCGTCGGGACTGGTAACTGGTAACTGGGTACTGGTTACAGGGAAGGTCGCGGTACGGGTCTCTGCTTCTGGTCCAAGTTACCAGTAGCAAGTAACCAGTACACGCACGCTAATGTTCGTCGTCCGGCGCGTCGGTCAAGCTCGTGCCGGTGTGGCCGCCGTCGTCGTAGTCCTCGGCGTCGGCGTCGACGCGACGATGACCCAGGCCGGCAGCCTTCTGCTTGGCACGATACTCGGGCTTGAGCTCCCAGCCGTCGGCAACATCGGGGTCGTTGCTCTTGACGTACTGCCAGCGGTAAATCGCGTACGGGTCGCCGGCGGCGGGTGTGACTTTGAAGTTATCGTGCGGCGGGGGCGAAGATGTCTGCCACTCGAGGGTGTTGGCACCCCACGGGTTCGGCGGGGCCTTCTTGCCCTTCCAGATGCCGCCGATCCAGTTGAACAAGACCCCGAACAACCCGACGGCCAGGATCCACGAGCCGACCGTCGCGATGACGTGGTAGGTCGTGTACTGGTCCTCGTAGCTGGCGTAGCGGCGGGGCATGCCCTGGCTGCCGGCGATGAAGAGCGGGAAGAAGAGCACGTTGAACCCGACGATCGTCACGATCGCCCAGAGGCCGGCCCACCACTCGTTGTACATCTTGCCGAAGAACTTCGGGAACCAGTAGTAGATCCCCGCGACGAGGGCGAAGAGTACGGTGCCCATCATCACGTAGTGGAAGTGGGCGACGACGAAGTAGGTGTCGTGGAGGTGGATGTCGACGTTGAGCGTGCCGAGGAACAGGCCCGTCAGGCCGCCGATGGTGAAGACCCAGATGGCCCCGATGACGTACCACATCGGCGCCTTGAGCCGGATGGAGCCTTTGTACATCGTCGCCAGCCAGTTGAAGACCTTCACGGCCGACGGAATCGAGACGGAGAAGGTCAGCAGGCTGAACAGGGCGCTCGCCAAGGCCGACTGGCCGCTGGTGAACATGTGGTGGCCCCAGACGATGAAGCTGAAGAGCGCGATCGCCAGGCTCGATAGCGCAATGAAGTTGTAGCCGAAGATGTGCTTGCGGCAGAAGATGCCGATGATCTCGCTGACGACGCCCAGGGCCGGCAGGATCATGATGTAGACCGCCGGGTGGCTGTAGAACCAGAAAAAGTGCTGGTACAGCACCGGGTCGCCGCCCATGGCCGGGTCGAAGATGCCGATCCGCAGCGTCCGCTCGGCGATGAGCAAAAGCAGCGTGATGGCCAGCACCGGCGTCGCCAGGATCTGGATCAGGGCCGTGGCGTACAGCGACCACAGGAACAGCGGCATGCGGAACCAGGTCATCCCCTTGGGCCGCAGCATGTGGATGCTGGCGATGAAGTTCAGCCCGGTCAGGATGCTGGAAAAGCCCAGGATGAACGCCCCGAGCGTTGCCGGGACGACGCCGCTGGTGGTGGCGCTGGTCGAGTAGGGCGTGTAGAACGTCCACCCCGTGTCGAGGCCGAACCCGCCGGGCAGGTTCCAGCCGAACGCCGCGTGCAGCGCCCCGCCAACCACGACGTAGAGGAAAAACAGCGACCCCAGCACGTAGATGTGGAAGCTCGCCAGGTTCAGCCGGGGGAAGGCGACGTCCTTCGCCCCGAGCATGATCGGCAGGATGAAGTTGCCCAGGATCGCCGGGATGGCGGGGATGATGAACAGGAACGTCATCACCGCCCCGTGGACGGTGAAAATGTGGTTGTACAGCTCCCACGCCGTGTTCGCGTCGCCCCGCAGCGTCGGCTCGGGGCTGAACAGTTCGGTCCGGACCAGCAGCGCCGCCAGACCGCCGACGAGAAAGTAAGCGAACACGGCCCCCATGTACATGAGGCCGATCCGCTTGTGGTCGACGGTGGTGGCCCACGACCAGATGGTGCCGAGGATGCCCCGGCGTTCGTCGCCGTAGGTCAGGTAGTTGTCGTTGTGGCTGCCCGGCTCGTTGGCCGGGATGCCGCTGATGATGCCGGGGCCGGTGATGCTTGCCATAACTTGATTCTCCGCTGCTGCCGCTGCTCGTGTTCAGTTCTGCCGCTTAGTTCATCCGGCGTCACTCGCCGATCGCGCTGCCCTGGAACTCGGTCGCCTCGCCGTCTTCAAGGCCGGGGCCACCGGTGCTGGTGTTGTCGGGGCCGATGATCTGCCCGTCGGCACCCACTTCGTACCCGTCGCTGAGCGTGGCGATGTACGCCGTGATCGCGACAATGTCGCGCTCATCCAATTGTCCGACAAACGCCGGCATCGCGTTGCCCCACCCCTCGATGATCCGGTTGCCGGGGTAGAGGATGCTCTCGCGGATGTAGTCCAAGTCGACCTCGACCTGCTCGCCGTCGACCATCTGATGGACTTCGCCGTAGATCCCCAGCCAGCTCGGCCCGGTGCCGACGCTGCCGTCGACGCTGTGGCAGCTGATGCAAAGGTTGTTCCAGTACATCTCGCCCACCTCAGCGAACGGCACCGGATTGCCCTCGGCGTCGATGTAGGGGTTGGAGATGACCTCGAGGTGCTTGTCGTACTCCTCACGGGTGACGACCTGGACCTTCGCCCCCATCTTGCTGTGCAGGGTGCCGCAGTACTCGGTGCAGAACAGTTCGTAAGTGCCAAGCTCGTCGGCCTGGAACCAGAGGCTGTTGAACCGTCCGGGCACCGCATCCTTCTTCACCCGGAATGCCGGGATGTAGACGCTGTGGATCACGTCTTTGCTGGTCATCGTCAGCTTCACCGGCTCATTAACCGGCACGACCAAATCCTGGCTCATCCCGCCGCCGCCGTCGGGGTAGGTGAAGTTCCAAGCCCACATGTACCCCTGCACGTTAATCTGATTCGCGTCGTCGGGGGCGATGGTCTTGTCGAGGTAGACGCGGAAGCCGTAGACGAAGATGATCAGCACGATCATCGTCGGGATCAGCGTCCACGTGATCTCGAGCGTTGTGCTGTGGCTGGCACCTTTGCCCTCGGCCGGGATGCCGCCTTTTTGGCGGTAGCGGATGACGAACCAGATCATCGCCACGGTGACGACGACGCTGAAGAAGATCGTGATGTACGTGATGAGCCAGAACAGCCAACTGGTGGCGTCGCCGGTGCTGCTGGCGTCGCTGGGCAGAACCCAGTAGTCGCTGTTGACGCCGGTGTCGGTCGTGACCGTGGCGGCGGCGAAGAGGTTGAAGATCGGGGCAAGCGTCATCGTGTTAAATCTCCAAACAGATCTTCAGGCGGCGGCATTTTCGGGGGTGGTTTGCGGATTGAGGCGGCGTTCGCGCATCAGCAGGTAGCCGACGCCGGTGCCGATGGTCAGGACGGTGACGATCGCCGCGATTTGCAGCGCCCCGAAGGCCAACCGGCTGTACCGGCCGACGGCCGGGTCCCATTGGAAGCAGGTGAGGATCAAGGCGTCGGTCCACGAGCCGACCTGGTTGTTCGACGCCTCGACCAGCGCCAGCCGCAGGGTGTCGTCGTCGAACCGGGTGCCGACGAGGTAGCGGCTGATCTTGCCGGTGGGGGAGACGACAACGATGGCCGACGGGTGCGTCCAGATGCCGGCGTCTTCGATGAAGCCGTAGCCGTAGCCGAGGGCGTTCATCAACGCGTCGGCATCGCCCTCATGGCCGGGGGCGGCGGTGAGGAAGTGCCAATTCCCCGCCAGCTCCGGCCGCTCGGCGGCCTCAATGGCGGCAACCTTGTTGCTCGCGGCCAATTCCGGCGTCTCCTCGGGGACGAAGCTGACCGTCAGCACGCTGAACTCATCCTCCGGCAGCGCCAGGATCGACATGACCTTCGCCACGCCGACGCTGATCTCGCCGCAAAGCGTCGGGCAGTTGTAGTACGCCGGCTGGATGACGACCGGGCGGCCCTCGTCGGCGGCGGTCTTGAAGAACGTCGACAGAACGACCTCCTCACCCGTCTCGTCGAGGAAAGTCAGGCCGAGCGGGATCGTCTGGCCGTTCTTCTGATCCAGTCGGGCCGTCTCCTTCGCCTCGGCGGTGGCGGTGACGCCTTGATCGCGGGGCGACTCGAACTCCGGGCGGTTGTACTGACCCCACGCCCAACCCGGAAGGGTCAGGCTCAGCAGCAGGGCGAAGGTGGCACAACGGGCGTTCACAATGTTCACTCTAAAGGATCGGCAGCTTCGGCGTTTCAATAACTCACTCGGTGTCCGGCGTCGCGGCACCGTCCAGCACCGGCGTCACCGGATCGGCCCCGCCGCTGGCGGCGTCGGGCCGCTCGGTTTCCGGGGCGTTCTGGTTCACGGCGATCGGGGTGCCGTGCTCGGCGATCCACAAATCCATGGCCAAATCGATCGGGATGGCGGCCAGCTCGCGGCTGTCGTCGGCGTAGCCCAGCCGCTGGTTGTTGGCTTGTTGCTCGGCCACGAGGCGGGCCAGATCGCGGTCGCGGGAGTTCTGGGCGTTGGTGGCGGTGATCTTGTCGACCTGCCAGTAGTACCAGCCCTGCACCATGAGCACGAGGAGGATGAAGATGATCACGCCAATCGCCCCAACGATCGTGATGACCGGCACGTTGATGTCCTGCTTCATCGCCATGGGTGGCTCCTGTCTCCTGCAGTCTTACGGGAATGGCCGACGGCGGTTCCCGGTTGCGGCGTGTCGCCGCAGGGTGTTGTTCGGAAAGTATTAGATGTTGTGGAACGCCAGGCTCTCCGGCAGCCGGGGGTCGGCGACGGGCACCAGCGGCCCCTCGGCCAGCTTGCCCAGCACGTACCAGCCCCAGACGCCCATCACGCCCACCGTCGCGGCGATCTCGACGAACGGCAGCTTCACCCAGAACCCGCCGGGCATCTCCGGCATCACCAGCCAGTACAAATCGAGCCAGTGGAAGATGAGCAGCCACACGCCCCAGAACGCCAGCAGGTTCGCCCGCCGCTTGACGTGCCGTGACAGCAGCCCGCAGAACGGGATGAACAGATGGCCCACCAACAGCGCGGCGGAGACGATCGTCCACCAACCCCCGGCGTACGCCTCACCGTCGCCGCCGAAGATGGCGAGGTTCTCCGGCACCGTCGTCACGCCGCGGCGGGCGAACCACGTCACCTCGTCCGGCAGCACGGCGTACCAGATCAGCATGTACTGGCTGAAGGCGATGTAGCCCCAGAAGATCACGAACGCGAACATGAACTTGCCGACGTCGTGCAAATGTTCCACCGTCACCGCCCGCTGCATCATGCCGTGGTTGTGCAGCACCGGGTAGAGCACGGCCATGAGCGCGAAGATCGCCACGGCCGCCCCGGCGAAGTAGTAGACGGCCACGATCGTGCTGTACCAGTGCGGGTCCAGCGACATGATCAGATCCCACGACAGCACCGAGATGGCGAGCGTGAAGACGATCAGGGCCGGGTAGCTGCGGCGGCGCATCGTGTCGCTGAGCATCGGGTCGGCCGAACCGTCCTGCTGGCGGCTCTTGTTGTAGAAGTAGCTGCCGACGATCCACAGCGCCGCCATGCAGATCAGCAGCCGGGCGGTGAAGAACAAGCCGTTGAGGTACGGCAGCTTGCCGTAGGTCATGTCGTCCATGACGAAATGCTCGAACACGGCCTCCTCGGTCGCCACGCTCGTCAGCACGGTGAACGGCTCGTCGAAGTGGTGCAGCTCGTCGTGATTGACGTGCTCGCCGGCATGCTCTCCTTCACCGTGCTCGCCGTCGGCGAAGGTGGTGAGGTTCTTTTCCATCTGGTCGCCGACCTGCGTGGCGTCGGCTCCCTCGGGTCCGTAGGCACCGCTGTAGTCGTCGAATTCCGACTCATCGAACTTCGCGGCCCAGGGGAAAAGCGTCGGCATGCTGGCGAACTCGACGCCGCCGTCGAACTCACCGGCGTCGTGGCGGACCTTGTTGCCCACGAAGTCGCCCTCGGTCGGGGCGTGGTCATCGAGCACGGCGGCCGTCGGCTCGAGCACCGTCTCGCCCGGCAGCGCCAAACTCACCAAGATTGGCACCGCCAGCAGCAGCAGCGGGCCGAAGCTCGCCCCCAGTGCCTCGGGCACCCGGCGGACGGTCACGCTCCAGCCGGCCTTGGTCGCGTGCTGCAGCAGCGTGAAGAACAACCCGCCGACGGCGAACGAGAGGGCGAACAGGAAGGCGACGAGGTACGCCAGGAAGAAGTGCCGCACGCCGCCGAAGAGGAACGACAAGAGCAGTGCCGCGACGATGCCGACGATGCCGACGATCAGCAACGTCCCCCGCAGCGTGGCCGTCTTGGAGCCGAGCCGCAGATCGTCGTCCTGCGCGGTGAGCGTGATGTCCGGGTGATGGGCCATGGGGGTGTTGGGGCGGATCGGTTCGGTTAATCAAGCTCAACGGCGGGGTCGGCGTCGACATTCGGGTCCACGACGCCTTCGACATCCTCGGCGTCGCCGGGGGCTTCTTCTTCGAGGACGATTGGCGGCTCGCCGTTGATCATCGGCGGCACAACCTCGCTCAACATCGGCCGCACGTCCGGCGGCAACCGATCGGCCTCGACGCCACCGGCCGTTTGCAAGGCACGGACGTAAGCGACCACGGCCCAGCGGTCGCGGGGGTCGCGGATCGACTGGCCGTAGCCGGCCATGTTGCGGATGCCGCGGGTGACGGTGTTATAGATGTGGCCGTCGCTGCGGGAGAGGCGGGCCTCGTCGTGGAGGTTGCTCGGCTGGACCCACCCGGCGGCCGCGCCGTCGAGCAGCTTGCGGGCGCGGACGTGGATCGGGCCGTTGCCGTAACCGTCGTAGCCGTGGCACAGCCAGCAGAAGCGGTTGTACAGTTCCTGGCCGCGGTCGAGCAGGGCGCGGTCGAAGACGATCTCGTCGCCGAGCGTCTCGGCCATGTCCTCGACCCACTGCACCTCGCCGCCGGCGACGACGTCGCCGGTGTAGCCGAGTTCGTACGCCTGGTTCTCGAAGAACCGGCCGCGGGCGATGGTGCCGGGCACCGGCATGCGGGCCGCCCGGCCGTCGTCGAACATCGGGTTGGCCGCTTGGGCGCGGTAGGCCGGCTGGTTGTCCATGCCCTGAAACAGGTGGACGCGCGGCTCTTCGCTCTTGCTGAACCGGGCCTTGAACGCCCAAGCGATGGGCACGAACGACGCCAGGATCACGATCGCCACGACGCCGATGAGCCAGAACGGCACACGGCGGTACCGGCCCACGGCCGAGAGGCCCATCATGACCGACGGGTTCTCTTTGGCCGACCGCATCAGGCCGCCGGGGGCGTAGTCGTGGTCGTTGAGGTTCTTGAGATTGTTTTTGTCGAACGTGGTCATCAGTCCTTGACCTCCTCAACGGCCAGCGGGCTCGTGCCGCGGACGGCGGCGACGCCTTGGGCGAACTTCGGGTCGTTGGCGTCGATGACCACGAAGAACCGGTCGTCGGTCGCCCGGCGGAACCGCTTGTTCTTGAGCAGCGGGTTGTACAGCATGGGCAAGCCGTTGAGCGCCAGCATGCCCAGTCCGGCGGCGAAGGCGGCGAGCAGGATCGTCGTCTCGAAGATCACCGGGATGAACGCCGGCAGCGAGTTGAGCGGCTTGCCGCTGATCAGGTATTCGTACGGCGAGAGCGCCGCCAGCCCCGGGAACTCGCCCAAACCGCCCATGGTGAAGACGGTCAGGAACAGCCCGCCCATCATGCCCACGAAGCCCATTTTCAGCACGATCCACGGCAGGATGGTCGGCTTGATGCCGATCACGTCGTCGATGCCGTGCAACGGGAACGGCGAGTGGACGTCGAACCGGGTGACGCCCGACGCCTTCACCGCCTCGGCGGCGGCGAAGATGGCGTCGACGTTGTCGTATTCGGCCAGCACGCCGACGAGTCGTTCCTGCTCGTCCTCGAGAACCGGCACGTCGTGGGCGACGCGGCCGTCGGGGAGCACGGTGGTATCGACTCGGGAGCCTTTGCCGCGGGTGATGGGTCGTTCTTGGAGGGTCATGTCGGCTCCTTCAGGTGGTCCTTCAGGTGGTCCTTCAGGTGTTCAGCGCCGGGCGGCCGGTGCCGTCGTCGCTGGGGCGGTAATCGGTGGCGCCGGCGTCGGTTTCGTGCTCGCCGTGGGTGCGGTGGGCTTGGGGCATAATGCTCTTGACCTCGGCCATGGCGATGATCGGGCCGAAGCGGACGAACAGCAGCAGGTGGAAGAAGAACAGCCCGAACGTCCCGGCAAACATCGCCCAGTCGACCCAGGTCGGCCAGAACTCGCCCCAACTGCTGGGCAGGAACTCGCGGGTCAGCGAGATGATGATGATCACGAACCGCTCGAACCACATGCCAAAGTTCACGCACATGGCCACGGCCATCGTGACGAACAGGTTCGTGCGGGCGGCCTTGAACCACAGCACCTGCGGGGCCAGGACGTTGCAGGCGACGAAGAACTCGGTGAGGTAGGCGTAGCTGACGATCATGCCGGTGAGCAGCATGATCTTGTTCATGTTCTCGATGTGCCGCATCGTGATCACGCCCTCGAGCCCGAACAGCCACCGGGCGGGGATGGCGAGGGTCAGCACCATCGCGAACCCGCCGAACACGGCCCCGGCGACGAAGTAGGGCGGGAAGATTGTCGTGTGCCAACCCGGCAACTGGCTGACGGCGAAGTCGAACGACACGACCGAGTGGACACTCAGCACCAGCGGCGTGGCGAGGGCGGCCAGCAGCAGGTACATCTTCTCGAACCGGTGCCAGTGCCGGCTGCTGCCGGTCCAGCCCAGGCTCAGTACGCCGTAGATCATCTGCTGCAGCCAGTGCTTGCTCTTGTCACGCAGCGTGGCCAGATCCGGCACCATGCCGACGTACCAGAACAGCGCCGAGACGCTGGCGTAGGTGCTGACAGCGAAGACGTCCCACATGAGGGGTGAGCGGAACTGCGGCCACATCGCCATCTGATTGGGGATGGGGAACAGCCAGTACGCCAGCCACGGCCG
>CAYMAS010000060.1:0-18249 GCA_964388485.1 uncultured Tepidisphaerales bacterium | reverse complement strand
GAGCCAAATCCTGCATCGCCAAACGATCGAGGCCTGCCGACCGCGCCCGGCGGGCCACCCGTAAATGCCGCGAAGGCCGTGGAAGCCGTAAAAGCAGCGGGGCTGTCCGGCTCGCGCGACGACGACCAGCCGAGCCTCTTTCCCGAAGCGCTGGCCGAGTACGAGCAGGGCAAGGACGAGCTCAACATGGCCGAATTCCCACTCTCGCTGCCGGGCAAGACACTGCGGTCGCGGCGGGGCGTCAAGAACGACCCGATCGTCGAGT
The DNA here is from genome assembly GCA_964388485.1 of uncultured Tepidisphaerales bacterium. Lineage (GTDB taxonomy): Bacteria > Planctomycetota > Phycisphaerae > Tepidisphaerales > Tepidisphaeraceae > JBCDKH01. The sequence goes on along the minus strand of CAYMAS010000060.1, from coordinate 17,984 downwards.
TCAAGGACCACATTCGCGACAAGCGGACCTGCGAAGCCATTGAGCGGACCGTGACCATCAGCGGCTCGCCCAAGTACGGGCTGCCGACCTACTACGACGAGGAGATCCTGTTCGGCATCCTGCAACTGACGCACCACCGCCGGCGTCACGCGATTAATCGCCGGTGGCCCAAGACGGTCACGTTCTCCCGCTACGAGCTGGCCAGCGTCCTGGGCCTGAGCACCGGCGGCCAGAGCTACGCGCGGCTCGGCGAGTCGATCGCACGCCTCGGCAGCACGACCTATGAGTTCAGCTACGCTTGGTTCGACAACCAGGACAAGGAGTGGCAGAGCGGCGAGGGGATGAACTTCATCCAGAGCTTCAGCTGGGCCGAGGACGCCGGCGGGCGGGTCGGCGACTACAGCGTCACCTGGGCCGACCAGGTCCACCGCAGCTTCGAGGCCGGCTACCTGCGCGACATCGACTTTCTCGAGTACCGAGCGCTGAAGCTGCCGATGGCGAAGGTCTTGTATCGGTTCCTCGGAAAGCATTTCTGGCGCAAGAGCCGCCAGAGCTTCGACCTCAAGGTCCTGGCCCACCAGAAGCTCGGGCTCAGCACCAACTACGACGTCGGCCAGGTCAAGCAGGCGCTGGCGCCGGCCGTCAAGCGGCTCGAGGAGCGTGGCTTCATCGTGCCCGAGCCGACGACGAGGCGGTACACGAAGCTGGGCAAGGGCAAGTGGCAGATCCACTTCGAGCACGCCAACGCTGGTCGGTCTAGCCGCGCCGCTTTGCCCGAGCCGCCGGAGGTGCCCACCGAGCTCGAGCAGCGGCTGCGGCGCGAGGGCGTGACCAGCCGCGTCGCCGCCGAGCTGCTAGCCGACCACCCGCCGGAGTTGATCGAACGCAAGCTCGACGTGCTCGCGTGGCTCGACGCCCACGGCCGGCCCCCCAAGACCAGCCGGGGCGGTTTCTTGGCCCAGAGCATCCGCGAGAAGTGGAGCGACCCCGACGGCTACGTGTCGCGCGAGCAACGCGACGCCGCCGAACGGCTCGAACGCCAACGGCTCGAGGCGGCCAAGACGCACCAGGCGGCTCAAAAGGAGGCCGAACGTGCCTACGACAAGGCCGCCGCCGAGCGTGAGAAGCTCGCCCGCCGCCGGCTCAAGTCGATGACGGACGATGAGCGGGACGAACTGCGTCGCGAGGCGTTGGGCGAGTCGCCCAACCGGTTGCAGGTTCGCCACGCCGAGACGTTCATGCTCGCGCAGCTCATCGAACAAATGGACGCCGTCGGCGACCTGCCGCTGTTGCCGGAACCACGGAAATACTTTCCTGCCGTTTCCAGCTGTCACGCCGGGCGGCAACGGCGGGTAGCCGATGGTGAAAGCGCCGCGTGTTACGCCCGACCACCGCCTGCCACCGCCTGCCATGCGTTTGACCCTTACCTTCACCGGCCTCGTCGTCCTGCTGCTTGCGGCGACGCTTCTTTACATCAGCTGTGATCCGCGGGGCGGCGCGACGATCGTGACAGCCAGAACGCAGATGATTGATCGGTTGGGCGAGCTCGTCGGCGAGCACGACGTCGACATGAAGATGTTCGAGCGGCAGATTCGCCAGAATCAGGAGCGGATCATCAGCATGGAAAAGCGGCACGCGCGGGTCGGCACGATGGCTAAGCAACGGGGCCGAGACCTGCAGGAGAAGCAGGACGAGATGGCCCAACTCGAAAGCCAGATTGCCGAAGGCAACGCGCTGATGCAGCAGTCGGCGACGACGCGGCCGGGCCTGGACCGCGATCAACTCTCACGTGCGCTGCGTGATGCCGAGGCCAAGCGGCAACGGCTCGATCGCGAGGCCGAGCGGATGACGGTTCAGGTTGAGAAGCTCGATACCTTTGTGGCGAATTTGGCACAGCGGATTCCGATTGCCCGCAACGCCAACGCGGCGGCGATGGACGAGTACGAGCTGCTCGAAAACGACCTCGAATATCTGCAAATGCTTCAGGCCGACGCCAGGGAGTCGGCCGACAACGTGGACTTTCTGGGACGCGACGAACTCGACGCTTTGGAGAGCAGGAGCCGTGCTCTGTCCAGGAACGTCGAGCAGGCGATCGCGGGTGCCGAGACGCAGGTGGAGGGCATGAGCGACAGCTTTACAAGCGCTGCTTCATCCGACTCCGGTCTGGCTGAGATTCTTCGCGACAATGCCGCTCGCTGATCGTCTGCCCGCCAGCGTCTTTCTTCACCTGCTCCTTTCTTCACCTGCTCCTGATTATGCATCATCAAAAGACTCGAGCCGACTCATCGCCATCGCGTTGGCTGGCATTCCTGGCCGCGACGGCGATCGCGTTGGCTTCGGCGGGCATTGCGCAGGCCCAGGAGCCTGACGGCGACGTCTTAACTCCGGTGCGTGAGCCGACGGTGTCGTTCGAGGAAGTCCGCGACGAGATCCGTCGCAGCAACGAGCGGATCCAGGAACGGCTGGACGCGGCCCTGCGGGAGGAGGACCGCCAGGAGCTGGTCCAGCAGATGCAGGAAAATCGCCGGCAGTTCAGGAGGCTCGTCGAGGCGACGCCGGCTTTTGTGTGGCAGCGGGTGCCGGGCACGCGGAACGACACGCAGGTGGTTTTGGCCGAGGTCGATGCACTGCTGGGGTTGATCGCATCGACGGGCCGCTTCGAGCAGGTTCGGGTGCTGACGAGCGAGGCGATCGCGCGGATGGACGAGGCGAGGCGGACGCTGGAGCGGGCCAAGCGGCTGGCCGACCACCTTGTCGAAGAGGAACGCAAAGCCGTGTCCGCGACGATGCAGGCGATGGGCCCGCTCCTGGCGGCCGAACGCGAGCTGGCCATTGCCGACGCGTCGCTCGCCACCGGTGATGAGCAGGGCGTGGCTCAAGGCAGCGCCGGCAAGATGGCCTACCGGCAGCTTCGAGACGACGCGTTGCGTCGGCTCCGCAGCGTGCTGTCGGCCACGACAGTCGTGGAGCTGGCCGAGGCAACGCAGCAGTACGCGCAGGTGGCCGAGCAGGCGAGGATGGCCTTCAACGCCATCGTCGATGAGGAGGTCGATGGCATGCCCAACTTGCCGCCGCTGGTCTTCGACGGCACGCACCTGCGTGGTCCGGGCGGCGACTTCCGCGAGGTCGGCATGAAGCTGCGCGGGCACACTGTGCGCTTTGACGGGACGGTGAGCGACCTGCCACGCCTCATCGCCGGCAACGTGCTCGTTTACCTCAACGCCGACGACGGCCGCTACCGGCTGCGGCTCGACCTCGAGCAAAGCGACCCGTCGATAACGTTGCACCTTCGCCGTCTCAAGCACGGCCGGCCGCACGCGATGACCGTCTACGGCGCGATCACCGAGATAAGCGACGACGAAACGGCCGTCATCGCCGTCGACCGCGTCGCGCCTAGGTGACGCCTTCTTTGAACGGTCAAGTTCATCATCTGTCTTTCCACGCCCGCCCGATCATGCACGACGTCCTTCGCCGCCTGACGCTTTCCGCCGCCTGCTGTGCCACGGTCGCCGCCGTTCTCGCATCGGCCGGCTGTGCGGGCGAGGCCGAATTGAACAAGGATCGCGTCGCGGCGGTCGGGTTCATTGACAAAGGCAAGCCCGAGCAGGCGATCTCGATTCTCAGGCCGTTTGCCGCCGATCCGACGCAGCCGGATTACGCGTTGGACAACCTCGTGCTGGCCCGGGCGGCGATGGCCATTGGTGATCTGCCGACCGCGCGAGACGCTTTGCTGCGGGCCAACCGCACGATTGACGACGCGCCACTGGCGTCGGCCGACGGCGGGCAACGCAACGCCACCTGGCAGGGCGACACGCACGAGAAGGTGATGGCCGCCTTCTACCACGGCGTGTGCCTCCTGATCGACGGCGACCTCGACAACGCCCGCGGCGCCTTCGAGGCGGCACGGATTCGGCTCCAGCAGCAAACAGCGTTCGAAAAGGAAAAAGAGGGCCAAGAGGACATCGAGCCCGGTACGCTGCCGTTTGTTACGGCGTTGCTGGCCCGCACGTGGGACGAGCTTGGCAACGCGACGCAGGCCCAGAAGCTGCGCGAGGAGCTGCCGGCAGGACTGGCCGACCTGGCCCGCGACGGCAACGTGCTGCTGGTCGTCGACACCGGTGCCGGCCCGCGGCGGTGGACGAGGTACGAGAACAACTTCATCGCCTGGGGCCAGTGGGAGCCGGACATCAACAAGGGCGGCAAGTCGACGGAGACGTACCTGCCTGCCGGGCCGATGAAGCCGGTCAAGCTCCGCGTCTCGGTCAACGGCGAGCCAAGGCCGCTGTTCCGGGAGGAACAGGGCAACCTGATGGAAGTCATCTCGCACCGCGACGAGGTCATCCAGGCCCGGCTCGACGGACACGGCGGCGAACTCGATGAAATGGGCGCGCAGCTCGTGTCATTCGGACGCCGCCTGTTCAAGTCAGGCGAAGTCGGCCAGAACACCGGCGAGGTGCTGGCGATGATCAACAACCGCTCGGAGGACCGGGAGCTGCGTCTGCCGATGGCGACGCAGGTAATCTCCCTCGACCTGCCGCCCGGCGAGCACGAGGTGGTCGTCGAGGTCGAGCAGATCGGCCCCGACGGCCGACTGACGGGCGACATGACGCAGCTGCGCCAGTCCGTTGTCCTTGAGGAAGATCAGGCGGTTCCGGCCGTGGCCTACTTCGCCGGCGATTCGCTGGGCATGAACCACCGGACGGCCGGGCCGATCGACATTCCGGTGCTCGACCCGCGTCAGGCGGCGGCGGACAAGCTCGGGCCGGAGGCATCAACGCGCTACCGCCAGCAGGTCTTGCAGGCGGCGATGGCCGGACAGAAAGCTGACTACCATGATGGCAACGTCGAGGAGGTAAGCCTTGTCATCGTCAACAAGTTGCAGAAAGACATTGGCGTGTTCGCCAACGGCGGCAAGGCCGGCATACCACTTCAGCCGACGAGCACGGTCGAGGCAGTCCGAGCCGAACTGGCACGCCGAGACGGGCGCGATCCAGGCCTTGGCGTCATCCGTGGCCCGCTGGCGATGGAGACCGGCGTGCGGGGTGCCGTCACGAAGATCGTCGGGCGCGAGCTGCTCGAGAACGGCGACGTGCGAATAAGGTACCAGACCGACCACGGCCGCAATGTCATTCAGTTGCACAGCGACCGCCTCAACTACCTTGTCATCGGCAACGGCGAGGGGACGTCCAGAGTCCAAGTGCTGCTACAACCGGTTGCCCAGGACTCGGGCAAGCTCGACACGATCATCGTCGGTTCCGACGGAATCACCTTCAACTACGAATCGCCTGGCGGAATTGAGCGATTGCTCACCAACACCTTCTCGACGATCGTTAAGGCTAAGGAAGAAACTCGCTGAGTCAGACCGCTTGGCTGCATCAGCGTTCAGCTTCGCACAACGACGCACGTTTCAAGGCGTACGTGTCATCTATCAACGCTCGTCGGCCCGCAGGCGGCGTTGCTTGTCAATCACGTAGGTGTCGCTCCAAGGCCGCTCGCCCGAGGCAAGGTCAGTCAAAACGAACAGAGCATTGTACGTATCGCGTCGACCGCCGGCCGACACCTCAACCTCGCTGGCCAGCGTCGCGTGCAACGCGTAGTCGGCAGGATAATCCCGACGCTCCAGCTCGACCACGTTGTCGTCCTCGAGCACACGCGTCCGCAGCGCGTAGATCTCCTCGGGCGGCTGGAGGAAGACGAATCGCTCCGGCGACTGCGTCGACAGCCGAGCCTGGATCTGGTTCGTGAACATGCGGCGCTCGGCGTCGGTCATGACTTGGCCCGTCAGGCGGTTGATCACCGGTAGTACCAGCACGCGCAACCGAACGCCCGCCTCATCGGCATCGGCGAGCAGGTCGCTTTCAAGCAGGTTCGGCACTACCTCATCGGCGGCACCAATCACGTCCTCGCCGGTGAGCCGTGTCGATGCCCCGGGCGGGGCGGCGTCGACTTTCGTGCCACAGCCCGCAGCGGAGAAGCCGAGCCCGCAGGCGACGGCGCAGGTTGCGGCTCGGAAAGTTTTTCGAGTTTGGAATTTCATGACGTTGCTCTCAGTGCTTGGCCTCAGGCGGCGACGTTGTACGTCCTAGCCCAGAACACCTGTCCGCCGAGCACGTCGGTGAGGCGGAATGTGAGTTGGTAGAATTGCGGTTCGCGCGGATCCTCGGTTTCCCCGACCTCGATGATCAGCCCGAAATCGGCGGCCTGCCGCAGCGTCTCACGCCGCGGATCAGAGCCCGCCTCGCGGCGAAGGTCGCGAAAGTCGTCGATCGTGCTGACGAGGCTCACCCGGCCGCCGCTGAGCGACGAGAGTTCCGCCTCGAGCTGGTTGGTGAAAATCTTGAAACTGCCGCTTTGCGACCGCGTGTTGTTGACGGCATCGAGCAGCACGATGGCGTACCGCTGGTCTTCGTCGAAGACGGGCTGGGCCAACAGGTCCGGTGCCAGCCGTTCGGCGGCTTCGACGACGTGCTTGCCGCCAAGCCCGCCGGGCCCGGCGGGCGGAGGCGAGCCGGCACAACCCAAGGACGCCAACGCCGCCAGCATGCTCAGCAAGAGCAGGACAAGCAGTCGATTTGAAGACGACCGCCAATGCCCCGGCGGGGCGACGTCGTGGACGTGTAACCCCTCGTGATGGCCATTCCCTACATCTTTTACTCGATCCTGCATTCAAACGTGTAGGGCAGTCGAGGGGAGGGCGTGACAGGTCACGCTTGAGATTTTTGCGGCAATTGCCATGATGCTGATCATGCGGCCATCTGAACAGGCGAACCGGGATGTGGAAGACCGTGGTCTGGATACCGAGCAGCTGCGTCGCCTGCGAGACAAGCTGGCCAAGCTGGAGGCCGCCGCCGACGTCGATCCGGAGCAAATCGGGCCCTACACGGTCGAGGCGCGGCTGGGCGGCGGGGCGATGGGTCGCGTCTACCGATGCCGCGAGGAAGGCGAGCTGCCGCGACTCGTGGCCGTGAAGCTCATGAAGGCGGGTCTTGGCTCTGAGGCGGTGCTGCGGTTTAGCCAGGAATGCGAGGCGCTTGCGAAGGTGGACGACCCGAACGTCGCCCGGGTCTTCGCCGCCGACGTGTGCGACGACGGCCGGCCTTATGTGGCGATGGAGCTGATCGAGGGTCAGACGATTGCCGCGTATTGCGACGGCCAACGGCTGAGTCTTCGCCAGCGGCTGGAGCTGTTCATCGGCGTCTGTCACGGCGTCGCGCACGTCCACCGCCGGCACGTTCTTCATCGCGACCTTAAGCCGGACAACCTGCTCGTCGCGGAGACGGACCGCGGCCCGATGCCCAAGATTGTCGACTTCGGCATCGCCGTCGTGGCCGAGGCGTCGGCGATCGGTCGCAGCGATGACGGCCAGGCGCTGACCGTCGAGAGCCACAGCTTCGGGACGCCGCACTATGTGGCCCCCGAGCAGGCCCGCCGCGCCCTTAGCGCCGATCAGCGGAGCGACGTTTACGGGCTGGGTGCGGTGTTGTACCGGCTCGTCTGCGGCATCGACCCGGGCCGCGATCATCTGGGCGAGACGGGCAACACGTTGACCCCCTGCGAGGTGGCCGGGACATGCGAGCCCGAAGCTCGGTTCAAGGAGACGCCGGCTGAGTGGAAACGGCGTCTGTGCGGCGACTTGGGGTGGATTCCGATGCGGGCGATGGAGCACGACCCGGACTGCCGGTATCAGTCGGCCATCGAGTTGGCGGACGAGGTCGAGCGATGGCTGAGCGACCGCCCGCTGGAGGCCGCGCCGCCGAACCGCGGGTACCGGCTGGGCAAGTGGGTGCGGCGTTACCGTCGTCGCCTGGCGGTGGCGGCGGTGCTGGCGGTGTTTCTGGCCGGCGGCGCAGGTTCGACGTGGGCCAAGCACGTCGAGGCGGTGGGCGAGCGGGACCGCGCCGTCGCCGCCGAGGCGGCGGCGGAGCGTGCGGCTGACGTCGAGCGCCGGATGGCCTCACAAGCTCGCCAGGCCGAGGATCGTGCGACCGCCGCCCTCAACAGCCGTGCCGCCGCCTTGACGTTCCTGCAGGATCTGCTCGTGCAGGCCGACCCGCGGGTCGCTCGTGGCCAGGACCGGAGCGTTGGCGAGGCGCTCGAGGCGGCTCAGGCAGAGCTCCAAACGCTTCGCCGGTCCGACGCCGCCTCGGCCGCGACGGTGGCCGGGTTGTTGGGGGAAATTCACACCAGTCGTGGCGATCTTGAACGCGCAGATCTTCTGTGGCAACAGGCGCTGGACGATCATGCCCGGGCCGGCACGCCTGACGACACCACAGCCGTCCTGCGGGCGCGGGTTCTGCAAGGTCAGGTCGACGCGATGCAGGGCGAGTTGGTCTCGTCGCGTGCCATACTCGAACCAGCGCTCGCCACGCTGCGCCACCGCCTCGACGCCGACGGCCTGCTGCCGCCGATCGAGCGTCAGGAGCTCCGCCAAACGCTGGCCCGCGGGGCCGAAGCGCTCGGCCAGACGCTCCACCTGCAGGGCGATTCCGGAGCCGCCGTCCATCTGATTCGCGAGGCGCTCGTCATACACCGCCAAGAGGGTGACGTCGAGGGCGAGGTGGCGGCGGCGACCAGCCTCACGATGCCGCTCCACGTCGCAGCTGGAGACGACGGGTCTGACGCGGCCGTGGATCATGCCTTACAAACGCACCAGCGTGCCATTGATGCGCTCGGCCACGACCATCCGCTGGCGACCCGTTCAGGCAATGAGCTGGCGGTGCTGCTTACGGAGTTGCATCGCCATGATGAGGCGCTACCTCTTTACGAGCAGATCACTGCGACGACGGAGCGTGTCCTCGGCCAAGGGCACCCGGAGACGATCACCCAGTTGACGAACTTGGCCGTCAGCCAGGCCCGAAACGGTGATCGATCCGCGGCCGTGAAGACGGCGCGGCACGCGACGGATCAAGCGCGCGAGCACCTCGGTAGCACGTCCATCGACTTTGCCCACGCCTCGCGCTTACTGATGATCCTGTTGCGTGACGGCGGTCGTGCCGGCGAGGCGGTCGACACGGCCGTTGCGTCCGCCGATGCGTTCTGGGCCATGCATGAACTGCCGCCGCAGGAGGCGATTCGGCCGACGCTTGATGCGGCTTACGTCGTGCTGGTCGCCGGAGGCGAGGCGGCGCAGGTCAAGCCGCTGTTGGACCCGTTGCTCAAGCGCCTGAGCGTCGATCGGCTTGAGGCGATGGAGCCGGACCTGCTCGACGTTCACGCAATGCTGTGGGTTTTCAACCATTGTCAGGAACTCGACGTCACCGCGGACCACTTGGCCAGCTTCGCAGTCCCGTGGTTCGCCGAGATGCGGCGGCAGGGCGGTCGGCCAGCAGTCAGACCCGCCATCGAGGCCATGCGTGCGGCCGACGCGATCGGGGATACGACGACGCGGGATTCGACGGCCCGCTACCTGCACGTCATCGGCCGGCAGTATCCCGATGTCGTGCCCGCAGCGGACTATGCCGAGGCGTTGGAGGTTCTGCTCGAATCCGCCGAGGCCACGGGCGACACCGCCTCCGCAGCGACACTGCAAGCCCGTCTTCTGGCGACCGCCGGCCCAGAGAGCCGCTGACGCAGGAGCAGGCGTGGAAGGGGGACGTCTCACCCTTCCTGTCGCTTGAGGTGCGCGACCTCTTCCTGCAGGCGGGCGAGGATCCGCTTTCGTGCCTGGCGGACGGTGGCCGGTTGCAGGCCGAGGTCGTCGGCGACCAACGCGGTATCCTCGTCTTCGACGAATGTCCGGTAAAACGCTTCGAACGTGCGCGGGTCGGCTTGCGTGCCCGTCTGGTAGTGGTGTCGGATCCGCTCGATGGCGAGGTTGATCTGCTCGACCTCCCAGATGTCACGCCACACGTCTTCGGTCGCGAGTTGATCGCTCAGCAACCGCGTCGCGTCGTCGGCGGTCGTGGTGCCGGGTTGATGGCGTGCCCGCTGTCGCTGGGTGATAAGGGCGTTGCGGGTGGCGGTGAAGAGGTACGCGCGGAGGCTTTGTTTCGGGTCGTAGACGAAGGGTTTGCCCCCGCCGCCGTTGACGCGGAAAAAGCCGGCCAGCACGTCCTGGGCCAAGTCGTCAGCCTCGCCGGCGGTGGCCAGCATGCGACGGGCGAAGCTGCGAATGCGTGGACGGTACAGCTGATCGAACTCGTTCCAGGCCAGCTCCCGCGCCTCGCCGTCGCCGGTGAGCCGGCCCAGCAGCGTAATGCTTGTCCGCTGCGGATCAGGCGTTGCGGTGGAGGCGTTCATGATCGTCTGTTGGAACAGCTTTTGACAAACTTGTGCGTGACGGCGGGCCTGCCACACCCCCCCCCTTACTCAAAGGGTCCAGAGCCGTGACAGCTGACGGCGATTTGTCGTGATAGACGACGCTGCTGTCACGGCCTGCGGCCGCCGCAGTACACGAAGGTGATGAACGTCTCCTCCGCCACGCATCGCCTGATCCGAGCCGCCATCGAGCCGTTGGAGCCGCGTCGGCTACTGGCGGTGGCGGGCGTTGACTACGCGGTGCCCGAGCTGAGCAGCAACGAAGACGCGAGGTATCAGCTGTTCCTCGACTTCGACGGCAGCGAGGCGATCCGGGGGTGGGAGGGGTACACGCCGCAGATGGGTCTACAGATGGGTCAGACGATTCACAATGTTCCTGCGCGTGCCCCGTTCGGCGGAACGGCTGCGGACATTCAAGCGATCTGGCGAGGTGTCGCAGACCTCTACTCGCCGTTTGATCTGAATGTCACGACGGTCGACCCAGGCTTGAGCAACAGCGACCTCACTGGGTCCGATGTACAACGCATTGTCGTCGGAGGCTTCGCACCCAGCTTCGCCGATGGTAAAGGGTTTGGAGCGGGCATCTCAGTCGCCGGCTCGCTGACAAACACGGGCCGCGTCAACGATGCCAACACCGCGTTTGTCTTCACCGAAGGGGGCGTCGCCCCTGCCACGGATTTGAACGACCCGCTGGCAATTCGCAGCGCCGACGGCATCACGCGTGTTGGGCGGAACATGCTCGTTTACGCGGCGGCGCACGAGGCTGGACATGCGTTCGGTCTGCTGCACGAGCGGGCGGTCGATCGTGTCGAGGCCGGGACCGTGCCGCACTCGATCATGGAGACTCCGTGGTTGTACGAGCCGGACGCGTCGGAGCCGGAAGGGCAACGACTCATCTTCAGCAACGCCGGCACAATTTTTGAGCAGGGCCGCTTCGAGTTCCCGGTAACGCCTCGGTCGTTAGATAAACCGGATCGTGATCCCATTGAGGCTCGAATACAACAAGATACCTTCGGCATCCTCTCCGCCAGCGTTGAAGGTGTTGAATTACATCAAGGTGGGACGGTCTTCGGATTGTTTGGCGACTTCTCGGTCCGTGAAGCCACCACCGGCCCGGGCCTGCGTGACGACGACCATGCCGACGACGGCGGGCTTGTCGGCAGCGTCGCCGGCGAGGCGACGCCGCTGGAGCTTGTTCACGTTTCCGGCAAAGCACGAAACAGCGGCGTTATCGGTGAGCCCGGCGACTTGGATTGGTTCGTCCTCAACTTCGAAAGCGAGCGGCAGCAACGCGTCCTGCTGCAGGTCCAAAGCGACAGCCGCAACGGCCCGCTGCTGCCGACGCTCGAAGTCTTCACCAGCGACGGCGGCGATCCCGGCACCAGCATCGGATTCATCCCGCCGCGTACGGGTGCCACCGGCCTACGCGGCGGCACGATCGGCGCCGACCTGCCAGCCGGCGAGTACCTTGTCCGCGCCTCGGGCCACAACGACACCGTCGGCGGCTATGACCTGCGAGCTTTTTACGAGAACCCAATTGCCGGCGACGAGACGCCGCTCTACGTCATCGTCCACGGTGCGGCACTCACGCTTGGCTCCGACGCGTCTGCCCCGGCTCCCTTGTGGCCACGATCCATGGCCGCGGCAGTCAATGACCGTCTTCAAATGGGCCTCTCCGACAGCGAACTCGACGCAGCCTGGATCGAGCATGACGCGGTCACGACGACGGCGTCGGCTAGCAACCCGTTCCTCCTCTTCGACTGGGCTCCACGCTCGACGCAACGCGTGGAAAACGCCGGCAGTGCCGACGAGGCCGACGTAGCCGGTGCCTTGGCCGACTTCGTCGAACAGAGGCTGCTGGCCTCGGTGCCGGACGGTCAGTCGCGGCCGGTCCACTTCATCGGCCACTCCCGCGGGGCCTACGTCGTCAACGCCGCCATTAAGGCGTTTTCGTCGGCCGCGCTCGATCGCATCGGCTTCCTCCAGCAAACCACGCTCGACCCGCAGGCCTACGGCTTTGACGGCAGCATGGACGTGCCCGCCGCAGTCGACATTGCCGACAACTACTATCAGACGCGGGACAAACTCGAAGGCTTCGACTTCGCCACACTCGACCCGCGGATGTCAGACGTCGACCTGACGCCGGTACTGACCAAATGGCCGGGACGTGGAACATTCGGCAATAGCTTCAAAGGTGAGCACTCCGAAGTCCGCGACTGGTACCACTGGACGATCGACACCGGCCTGACGCCGCGTAGCTACGCCGACGTTACGTCGCTCGGCGACGACGCCGACGAGGTGCTGGCGACGCGTGAGCTGCTGTTCAACGTCGACCAGGCCGATCTATCAGTGCGTCCGACGTTCGACCTCGACCTCGATGGCACGGCCGACGAGCTGTTGCTCGGCAACAAGGCGGGCTTCTTTTACTCGCCGGCGTTCGCGTTTGCACCTCAGTCCGACACAAGCCACCTCGGCCTCGGCGGCTACGCGGGCACGGACCTCGTGCTGGTTATCGACACGACCACGAGCATGAACGATGACATTGCGAACGTCAGGAAGAGTGCTTCGGAGATCGTTGATGACTTATTGGATCAAGACCCTGAAGCCAAGGTCGGCATCGTCACTTTTTGGGATGACTTCACCGCCGGGGTTCGGATCACGCAAACCGAGCTCGCCATGACCGGCGACCGCAGCGACATCATCAACGGCATTCGAAGTCTCCGCACGCGCTCGACTGACAATCGTGACGCTCCTGAGCCGGTCCTGACCGGCCTCATGCACGCCTACGACATGAAGGAAGGCCTCGGCTCCTGGCGGGGCACGACCGACGACGGCAGCTACCGCAAGGCCGTCATCCTCTTCGGCGACGCCGCGGCCAAGGAAGGACCCGACGATCCCAATGGCTACACCATGGCCTCGGTCGCGCTTCGCGCCTTCAACCTCAATCCGGTCGATACCTTTGCCATCTTCGTAGACGGTGATGAGACCGCCCGAGGTGACTTCGAGACAATTAGCAACGCCTCTCGCGGCGAGCTCTTCTCGATCGCCGAGGCCGGTGAAGCGGGCGGGGCGGTAGCACAGGCCATCGCTTCGGTCGTCAGCACCACCCGGGCCGACCTCGACACCGTCACAACCGTCTTGAGCATCAGGGCTACGGAGGGCGAAGACCAAGTTTCTGCCAGTCGCACCGACACCGGCATCCGCGTCACCGTCAACGGTCGATCGCAAATCTTCAGTGACCCGTATATCAACGAAATCTTCATTGAAGCCAACGGCGGCGACGACGTCATCGAGATCGGCGATGGTCTGCCCTACGCCCGCATCTACGGTGGCGAGGGCAACGACACGATCTTCGGCGGCCAACAACGTGATGCGATCTACGGCCAGGCTGGTGATGATCAGCTTTTCGCCGGCAAGACGGTCGGCTCTGAGGGCGTCCTGCTCGACGGCGGACCCGGGAACGACTATCTCCAAGGTGACGCGGGTAACGACACGCTCGTCGGCGGCTCCGGCAACGACGAACTCGATGGCCGCGAAGGCATCGACGCCGTCGACTACACCGGACGCCTCGACCGGATCGGCGGCGAGGGCTTCAACATCAATCTCGAAGTCGATCCAGCCGCCGGTGACATGCTCGGAATCATCGGCCGAACATCGTCCGGCGACGAGACCGACCGACTGCTCAACATCGAAAATGCCATCGGCAGCCCGGGCGACGACATCATCACCGGCAGCGCCGGCGACAACTTCCTCATCGGCGGCGGTGGCAGCGACCAGCTCTTTGGCCTCGCGGGCAACGACACGCTTCTCGGCGGCGGCAAAAACCCGAAGTCTCTTGAAGAAGAACCGACACTTGACCGCAGCGACACCCTCGACGGCGGGCTCGGCTCCGACCTGCTCATCGCCCTTGCCGGCCTCCTCGCCGACGACAGCCCCGACATACTCTTCGGCGACGGCCACGACCTGGTCCTCCTCGACGATGACGACGACAACACCGGCCTCGACACGGCCCGCAGCTTCCAAAGCGTCTCCGAATACGTCGACTCCCTCACCGCCTGACTTGCCGCAATGCACCCTTCGTCTTGCGGGCAACGCAAGCTCAGGCCGATGTCGGCCGCACGTCCAGCACTCGGCCGTCACTCGTGCGGTAGACGCGAAAGTCACGGTCGATCGTGAGGATCTTTAGGTCGCCCAGCACCTCGGCCGCGGCGACGAGCAGGGCGTCGGCGAGGTCGGCCGGCAGGTCAACGTATTTGGCCATAACGGCTTCGGCACGAGCCTGCTCGGCGTTGGTCGTGTGGCGGATTGTCAGGATATCGAGATTGCGGATCAGCTTCCACAAGGCTGTCACGCGGGTGGTGCTGCCCCGCTTGACGACGAAGTTGGCGGCCTCAGCCACGGCCGCCTAATTCGTCACGAGAGGTTCGTCGGCCCGCTCAAAGACGCGCCGCACCCGGTCTGCCTGCTCCGGATCCTCCTCGGGCATTACCAGCAGATAGAGAGCGTTGGCGTCCATCAACATGGTGATCTACCGGCTTCTGATCTACGGTCTTGCCTACTTATCCCTATTCATCGCGAAAGAGCTCACACTTAAACTCGTCAATAACCTCGTCATCGCTCCGCACAGTCGCCGGATCGACTGGTGGGACAGGAATCTCGGCAAGAACAGTCGCCGCCGCCTGCCCGACACGCCCAACAGTGTGTGCAGTCTTATTGGCCTGACCCGACGGTTCAACCTTCGTTGTTCTACCGCTTCTGTCGGCGACGCGGCGTAGCCGATCTGCCAGCGGCATACCCGCCTCGGCGGCGCGGCGTTCCAGGGCCTGCTTCAGGTCGGGCTCGACGGTGATCGTGCTCATGATCGGCTCCGTCGCCATCATAGCAATCACGTCATCCGCCGTACGACGATCTCGTTCACGACCGTCGCGTCCTCCGGCAGGTCGTCCTCACGCTTACTGACCTCCCGCACGGCCGCCAGGCGGAGCAGGACCAGGGCCAAGTGCAGCGGGGCGAGGTTGCGGCCGACGAGGGTGGCGGTGTGCCGGGCGGCGAAGAGGGTCAGCCGGCCCCGTCAGAGCCGGAGGCGCGACGGCGTCAACTGGGCGTGAGTGACCCCCCTCGAACCAATGCCGACGTCCGGCCGATCGTTCCGCCGTCGCGGGCCCGGCGTGATCTCTGCGAGCTGATGCTCCTGTCGCGCCTGGCGGGCATCAACGACGCGGCGGCGGTCGCCCGGCTCTCGAAGCGCGGCGACCGCTTCGCCTGGATCCTGGACGGCGCGTGCAACCGCGTACGGCACCAGCTCGTCGGTTGCGGCTGGACGGCCCAACCCGGCGAGGACCCACGCCGCACGATGGCGCACGCCGGCGAGCGGCTGCTGAGCATGAAGGGGCGACCGCGGTGGGCGGCGGTCTGCTCGATGATCCACCGCTGGTTCGACCAGCGGGGGCCGGCGGGATCGGGCGATGCGCACCTGCTCGTCTGCCTGGCGCTGGCGCGGCACGACGACAAGGGCCGCCTCTTCGGCCGCGACTTCGGCGGCGGCTGGCTCGAGCGGGCGGCGGCGGCTTGGGACGATCATGATGAGTCGTTCATGCTCGACGGCGCCGGCAACGCTGTCCGCCGCCTCTGGGCCGACTCGCCGCTCTACCCGCTGGCCGTCGCCCGCGAGTCGGCGTGCGTCCTGATCCCGCTGCCGAAGGAGACGTTGCAATGAGCACGTCGAAGATCACATTGACCCTCGGCCCGAGCGGCCTCGGCTTTGAGAAGACGAGCGTGTACGAGCGCCGGGTTGCGAGAGAGCAGGAACGGCCGGAGCTGACGCCGACCGGGCGGCGGCTGGCATCGTTGACACCGCTGTTCCGCGGGCCGGCAGCGCGGGGCGAGCGGTACCTGCTCCCGTGCGACATCGCCGACGGAGGCAAGGTTGCCACGCGGTTCGGCTGCCGGGATCGGCAGGTGGTGGCGCGGGTCGAGTTGGCCGAGCCGCTCGAGCTGCGTGGCCCGGACTTCAACCTCCACCGCGGCAGCGCCGTGCTCGACGGTCGCTTCGGGTCGTGGCTTTACCAGCGGCCGTTCCAGGACGTCGCTTGGACCCTGTTCGAGGGGCTCGACGCCGATCCAATTGCGAACGACCTGATCCCGAAGGGCCGAGGCGTCGAGGCCGAGGCGATGACGCTCGGCCGCGCCCGCGAGCTGCTGGCCGAGGCCGCCGGGCCACGTCGGTTCCTGCGGCTGGTGTCGGACGAAGCATTCGTCGAGACGGCCGAGAAGACGGTCTCCGGGCCGTTGGCGTGGCACGAGCACGACCACGCCGAGGCGCTGCGTGCGCTCGATCCCGACGCCTTCGGCCGCGTCGCGGGGCTGCGGTCGGCCGGCCCGGCTCACGCCTACAGCCTGCTGGGCCATCGGCGGGCGTTCGCCGACGCGATCGACGAGGCCGACTACGCCGATGTGCCCGACGCGCGGGTCTCGCCGATCGGCTCTGTCGCCGACGAGCTGCGACGCCTGCGACAGGGTGAGCCGGCGGCGGCGGCAGACCGGTACTACTGGCAGTGGATGCTCGAACAGCTCGGCCCGGCGTCGCGCGTCGAGGACCGGCTGGCCGTCTTCCGCCTGATGCTCGAGCACTGGCGGCCGCCGCGCGGGTGGATCGCGTCGGCGGGGCAGGCCAACACGGTGCCGCACCTGCTGGACGGCTGGGGCATGACGCCGGAGGACCTGCCCGTTTTCTGAGGCGGCCTGTCAGAGGCGTTATCGGCAGGGCGTTTGTCGATCGTCTCGCCCCTCGTCACACTCGCCCGCCACCGGAGGTTCATGCTCAGCGCCAGCCCGCCCGACCCATTGCCCCAACACGCCACGCTCGTCGGGACCGGCCCCCACGTTGACGCGACGTGGCAAGTGCTGCTCGTGGCGTGGCGGGCGATCTACGACGGCCGGGAGGGGGCGCAGCGGAACTTCATAGAGTTGCTGATCGCCGCCTCGACGGTCGGGGACGACATCGGGCACGGCCTGGGCGTGATTGCGTTGGGTAAGGCCAGGAAGTACGGCATCAGCGAGGATGCGAACGTCCGACAACACGTTTGCGAGGCGGCGTTCGACGCGTTGGTCTTGAAGATGGCCGACGGGACGTGGCTCGCCGGGCAGGCTCGGGCGTTTTATGAGGAGACCGTCGCCGATGTGCCGCAAGAGCGGCACGCGGGCCAGCTCAGCTATCGCTTCACGCTCCGCCTGGGTGACTTTGCTCACAAGGCGGCGGTGCGTTTGGGAAGGATGAACGATCGCCGCCTCAACCGACGCGACGATGATGCGCCAGACCCCCTGACCCTCCAGGCCCAGACGATCGAGCCGACGCCGCCCGAGGCGGCCCTAACGAGCGAGCGGCTGGCGCAGGCCCGGAACCTGCTCGAGGCGGCCGGGTCGACGCTTAGGGAGCGGGACGCGGCCTTCGTGTGGCTCAAGCTCGCCCAGGCGTCGCCGGGCGTGGCGACGCCGGTGCCGCCGGAGGTCGCGGCCTACGTGCCGAACGGCGTGCCGATGCGACGGGCCTTTGCCGCCATCGCCGCGAGCCGCGACAAGATCGACGACGTCGACGTGGCGGCACTGCTCGGCTTCGACGGCACGGCCAGGCAGGCAATGGACCGGCTGTCGCAGGCCAAGTCGCGGGCGTGGGGTCGGCTGCGAAAGGCGCTCGAGGAGCTGGGCACGTCCCGCCGTGATCTGAACTA
>CAYMAS010000059.1:0-18514 GCA_964388485.1 uncultured Tepidisphaerales bacterium | reverse complement strand
GGCGGCGGTGCGGGCCGAGGCAGCCGAACACGCCGCCGGCGGTAAAAAAGGGGCCGTCGCCTGGCAGACGGCACCGGTCTGACGGAGCTCGTCCCGCTGACCGAGCCGGAGGTGCGTCGGCTGCTGGCGGCGATCGCGTGGCCGAGGCTCACCGCCGTCGAGCAGGCGCTGGGGTGGTCGGCGTGGCGCCACCACCACCAAGCCGTGGCCCGACGGTGCCACCACCGACGCCGCTCTCGCGACCCCTGACGATGCGCAGCTGTAGTACTAAGCCGTCTTCGAACAGCGGCTGAAAATCGATCTCCCAGCGTGACGACGCCTCCGCCCGACTCTGGGCGAAGATGCCATCGTCGTCGAGATCGTCACGACCGAGGCGGACGTCCAGTTCGACTTCGATGATGAAGAAGCGACCTCCCCGCTGGACGAAGAGGCGGAGCGGCGTCTGGGCGAGCATGTTGCCGAGGGCTTGCGTCAGATCGTCGTAAGTGCGAGTTCTCGCCAATCCCAGGTTGCCGCCGCCTCGGCCGATCTGTGCTGCGGCGGTGATGACGTCGCCGGCTTGAAGATGCTGCTGGGCGACGAAACCGGGCAGAACTTCGATGATCGAGGCTCCGGTCGGTCCCGGCGGCAGAAAGTCGTTGAGCCGGCTGGGCCTGCCGCTGACGCCGAAGAAGCCAAACAGCTTGCGTGGCCCGGCAGCCCGTCGCGGCGTCAGGCCGCCTTGCTCGCGGACCTCGTCGCCCAGCTCCAGCACACGCTGTCGGTCGTACGCGTGGTGCACGATCCGCTCCACCGCCTGCTCCAGTGCCGTCGGCAGTGGCCCCTTCTCCCGCAAAGCCGCCAGATCTTCGCGAAGCACCGCCAGACCCTCGACGTCGAGCGTCGCCATCAGCGTGCGTTCCGCCTCGGCTCGGACACGGCCGTCGAGCGATGTCAGATCGTCCAGCGGCGACGCGGTGCCGGCCGTTGCCATGAGCAGCATCAGGAAGAAGGCTCGTCGCAGGGCAACACGCACGCCCCGATGATACGGTGGCCTCGTGACCGCGACGGCCGTCGATCTGCACGGGCCGCGAGGCGGTACAGGACGCTTCGCCGCACTGGACGGTCTGCGGGGCGTGGCGATTCTGCTGGTGCTCGCCCACCACCTCTGGCCCATGCCGCACGTCGGCCGCTGGTCGCCGCCGCTGGGGCATCTGGGCGTGTCGCTCTTCTTCGTGCTTAGCGGATTCCTCATCACGCGGATTCTGCTGAAGTGCCGGGACGACCTTGCCGCCGGAGCTCGGCTGCGGGACGTGACGCGCTCCTTTTATCTGCGGCGAGCCTTACGGATCGTGCCGCCTTACGCGATGCTGCTGATCGTCCTGGTCCTGCTCGACGTCCGGCACGTTCGGGAGCGATGGCTGTGGCATGCGACGTACCTGTCGAACTGGCACCTGGCGATGGACGTGCCGCTGGCGACAAAGGGGTTTGATCGGCACCTGTGGTCGCTGTCGGTGGAAGAGCAGTTTTACCTGGTGTGGCCGGTGATCGTGCTGCTGTTGCCGCGACGACTGCTGGCCGGATCGTTCGTGCTGGTGATGGCCCTTGCAGCTCTTTGGCGGTGGACGGCGTGGGAGCTGGAGTGGCCGATTCGCTTCATCGAGCTGCCGACGCCAGCGGTGATGGACTTTCTAGCGGCGGGGGGGCTGGTCGCGGTGCTAAGCCGCAGCGTGCCTTGGCAACTGATCTTCTGGATCACCATCGTGCCCGCGTTGGCGATGCAGGGGCCGCTGGGCAACTGGATGCTCGACGGCAGGATCGCGTTCAACAACACGCTTCTGTCGATCGCCTTCGCCTCGTGGATCGGCTGGATCATAGCCGGTTCTGGCGACGGGCGACTGCGACGCTGCCTCTCTGTTCGCCCGCTGGTAGCGATCGGCACCGTCAGCTACGCCGCCTATCTCGTGCACACGGTCAGCGGCCCGATGGCGAGGGCGATGCTGCCGATTGACGATCCCTGGCTGGTCGGCTTCGTCGCCACGAGCCTCACGCTGGGCCTTGCGACGCTGTCGTGGTGGATGCTGGAACGGCCCGTGCTTCGCCTCAAGGATCGCTTCGACTACCCTGCGCCGCGTGAGTCTGAGCGTCCGTGATCTTCGCCACAGCTATCTTGGCCCCGATAGGTCGAGCGTGCCGGTGCTGGACGTGCCGGAGTTGGACCTTTCGAGCGGCGAACAGGTCTCGCTCGTCGGCGGCAGCGGGACGGGCAAGACGACGCTGCTCCACTGCCTCGCCGGCATCGTCCGGCCCGACGGCGGCAGCGTGATCGTCGACGGTACGGACATCACCGCCTTGACCGAACCGCAACGCGATGCCTTTCGCGGCGGAACCATCGGGTACGTGTTTCAGACGCATCACCTCCTGCCGGGCCTGACGGCGCGGGAGAACGTCCTGCTCGGCATGACCTTCGGCGGTACCAGGCCCAACCCGCAGCGGGCGGACGATCTGCTCGATCAGGTCGGCCTGTGCGAGCGACGCGACTACCGGCCCGGCACACTCAGCGTCGGACAGCAGCAACGCGTCGCGGTCGCTCGGGCTCTGGCGAACCGGCCGAAATTGCTCCTGGCGGACGAGCCGACCGGTAGCCTCGACGCAAGCGTGGCTCAGGACGTCATTACGCTGCTCCGCGACCTCGCCACCAGCGTCGGCAGCGTGCTCATCGTCGTCACTCACGATGCCGCCGTCGCAGCCCGGTTGCCGCGGCAGATCGACCTCAAGGACCTCAACCGGGCAGCACGATGAACCTGTTCCGGCTCATCCTCGGCAACCTCCGCCAACGTCAGCTCTCGACCTGGCTCACCGCCCTCAGCGTCGCCCTCGGCACTGCCATGGGCGTCGCCTTGCTCGTGCTCGGCCGCGAGGCTCCCAAGCTCTTCGGCCAACGCGAGTTCGGCTACAGCGTCATCATCGGTGCCAAGGGCGACGCGCTGCAGATCGTCCTGAACAACGCCTACCTCCTCGGCTCGCCGCCGGGCGTCATGGACGCCAGCGTCTACGCGGATCTGACTGGCGGGGACGAGAAGCTCAGCGGCATGGTGGGGCAGGTCGTGCCGATCCTCTGGGGCGATACCCATGGCGGCCTGCGAATCCTCGGGACGAGCCCGGAGCTCTTCAACAGCTTCCCGCTCATCCGCAACCGACCGGTGACGATCGAGGAGGGCGTCGCCTTCGAGCCGGCCAAGTGGCAGGCGGTGCTCGGCAGCGAGGCGGCGAAGCGGCTCTCGGCCGACGTCGGCTACCGCTTCCAGGCCCGACACGGTGACGAGGAGACCGGCCACCTGCACGACGAGGAGTGGACCGTCGTCGGCATCATGGCTGAAACCGGCACGGCCTACGACGAGGCAATCTTTGTCCCGCTCGCGACCAAGTACGCCTTCGGCGAACACGGAGAGGCCGTCCTCGATCAGCAGCGGGCGAACATGAGCAGCGAGGCGGTGGAGCGACTTTACGAGCAACGCCAGGCACAGCTCGATGCGATCGTCGCCTCCGGTGCCGAGGATCGCGGGGCCTACGTGATGACGCCGGACGGCACCGTGCTGCCACGCGTGCCAGAGGAACTGTGGCGGCTCAGCGGCATCCTGGCGCGGACGACGGCACCGTTCCGGACGAGCCAGTTGCTTTTTGCAATCAACAACAATCCGCGGGCAACGGCGGCCATTCCGGCGACGCAGATGCGGCTGTTCTACGACACGTTCATCCAAACGCCGCTGCGGCTGCTCTTGGCGGTGACGGTCGGCGTGACGATCGTGGCGGCGGTCTCGATCCTCGTCGGCATCTACAACAGCGTCCAGGCCCGACGCAAGGAGATTGCAATCCTTCGCAGCCTCGGTGCGACGCGGGCGAAGGTCTTGCTGCTCGTCACCGCAGAGGCCTTGCTGATCGGCGTCATCGGAGCGATCGTCGGCACGGTGGCGGGCCACGCTCTGGCAGCTCTGGCGGGCGGGTACGTGGCCGAGCGGATGGGAGAGGGCATCAGCTGGTGGACCGTCGGGTCGCTCGAAGCCGCCTACGTCGTTGGTGTGGTGGTGTTGGCGGGGCTGGCGGGGCTCGTTCCGGCGATGCTGGCGTATCAGACGCCGGTCAGCGAACACTTGGCAGGCTGAATGCCGTAGAATCGTCTGCCATGACGACTGCACCCGCTCCCTCGCCGACTGCCGCCAAGCCCGGCTTCAACGCCCGGGCGATGCTTTTCCTGCTCGTGGTCACGGTTCCCGTGATTGCGCTTGGCTTCGTCTTCTACGACGCCGCGACCGGCACCGGCATCAAGGAGTTGCCCGACGGCTACAAGTCGGTCGACCTCCAGCGAATGAGCACCTTCGACTTCGATCCGCTCGACGGCACCGTCGAAGACGTGCCGCCGCAATACCGGGCACTCGACGGCCAGAAGATCGTCACCGAGGGCCAGATGTGGAACGAAATGGTTACCGGCGGCACGACTGACGAATTCGACCTCGTCTACAGCATCGAAGACTGCTGCCTCAGCGGCGAATCGAAGGTTCAGCACTTCGTCCAGAGCCAGATGATCGATGGTGCCACCCGGATGTACGACGGCGACGTCCGCGTCCGCGGGGTATTGCGGGTGGACGTCACCCGCGACGACAGCGGCGTGACGGGCGTCTACCACCTCGACGTCGAAGAAGTCACGCCGCTCTAAGGCCGCCGCTCATTAGTGGCGCTCATTACATGCTCAAGAGAACGGATTGAAAGCATGAACGGATTCGGAGCCGTCGGGACCACTCAACCCGCCGCCGACGCGGATCGGACGGCGGCATTGGCCAGGAAGACCTTGGCCTCGTAATCCGCCAGCTTCGCCACGCGGCGGACGTGGCGGCCGGCGCTGAAGGAGCTGGTAAGGAACGTCTCGACCAATCTCAGAAGCGTCTTCTCGCCGACGAGGTCCGTCCCGACGCACAGGACGTTGCAGTGGTTGTGCTCGCGGGCGATTCGTGCCGTGATCTCGTCGTGGCAAGTCGCCGCCCGGACGCCTTGGACCTTGTTGGCGGCGATGCTCATGCCGATGCCGCTGCCATCAAGCAGGATGGCGGCGTCGTAGGTGCCGTCGGCGACGAGTCGGCTGACCGGTAGGGCAAAGTCCGGATAATCGCAACCGCGCGACTTGCTGTCACACCCGAAGTCATCGACGCAGTCCAGTTCCTTGCCGAGCATGGCCGTCAACTTGGCGAGCAGCGCCCCCTTGCCGGCGGAGCCGCGGTGATCGCACGCTACGGCGACGCGGCGGATAAATTGGGTCGGTTCGTCGGACGTCATAGACGAAGAAGATCGCATGTCACGGCTTAGGGAGTCGACGGGTTCGGCAGGAAAGCTGCCGGTGGTGTCGGGGGCGGATCGATGGTTCGGGTTCGGCAGCCGGGGGTGATGGACCTGCTTGGGGTGTGGGACCTGCTTGAGGTGTGGCTGCTTGTCTGAGAATGCTTCCATAGGAGGTTCCGATCCTTCTTCCGAGAAAGTTGACGAGTATCCACTCGTCAGACGGATCTGCAAGGATCGGAAACCTGTGTATCGGGTGATGCGGTTGCCGACTTCTTGCCGTGATCCGGCTCGGCAGTGTAACGCACGATGAGGAGGCGATGGGGGCGACTGTCTGTCCATCATCGGTTCCTGCTGAGGAGCCTGAAGTCTCGCCTCATGCCGCAGGAACGCGGTTGAAAGGTTTCACTCGTTCGAACGACCGGGTGTGACATCTTGTCATACGCGATCCTTCGACGGCCTCAAACCAGGTTCGCCTCGCGAAGCCGGTCCTCCACGAGCGACTCCATTCGATTCGCCAAAGTCTGGTAATGCGAGGCGTCGCTGCCGATCGGATCGTCGATGTCGCCCTTGGCGTCGAGCATGACGGTCTTGGTGTCGGCCGAGGGCACCATCCCAAGAACGCCGCGGCGGTGCGACTCGGTCATCGTGATGATCAGGTCGCTGCGATGGATGAGGGCCACGTCCAGCGGCGAACTGCGGTGGGAAGCCAGGTCGCCGCCGAAGGTCTTGACGGCCTCTTCCGCGGCGGGCGTCGCGCGCATGCCCGGCATGGCTCCGGTGCCGGCGGAGAGAACTTCGAACCCCTTGTCGCCCAAGTTCTCGGTCGTGGTGCCGAGCATCTTGGCCAGCTTCTCCCTACCGATCACCATGGCCATCGGGCTTCGGCAGGTGTTGCCGCTGCAGACGAACAGGACGGTGGTTCGCAGGAGTTTCTCGACGATCCGCTGGTCGTAGATGCCTTCGCGGACAACCTCCCAGCTGTCGCCTTCGATGCGAATCATCGTGCTGGGCCGGCGATAGCGGGTGGGGCCGGCGTCGATGATGAGGTCGACATCGGCATCGTCCGGTGCCTGACTGGAAGCCCCCTTGCCGAGGCCGGCACGGGTGAGGATGACGGGTTGCTCCGCCTGCCGCAGGATGTCGAGCGTGAAGGGATCGTCCGGGCAGCGGAGCGTGATGCGGCCGTCGCTGTAGACGGTGTCGGACGTGATGCCCAGCTCCCTCGCCGCCGTCTGCTGCCGGTCGGCGGGCACCTCGAAGGAGATCGCCACCGGCCCGGGCCAGAGCTTGCGGACCAGCTTTGCGGACATCGCGTCGAGCACGACGCCGTATTGCTCGATGTCCGACGCGTCGCCCAGGTGCGGCGTCAAGGGCCCGGTAGCGTTTCCCCGCAGATCGATAAGTGCCTGTTTCGCCGCATCGGGTTTGGCGGCGATGCCGTAGACGGTTTCGGTGGGCACGACGACGAGCTTGCCGTCGCGAAGCAGACCCGCGGCTTCCGCCGCGGCGGCGCGGAGGTCGAGCGTGTAGTCGTTCAAATCAACGCGGCGAGTCGGCATGCGTGGATCACGGTACACACGAAACGTCTCGGACGCGCCACGACGAACGGGTCTGTGAGCCGCGGACCCACGGTTCGCCGGTCTGGCGAGCTGCATTGCTCAACGAACCCCGCCTTCACGCAGAAGCCCCACCCCACGACGAGCACCTTCTGCACGAAGTCGCAATCGACTGCAGATGGGCACACCGTCAGACCAGCGGACCGTGGGTCCGCGGCTCACGGACAACCGGTTTTACTCCCGCGTCGGCAAGGTCGCGGGCCGGGTCGTGAGCTTCGCGGTCCGCTGCTCGGCGGGGCGTTCGTACTCGCCCTGCGCCTCCGCCCACGCCTGCCGCCAGGCTGATTCGACGAAGATGGTCGAACTCACCGCCGATGACAGTTTTGGCCAGATTGCAGCAAGCTTCCCCGGATGAGTCTCCGACCAGAAGAAGAGCCTGACTTGATCCTCTTCTCTATGGCCTGTTGATACTGCCGCAAGAGCTCCCTCGCCAATGCCGTGCAAGTAGGATGACTGGTGCGCCGCCTGCTTTATCACATGCTCGAACATATCCAGTTCTTTAACTACGGGCCGTTGCGCCAGCAGCCGCGTGACGTTAAATTGATATAAGTCGCGAAGTGCAGCAAACTTTGATGGCTGGCCGTCGTCGATGAACCCCCACTCCATCCAAGCGTGCACGTTCGGCCGCTCGTCCTCGGGCAGATGCTCGAAGTAGCTGTGGCTCTTGTAGTCGACCGTCGCGTGGTGCGGCTGCGTGTTGTCCTGCAGGTAGTGGGCCAGATACCCGGCCCAGATGACGGCCGACTCGTCGTCGCCGGCGGCGAAGGCCTTGACCAGCTCGTTGTAACATTGCTCGATGCGGAACGGCAGAAAGCCCGCCTCCTGGAACCGCGGGTCGTCCGGGTCACGCGGGATGTCGGCGAGGTCCGGCAGGCCTGAGAGATCGTCGAAGTAGCGGCGTTTCTGCGGGTCCTTGTTGAACAGCTCGAGGTTGATGTAGTGCATCTTCCCCTCGGTGCTGTTGAAGGCCGGGACGGGTGTCGAGCGGTCGAAGTCGGGGTGAATCGACCAGAAGGCGAGGCCGTCGTATCCCTCCGGCTGCCGGCCGACGTGGACGTTCATGACGAAGTCCCGCAGGTCAAACGCCTCCGCCTCCGGGCAGTGCTCGCGAACGAAGTCCTTGAGACCTTCGGGAGCGTCGTCGTCCGCCATAATCCGCCCTGCGGCGAGGCGGGTCATCAGGATGTGCTCCTTGTACGACCAAGCGTGGGCGCTGCTCGTCCAGACGAGCAGCGTGATCAGTGCGAGCAGGACGATCTTCCGCATGAGCATCATCTTACCAAGAAGCCGCGGACCCAGGGTCCGCTGGTCTGACAAGCCACATGGCTCGACCAACACCGCCTTCGTGCAGAAGGTTTACTTCGCGAAGGGAACCCGTTGCACGAAGGCATAATCCGTTGCAAATGGCAACCTCGTCAGACCGGCGGACCGTGGGTCCGCGGCTCACAGACTCTCGACCCACGCTCGAAACTCGCGGAAGAGTTCGGCGAGCATATCGGGCGAGTAGTGGGCATTGAGGCCGCTGGGGTTGGGCAGGACGTAGAGGCGGGTCGGGCCGAGGGTGCGGTCCTGGGGGCCGAGGGTGGCCTTCTTGTCGCCGAAGCCGACGCGGTAGGCCCCGATGCCGAGGAAGGCGAGGCACTTGGGCCGATGCTTGACGCACAGCCGGCGGAGTCGCTCGACGCCCTTGGGGTACTCCTCGTCCTTCAACTCCGCCGCGGATGCGGTGGCCCGGCGGACGACGTTGGTGACGCCCAGGCCCAAGCCCAGCAGCTTCTCCTTCTCGCTCGGATGCAGCAGTTCCGGCGTGAAGCCGCTCCGGTGCAGGCTCGGCCAGAAACGGTTGCCGGGCGTGGCGAAGTGGGCCTGATCGCGGGCCGTCGAGAGCGACGGGTTGATCCCGCAGAAGACCGCCTTGAGGTCGGGCCCGATGACGTCAGGGACCGTCTGGTCCTTATAGGTCTGCAGTTCTTCCTTCGACGTTCGCCTGGCCACGGCCGACGCTAGCGGGCTCCATCGGTACCGCACATGCGAACCAGAACAGCACACCCGCGCTCACCCGCGACGCCAACATCAACCCCGACATCACGTATGCATCCGCCCCCGTCGCCCCGGCGTCGGAGAGCGTCGCCGTCGTTGCCACGCAGCCCGCCGCCAGGAGCACGACGTCCTCCATCGCCATCTCCGGCCTCACCGCCAGCAACGCCGCGACGCCGATGACGAAGAGGGCGGACATCACCCCCACCCAGATCCACAAGAACCGCAGCCGCCCCGCAATCAGCACCGACAACGCCCCGCCACCGATGGGCCCGACGGTGCCGAGGAGGGCGATGAACGCAAAGCACCACGCGGCGGAACGGGAAGGTTCGACGACCTCCACCATGCCGGCGGATCGCCAGTCCGTCGCGACGGCGGGCTCGCCGTAAACGGCGGCGAGAGGCAAGCTGACGAGAAACGCGCCTGCCATTGCAGCGAAACACCAGAAGAGCTGTCGCTGCGGCTTTGGATGTCCGGTGAGAGCCGCGACCCAAACGGGCAACAGGATACCGATGCACTGAAGCGGCACGAGCCATGTCCAGAGGGTTGAAGCGTCCACCGTCGACTCGATTCCGCTGTTCGCGAGGGAAGATGCCGCGTTGCCGAAGTCTCCTGTCGCAAACCATCCGAGTGCGACGAACAAGAGCGTCGCAAGCGACGCCGCTCCGATTCGCGTCGAGCTAGGGGCGAGTTGCCCCAGTCGCAAGAAGCACGAGAGTCCGAAGACGATCATCGCGAGTGACGCGAGCAGCGTCACGACGTCGAAACCCTGGATGCCCTCGAACCCCGTCAGCGTCACCACGTCCGCCGCGTGAAACACGGCCCGCGGCAGCGACACCGGATCGCCCGGCTTCGACTCCAGCACCGCCATCACGCCGCCGCCGAGGATCAGCACCAGCAACCACGCCACCGCCGCCCCAACGGCGACGTGGCCCGGCTGAAGGTCGCGGCGGTACCACGGCGTGGCGGACATGGCTTGATCGTGCAGCTTCCCGTCTCCGCCGCAACCTTCGCGTTCGTCTCGTATCATGGGCGTCATGGCCGTCCTTGCCGACGTCATCCCGTTTCCGGCGGAGCTCAACGCCGCCAAGAAGGAGATCCGCGCTCGCGCCGCCGAGTACGGACTCGACTTCTTCGAGACCATCTTCGAGATGTGCTCGTTCGAGCAGATGAACCAGATCGCCTCCTTCGGCGGCTTCCCGCAGCGGTATCCGCACTGGAAGTGGGGCATGGAGTACGAGCGGATGGCCAAGCAGCACCACTACGGGCTGGGCCGCATCTACGAGATGGTGATCAACAACGACCCCTGCTACGCCTACCTGCAGGAGTCGAACCCGCTCGTCGACCAGAAGCTCGTCATCGCCCACGTCTACGGCCACAGCGACTTCTTCAAGACGAACCTCTGGTTCAGCAAGACCGACCGCAAGATGATGGACACGATGGCGAACCATGCCACGCGTGTCCGCAAGCACATCGAGCGGCAGGGCCTGGCGACCGTGGAGGCGTGGATCGACGTTTGCCTGAGCATTGAAGACCTCATCGACCCGCACAGCGTCTTCATGAACCGCGGGCCGCTGGAGCACGAGCGGAAACGTCGCGACCGCATGGAACCCGCCAAAGCCAATCGGTTCGAGGCGAAGGATTACATGGACCGGTACATCAATCCGCCCGAAGCCATGCAGGCTCAGGCGGACGAGCAGGCGAAGGTCGACGACAAGCTCCGCGACACCCCCGCCAAGCCGACGCGGGACGTGCTGGCCTACCTGTTGCGTCATGCCGAGCTCGAGGATTGGCAGCAGGACATCCTCGGCATCATCCGCGACGAGTCGTACTACTACGCGCCCCAGGGCATGACCAAGGTCATGAACGAAGGCTGGGCCAGTTATTGGCACTCGACGCTCATGACGAACCACTTCGTCGAGCCGTCGGAGATCATCGACTACGCCGACCACCACAGCGGCACCGTCCACATGCCGCCCGGCGGGTTCAATCCGTACAAGATCGGCATCGAGCTCTTTCGTGACATCGAAGAGCGCTGGAACAAGGGCCGATTCGGCAAGGCCTACGACGAGGCCGATGGCGTCGGTGAACGACGCGCATGGAACGAGCCGACGAATCGCGGCCGGGAGAAGATCTTCGAGGTCCGGCGGATCTACAACGACTCGCAGTTCATCGACGAGTTCATGACGCCGGAGTTCATCGAGAAGCACAAGTTCTACGAATACGGCCGGCACCCGCGGACGGGCGAGCTCCGCATCACCAGCCGCGACCCGCAGCGGATCAAGCAGCGGCTGCTCTACCGCCTGACCAACATGGGCCGGCCGTTCATTTACGTCGTCGACGGCAACTACGCCAATCGCGGCGAGCTCTACCTCGCCCACAAGCACGGCGGCCTGGACCTCGAGATCAAGTACGCCGTCGCGACCCTGGCCAACCTCGTCAAAGTTTGGGGCCGGCCTTGCCATCTGCAGGCGCGGATCGATGACGAGCAGGTCCTCTTCAGCCACGACGGCGAGAACTCGCGGCACCAGATCATCCACGACGACCTGCCGGAGCCGGCGCACGTGGTTGTTTGAGGTAGAATGGCACCATGAGCGACTTGACTGTCGAGAAACGGGAGCGCTTCTTCGCGACGCCGGAAGAGTATCTGGCGTTCGAGGAGGAGGCCGACGAGAAGCACGAGTGGTGGGACGGCGAGGTGATCGCGATGCCGGGGAACTCCAAGGAGCACGTCACGATCAACGCGAACGTGATTGGGGAACTGCACACGAGACTCAAAGGCACACCGTGCGGCGTTGTGACGAGCGACCTTCGCGTCCGAACCCCCACTTTTCGCAGTCACAGAGGCCAGCGAGGGCTCTACACCTATCCCGACGCTACCGTGTTCTGCGGCGAGGCGGAACTGGATCATGAGGTCAAGGGCAGCGACACGCTGAAGAACCCCAAGCTGCTGATCGAGATCCTCTCGCCTTCAACTGAAAGCAACGACCGTGGCGGCAAGTTCGAGCGGTATCAGACGATCGAAAGCTTTCGCGAGTACGTGCTCGTCAGCCAGAGCGAGCCGCACATTCAGGTGTTTCTTCGGCAGGATGACGGTGCTTGGAAGATCTCCTGGTATCGCGGACTGGATGCTGTTGCACGGTTCGACTCCATCAACGTGGATCTGCCGCTGGTGGACGTCTACGACCGCATCGAATTTGAAGACGAGGCGTAGCGGTCAAGTTTCGCCCGTGCTGCCGAAGCCGCCGGTGTTGCGATCGGTCGTGTCGAGATTCGTCACTTCTTCGACAGCGACGCGGGGAACCGGTTGCACGACCATCTGGGCGATCCGCATGCCTCGCTCGACCTGGAAGGGCTCGCGACTGAGGTTGATGAGCGGGATCTTGACCTCGCCGCGGTAGTCGCTGTCGATGGTGCCGGGGGCGTTGATGACGGTAATGCCATGCCTGCTCGACAGGCCGCTGCGGGGGCGGACCTGGGCCTCGTAGCCGGCCGGCAGGGACATCGAGAAGCCGCAGGCGACGACGCGTCGCTCGCCCGGCCCGAGCGTGGCGTCCTCGGCAGAGGCAATGTCTAAGCCGGCGGCACCGTCGGTCATCGGCCGGGGCAACTCGAGGCCCTCGCCGTTGGGCAGCCGCTTGAGCTTCAGCCGCACCGGCTCATCCCGCACGCTTGGCCGCCTTCTTCGTGACGCTCTTGCGGGCCGGCTTCGACTCGCCCAGCGCGATGTCGAGCACCTCGTCGACGTGCTCCACCGGATGGAACGTCAACGCCGCCTTCACCTCGTCGGGCACGTCGACCAGATCCTTCTCGTTCCGCTTGGGAATGATCACGGCCTTGATGCCCGCCCGCTTGGCGGCGAGCGACTTCTCCTTGAGCCCGCCGATCGGCAGGACTAAGCCGCGGAGCGTGATCTCGCCCGTCATCGCCACGTCCTTGCGAACCGGCTGGTTGTTGAGCAGCGACGACAAGGCGGTGTACATCGCCACGCCCGCACTAGGGCCGTCCTTGGGAATCGCACCGGCGGGAACGTGGATGTGAATGTCGCTCTTGGCCAACTCCTCGGCATCGACGCCGAGCGTCTCGGCCCGGCTGCGGACGAGACTAAAGGCCGCCGTGGCAGATTCCTTCATCACGTCGCCGATCTGACCGGTGAGGGTGATGCCGCCCTTGCCCGCCATACGGGTCGCTTCGATGAACAGAATCTCGCCGCCGAAGGGCGTGTAGGCCAAGCCCGTCGCGACGCCCGGCACGCTGGTGCGGGCTGCCAGCTCGTCCTCGAATTTCACCGGCCCGAGTGCCTTTTCGACGTACGCCTCGTCGACCGTCACCTTCTTCTTCGCCTCGCCGCCGACGACCTCGGCGGCAATCGACCGTGTCACGCTGCCGATGCTGCGTTCGAGGTTTCGAACGCCGGCTTCGCGGGTGTAGCCGTCGATGATGAGCCGCAGTGCCTTGTCCGTGAAACGCGCCTGCGACTTCTTCAGGCCGCTGTTCGCCAACTGCCGCGGGACGAGGTAGGTCTTGCCGATGTGGAACTTGTCCGCCTGCGTGTAGCCGGGGATGTCGATGACCTCCATCCGGTCCCGCAGCGGCCCGGGCACGGTGTCCATCGTGTTGGCCGTCGCGATGAAGAGCGTTTTGCTCAAATCGAACGGCACGTCGAGGTAATGGTCGGTGAACGCGTGGTTCTGGGCCGGGTCGAGCACTTCGAGCAGCGCGCTCGCCGGGTCGCCGCGGAAGTCGGAGCCGACCTTGTCGATTTCGTCGAGCATCATCACGGGGTTGTTCGTCCCGCCCTTGCGTAGCTCGGAGATGATGCGGCCGGGCATGGAGCCGATGTAGGTGCGTCGGTGGCCGCGGATCTCGGACTCGTCCCTGACGCCGCCCAGGGCGACGCGGATGAAGTTGCGACCGGTCGCTTCGGCGATGCTCTTGCCGAGCGAGGTCTTACCCACGCCGGGCGGGCCCAGGAAGCAGAGGATCGCGCCGCCGCCGTCGGGCTTGAGCTTGCGGACGGCCAGATACTCGAGAATCCGCTTCTTGACCTTGTCGAGGCCGTAGTGGTCGCTGTCGAGCTGCTCGCGGGCGAGCGTGAGGTCGATCTGGTCATCGCTGGCCTTGTCCCAGGGCAGCTCGCTGAGGATGTCGAGGTAGGTGCGGATGACGCCGTACTCCGGCGAAGCCTGCGGGATTGTCTCCATCCGCTGCAGCTCGCGGTTGGCCTCCTTCATGACGGGCTCGGGCAGGCCTGCTTCTTCGAGCCGCTCGCGAAGCTCTTCGGCCTCGTTGCCCGGGCCTTCGTCCATGTCGCCCATCTCCTTGCGGATGGCCTTCATCTGCTCCTGCAGAAAGAAGCGACGCTGCGTCTTGTCGATGTTGCTTTTGACCTGCGTCTGGATCTTGTCCTGCAATTCAAGGACGTCGAGCTGCCGGGCCAGCCGCTCGGCGACGAGGCGGAGCCGCTTGGGGACGTTGAGCGTTTCGAGAATCTCCTGCCGCTCCTCCGCCTCACCGGGCAGGTTGGCGGCGAGGAAGTCGGCCAGGGCTCCGGGCGTCTGGATGTTGTCCAGCAGCTGCTGGGCTTCGTCGGGCGTGTTGGGCGACAGCTCGATTAGCCGCTTGGCCTGCTCACGGATGCCGCTGACGAGGGCCAGGCTTTCGGGATCTTCGGGATTTTTGTCCGCCAACGGCTCGATGTGGCCGACGTGGAACGGGTCTGTTTGCGCCACCGCGTGGAGCCGGAACCGATTGTGGCCGTGGACGATAATGTGCTGGTTGCCGTCGGGCAGGCGGAACAGCTTAAGAATCATGCAGACCGTGCCGATCGCGTGCAGATCGTTCTCGTCGGGGTCCTCATCGTCGGCATCGCGTTGGGCGACGACCGCGATCATCTTCGGGTCGTCGCTCATGACCTCTTCGAGCAACGCTTTGCTCTTGGGCCGACCGATGTTCAGCGGCATGACGGTGCCGGGGAAGACGACGAGATTCCGCAGCGGCAGGATCGGCAGCGACTCGGGGACGACGAGCTTGGCCCCATTGACCTCCAACGCCGGCCGCTCCCCACGTTCGACGGGAATCGATTCGGCTTCTTCTTCGAGAAGATCGACCTGATCGCCGTTCTTAGAAGCTGCCTGTGAAGGTGCCTTTTTGACCCGCTTCGCCATAGACCGCGACCCTAGGCGATGGAGGCCGACGCCACCAAGGAACAGAATTGTGTCGGCAGCTCCGTTGATTCCTCAATGCGATTCTTCCTGCTCCGTCAGGTCAAGACGAGTTCAAGACGCCTTGGGCAATTCCACCCAGAGCAGCCCGGACCGGTACGTCGCGCTCACCGCCTCCTGATCCACGTCGCGTGGCAGTTCGACTTCGCGACAGAAGGGGCCGTGATCGAGTTCCATGCGGTGGACCTTCACTCGGCTGCCACCGGGGCGTGAGGCGACCGGCGAACGCGGGACCGGGCGTTGGCCGCTGACCGACAACGTCGCCGGTCGATCACCTTCGGCAGACCGCACCGACACGTCGATCGTCGCCTTGTCCACGCCCGCCAGGTCCATACAAACCCGGTAAGCCGACTCCGCTTCGTAAAGATTGACGCTCGGCGACCAGGTCGGCTCCGGCCCGGCGAAGCCGCAGAAGGCTTCCTGCAACGGCTCCGTGCGATTGGCGGACCGGGCGAATTTCGAAAAGGGCGGGTCGCTGATCACGGTGAGTCAGTCAGAAGCAGGACGCATGTCGACAAGTGTCATCGGCTCCTCGCCGATGGTGCCGACAGCATAACGAGCAGCGGCGGCGGGTGGAACCCTGGACGACGGCAGTGGGTGACGTCGCACGATCTTGGTTCGTCAACCGCAGGCCGGTGGTTCGGAAGCGATGCGTTTGCGGCTCCTTCATCGGCCTGCAGGACGCGAAGGCGTCGCTATCGGACGGCCGCCTCCTGTGCTGCGGGAAGGGCGCGTCGTTGACAGGCACCGGCCGGCTTCCGACAATGCCTCTCCGCCGGACGCCGTTCCGGTCCTGCCTGGGCGACGCGTCCGTGTCGCTCCTCCTTGCTGACAGTCGACTTCCTCACCCCGAGGCCCCGCGGATGAAGCCCAAGCCCCTTACGACGTCCTCCCTTCTGGCTCCCGCGGTTGCGGCCGCTTTGTTCGCCATCGGCTGTGACGAAGGCGGCGACGGGCCGGATCTCCGTGCCCTGGGTCAAGCCGTCGGTGCCAAAGCCGCCGGTGGAAGCGACCGTTCCTATGTCGCTGAGATCGAGACGCTCGCAACGGGTGACACCTCGCCGGTCGTCAAAAGCCTGGCCTCGCGGGTTCGCGGCGACATCCAATTTGCCGACGCCGCCATCGTGCTCGTCGACGGTCCCGCACAGGAGACCGCCCCCGGCGAGCCGGGCCTGCTGTCGATGGAGAGCGAAGCCATTAATCTGCTCAACCGCATTACGGCCCTCGGCGGCACCGTCGCGGGCACCACGTCCGTCGCCCAAACCCTCGAAACCGGCGTCGAGGCCTACATCCGCGGGGCCGAGCAACTTGAAGCCAAAGGTCAGCAGATTCGCGGCGACGGCGAATGGAGCCCGGGCATCGGCGAGGTCGACGAGACCGGCCCCCATGCCGACAATGCGGAGGCTTATCAGCGGTACGTGACCGAGCGGACGCAACTGGCCGACCGCACCTTCCCCGGCATGGAGCAGCTTCAGGCGTCGCTGGAAGACCTTCGCAACCAGGCAGAATCGCTGCAGAGCGAGATTGATGATCTAGCCGCTCAGCGGTCCGAAGCGCAGCAGGCCGCCGGTCGGGCCGAGCAGCAGGCGATCGAGCAGCAAGGCGACGACGCCCTGGCCTCCCGCCGCCGGGCCACCGACGCCGCCAACGAAGCGGCAACGATCCTCGCCGATCTCGAGTCGAAGCAGAACGACCTGGTGCTCCTGCAAGCTCAGATTAACCTCGTCGAGCAGCGTCTGGAGAACGTCGAAGTCGTCGCCACTGGCGTTGCAGAGCGGGCCGATGCCGTTCTCGCCTCGCTCGACGCTCGCGACGGTGCTCGCCTGATGGCCTCGGACCTACGCCGCGACGCGTCCCGCTCCATGGAAGAGGGCGGCGTCGGGGACCTGATGAGCCGACTCCAGACGCTGCAGCAGGAGATCCAGGCTCTTCGCGACGAAGCCTCCAGTGGCTTCGTCAGCGCGTTCGACAGCTACACCACCGCCGCCAGCACCGCCTCGTCCGCGATCAGTTCGCTTCGGTCCTCGAATCGGCCTACGGCGAATCTGGCGACCTCCGCGTTGCAAACGAACCAGACGCTGGCGAACCTCCGGGCGTCGCAGACCCGCCGATACATCGGCGACCTGTCGGCGAACAGGGCGTCGGTGCAGTTGGCCCTCATGCAAGCCGCACGATCTGCTGAAGCCGCCGGCGGCGACATGCCTGACGGCCTCGACACGATGGCCGACGATGCCGCGTCCTCCGTCACCTCCGCGCTCAACGATGCTGCCGCCGACTTCGACGAAGCGTTGACGATTCTCGACGGCATCAATTCCCGCGAGCAGGGCACCCGCCGGGCCGTGGTCTTCGAGCGGTACGCGGCGTTGCTCGGGCTGCAGAGCGTCGCTCAACTCGCCGATCGAGCCGAAGGCCTCGACATCGCAAGGCCCGACGGCGTGCCGACGTTGGACGACGTTCGCTCCCGCATCAGCGAACTGGTGAGCGAGGCGGCGGAGCAGAACGTGACGATTCCCGGTGCCGCGGCTTCTGCTGACGGTGGACGTCTGACCGACGAGCCGACCGATCCCGCCGACATCGAGCCGGCCGCCGACGATGTGTCTGAATAGTCACTGGCAATCAGAGATCCGTCCGCTTAAGGTCCACCGTCCGCTAGGGGCGGCCGACGTGTCGTCGGCCTGAGAAGCACCCTCCGAACCTGAACCGGGTCATGCCGGCGTAGGGAAGCGATGCCTGACAAGACACTCCCTCCGCTCATCGCCAAGCCGGCAGACTGCAGTCTGCCGGTCCTGTGCCGCGCGTGATCCCGAGCCTCACCTGATATGACCCGCCGCAACGACCCCGCCGTCACGCCCCACATCGAACGCCCCTGGCAACTCCCCCCCGTCGGCGGCAATCCCGGCGTCGAGCCCAAAGCCACCACGCCCGGCTCCTTCGCCAACGCCCCCGACATCGGCGGCCCGCTCTCCTTCAGCAGCCCCGATACCGCCGCCATGCCCGCGCCGAGCGACAAGACTGCTTGGGACTTCCTCCCCGACGGCTGGACAAAGAACCCGGACGAGAACAAGGCGAAGTACGAGGCGACCTGCGTCACGCAACTTGAGTTCGCCCGCTGCGGCATCATCACGCCGCAAATGCGACGTGTTGCCGAACGCGAGCCGCACCTTTCAGCTGCTCAGATCCGCGACGAGGTCGCCGCCGGCCGCATGGTCATCCCGGCGAACAGGGTTCACCTCGACCACAAGCTCGACCCGATGGCGATCGGCCGAGCGTCCAAGACGAAGGTCAACGCCAACATGGGCGCCTCCCCCGTCGCCAGCAACATCGACG
>CAYMAS010000058.1:0-18645 GCA_964388485.1 uncultured Tepidisphaerales bacterium | reverse complement strand
CCAGACCAGCCGCAGCGGCCAGTCGCCCAGGTGGTCCATCAACGTCGGCCGCCCCGGCAGGTCCGGCCCGATGAACCCGTAGTTCCCGCCGACCAGCAGGTTCACCGGAATCACCACCGCCGCGTAGAGCATCAGCGCCAGCATCGCCACGCCGTAGTCCCGCCACGTCGGCCGATACCCGCGGACCGCCACGTCGTACACCGGCACCGCGAGGATCACGAGGTGCCCGATCCAAAACCCCCAGAACGCGACCCGCCCCGGCCCCGCCCACAGCACCGGCGTCACGTACGCCTGCGTCGCGAGCCCCAGCCCCCAGAAGTAGACGATCGCCCGCACCGCCCGCCATCGCATCACGAGCGCCACCACGATCGCGAGCAACGTCACGTCCGTCACATGCAACGGCAACGACACCCGCAGCGACACCCGCCCCGGCATGAGCAGATACGCCAGCGTCCCGACCCAAGTCGCCCCCGCCACGACCGCCAACGTGACATCTAACCGCCGCCCCTTGCCCGCCTCTCGCCACCGCTGTCCGAGCCGGACCAAGCCGACAATCAGGATGGCCGACACGACCACGACGATGCCGTGCGTCAGCGAGTAGGCGTCAAAGCGTTCGGCCATGCCGCCCCAGCATGACGCGTCCCGAAGCCATGTCGAGCGACCGCTCGGCGCATCGCCGAATCTGACGGTTACGCAATACGCTTCTGCAATGCAGCAGCCCGAACCGCAATCTCGTTCGTACGAGAGCCTTCTGAACGACATCGACAAGGGGCTCGTCAAGATCCCGCAGTTCCAGCGTGACTTCGTCTGGCCGCGCGAGAAGTCGGCCGCACTCATCGACAGCATCCTCCGCGGCTATCCGATCGGCACGTTCATCTTCTGGCGAACCCGCGAGCAACTCCGCACCGTCCGCAACATCGGCAGCGCCAAGCTCCCCGACACGCCGCCCGGCGACTACGCCAACCAAGTCCTCGACGGCCAGCAACGCCTGACCAGCCTCTTTGCCGCCATCCGCGGCCTGACCGTCGAACGTGACGAAGGCAAAGCCGAGAACTTTGCCAACCTCTACATCAACCTGGATGCCGACGAAGACGAACCGCTCGTCTTTGCCGACGACGATGCACCCGATCTAATGAGCCACCTTCGCGTCGTGGACCTCGTCGGCGGCAACTTGAAGTTCTTCTCGAAGTACGACGAGAAGTACCACGACCTCATCGACTCGCTCAAAGGACGCCTCAAGAGCTACCTCTTCTCAATCATCGTCGTCAACGACGCACCGATCGAAGTCGCCACCGAGATCTTCACCCGCATCAACGAAGGCGGCAAGGCGCTGACGCCGTTCGAGATCATGGTTGCCAAGACCTACGTCGACGGCAAGTTCGACCTCGCCAAGCGGTGCGACAAGCTCGAAGAAAGGTTGGCAGAAGTCGAGTTCGAGACGGTCCCCCACACGGTCTACCTGCAGATCGCCAGCGCGTTGCTCCGCGGCGACACCAAGAAGAAGACGATTCTCGCTTTGCCCCGGGATGAGTTCGTCAAGGCGTGGCCGCGCGTCGAGAGCGCGATCAAGCACGCGGTCGACTACGCCCACACGACGCTGCGCATCCCCGCCAGCCGACTGATGCCGTACCCGACGATGCTCATCCCGCTCGCCGTCTGGTTCGACGCCGAGAAGCAAAAACCCAAAGGTCTCGCCGCCAAGCAGCTGCGATCGCTCTTCTGGCGCATCGGCATCACTGGCACCTACTCCACCGCCAGCGGCTCCGCGCACGAGCAGGACATCCGCCGCGTCGAACAGATCCTCGCCGGCGAAGCTCCGACCTACGACGAACCCTTCCGCCCACCTACCGCCGATGACCTCGAACACAGCGGCACCTTCAAGCCCGGCAACGCCTTCACCCGCGTCATCCTCTGCATCCTCGCCGCCAAGGGCCCGCTCTCGTTCGACGACGCCAGCCCCGTCGTCCTCGACAACGACTGGCTCATCCAAGCCAACAGCAAGAACTACCACCACTTCTTCCCCAAGGCCTTCCTCCGCAAGAGGGGCGTCGACAAGGACCGCGCCAACCACGTCGCCAACATCACCATCATCAGCGACGCCCTCAACAAAAAGACCATCCGCGACAAGCCGCCGTCGCGCTACGTGCCGAACTTCACCGACAACCCGGACCTGGTCGGCACGCTCGCCACGCACCTGATCGACCCCGGCACCGATGGCGTGCTGAGCGACGATTACGACACCTTCCTCGCGAACCGCTGCAAGCGGATCGCTTCAGAGCTTCAAAAGCTTGTCGAGATCAAGGCGTAAGGCGGCTCTTGTCACGAGGTACCTTGCAGGCTCTCGCTCGTCGCCACCGTCGCGACTAACTCCGCCGCCTCGCCCTGGGAACGCTCACCCAGATCGTGCTCCGCATAGAGCCGTCGGACGGCATCGACCAAGCGCACCCCGACCGGGCGGTCCCGACGCAGGCGGTCGAGCGCACGACGAACCACCGCGGGCAATGGCCTCCTCAGAGCAGCTTCGAGCTCCGCAATCGTTGCCCGCACGTCGGCCATGTCTGGCGCTTGGTGCAGCTCCGCCAGCTCCGCCAGCACCCAGCGCTGACTGGTCGACGTGATCCGCGGGTGCCGACGCTGGCTCTGCCGCTCGCGGACCCGCTCGGCGAAGATCGATCGGGCCTTGCCGACGCACCGATTGTGCCCTTCGGCCAGCGCTACTCGTGACTCGTCCTGCTCGCATTGCAGCTTCGCCAGCACGGCGTTCAGGTCGCTCGTGACATGTCCGCCGTGCTCGTCGAGCAGCATGAGTTCCCGCTGCACCGCCGGCTCATCACGGCCGGGACCGGCGCGGGCTTCGCAGTAGGCGATCGTGCCCGCGATGTCCGCCACCTTGGCCGATCGCACACCGTCACGTAGGTTCGCGATCCTCTCGTACGCCGCCGGGTCCGTTTCACGCAGGTTGCGGATCATCGCCTCGGCATCGTTCAAGCCGAACGGCTCGACCGCCGTCTCCTCGTCCTCCGGCACCGCTTCTCCGTCGGCATAGACGGCGAACATCGCCTCCTCATTGAGCTGTTCGTCCTGTTCGAGGATCCGCGCGTCTTCGCCGATCGTCTCGTGGATCTCGCGAATCCGATTCCGCAGCGTCGCCCGCAGATCGAGGTGGCGGTCGAGCTCCGTGTCCGGCAGAAAGTTGTACCCGCGGATGACGTCGTGCTCGCTGCCGATGCGGTCGATCCTGCCGAACCGCTGGATCAGCCGCACCGGGTTCCACGCGAGGTCGTAGTTGACGATTTTGTCGCAGTCCTGCAGGTTTAGGCCCTCGCTGAAGACGTCCGTCGCCACGACCGTCATCAACTCGCCGCCGGCAAGATAGCGCCTCGCCAGCGCCTCGTTCGCCTTCGGTGCAAATCGACCGACGACGCGGGCCTTGCTCTTATCCGCACCGCCGACGACCTCGACCGTCGAATCGCCCAGCGCCTCCGCGAGGTGTTCGTAGAGGTAGTTGGCCGTGTCCTTGAACTCCGTGAAGATCAGCCGCTTGCCCGCCTTCAACGACGACTCGCCGACCATCCCGAGCAACGTCTGCAGCTTCGCATCCCGGTCCGGCGTGATCGGTTCCACCAACCGCAACGCCTCCGCCAGCACGCCCACGTCGTGCTCCAGGTCCCGCCGCAGCTTGCTCGTGTCGAACGCCCGAGACTCGTACTTCGCCTCGCTCTTACCCAAAGTGTCGAGCAGGTCGTCTTCGTCGTCGAGGTCGGAGATCAGCACCTGCTGCTGCTTGTACCCGGCCGGCACGATGCCCTCGTCCAACGCCCGCACGAAACGCTCGTGCGCCCGGTGCATCCGCGACGCCGTCCCGCGGAACGCCGCCACGCTCGACTCGAGCCGCTTGAAGAGCAGCGTTCGCATCAGCCCGCGAAGGTTCGCCCCGGCCCGCTGCAGCTGCTCGTACGGCTCGGCCTCGCGGTACTCCGGCTTGAGGTAGTGCCACAACCCGTACCGCGCGAACGTCAGCACGCCCGCCTCCGGCTCGCCCGGCGGCGTCCGCACGTCGCTGCCGAGCATCGCCCGAAGCTCGTCATAAAGCCCCTCGTACGTCGCGTTCAAATCGTACCGCGGCGTCTCCAGCTTCCGCTGGGGAAAGAACTGCTTTTTACTGCCCACCTTCACATACGCCCGCTTCTCCCCACGCACGTACGACCCGAACGCCTCCTTGCTCAGGTGGTTCACCCGCTCGTCCGTCGCCTCGTCGTAGCCGTACTCGTGCAATACGTCCCGCCGCCGCCGTCGGTAAAGGATCGGCGACAACATCGGCCCCAGCTCCGCCTCCCCACGCTCGACCCGCCGCACGTACTGCTGCAAGTGCGGCGGCGAGATGTCGAGGTCCGTCGGATCCTCGGGATGAAACAGCTTGATCTGGTGGTAGACGTCCCACGCGCTCTTGTTCCTTGGCGTCGCCGTCAGCAGGCAGACCGGCCGCTCCTTCCGCTCCAAGAACGCCTGCAACGCCTCGTACCGCTGCGTCGACCCGCTGCGGAACGCGTGACTCTCGTCGATCAGGACGAAGTCCCGCTCCCTGTACAGCCCGCCCTCGCCGATGAGGTGCTCGGCGCCGTGTGCCTGGCTGAGCATGCCCGTCGAAAGGATGGCCGCATTGAGCTGGTACGTTTCGTTGTACGTCTCCCACATCTCGACGAGCGCCGCCGGGCAGACGATCAGCGGCCGATGCCCCGCCTGGCTGAACCGCTTGACGATCGCGCTGCCGACAAAGCTCTTGCCGAGCCCCACCACGTCCGCAACGAAGCAGCCGTTCCACTGCGCGATCATCTGGCACGCCACGTCGACCGCGACCTTCTGGAAATCCGCCAGCTTCTCCTCGATCTCGCCACGCGTGACAAGGTCTGGTTCCATCTCCCCGCCCTCGATCCGCTCCCGCACGAGCAGGTAGAGCGTCCGCATGTACAGCTCCCACGGCGTTACCTCCCGCACCGGCCATGACTGCCGCAGCTCCGCCATGAGCGACTCGTCGAACCGCTCGCTCTCGTCCCACAATTCGTCGAACCATGTCGTCAGTGCCGCGTGGTTGTCGTTGCCGTGGACGACGACGTTGAGCTCGGTGTTGTGTGTCAGCCCGGCCAGCGTCAGGTTGCTCGACCCGACAATCCCGCTGCCCACCTCCGCCCGCTCCACCGACTTGCCGCCCTCGTCGAACAGCGGCCCGTAGTCGAAGACGTACGCCTTTGCGTGCAGTCGGCCCTTCGTGTAGATGCGTACTTCGAGCCGCTTTTCCTCGATCAGCCGCAAGATCGTCCGCACGACCCGCTCCCGCTCGTCGCTCTGCTCGCCGCCGGCGACTACCTCGCCGACCGTCCGACTCGCCGCCTCGATCGCCTTGCGCCGCTCGCCCCGCCGCTGGTACTTCCCCTTCTCCAGCACGTCCCCGACCACGTCCGCCCGCCGATGCCCCTCGGCCAACTGCTCGATCGTCCTCGCCGACGACGCGTTGCCGACGAGCAACCGCACCCTCTCGAGCTTCGCCAGCTTCTCGACGACGCCCCACGGCAACCCGCCGAGAAAGAAGTATCCGACTGCGAAGTGTGCCCGCACACTACCGTCCAGCGTCGTCGCCACCCGCTCGGCCAGAGTGCGGGTTCGGTTGTCAATGAGGTCGTGGGTCATGAGAAAACAGTGTTTCGTCGGATGTTGAGGCGGTCCGAGAGCGTCGGCTTCCCCTTCCGGAGGCGTTTCGCCTGCGGCACGACCACACCATCTCGAAGCGCCTCGATCCGACCCTCTCGCTCCAAATCAAGCAGGGCATCCTTGTAAGCTCTACTGCTCACGTAATCGTTTGGTCGCTCGGCGAGTCCGTTGCACATGTCACTAACGCGAAAAGTGCCTTCGCCAATGTGGTCGAGCAGAATCTGACGCCGCAATTCTTCCTGTGGTCGACGGCGAAGCGACTTGTCGTGCGGATGAAAGAGCAGGTTAACTTCAACTTCCTCCGACTTCTGCCCGAACAGCAACCCTTCGCCCTCAGCCGTTCGCCCGCGTGCCCACATCACGTCCTTCATGATGCGAAAGCCGAGCTTTGACTTCGTCAGGTGAATGAGGTAGTGACTGATCGTCCGTCGACCCTCTGCTTCCACGCCGAACGGCAGGAAGAACTCAACGCTCATCTCGTCCCGAACAAGCCGCTGATACGTCTCCAGCACGAGCGCCTCCCGCTCCGCGGGCTGGTCAGCCAGATCACGAAACGCTGCGTGAAGCCGCTCAGCCTCTGCCGACGAGCCAAGCAGTTCCGTCAGCACCGGGCTGGGCCGATCCAGCCCGGCGATGCGTTTGGTACCGTCAATGTTGAAGAAGATAAAGGCCTCGTTCGACCTGCCGTCCATGATGCGACGGATCGCGTGGAACGAATTACCACCCACGCCACACGGGTCGACGAAGGCGAACGTCGGCGTGTTGACTCCTACATGGCGGATCGCCTCATCGACACGATCCTCGAAGCGACCGTGCAGAACCAGCGGGGCCGAAACGTCCGGATGCGATTCGCGAAAAGCTTCGACCTCTTCGCGAAGCCGGGCGATCAGATCATCATCGATCTCGATGAAGGCCGCTTCGACGACGTTGCGAAACGTGTCCGTCTCCGCGACCAGACTCAGCATGCGGACCGGGGAACCGTACTCCGTCTTGCCGCCCGGCTCATCGTAGCTGCCGCGGCCCGCGAAGGCGTCGATGTAGCCGACCCGATCGTTCGCCCCCTTCAAGATGTGGAAGTACGCCGGCAGGTAGTCCGTCAGGATCCGGTGCTTGATCCGCGTCTGGAGGCGGTACGACTTAAAGTGTTCACGATCGTCTTTTGCTGGCATCAGGTCCCCCTTTACATCATCGCCGTCACGGGCAACTCGTCCCACGTCCGCTCGTCCAACTCGCGGCCGTACTTCTTCTTCTGCACACCGCCCCACTGCTTGAAGAAGAACGGCACGTCCTTCCGCACGCATTGATCGCGAATCTGTCGAACCCACGCCTCGTTCATCGGGCGTGCTCCTGGACCCGACTCGCCGCCGACGATGACCCAGCCGATGCCCTTCAACGCCAGACGCGGCAACGGCCCGAGCAGGGGCTCGCACGACAGGAAACGAACCGCCGCCGGCACCTGGCGAAGGTGCGTGATCCGGTCCGTAACCTGCTCGCTCTCGACGCTCGTGCCGAACCAGACGTTCGACGGCCACGGCAATGACGCCGCCACCTCCGCCGCCCGCTCCGGTCGCTTCGTCAGCACCTGAAACGTGTGCTGCGGGCAACGCTTCATCACGTCGAAGATCTCGGCGATGTAGTCGGTCGGCACCTTCTCGTGAAAGACGTCGCTCATCGAGTTCACGAAGATCAACCGCGGCTTCCGCCACGCCAACGGCACACCCAGCGCCTTGCGGTCCAGAACGATCTGCCC
The DNA here is from genome assembly GCA_964388485.1 of uncultured Tepidisphaerales bacterium. GTDB lineage: Bacteria > Planctomycetota > Phycisphaerae > Tepidisphaerales > Tepidisphaeraceae > JBCDKH01. The sequence continues at coordinate 11,189 of CAYMAS010000058.1, read as the reverse complement.
GGAGAACACGGGCAAACCCGCCCGCGACCGCTTCGCCGTTCCGCCGTACTTCTCGCCGGCGCTGCCGGGCACGTGCGACAGTCGCAACGCCATCCGCGCCGCATAGCAATTGAGACATCCGGCCGAGACCGGCGTGCATCCCGCCACCGGGTTCCACGTCGCATCCGTCCATTCAATCGTGCTGCTCAGGGCCATCCTGTCAGACTCTACCGAACAATAAGCGAACGAACAAGGTGATCCGTTTCTCACGCCGCCCAAGCGTGGATCGGCCGACTCCACGGCCCAGGCTCGCCGTGCTTGCCCTGCCACCGCGCGTAGTACGTCACCATCCGACCGCGGGCGTCGAGCGGCAGCTGCGTCCGCACCGGCGTCCGCGTGTAGCCACGCAACAGCTCGGCCGACGACGGGTCGTCCGTCGGCGTCGCCTCGCCACGAGGGGCGAACGCCGCATACAGCATCAACTGCGACGCCGTCCGCGGCAACGCCCGCGAGTCGGGCGTGCCGGCGTCGTGATACCGCAGCAGATGCCCGCCGCCGACCGGCTGGGCACATAAGAACACCGGTTCCGTTGTCGGTGGCCCGATTCGCGCCCCGCGACCCGTCGCCGGCTTGCGAAGCCCGAGCCCGTCGAGATCGGCCGGCGTGAGCGACCGATTCTGCTTGACCCGCATCGCGAGCGGACGCACGACCGCCTCCGCCTCCCGCCGGGCCTCGTCCTTCAGCACGACGTTCACCGACGTCCGCAGCAGATTCACGTCGGCCAACGCCTCTTTGAAAGCTTTTACTGCCTCCGTCGCAGCACGCGCTTCGACCGAACTCACTCCCAGTCGTGTCGACTCCGCCTCGAGTGCTGCCGCAAATCGCTCCATCCAAGCGACGGCTTCGACATCTCGGCGTGGCAAGTAAGCTTTCGTGCTCATGTTCGTTCCACTTTCGGGACGTCGGCTGAAGAAACCGCGTGATCCGCCGCCCGGATGCGCCTCGCGTCAGGCGACGCAACGACTTCCACACGGCGACGCCCGGCACACGGCCTCGATCACGAGTCCGCCGACCCGCGATTCCCGACTGTAGATCGGCAGACGCCATTCTGCTCTTGAGCCCGCGGACAAGTGTTGCGGCTGGACGGCTGTCCGGAGCTTCCGGACCGCCGCCCGATGCCATCGTCCGATGCTCCGCGACCGCTGGCCGATCATCCGATTGGTCGGGGCCAGTGTTCGATGTTGCCGCATCATGATCCATCAGCGCCGCGCAAGCGTCCGCTGTTTTCGGACCGTGTTCCGTCATCACCGTTGTACCATTCAAAGACATCGCACAGCCGACCGGCTGCCATCGATAGGACGTTGATAAGACGCCCACAGTCAGTGAGGACGGTGCCGAGGGACACCACGATTCTGCGAAGGAGCACGGCACGTCCACACGCCGACATGACGGGCACGAAGGCGAATTGAATGCCGAGCTTCTCGCGTCCGACTGGACCGCTTCGGCAATGACAGCCAAGAGATTGGCGCAACATCCCTCGCAGGAGCCGCGTTGCCACGACGTCGAGCGGTTGGAAGATGCCATGGCGGCCGACATCAGGTTCCCTCCCCTGCGTCACCACCCGCCTTGCGTCGTCCGCTCGTCCGCTTCTTCGCATCCCCCGCCTTGAGCGACCCTTCGTTGAGCGTCACGTGCAGATCGTGCGGATAGACGCACACGTTGACGCAAGCCGCCTTGCCGGCGGTGGTGGAACGGTTGTACGAGTTGATCTTGCCGAGCAACTGCCCGAGTCCGAAGTGGAGCTTGAGCGCCTCCTCGAACGTCAGGTGCACGTTGAGCGCCCGCGGCACCTCGGGTTTGGGCTCCGGCCGCACGCGGGCGATCGTGGCGGTGCCGAACGTCTTCTTGGTCTTGATCTCGGGCATGGTGTTTTGGTTCGTCTTGACGCGGCGCTGATGTCGCTTACGATGGCCGCGGAGGCTTTGACCGCGCCCGTCTCGGGCAGTCATTGCCTTTATTTTTGTGTTGATCGTTCTTCACTATGTTGTTGCCGGGCGCAAGGAAAAGGCGTGCGTCAGTGGCGACGCTTCCATGTCTCGTACACGGCCTCCCGCTCGTTCTTCAGGAAACTGTCGCGATCGGCACCGGGCTTGAGCCGGCCGAGTTCTTCGGCGAGTTCGAAAAAGCCCTGGCCGATCTCGCCGCTGCTCTTGACGACGATCGCGCTAATCATCGGCCGGCCGGCTTCGAGTTCGTCTTCGTTGATCTCGCCGATGACTTGTCCGGTCTGCTTGCCCATCTGGCTGCCGCTGGACGGCTGACCGATAATGCGGGCGACATCCTGGTACGTGAGCTGCCCGCGGTAAGAGGCCGCGTTGATGAGCTCGGCCTTGACCTGCTCGTACGCGACGGTGCCGCGATAGTCGTTTCTGCCTGCGTGCTTTGTCATAGTTTACTTTTGAATGAGAAATAAAAGGAGGTTCCACCGGTGTTACTCCAACCCTGCCGCCCGCTTGGCCCCTTCAACAGCCATTGCCGTGGCGACGCTGGCGAGCACCTTCAGCGAGAACCCACCCGCCGACGCCGCGGCGGCCTTGCTCTTTCGCCAGACCTCCTCGTCACGGATGGTGTCGAGGTACTCATGCCCGGCCCAGGTGAGGGAGACAGGGTTCACCATAAACTCGAAGCCAGTGCTGCCCATATGAGTGACGTCGTGGACATGCGCATCAAGCAGACCAGCATCGTGGAGGAGCTTTAAGTGATAGGTGACAGTGGCTTCATCTTCATTACCTACCGACGCAGGATCAAATCGTCGATCAGGAGCTAAATCGTCTTCAAGCGTGATGAGTAGTGTCCGGATTAGGTCCATATCGCGTTTCATCGTGTCGCTCTCCTGTAGGGTGGGCTTCAGCCCACCATCGGGTTCTGTCCACCGACGGACGGTGGGCCGGGGCCCACCCTACTTGATCTATCCGTCCTTCAATCTAGAAAGACGACCTTCAAGCACGTCCAGCGGGTCGCGGATCGGCCGCGTGTCGCGCAGCAAGGCATGCTCCGCGTCGCTCAGGCCCCAGGCGGCCCCGACGTGCGATGCCAACTCACGCTCGACTTTCAGACGGCGGCGAAGGAAGTCGGACAAGGTCGAGCGGCCGGCGGCGTGCAGAGGGGCGAGCGCTTCGGTGTCGGCGGACCGGGGCGACCGGCCGGCGAGCTTGGCCAGGCTGGCGGCGAACCGCTTCGTCGTCGCCGGAAGCCAGCCGATCGTCTTCTCGACGTCCGCCATGTCGTCGGAGACGCCGGCCGAGCCGCATGCCTCGGCAGTGAACGAACGCTCCCACGCGGCCTGCTCGTCGGCGAGGGCGAGCAGCTTCGACGCCGCCTCGCCGATCCGCCGGGATGATGCGGCGTCGCCGATCGTCATCGGGAGGTTCTCCATCAGGAAACCGAACGGTCGCAGTGCCTCGTCCTTCGCGTGCGGCAGCGTCTTCTCCAAGAACCACCACATCAGCGGCGAATTCAGTACGCCGAGCAGTGCCGGATCAGCGCTCGGCAGCAGAAAGATCGTGTTGTTGATCGCCGCACCAACTGGATCAATCGCGAACCAGCTGTGATATTGGATGTCCTGGTACACGATCTTCGCCTGCCCCATCGCCTCGGCAGCGGCGTTGCTGGGGCTGGCTTGCAACTCGTACCACGCCTGCTTCCCCGCCCGCTTCTCGAGCTTTGTGCGGAACGGCGACAAGTGCCGCTCGATCGCTGGGTAACGCGACAGGTCGACCCCGCGACGCAGCAACAGCAAGTGCTGGCCCCCACCACCCTACGGCGTCGGCCGCCAGCGGTTCACGTCGCGGCCTCGGAGCAGCGGGCGGATTACCTCTGCCGCCTCCGGTGACTCGGCCACGATGCGGTCGCGCGTCACGTCGTCGATGTAGAACGCGTCGTTGAGCCCGCTGACGGGTCCGCGGTACGGCGGGCCGCAGAACTCGCGCAGCGGCGTGCCGACGTCGCGGAGCCTCTTCAGCAGCGCGTGGACCTCGGGCCGTTCGAGCAGCCACTGGTCGTCCGTCAGCAAATCGCCGTCGAGCCGGTAGGCGTTGCGGCGGACGTAGGCCGTGACGTTCATGTCCGGGTCGTACTCCTCGCGCGGCAACGGGCAGGCGTCGAAGTCGTCCCGATTCGCGCCTGTGGCCTTGCGCGTCAGGACGGGCAGGCAAGGGAACGTGTCGGCGGCGGGGAAGACGGGGCTGTGGCCGAAGTCGAGGATGGTGTTGGGCCGACTGTGCTCGCCCAGGAACTTGCGGAGCGTCTGGCCGTACTCGGCCCGCATCCACTTGTTCGTGCTGATGAACGCCAGCACGCCGCCGGGGCGGAGCAGTTGGATCGCCCGTCCGTAGAAGTAGCAGCAGAGGTCGGCTCCGCCGCCGTAGATGTCGGGGAAGTTGGCCTTGAACGCGGCCTTGTTGTGCTTGATGAGCTCCTGCCGCACATACGGCGGGTTCGCCAGCACGACGTCGAAGCCGGGCTGTTCCTTGGCAAACACCTCGGCGAACTCCACCGCCCAGTCGAACCCGTTGGCAGACTGACCCGTGCCGCGGAGCCAGGTGCGAAGGTCGTCGCGGAAGGCGGTCGCCTTTTCCAACGCACCGCGGCGGGAGGCGGCGTCGGTGAAGGGGTCGCCGTAGACGTCCTTGGCCTCCTTGTATTTCAGCACGACTTCGCGTTGCAGCGAGAGCTGGCCGGCGTCGCCTGGGTCGGGGGCGACGAGCGAGTCGCCCACGCCGATCTTGAACGTCAGGCTCGGCAGCGGCTTGGGGTCCGGGCCGTCGTACTCGACCGCGAGGCTCAGCCACAAACGGAGCTGGGCGATGTTGACCGCGAACGGGTCGAGGTCGACGCCGTACAGGTTGTTCTGGATGATCTGCTGCTTGCGCTCGTAGACCCGGTCGGCATCACTCGCCCCGGCGGCGAAGAGCGCGGCCCGCAAGTCGAGCAGCTCGTGGAGCAAGCCGAGCAGGTAGGCCCCACTGCCGCAGGCGGGGTCGCAGGCGGTGATGTTGCGCAGCGCGTCGAGCACGCTTTCGGGCTCGCGCAGGGCGGACGGGTCGTGCTCGTCGACGAAGGTGGCGAGGGGGCCCGCGGATTCGGACGGGCACGTGCCGGCGAGGTGGCCCTTGAGGGCTTCGCGGCACATGAAGCTGACGATCGGCTTGGGCGTGTAGTAGCTGCCCGACTCGTGCCGGCCGGTGACGAGCTCCTCGAAGACCTTGCCGAGCATCTCCGGGTCGACGGCCACCTCGACGTCGAGCGGCGTCGACTCGTGGACCGTGAAGTTGAAGGCGGCGAACAGGTCGCTGAGGATCAGGCCGATCGCGTCGTCGGGGACGGTCACGCCCCCCACCCCGGCATTTAGGTCGGTGCCGTCGTCGGCGTGTTCGAACAGGCCGCCGTTGAGGTACGGGACGCGGCCGATGCGGCCGGCGTGGTCGTGGCCGGGCTTGGCGAGGCCTTCGAAGAAGAGCGGGCGGAGGCGGTCGTCGTAGAACGAGGCGCGGGCCTTCTTGTTTTCGCTGTAGTGTGCCCAGAGCCTGGCGAGATAGTCCGGGTCGCCGTGTTCCTGGGCGGGCGGCGTGAGCCAGCCTTTCTTCTGCACGAAGGCGAGGAACATGAGGCGGTTGAAGAGCCGCTGCGTGAAGAGGCGTCGCGGCTCGGTGCCGGCGATGCCGACGACGCGTTGCTCGACGTGCTCGAAAACGCGTTTGTAGGTTTTGAAGAACTTGCTGGTGACGGCCTCGACGTCAAAGGCGTCGTCGTGGAGCTTCTGGACGTCGAGGGCCAGGGCGTCGAAGAGCGAGGCTGGCGCGTTTTCCAGAGAGAGCAGCTCGATCCGCTCGACGGCTGTTCGGAGCTGGTCGCCGGGGGCGACGCTGATGCGGCGGTAGACGCGGCGGGACTTGCCGTCGCAATTGCCGGCCGCGTCGGTGCGGGAGACGAGCTTGACGTTGAGGAACGTCCAGCCAACGCCACGCTCGTCGCTGAAGAGGTAGAGGGCGTAGGGGTGGTCGCGGAGGAGCTTGTCGACGATCTTGCGTTCGGTGCCGCGACGGGTGGCGGTGGCGGCGAGGCGTGTGTGGATGACGTGGAAGCCGCCGCCGGTTCTAGCGATGAAACGCGGCGATGCGGCGAGTGCTTCAGACAGATCGCCCGCTTCGAAGGGGACGGGTTCGTCGGCGTAGTCGTAGCCGAGGCGGTCGACGAGCAGTCGGCGGAGCGCGTCGAGGCGATCGGTCGGCTTGATCGACGCGTCACGCATGCGGCCGAGGAGGTCTTCGACCTGAAGTTGTTCGTGTAGCTTCCCCAAGTTTCGCTGTATGTGTATCAGGCGGATCGGATGGTGTCAACCCGATGCGTGCTTGCGTAGCTTGGCCGCGGCGGTGCGGGCGTCGACGGCGAGGGTTTTAGGGGAGGCGATGCGGTACTGCGAGCGGCCGTCGCGGAGGACGAGGCCTTGGTCGCGGAGGAAGGCGAGGCAGAGGTAGCTCTGGTAGCTGGGTAGGTCGTCGCCGTCTGCATCTGGAACCGGCATGAGGTCGTCGCTGGTGAAGCGGCCCTGGCGATCAGCGACGCGGGCGGCGTGTGTGGCGACGGCGTCGAGGGCGGCGAGGGGCGATCGGTGTTCGTATTCCTTCTTTTCGCGGCGGGAGTAGCCGATCTTGACGAGCGTGTCGCCGTCGCGGGCGAACTTGGGATACGGCGTCTTCCTAGATGACGAGGTGGATGGCGTACGTGCCGGCTGCCGTCGCCCTGGCTTCGCCGGGGCGAGTTCGGGTTCACCCTCGCGGAGGGCGGCGAGCTCGTCGATGAGGCGTAGCAGCGGCTTGGCCTCGGTCATCTGTCGGGCGGCGACGAGTTCGCCGGCACGTTGAGCGAGCTTCGTCTCCGCCTCCTCAAGAATGGCCGCGGCCTGTTCGTCCACGGCGTCATGCTACAGCGAAGCCTGCTTACATGCAAAACAACTTGACGGCCGCGTCGTTCGCTGTATGGTGGCCGCGGGCTGTCGCGGTGGGCGATGGCGATGCGTTCACGTGTGAGGCACGACATGCAGTGGCACTTCAGCGAGCAGACGGCAGCGGTGAATCGGGATCCGGTCGAGGCGCAGTTCTTTGCCGAGGCCGAGAGCGAGTCGGGTGGGGTTCGCACCGATGCACTGGTCCGCGAGACGATCCAGAACGCGCTCGATGCGCGGCGAGACAAGGAGCCGGCGCGGGTGCGATTCGCCGTGCACGAAGCGACGGAGCGGCCGACATGGTTGGAGACGTACTGGAACGGGCTCGATCCGCACTTGAAGGCCGAACGGGTCGGCGTGGAGCTGGATCAGGACGGGCCGTTCCGGTGGCTGGTCTACGAAGATTTCGGCACGCACGGGTTGCTAGGCGACGTCGATCGCGTCGAGGATCCGCCGGCGGGTGACAAGCGGCAGCAGTTCTTCTGGTTCTGGCGGAATATCGGCCGAAGCGGCAAGGGCGAGGAGGATCTCGGCCGCTGGGGACTCGGCAAGACGGTGTTGCCAGCAGCCGGCCGGGCCAACGCGATCCTGGGCCTGACGGTGCGGAGCGACGACGCGGCCGGCGGTCGCGGGTTGCTCATGGGGCAGTGTGTGCTGCCGATCCACAAGGTCGACGGCACGTCATTCCAGCCGGAGGGCTTCTTCGCCGGCAGCACGAAGACGATCGGCAATCGAACGGTGCCGATGCCGAGCGATGACGCCGAGATGATCGACGCGTTCACACGGCACTGGCACGTCACGCGGCAGCACGAGCCGGGGCTGAGCGTCGTCGTGCCGTTTCTGCGAGACGGCATCGAGGCGGACGAGTTGCTGCGGTCGGCGGCGTTGCACTGGTTCGTCGCGATCGTCCGTGGCGAGCTCGTCGTCGACGTCGTCGGGCAGGATGGGCAAACGCAACGGCTGGATGCCGAGACGCTCGAGGCGACGGTCGGCGGCATCGAGTGGAAAGGCAAGAAGAAGGAGCGCCGCCATCGTCCGCCGCCCGTTGGCTTCGCCAGATGGTGCGTCGAGCAACAGAAGGCGATGCCTCAGGAAACACAGCTTGCCGGGCTCGGCAAGGCACCGGCCTGGAGCGAAGACGTGTTCGGCGACGGCCAACTCAAGAAGCTACGGCGATCGTTCGGCGACAAGGAACGGCTGGCGATCCGGGTGAATCTGCAGATCGAGATGCGGCATGAGGACCCGCAGGATTCGTACTTCGACGTCTTCTTCGAGCACGATCCGTCGCTCACCAGCGGCGAAGACGACTTCGTCCGCGACGGCATGTCGATCAGCGGCATCCAGACGCTCGGCACCGCCCAACGCGGCGTGCGTGGCTTACTCCTCGTCGATGACAAGCTGCTCAGCAGCCTGCTCGGCGACACGGAGGGGCCGGCGCACGTGGAGTGGAAGACGACCAACAGCAAGATGCCCGGCCGGCGGTTCAAGACGTGGCCCAGCCGCGTGACCTTCGTGCGGGACTCGCTCAAGAAGATGGCGATCCTGCTGGAAACGCCGCCCGAGGGTCTGGACGTGAGCTTGCTGGCGGACCTGTTCGGGCTGGACGACGTGCGGCCTGATGCCCGCGGCGGCAAGCGTCGGCGGCCGGGACCTGGTGGACCAACGCCGATGCCGCCGCAGTTGCCCGAGGGGCCGCCACGTTGGTTTCGCTTGTCGCAGAACAGTCGCGGGTTCCACGTGCGTCGCGATCCGGCGATGGAAGTGCCGTCCGGTGCGAAGCTGCGGGTGGCTTTCGCTTACGAAGGTGCGGGAGCGAATCCGATCGCGCGGCATGATCCGATCGACTTCGATCTTCGCGGCGGCAACGAGACGCTGCTGACGCCGAACCTGACAGTAGAGAACGCTAAAGCCGCCGTCGTGGATGCGAACGTGATCGAGGTCGAGCCGACTGCCGACGAGTTTCGCGTACGGGTGACCGGCTTCGATCTGGGGCTGGACCTGTACGTGCGGGCGACGGAAGCGGGAGGTGAAGCGTGAAGCCGAAAACGAGTCGATTCAACTACACCGGCAGGCTGCGAATCAAGCGGGCGAACATCGACCTTGTTGTGCGTGAGGGGCCGCCTCGTCGGTTCAGCGCGAGCTGGAATCTGTCGGGTGGGCCGTTGCCGAGCGACGCGCGGGTGCGCATCGAGGCGACGAGCAGCGGCTCGCCGATGGTGCGTCGCTTCGACGGCGGGACGGTCGGTGAACCTGCGTACCTGACCGATGTCGAACTCGGGGACGTGGGCGGCGACACGCCGGTCTTCTCGATCAAGGTCGTGGACGTTCAGGAAGACGTCGGCCGCATCGTCGCGGCCGCCGAGGGCTTGCACGCGGAGCGGCCGGACCTAGAGGATGACGATCATCATCGTGCCGCCCTGCTGCCGGTGAACTATCGGGATCTGGGCGAGCGGGTGTGGCAGGTGAGCTTCGACAACGCCCAGCCGTGGCTGGAGATCAACAAGCATCTACCTGACACGGCCGCTGCTCGATCGATGGTGCGGGACGATCCAAGGTTCGCGGCGATGGTGTTCCCGGAGGTGGTCGAGCGGGTGCTGGAACACGTGCTGATCACGCACAATCAGACGGCGGTCGTGAACGACGACAGCGACTGGAAGGACCTGTGGCTGCGGCTCGGCGTGGCCTGGACGAGCAGCGAACCGCCGACACTGGCTGGCGACGAGCCGACAATTGTCGAGGCGGATGAGCTTCGGGCGTGGGCGCGTGAGGCGGCCGACGCATTGTGCCTGAAGAAGGGCTGGCGTGACGCGTTCGTCGCAGTCATTGACGGAGATAACTCATGAGCGACGAGAACGTGCTGAGGCAGTTCAATACGGCAGGCATCGCCCGTTTCCGCCAATGGCTGACAGCGGCGCGGGGCGATCCGCACCTGGAACTGCCGACCGATTTGCTGACGGCGGATGACGTGACGGAGGTCGTCGAGCCGATCGTGACGCTCGAGCGGCCCGGCTTTGCCACGAAGCAGGAAGCGGCCGTCTACCTGCATGACGCGCTAGCTCCGATGGATGCGGACGACGTGCTGCGGAACGCCGGGCTATGGACGTGGCTGACGCTGTACTACTTCGACGACGTCTGTCCGCCGACGGCAGGTGGGCGGAAAGTCTTTGCCGACTATTTTTACATCTACCTGCCAGACGACTTCCGCCTGCAGGCGCGCCACCTGCTTCGCGTGAGCTTCGAGGTGCTGAGACGAGCACCAGACCATCATCGACTTCTGTTGCTCGCACCAGTACCCGGATTGAGCAAGCTCATTGAACGCGTCATGGGGCAGCTCTTTCTCGCACGCATCGACTCCATCTTCGAGGTGATGGACCGCCTTTACTTCGACGAGAAGACGAACCGTGCAAAGCGGGGACTCTCTCGCATCGGCCATGCGCGGCCGGGTGACATGCTCAACCGACTACCGCGTCGCATTCAGCAGTTGCAGCGGACGTACGACCTCAACGTCGTGGACGCCGATCGGCTGATCGAATTGCTCGGGCCGGAGTTCCAGGCGTGGGAGAACGACGCGAAGCTGCCCGGCATGAAGTAGCATTCACGTCCAGTAGAGCACGCGAGCTGTCGGCAGCTTCGTCGCGATCGTGTCGTGGAACCAGGAGTTCATTTCCTGCATGGTCGCTTTGGGCAGGACGTACTTGATGCCGCCGAACTTGTTGCGTTTGGCGTCGCGGGCGGCCTCGTCGAGGTCGAGCTTCGTGTTGGGGTACCACGAGAGCAAGACGTCGCGGCTGCCGGGGGTGAAGCGGTGGGTGATGAGCTCGACTGTCAGGTCAGCACCGGCCAGACGTTCGGCGGCGGTGTCGACGAGGTCGCCGTAGGCGGATTGCCAGTCGGGGAGCGGGAAGATGGGGGCGATGACGAGGCCGACGGGGTAGCCGTCGTCGGCGAGTCGGGCGGCGGCGTCGAGGCGGGCGTCGACTTTGGCGGTGCCGCCTTCGAACTGCCTCGTGATGTCGGTCGCGTTGACGCTGAGGCGGGCGCGGGTGTGGCCGCGGTGGGCGAGGCCTAGGAGCGGGCCGACGCGGGCGAACTTGGTGACGAATCGCAGGCGGGCGTCGGGGCGTTGGCCGAAGTGGTTGATGGCGTGAGCCAGGCCGCCGGTGAGGTGTTCGAGGGCGAGGACGTCGGTGTAGCAGGAGACCTCGAA
>CAYMAS010000057.1:0-19076 GCA_964388485.1 uncultured Tepidisphaerales bacterium | reverse complement strand
ACGGCACCGGCAGCGGCGTCATGGAGGCCGTCGGCAGCGGCTCGCAGCTCGTCCTCGACAACAACGCCTTCATCCTCGGCGGCACCCTCCGCGGCACCGCCGGCGGCGTCGTCCGCAGCGTTGCGGACCAGAACATCACGTACCAAAGCCTGACCGTCGAGGGCGCCCACGTCGTCGGCAACAACACCGACTTGCAGACCGTCGGCACCATCAACCTCGCCGGCGGCTCGACGGTCACGCTCAACGCCCCGACCCTCGCCACCGACCTTGAGACCAGCGGCATCAACGACTTCGTCGGCTCGGGCACGATCGTCCTGGCCGACCCGCTCAGCGGCGTCAACGGCAGCGGCTTCGCCACCTTCGGCCAAAACGTCACGATCCGCGGGCAGGGCCGGCTCGGCCAGAACGCCATCCGCATCAGCAACCAAGGCACCATCCTCGGCAACGTCAACGGCGGCAACCTGGTCATCGACCCGGCCAGCGTCACCGGCGACGCCGAGTTCTTCAACACCGGACTCGTTCGCGCAACGAATGGCGGCACGGTCACCCTCACCGGCAGCGCCAGCGGCGAGTTTTCCAACACGCAGACGGGCGTGACCCAGGTCGGCGTGATGGAGGCGACCGGCGCGGGCTCTCAAATCGTGCTCAGCGACTTCGCCCGCGTCTTCGGCGGCACCCTCCGCGGCACGAGCGGCGGCGTCGTCCGCACCGGCGACGACCAGAACGTCTTCGTCACCGACCTCACCCTCGCCGGCAGCCACGTCGTCGGCAACAACTCCGACTACGGCATCGACGGCACCGTCACCCTCGCCTCCGGCTCAACTCTCCGCCTCCAGGCCGCGGGCTCGGCGACCGACCTGGAGGTCCAGAACTCGGCCGCCCTGGCCGGCAGCGGCACCGTCGTGCTCGAGGGCGACCTCGCCGGCGTCAACGGCTCGGGCACGCTCACCGTCGGCGGCGGCGTCACAATCCGCGGCCAGGGCCGGCTCGGGCAGAACGCGCTCCAGGTCGTCAACAACGGCCTCGTCGTCGCCGACGTCGGCGGAGAAACGCTGCTGCTCGACCCGGCCAGCGTCAGCGGCGCCGGCGAGTTCTTCAACAACAACGTCCTCCGCGCACAAAGCGGCGGCGACCTGAGGCTCACCGGCAGCGCCGGCGGCGAGTTCGACAACATCAACGGCGTCATCGAGGCCGTCGGGCCCGGCTCCACCGTCACGCTCACCACGAACGCCTTCGTCTTCGGCGGAACCCTCCGCACCACCGCCGGCGGCAGCGTCGAGGTCGGATCGGGCGAGAACGTCTTCCTCGTCGACCTCGGCTTCGAGGGCGTCATGAACGTGGCCAACAACACCGACCTCGGCATCGACGGCACCGTCGTCAACGACGGCACCATCACCCTCGACGGCACCGGCGCGGCCACCGATCTCGAAGTGCAATTCGACGCCACCTTCGCCGGCAGCGGCGACCTCGTCCTCGACGGACCGCTCGCCGGCATCAACGGGTCGGGCCTGCTGCTCAACGACAGGGGCAACACCATCCGCGGCCAGGGCCGCGTCGGCCAGAACGCCATCAGCATCACCAACGACGGCTTCATCATCGCCGACGTGCCAGGCCAGGAGCTCGTCCTCGATCCGGCCTCCGTTAGCGGCGCAGCCGAGTTCGTCAACAACGGCACGCTCCGCGCCGAGAACGGCGGCATCCTCGTCTTCGACGGCTTCGGCAGCGGCGAATTCCTCAACAACAACGAGATCACCGTCGCCAACGGCGGACAGATTCTCTTCCGCAACAACGCCAACCTGACCAATGCAAGCGTCGCCGCCAGCGATCGACTCATCGGCGGCACGTTCCGCGTCTTCGACGACGGCACCGGCACGACCTTCAACATCGTCCCGCCGGACTTCGACCTCGAAGTCAACCAGTCGGCGACGATCGAGATCCAAGGGCCGAACGTGTCGAGCAACCTCTTCGACGACGACGCCAGCAGCGTCGGCGTTCTCGTCGGCGAGAACTTCAGCGAGAATGGCGGCACCTTCATCATCGGCGGCGGCACGAATCTGACCGTCACCCGGCCCCTCGACGGCAGCCAGTCGAGCTTCAGCAACAGCTTCGATGACGGCACCGACGTCAACGCCGGCGTCTTCTTCGTCGACAGTGGCTCGACCGTCACCTTCCAGGACCTCGACGGCTCCGGCAATCAAACCAACTTCTTCGCCAACGGCGGAGACTCTGTCCTCGGCGGCGGCGGAACGCTCGTCGCCGGCGTCAACGGCAACGGCATCTACCGCCCCGGCAACTCCGACGGATCCGTCGGCACGCTCACCATCGACAACCCGACCTCCAGTGGAATCAGCGGCGGACGCCTCGAAGTCGACCTCTTCGATCAGGGCCTCAACGACAAGCTCGCCTTCACCGACGGCCTCTTCGCCAACGACGTCGACGTCGCGGTCGACCTCGCCGGCGGGTTCCTGCCCAACCCTGGTGACGCCTTCGAAGTGCTCGTGGCCAGCGGCGGGCTCAACGGCTCGTACACCGTCTTCCAGGACGCCGGCCTGCCCGGCCTGGTGTTCACGCAGATCGTCGACAGCACCTCGCTGACCATCGTCGCCGGCAACCTCCTCCCCGCCGACTTCAACTACGACGGCAACGTCGACCTGGCGGACTTCACCATCCTCCGCAACAACTTCGGCAGCGGCGAGGAGTACGTCACCGGCGACGCCAACCAGAACGGGACGGTCGATCTGGCCGACTTCACCGCGCTCCGCAACGCCTTCGGCTCGTCGGTCACCAGCGACGAGCTGGCGATGATCGACGCTTGGGCCGCTTCGATCCCTGAGCCGGCGGCTCTTTCGCTGCTCGTCCCCGCGGGCCTGATGCTCCGCCGCCGTCGAGCCTGATTGTCCCACCGAAGCAGCTTTCGCCTTGTGCCCCGCATCGTCATGCGGGGCTTTCTCGTAACCGCTGCTTGAAGCCACCGCAGCGACGAACGAAGCTGCCGCCATGCCCGAGACGGACGACCAACTCCATGCCCCGCTCAATCACCACGTCGGCGACAATCTGCGGACCGGTGCGCTGCTCGTGCTGGCGGCGTTGGCGACGCTCGCGGCAATGGCGTTGTTGCGAGACGTGCTGATTCCATTCGTCTTGGCGGCGTTCCTGGCGCTGATGCTCAATCCGCTGGTGGATTACCAGGTTCGGCAACTCAAATGGGCCCGGCCTCTGGCGGTGGCGGCAACCTTTACCGCCGGCGCGCTTGTCCTAGCCGCCGCGGTCGTCGGAGTCCTGCCGGTCGCGATTTCCGCCATCGCTGACGTCGGCAGCTACGCGGATCACCTGCGCGACACCGCCCGCAAGGTGCTCGAGAACTTGCCCGCCGCCATGATCACGCCGCAACAGAGCGAAGAATTGGCCAACCGGATCAACACGTTCGAGGTGAAGGACGTGGCGGTGCGTCTCTTGCCGTTCATTGGCGTCGCGGGCGGCGGGTTGCTGACGTTTCTCGGCAACGCGGGGCTCGTGCTGGTCTTTTTGCTCTTCTTCCTGCTCGGCCGGGGCGACACGGGCCGACCCGTCAGCGACATGCGGCGGCAAATCGAGCTGCGAATTCAGGCGTATCTGAGTGTCACGCTGCTGATCAGCTTGGCGACGGGCTTCCTCGTCGGCCTGACACTTTGGCTGCTCGGCGTGCCGCTGGCGTGGCTCTTCGGCTTGCTGGCGTTCGCGCTCAACTTCATCCCGACCGTCGGCAGTGCCGTCGCCACGCTGTTGCCGATTCCCGTCATTCTCTTCGGCAGCGACTTGTCGCCGGTGATGATGACGCTGGCTCTAGGAGTTCCGGCGATCATTCAGTTCGTCCTGGGGAACCTCGTCGCGCCCAAGCTGCTCGGCGACAGGCTGCAGTTGTCGCCGATCGCGGTGATGCTCGGATTGTTGTTACTCGGCGCCATCTGGGGCATCGTTGGCATGATCCTGTCGACGCCGCTGCTGGCGATCTTCAAGATCACGCTCGACCGTCTCGCCCTTGATGTTCCGATGCTCCAGCCGCTGTCGCGTCTGCTGACGGCCGGCCCGCAGTAGATCTTTGTCCGTCGCAGCTGTTTATCAGCTTCTGCAAGCCCCGCGGCTCCAATGACGCGCTGAGATTTACCAATCGCCAAACACAGTGCGTCATCGCGTCGCCCTAACACAGCCACGACGTCTTGTCGCGCCGTGGGCCTTCGCGCTGTTAGGGTTTCAGCGGCGTGGTAGAACGCTCGTGCACCACCTGTGGTGGTTCGAAAGCTGGCGAAGCACCAGATTCCGAACCCGCGATGCCGTCCCGTTCTGCCGCCTCATGCCGTCGACTCAGCGACCTACTCGATCTCGACTCATCGACGCCAACGCAGCGTCGGCCCCTGACGCGCGTCGGCACACGCACCGCATCGAGGTCGAGACAGGCGACGAGCCGGTCCAGGTGACGGTCGGCCAAGCCGCTTCTGCGGCGGCTGAGAAGCCCTCGCCGACGCCGGGCGGGTTCTGCAAGTTCTTTAACCGAGTCATCGACACCGGCCTGTGGGGCGAACTGCCCGATGCCGCGCGAGCTGTCTACCTGCCGCTGCTGCGGCTGGCGGAGTCACGCGGACCCTGCCGGGCCAGAGCGGGACTGGCGGCGCTCATGCGGATGAGCGGCCTGAGCCGGTCGAGCGTCAAGCGTGGCCTGAGGGCACTTCAGGGAGCTCGCCTCATCGTCGTCGTCCGCCAGGGCGGCGTCGACGCGAACGGCATCAATCGGCCCAACGTCTACGAAATGCTCGTCCCCGAAGCCGACGCCACCCCCACCTCCCCCACCTCCCCGGTCCAGCCGCGGACCCCCTCCCGGTCCAGGGGCAAGCCCACCCCCCGGATCGCGGCTGAACCGGCCGTCGGATCAGCTGCGGCCCGGCCGTCGGTTCAGGCGACGGCCGAACCCCGGTCCGCTGCTGGACCTCATCTAAGAGATCTTCCCAAACCAACACACTCAGACGACGCGTGTGCTGGTCGCTTCGCTGATCCCGATGCAGAGCGAGCCGTGGCCATGCTCGGCAAGTGGGACTTTGCCAGCGAAGACGCGGCGGCACTGGTCGCGGAGTTCGGAGCGTCAGGCGTGGCACGTGCCCTGGATGCCGCGCGGCGTCTGCAGGCCAAGGGCACGCTCGGCTCGCCGAAGGGGTTCATCCAGTGGCAGCTGCGCGAGCACGCGACGCCGCCGCAACCAACGCCCGGGGCGATCGCCCCACCGCCGCCACCACCACCGCAGTCTTCCCCGGAGACGGTCGACGTGACGGCTGAGTTATCCGACGCGGTGCTGTCGAATCTCGCGGCGACGGTGCTAGAGGCGAACGCGGCGCGGCCGGCTATGGTGCGTCTGCTGTCGAGCAAGCCGCCCCGAGAGTCGCCATTGATGATGGCAGAAATCCGGGCGTTGCTCGGGGTGGCGGGCGGAACAGAAACGCCCGCCGACGCGAGCGGCTAAGACGAGCTGCACTTCTGGGCGCTCCTCCGTCATCCTGAGCGAGCGAAGCGAGTCGAAGGACCTCGTCGCGACGTTCCCGGAGATCCAACGAGGTCCCTCGGCTGCGCTCGGGACGACAGAGGGGCGATCGAATATCAGGCCGCGCTAAGCCACGTCGGCTTCGGCCATCTCCTGTTGCTTCGTAGCCATCTGATCACGCAGGCGGGCGATGATGGACGAGTGCATTTGGCTGACCCGCGACTCGGAGAGATCGAGCGTCGCGCCAATCTCCTTCATCGTCATTTCTTCGAAGTAGTAGAGCGTGACAATCAGCCGCTCGGCTCGGCTAAGCCCGGCATTCATGAGCTCTTTGAGGTCCTTGCGTTGCATCTCGCGGACCGGGTCGTTCGTGCGTCGGTCTTCGAGCACGTCGACCTCGCGGACGTCCTTGTTGGAATCCGTTTCGTACCACTTGCGGTTGAGGCTGACGAGACCGGTAGCCTGCGCGTCCTTGAAGATCTTCTCGAACTCTTCCATGTCAACCTCGAGCTTCTCGGCCAGCTCTTCGGCGGTCGCTTGTCGGCCGAACTGGACTTCAAGGGCTTTTTGCGCCGTGTCGAGCTTGTGCGCTCGGCTGCGGACGAGACGCGGCACCCAGTCCATGCTGCGAAGCTCGTCAAGCATCGCACCTTGGATGCGGCGGGCGCAGAAGGTCTCGAACTTCACGTCCTTGTCGAACTTGAATTGATCAATAGCGTCCATTAGCCCGAAGATGCCGACGCTGATGAGATCTTCGATGTCGACCTCGTTGGGCAGCTTCGCGTAGACGCGGTCGGCGTTGAAGCGGACGAGGTGGAGGTAGGCCTCCATGAGAATGTTGCGGCAGGCTTCGGGAGCCGAGTTCTTGTACTCGATCCAGACGCCAGCCAGATCTTGCCGATCCGTTCGGACTCGGATGCCTTCCGGCAGCGTGTCGGTGAGGTGGAGCAGCGAGGCGGCGAGATCCTTTTGCTCGTTGGTCGGGATGGCCTTGAGCGTCCGGACGCGTCCGCGCTCGTCGGCGGGACGGTCTGAGGCTTCGGCAGGACGACGCGGGCGTCGGCCTGGTTTCTTGACGGGTGAGGCGGTGCTGTTGTTAGCAGCATGAGTGCTGCTGTTGGCAGCGTAAGCGTCGGCGACTGCGGCGGGTGGCATGGATGACTCCCAGTCCGTTGGGGCGGGGCACGACTTGTCAGCGATTCCGGCTGACTCGTGCGAAGGGCAGTGGCGGCGTGACAGAAGAGGTCACTGACCACCGAGCAACACGGTTGCGACCCGTCCTCCGACGGCGTGGCAGGCGTGGCCCGCGGATCCGTCCGCGGCAGGTCCGAGTGTAACGGTTGTCGCGGACGATGGAAGCGAGTGACGTCAACTTCTGCGGCTTCTTTTGGCCCGTCTCATAACTCTGGCCCTGCCAACGCTGCTGTCGCCGCGACGAGGGCTACGGGACGTCGGAGAAGCTTTGCTTTTTCTGTGGAAACCAGAGCAGCATGCATAATCTTCGCTCGGGATGACGGAGCAAAGCCAAACCGGCTGCTCTACCCAACGTCCAGAATCTCTTCCTGCTGCTTCTTCTGCGAGGCGAGCGCTTCGGCATGCTGACGACGCGCTTCTTTGAGAATCTCCGCGTCGGCGGCGAGTCGCTCGCGGACCATGGCCTGCGACATCAGCCCCACCACGAGGCCCACGGCGAACATCCCAGCCATTGCGGCCAGAGCGCGAAGCACCGTCGTCTCGAGACGATTGTCTCCGACCAAGACGCCTGCAAGCAGGCACGCGACGAACGCGAGGATCGAGACGATGCTGGCGATGCGGAGGGCCATCGAACCTGATCAAGCAGTCAAACCGGTCGCTCGCGCGACCCGGCCGAAGAAACCCGTGCGGCGAGGCAGACTCTGCGCGACGCCCCGCTCCAGCCGGATGGCAAGTGACTCGACTGCGCGACTCGCGCTCGAGCCGGGCTCGCCGGACGTGAACGGCATCCGCTGGCGGACCGCACGCGTGACGGCGGCGTCATGAGGAATGCAGCCGGCGCTGGCAATGGACGCCCCAAGAAACTGTGCAGCGACCTTGGCGACCCGCTCAAAGACCTGCCGGCCCTCGGCTTCGTTCCTCGCTTGGTTGACCAGTAATGCGACCCGGTCGGCTGAGGAATCGCCACGCTTGGCCCGTTCGCGAAGGACGACCTTAATGGTCGCATATGCATCGGTGACGGCGGTCGGCTCGGGTGTCGTGACGACCAGAACCTGGTCCGCGGCGGCGGTGAAATTCAGGACGTTCGGACTGATGCCGGCACCGGTGTCGATGACAAGCAGGTCGGCTTCGTCCTCGAGCGACGTCAGCGACGCCATGAGTCGATCGTGCTCGGCTTGGGGAAGATCGGCCATTCTCGCCAATCCCGTCGCGCCCGCGGCGAGTCGAAAACCGCCGGGTGCTCGGGCCAAAACGTCTTCGAGTCGCTTCCGCCGGGCGACGACGTGGGCCAGGTTGTGCGGCAGATCGAGGCCGCACAGGACGTCGGCGTTGGCGAGCCCCATGTCGGCGTCGAGGAGGACGACGTTCTTACCCGCGGAGGCGAAGACGCTTGAGAGGTTCACCGCAATGTTCGTCTTGCCGACGCCGCCCTTGCCGCTTGTGACGGCGATGACGCGGGCCTTCTTCGACGGTGCGGCTCGCTCTTGAACCGAACGATGGACGGCTGGTTGAGCGCGGTCGAGACGCTGGCGGACCAGGTCACGCAGGCCCTCGGCCTGATCCAGCGCCGCCGGCATCTTGGCAAAAGGTGAGAGGTTGGCGGTGGTGACGGACATGGTCGCTCCGGGCAGCAGGTGCTTTTAAAACGTTCGACTTCCAAGATGTCTCACGACCTTCACGCCGCGAGCTTGGCCGGCGGCGTGTCGCTGCTCGTGAGAATCATGTCCGCCAGCTTCGTAGCTTCGGCACTTTCGATATCGGCCGGCACGTCCTGGCCGGTCGCGAGGTAGCTCAGCGGCAAGTCGCAGGCCGTCGCGACATCGAGCAGCGCCCCGACCTCCGCCGCCTCGTCGAGCTTGGTGAAGCAGAGGCGATCTGCCCGAACGCCGGCGAACCGCTTCATCGCCAGTTCCAGCGACGCCCGGCCGAGGTTGGCCGAGAGGACCAGGTGCGTCTCCGCCGGATTGGCCGCTTCAAGAAAAGCCGAGAGTTCCGCGAGTCGAACCGCGTCGCGCGGGCTCCGCCCTGCCGTGTCGACGAGGACGTAGTCGTAATCCGCGACACGAGCGATGGCGTCGCCGACCTCGCGCACCTCGCTGACGACGCCGAGCGGCGCGTCGATGATGTCGGCGTACTTCTGCAGTTGGTCGATGGCGGCGATGCGGTAGGTGTCGATGGTTACCAGCGCGACACGGGCGTTGTCGCGGAGCTTGAGGTTGGCGGCGAGCTTGGCGATGGTCGTCGTCTTGCCGACGCCGGTCGGGCCGACGAGGGCAATGACGTGCGGCCGGCCCTTGGTGGTCTTCTTGCTCGGGCCGGTGGTGGTAAGTCGTGCGGCGAGGACGTCGCGGGCGACGGCTTCGAGATCGCCGCCCTCCTTTTGATGCCGCTTCATCGCGGCGGTCATGATCGAGTTCGCCAGCGGCTGCGAGACGCCGGCATCGATGAGGCGGCGGAAGAGAGGGCACGCGTCATCCGGCAGGTGCGGTGTGCGGCTGTTTTGAACTTGCGTGACCAGGTCGTTGACCAAACCGCGGAGTTGGCCGACTTCCTGCTGCATGCCGAGGTACGCGGCGGTCGCAGCGCCTTCGGTCTGAAGAAAACCGTCGCTGCCTGCCGGCTTCGGCTTTGGTGCGGCGGCTTCAGGGCGGAGCTGGCGACGCATGCGTTGACGCGGATTACGGATGCCTCGGCCTGCAGTGATCTCGACGTGGCTTCGCTTGACGAGTCCCAGCAGCTTCCTCGTCTCGACGTTGCGGGTCGCGAGGATGACGGCAGCGGAACCGAGTTCGGCTTTGACCTGGCTGAGGCAGGCGCTCATGGTCGGCGCGGTAAAGCGACGCAGCTCCATCGGCCCGGTGCCGGCAGCGGGCGTGGAAGGCGTGGCAGGCGTCGCGGTTGTGGCAGCCTTACGTGGCTTGGCTGCCTTGAGGGCGGGCGGCGAGACGACGGGGGCAGCGGCGGTGTAGGTCATGGTGGCCTCGCGTCCTTGCAAGGTGCCGGTGCAGGTCGGGATCCTGCAAAGGCTGTGGAGAGGCCCGGCTCCGCCGGTTATGCCTCGTTCTCCGTGTTTATCGGTCCAACCTGTGCACAAGCATCAACTCGCTACGACTAAGCCTCCAGGCCTGCCATCGCGACGGCTTCGATCTGCACGTCGGGCACGATCTCGTTGTACCCGACGACCGCCACTTGTGGCAGGGTCGATTCGAGCATTCTTCGGACAGGAAGTCGCACGTGCGGGCTGCACAGCACGACGCCGTTGCGGCCGGTGGCAGTCAGCTCCGCCACCTTCTCGGCGATCTTCTGAACGATGGCCCGCGCAGTCGCGGGTGGCATCGTATTGGTCGTTCCGCCGGTCTGCTCGTCGCGGTTGAGGTGCTGGGCGATCGCATCTTCCAGGGCCGGATCAAGCGTGACGCAATGGAGCTGATCCTGTTCGTCGACGTGCTGCTTGCAGATCGTTCGGGCCAACGCATTACGGCAGTATTCGGCGAGAACTTCGGGATCTTTGGTGCGGGCTGCATAGTCGCCGATGGTTTCGAGGATGGTTTCCAGGTCACGGACCGGCACGCGCTCGCGGAGCAGGAGCTGCAGGACTTTCTGCACCTCGCCCATCTTCGCGATGGCCGGGACGACCTCGTCGACGAGCGCGGGCACCCGCTCCTTCAGGCCATCGAGCAGCTTGCGAAGGTCCTGCCGGCCGAGCAGTTCGTGCGCGTGGCGGCGGATGATCTCCGTCAGGTGCGTCGCGACGACCGCGTCGGCTTCGACGACGGTGTAGTTCATCAGCTCCGCCTCGGGCTTCTGCGGCTCGGTGATCCAATAGGCCGGCAGGCCGAAGGCGGGCTCGGTCGTGGGCGTCGCGTGCCGCAGTTCGCCGCTGACAATGCCGTTGTCCATGGCGAGGAACTGATCCGGGTAAGCCTCGCCCTTGGCGACGCTCATGCCGCGAATGTTGATCTGGTAGTCGTTGGGCCCGAGTCGCATCTCGTCGCGAATGCGGACGGACGGCACGACGATGCCGAGCTCGCTGGCGATCTGCCGACGGATCAGGCCGACACGATTGACGAGTTCGCCGTCGGCCTTGGGGTCGATCATTGAAACAAGGCCATAGCCCATCTCGAGCTCGAGCGGGTCGACTTCCAGTGCCTGCTCCAAAGGTGCCGGCTCGGCTTGCTTCGTCTGGGCGGCGGCGCGTTCCTTTTGCTCGACGGCCTGCACTTCGCGTTGAGCGTTGCGGGTCAGGACGAAGGCCAAGCCGCCACAGCAGAGGGCGATGATCAGCAGCGGCACCGCCGGCAGGCCGGTGAAGGCCATCATCGCCAGAAACACCGCGGCAATGGCCAGCGGCTTCGGGTTCGACGTGAGCTGGCCCACGACCTGTTCGCCCAGCTCGCTGCGGGTCGAGGAACGCGTGACGATCAGGCCTGCGCCCAGGGCGGTGACGAACGCCGGCACCTGACTGACGAGGCCGTCGCCGATGGTGAGCCGCGTGAAGAACTCGGCGGTATCCGCCAGCGGCCAGTCGCGCTCGACGAGGCCGATGTACATGCCGCCGGCAACGTTGACGAGCGTGATGATGATGCCCGCAATGGCGTCGCCGCGGGTGAATTTGCTGGCACCGTCCATCGCCCCGTAAAAGTCGGCTTCCTGGGCGATCTCCTCGCGACGCTTACGCGCCGCGGCTTCGTCGAGCAGACCGGCGTTGAGGTCGGCATCGATGGCCATCTGCTTGCCGGGCATCGCGTCGAGCGTGAACCGGGCGGCGACTTCACTGATCCGCGTTGCACCTTTGGTGATGACGACGAACTGAATGATGAAGATGATCGCGAAAATGATGAATCCGACCGCCATCGATCCGCCGGTCACGAACTCGGCAAAGGCATTGATGACCTGACCGGCATCGGCGGCGGCGACGTCGGGGCTGCCTCCGTCCTCGCCGGCCGTGAGGATGAGCCGGGTCGTTGCGACGTTCAGCGTCAGCCGGAACATCGTCACGGCCAGCAACAGGCTCGGCAGGACGGCGAACTCCAGGGGCGACTTCACGTACATCGCCGTCACCAGCAGCACGAGGCTGACGGTGACGTTGACGACGAGCAACAGGTCGAGCACTGCCGGCGGCAGTGGGACCAACAGCACCAGCAGCAACGCGATGCACGAAGCCGGAAAAATTAGGCCGCGATGCTTGGCGAGCCCGGCCAAAGCACCACCCATGGCACCACCAGCACCCGGAGGTGCAGGAGCAGACGAAGGTTGGCTGGCGAGCGTGGTCATGCGGCAGTCCGTTGCCAGGCACCATGCGAAAAGGCTGTGATGTCACCGCGGGCCTCGTGCCGATGCGGTTCAGGCCGTCTAGGAAGCGGCGGCGAGTTCCCGGTCCAACCGGTAGACGTACGCCAGCAATTCCGCGACGGCTGAGTAGAAATCTTCGGGTATTTCCCCGCCTGTTTCAACGGTCCCGTACAAGGCCCTAGCAAGTGGTGGCCTTTCCACAATCGGTACACCGTTGGCCGTGGCGACCTCGCGAATTCGCATCGCCAGCAAGTCCCCGCCCTTGGCGACGACGCGCGGCGCGTGCATCGAGTCCTCGTCGTATTTAATCGCCACGCTGAAGTGCGTCGGGTTCGTCACCACCACGTCCGCCCCGGGCACTTCCTGCTGAATCACTTGCTGGCTCTGCTGCATCTGGATCTGCCGGCGGCGACGTTTGACCTCGGGATCGCCCTCCATCTTCTTCATCTCGTCCTTGACCTGCTGGTGCGTCATCTTCAGGTCCTTCTCGTGCTTGTGCCGCTGATAAGCGAAGTCGAGAATCGCGATGATGAACAGGGCCAAGGCGACCTTCGTCGCGACGAGCATGATCGAGCCCGCCGCCGCGGGGGCGAGGCCGGCGAAGCTGATGTTCTGGATCCCGACGACGGCCGCCAGTTCCGCCATAATCGCCCAGTACGCGACTGCTGCGACGGCGATGAGCTTGAGCAGGTTCATCCCGAAGCCGACGTAGGTCTTTGCTGCAAAAAATAGCTTCTTGAACCCGCCGATCGGGTCGAGGGTCGAGAGCTTGGGCTCGAGTTTCTTCGGTGCGATCAGCAGGCCGATCTGGAAGACGGTGCCGATGATCGCGAAGACCGTGATGAGCAGCATGATCGGGATGAGGCCGCGAGCGACCTCCATGACGACCTGCTTGCCGAGAATCGGCAGCCGGTTGACATTGCCCGCCTCCTCCGGCGGCAACGGCGTGTAGGCGAGCTGCGTCACGTTCAACACCGATTCCCACAACCGCGGCCCCAGCAGCCACAACGACAGCAGCGATCCGAGCAGCACCACCGCTGCCCCGAGATCCTGACTCTTGGCGACGTTGCCTTCGTCCCGCGCCTCCTGACGCCGCTTGGGCGTCGGATCCTGGGTCTTGTCCTGATCCTGGTCTTGGCCTTCAGCCATGGGTCCAGAGCTGCGTGGTGAGGTCGAGGCCTTGGCCGACGGCTTCGTTGAGCAGGAAGCTGGTCGCGGCGAAGCCGGCGAGCAGGACCACCAGGCCGATGATCGCGCGAAGGCTCAGGCCGACGCTCAGCAGGTTCAACGCCGGAATCGTCTTGCCGAGCATGCCTAGCGACAGGTCGACGACGAGCATCGCGCAGCAAATCGGTGCCGCGATCCGCATCGCCAACGTCGCCGCGGCCAGGAGCGACGTGACGAGCAGCTCCAGCGTGTCGGCATTGACGGCGAACGACAGCGGCGGAACGTGATCAAAGCTCTCTCGCAAGCCCGCGAGCATGTCGAGATGCGCGTCGGCCTTGAGGAACAGGAAGAGCGTCAGGATGAAGAGCGCGTCGCCCAGCGGGTTGCCGCCGATGTCGCTGCGGGCGTCGATAGCGCCGGCCATGTTGAAGCCCATTTGCTGCCCCGCCACACCGCCCGCCCATCGTGCGGCGGTGAATGCGAGCGAGAGCATGAGCCCCGCGAGCAATCCGAAAGACAACTCGCCGACCAGGCCGATCGCCAGCATCCAAGGCGATTTGGGCATCGCGACCGGCTCGGGCATCGCCCCGCCGACCGCGAGCGACAGAGTGAGCGACACCGCCAGGTACAACTTCACCGTCCGCGGAATGCGGTCGCTGCCGAGCATCGGCGCAAAGAGCATGATGCCCAGAAACCGGAAGACGACGAGCGCGAACTGCTGCGGCACGCCGGTCAGCTCCGCTGCCGACCAGAGTGCGCCTGCGTCGAAGTTGGTCGGCAGGAACGGCACGAGGCGAAGCGGCTAGTCGCCGCCGAAGGCGGTGATGGCGAAGCGGACGATCTGCTGCCCCGCCCACGGCAGCGAGATGACGGCGGCGATGAACATCGCGGCGATTTTGGGGATAAAGGCCAGCGACTGCTCCTGCACCTGCGTCACCGCCTGCAACAGCGACACCGCCACGCCCACCACGAGGCCCGCGATGAGCACCGGCGCCGAGCAGATGAGGACGAGCATCAGCGCCTGCCGGATGAGCTCGATGCCCATGTCCATGTCGTAAGTCATGCGGATTCTCCTAAGAAGGCGGTGTGGCGAGGGCGAAGCTGCCCATGAGACTGGCGACGACGAGGTGCCAGCCATCGACGAGCACGAAGAGCAGCAGCTTGAACGGCAAACTGATGAGCACAGGCGGGAGCATCATCATGCCCATGCTGATCAGCACCGCCGAGATGATCATGTCGATCACCAGAAACGGCAGATAGATCTTGAAGCCCATCAGGAACCCGACCTTCAGCTCGCTCAACGCAAAGGCCGGCACGAGCGAGGCGGTCGAGACGTCGCCCCAGGTTTCGGGGGCCTTGTCGTCGGCGAACTGCTGGAACGTGAAGACGGCCGAATCGTTGCCGGCGGCCTGGATCTGGGCGATCATGAACTCGCGAACGGGCGTCGTGCCCCGCTCCCACGCCTCGGCCTGCGTCAGCTCGCCGGCCAAGTATGGCTCCAGACTTTCGCCGTGGACGCGGGCGATCGTCGGGCCCATGACGCACAACGTCATGACGAGTGCGAGCCCCGTCAGCACCTGGTTCGGCGGCAGCGTCGGGGCACCCATGGCTTGCCGCAACAGGCTTAAGACGATGATGATTCGGGTAAAACTCGTGCAAAGCACGAGGATCGCCGGGGCGAGCGAGAGGACCGTCAGCAGGACGATGATCTGCATCGCCGGCGCGAGGTTCTGGCGATCCGTCAGGTCCGGCAGGCGGAGCGTCGGGTCGGTCAGAAGCTCTTCGCGTTGCTGCTCGAAGAACTGCTGCGCGGGCGACGGCGAGTCGACGCGCAGCCCGCTGACGTTCTCTGCCGGAAGCCAATCCTGTTCCAATGCCGGCGGCGGTTGGAGGTCGGGATCTTCGACTTGCGCGTGCAACGGCGCGGCGATGATCAGGATAAGCAGCGTCATCCACCATCCGACCAAGAAGCGGCGGGCCTTGCCCCGCGATGGCGACTGCAGCGACGCCAAAAGCGCGGAGCACACTCTGCGGCTACCAGAGGTCTTGAATCCAACATTCATCGCGCACCTCCAAACGTCGAGTCGCTCGAATGCTGTGCCGTCAGACCGCGGACGCGTTCGATGAGGGAGCGAACGTCTTCGCCACCGACCGGCCCTTCGGGCGGCACCTCGATGTTGCCGTAGCCGTCGTCGCCATCAAGATCGTCCTCCGCCTCGGCGAGCGTTGCGGAGAAGGCGTCGGCCTTGACCGGATCGTGCGCCGCCTCGGCCTTGCCGCACTGGGCCAGAACGCTGGCGGCTTCTTCGGGATCGTCGATGGTCGCCAGCGGGTTCATGCCGTGGCCGCTGTCGCCGACGACGAGCAACCGGCTGCCGACGCTGAGGACGAAGACCTGGTGCTTTGGCGTGATCTGTACCTGCGCCGCGACACGCACCGCCTGAGCACCAGGCGACCGGCCGCCGACGGGCATGAACCGTTTCCAGCCCCAGCCGAGGACGACGATCAGCAAGCCGACGATGGCCAGCGATGTAAGCACACGCGTCACCGAAGGCCCTGCCGAGGCCGTGGCAGCCGGTGCCTCCGCCGACTCGCTCTGCCCGGCCGTCGTGATTAGCTGATCGGCGAACCGATCTGCCGACGCTGGCGAGACGAGCAAAAGAAGCAGGAGAATCGGCAAAAGGACGGCGATTGATGGTCGCCGCATCAGAGGTCGTCCTCCCGTCGCGTCTCGATGATGTCGTTGACGCGGACGCAGAAGTTGTCGTTGAGCACGAGGATTTCGCCCCGCGCCACGAGCCGCTCGTTGACGAAGACGTCGACCGGATCGCCCGCGAGCTTGTCGAGCTCGACGACGCTGCCTTCGACGAGTTTGAGCACGTCCTCGACGAGCATGCCGCACCGGCCCAGCTCGATCTTGACGTCGAGGTCGACGTCTTTGAGCAGGTCGATGCCGCTGACCTGGGCTTCCTGGAGCACCTTTTCGAACTGCGGCAACGCGAGGTCGCCGACGGTCGGATCGGCGGCGGGTGCCGCCGGAGCGGCGGGTGCCGGCGACGCGACAGCGGCAACCTTGGCCGGCGGTGGCGTCGGCTCGGCGGGCGGTTCGTTGGAGACCGGGTCTTCGAAGCTCGCGCCGCTCAAGAGCGCGTCGAGCTCGTCGATGGCCTGTTCGACCTCGTTGACCTCCGAACCGGTATCGGTCGGTTCGGTGGAGACGTCTTGTGGAGTTTCTTCGGGCAAGGTGGCCCTCCTGGCCGGGAACGAGCTGAACCCACGCCGGGCGTGGGATGCTCACGCGGAGCGTGAGACGCCGCCGCACGTCCATGTGCCGCGGGGTTGGGCTCGTCGCCGGAGGGGCCGATGCGTCAGTAGCTCGTTCGGTACGGAATGCACCGGGGCACGAGCACTTCTTCGATCAGGCCATCGCCGACGATGAGGTCCAGCTGATACTTTACCTGCCGACGCAACGTTTCCAAGCCCGGTTCGGCCGATCCGTTGAGTTTTTGTGGATCGATGCTCCGAATGACCCGAGTCAGCCGGTCGCGGACGAGCCCGGTGCTGGCGGCGAGGGTCTCCTGAACCTTCTCGGCGACATCGGGTTTCACCAGAATGCTGACCTCGACGTCGTACAGATACGTCCGACCGTCGAGTTGATTCTGGGCCCGGAAAGCGTCGACGGGCACTTCGACCTGAGCGGTTTTGTCTTCGACGATCTCGATCGGGTTGCCGTGGTCGTCGAGCAGGACCTCGCCGTGTGCGTCCGCCGGAGCGGGCCCGCCGCCGAAGCCTTTGAGGACGGCGAAGAGGATGACGGCCTCGACCGTCATGACGCCGCCGACGATGACGGGCATCTTGGTGAGCATCGCCATGATGCCGCCTTTCTTGGCGTCATCGGCCTCGTTGGGTGCAACGTCTTTGCTGCCGTCTTTGTCTTCAGCCATGAGTTCTGGTTCGAGTCGCGTCCCGGGTCGACGGTTCGACCCCCAGCCGTTCCATCGGCGGGCCGGACGTTCGGCTTGAGACGGCCATTAATTCGTCAAAGGCCTGCGGCATCGCCGGGCGTGGTCGATGCTTTGGCGGACGACCTCCGGGATGCTCTCCTTGACGACCACCCGCTCGCCGCCGTCGAGCGAAATCATCGTGTCAGGCGTCTCTTCGAGCGCCCGGATCTTGTCGGCGTTGAGGACGAACGTCTGGCCGTTGAGTTTGGTGAGGGCGATCATGGGAGTGACAGAGGGAGCTAGGAGCTAGGAGCTAGGAGCTAGTCAGAGGCCGGGGTCGAAACCGCTTCCGGCTTCTGACTAGCTCCTGGCTTCTAGCTCCTGGCTCCTTTCGGCTTACCGCGACGTGTTCAACAACTCCGTCATCAGTTCGTCGCTCGTCGAGATGACGCGGCTGGCAGCGCTGAAGCCGGTGGAGGCGATGATGAGGTTGATGAACTCACCCGACAGGTCGACATTGGAAAGCTCCAACGCGCCGCTGCGGATGCCGCCGGCGAGACCTTCAAGAGGGGCACCGATCCGCGGCTCGCCGGAGTTGGAGCCGACGGCGTAAAGGCTGTTGCCGTTGTCGCTCAGGCCCTGCGGGTTGTCGAAGGTGGCGAGGCCGACCTGGCCGAGCAGGCCGGTCAGGCCGTTGTCGAAAGAGCCGGTGATCGAGCCGTCCTGCCCGATGCCGAAGCCGACGAGCGTGCCGATCTTCGTGCCGTCCTGTTGGGCGAAGAACTCGCTGTTGCCGTCGGCCAACGACGTGACCTTCGAGAAGTCGAGCGAAATGTCGACGTTCGGCTCGGCACCGGTGTTCTGGCGGTTGACGGTCAGCGTGCCGTTGTTGGTCTGGATGAGTCGACCATTCGTGTCGAATTCGACCGTGCCGACGCCCGCGACCTGTCCGGCGGAGCCGGCGTTGAAGTCGGTGTAGTCGGAGTCGTCGGCGGTGGTGGCAATGAACCGCCACTGCGTGCCGTCATTGGTCGTTGCTTCGAGGTTCATCGTCACGTCGACGCGAAGCGGCTGGCCGAGCGAGTCGTAAGCGATCATGCTCGTGTGGATGGTCTCGCCCGCCGGGTCGTCTTGAATGCCGCCGGCCGTCTCGCCGCCGGCAAAGCCGAAGAGCGGCGAGCCGTTGATCGTCAGGTCGGAGCCTTCGATGCTGACGGCGTTGCCGGCGCCGGTATTGCCGACGAGCACGAGTTGGCTGCCGGTGGTCGGCCCGGCCTTGAGTCCGCCGCCGCTGGTAGCGGTGCTCGGTTGGGCGATGCCGCTGGCGATGCCGAGGCCTTGGGCGAGGAAGTCGTTAAGTTCCGCCACCGTGGTCGTCGCTTCGACCTCCATCGACAGCGGCGTCTGACGCCGGCCGCCACGCGAGCCTTCGAGTTCGAGGACATCACCGACTGCGAACATCGGCACGGCGGCGGCATCCTCGACGGCCGTCAGGAGCGTCGCTCCCGTGACCGGACCGCCGCCGGTGAAGAGTTCGGCGTTGCTGTTGAGCACGCTCGCCCCGCTCGACAAGTCGCCTGCCGCGTTGAGGTTGCCGCTGAGGAACGCATTCCGCGTCGCCTCGGCCTTGGTGAGTCCGCCGATGGGAATGTTCACGTCGTTGAGCTGGCCGGCGAGGATGTTCTCCTGATCATCGACGCCGAAGCCCTGCACGTACTGGCCGTCGCTGGTGACGAGGTTGTTGCGCGAGTCGAGGCTGAAGGAGCCATCGCGAGTGTACATCTGCTCCTGGCCGCGGACGATGAAGAAGCCGTCGCCGTCGACGGCGAGGTCGATCTGCCGGCCGGTGGGCTCGATGCTGCCGGGGGACCAGTCCTTCTCGATGGTCGCGACGGCGGCGCCGAGGCCGCGCTGGTCGGGGTTGGAGCCGCCCGCGTCACCGGTGGGCGGGCTGCCGCCGGAGTCGGTCACGT
>CAYMAS010000056.1:0-19320 GCA_964388485.1 uncultured Tepidisphaerales bacterium | reverse complement strand
CGAGCGATCCGCAATGGTCCTGCCCGAAGCCGGACGTCTGGTGACCCCCCCCCCGGCGCCAAGGCGACATCGTTCTCGACGAGGAGGGCCGGCTGGTTTGCGGGATATTGCTTGCCGCAAAGAAGCATCGCGTCCGCGACCCGTTTACCATTGTCCGCAAGATCAAGCCACACTGGACCCGCGCCGAGTGGCAGGCTGCCGTCGACCGCTACGAGGAAGCCGAGCTGGCCAAGATGCGAAAGCAGATCACGGCGAATGATCCCGAGCTGGCCACCGCGTGGAAGCCCCTCGCATGACGTCCGAGCAGGCACAGGACAATCTTGCCGGCTTCGCGAGGGTCCCATGAAGAGTGCATCGCGGGCGTACAAGCTGAGCTTCGCAACTTGGCGCAAGAGCAATCCTTCATGTACTGTGCCGCCGTGAAGATCACCTCGACCCTCCTTGCCACATCCGCGCTACTCGCCACGAGCCAGATCGCCGGTGCCCAGACTCGCTCCTTGATCGACTTCGAGGTCGTTGATTCGGGTACGTTTAACTTCATTCCCGTCGTTGATCGCCAGCTGGACGACGACAGCACGTTGATCAGCGACAGCTTCACAGGCGTATTCAACGGCCTCGACAGCAGTGGAACCGACCAAACGATGACGGTCGAGTGGTCGGGCTTCTCACAGTCGGATGTCGGCGTCTTGCGTACGGGCTTCGCGATGGGCGTGCTCAACAAGATTTACAACGAGTCGAATCCGGCGGTCACGTTCGACGGCACCAACTTCACCGGCGTTCCCGACCGGGTGGGTGCAAGAACAAGCTCGCAGTTTGGTGACCTTGCCACGGTGGATGCCCCAGATGCCGCCACGGTCGTCTTCGAGCTGAATGTCACAGGCACTTATGGCGGAACGGTTCTCTTTAACAGCGCCGGCGTGAAGTCCGGGATCAGCAGCGAGACGTTCCTGCAAACAACCAATTCGAACTTCTCCGATTTCAACAACGGCACTCTCACACCTAATAGCGGCTTCTTTGTCCCGATCGCCGACGCTCCGATCGGTACGTCATTCGAGACCGCGGATGCCACGATCTTAGCAGAGTTCCCCGTGGTCGACGGCATGGTCGATTTCGGCTTGGTCCTGACCTCAAACGCGATCGCATTCTTGAACGACGACGAGTTTGTGAACTTCCCGAACTCTCCGTCGATCTTGCGAGACAACTTTGACTACTTCGTCGAGGCCGACTTCGGCAACACCTTGGAGATCGTCGCAGTCAGTGCCCTTAACGATCAAGGCGCACCGGTGCCGATCAACTCGCTCGTGGGGCAGGGCGGTACGTTCGACTACACCGCCATCCCCGAGCCGACATCGGCTGCGGTGATCGGCCTGATGAGCCTTGTTTCGCTTCGTCGCCGTCATTGAGATACACGCACACATCCATATGGCAGACCATCCAAGGGGATCATGAAAACACGTCATCACGCCGCCGTTGTTTCCGCCTGTGCTCTAGTCGCTCTTGTGGCGCAGGACGCATCGGCCCAGCAGGTCGTCACCTTCGGCTCCCGCACCATTCCGGTTGAGGTCGATTTGGAAGTCTTTGGTAGTGGCTCGGCGTCCGTGGCCTTTGATGGACAAGGGCAGGCACTGCCTCTTATCTCGGCCCCAGAAGGTGTACGGAATCAGATCATCTCAACGGCTTTCTTCGACACCGTCAATCTACGGGTTCAGGGCAATAGTGTTGGGAACCCGCCTCCAAACGCATCAGTGACTGAAGGATGGTTCCGAGTGGGCTATGGCGGTTACCAGAACCCGCCCAGCTCAGCTTTTCCGACAACGTACAGCCGCGTGTTCGGGCTGAACGGATTTACCGGCGACTCTTTCAACAGTAATCAGTTCGACGTCACGTCAAGTAGGACGATTGACATCGCGCCAGGAACGACGTCTGCCGTAGCAGGAGCAGGGCTGACTCACACATCGGGATTCGCAGGACTTGCGGAGTACGCCAACGGACGAGTCAGCGGCACGCTGACCGGGCAGCAGGAGATGACTTTCCCGGACCACATCATCGTTCTTAACCATGGTTGGAGGCAAGATGATCTCCCGGAAGTCCGATTGGCCATCGACACGAGTCTTTCATCACAGATTGATAGCGGTGCGACCTGGGTGTTTGAGAAAAATTGGGATTCTGGCGGCATACTTCCTACCAATGGCTATTCGGATGGCTACGGCAGAGCTGAGGGTGTAGGTCGCGACTTTGCCCGGCAGATCGATGAGTTCGTCAGCTTTGGCGACGCATTTCTTGGCTCGTACGATCCCACTATCCATATTGTCGGGTACAGCCTTGGGTCGGTCGTCACGGCTCACATGGTCAACGAGCTTGATAATCTCAACGTGGATGTAGACATGGCAACATTGATCGACACCCCGCTTCTTGCGTCATCGGGGGTCAATAATGCTCCTCCAAACTCAGTCAAAAGCTTCCTAGCAGAAAGAGACGATGCAATCTTGTTCTGGCGGCAGATGCCTGAAGGTTCAGTAGATTATGTAGAGAATTATTATTCGACTGCTGACTTTCTTAACTTCGGGCAGCCGATCGCTGGAACGGGTCCTAACGTTAGCCTTGGCGGCTTACCGGTAGATCGGACTCACAGTAGGATGGACGATTGGTACGCTGATCGAGTCCTGACAGATGACTGGGCAACTCCAAGCCTAGATCCAACGTATCCAATTGATTGGGATCCGTCTGATCTGGAAACTGCGTATTGGGATCTTATTGAGGACGATCTCGATATAGATATTGAATCGAATGCAGGCAAGTTAGCGTTTTTAACAGGAACGGGACTGAATGACATTGATGATTTCATTGATAGCTGGCAGATTACGCTCGGGCAGGCCCTAGCGACTGCTGATGGCGGCGTATCTCTCATAGCTAATTCGCCAGCAGAAATCAGTGCAAGTCTCGACTCGCGAAGTCTGGTTTATGTGGCATTCGATTACGAGCTAGAAGGTGGCGACGCTCTGCTCGAAGTCAGCTTTGAGGGAGATGTCCTCTGGACGTCTGTTGGGAACTTCAGCGGTGAGGCGTTTGTACTTCTGACGGACATATGGGGCGACGGAGACTTGATTTGGACCTATTCGGGAGGCTCGGCTGGTGAGGTCGCGCAACTAGACAATTTAGAGTTTATGACGATAGCAATTGTGCCGGAGCCATCGTTTGGCGTTGCTTTACTCGGCCTTGCAGGCATAGGGTTTGCTCGGCGTCGGTAGGCCTTAAGGGCCGCCGCTCATATGAAACGCGAAGAATGCGAGGAAATTGTAGGAGCTGAAAGCGATTAGCCAGATTAGAAAAATCCAAACGTTCCACGGCACGCGTTTCAGGCGATGAAACGCGTCTAAGAGCAAGGCAAAGGTGCCGACCATTATCGCTATGCTGATGAGCTGTACTACTAAATGTCCTGTAGTTCGTTCGAAATCATTCCTACTCAGGGAGTAAGGCATCAGGGTGCCGAGCTGATATCTTAGCGACTCGGCAGTTGTCGTGTAGTCAGACATGATTGTCACGGCTGGAGCCAGCAGAATAGGCAAAATAGATATCAGCAGTGCGATAAGCGTCTTACGCATTGCTCATATTGCGCAGGCGTAACAACTATAGTCAATCGTTTGCAGTCGAGATGCCTCCACACCGTCAAGATCACAGATGGTCGTCAGTGCTCCACGGGTCAATGAGTTGTATGTTGGCATCGGCAAAATGAGCCAGATTCCGCGTGGCGAGCGTGGCGTGGCGTGCCTTGACCGTACCGGCGATCAGCACGTCTCGCACCTCGATCGGCCGTCCGGCTGCTTTCTGCCGTGCAGCAATGGCCGCCGACTCGACGCTTCCCAGATGATCGAGTGGCAAGACCCGCTCTTGCAGGCCATGCTCGATGAGACGAGAGAACCGCTCTGTGAGGGCATCACGCCGCTTACCGGTTGGCATGATGTTGAGGCCGTAGCGGACTTCAAACACGCAGACGGCCGACGTCCAAAGCGAGTCGGCCGGTTGCTGGTCCGCCCATGCGGTGACGATCGGATTGAGTTCAGGACGCATCAGCGCCGACAGCACGTTGGAGTCGAGAACGATCACGGCGTGACCGGTCCGAAGTCGATCTCACGGGGCGACTGGCCCCGGATGCCGTCGAAATCATCCTGTGGCCCGTCCACGTCGAGATCGGCGAACAAGTCAGCTAGGCGGTCACTGAAAGAGCCGACCGGTTCGCTGCGGGCGTGAACGGTCGTGCGGAGAATGTCCCGCACCTCCTCCTCCATGCTGCGGCCGTGCCGCTCGGCTAGCTCGCGCAGCTTGTCGCGGACGGTATCTTCGAGATTGCGGACGATGAGTTGTGCCATAATGGACCTCCTTTATCTGCTATCATGATAGCATTCTCTGGTGTGGCGTGTCCAGAACTTCCTCGCCGGATGAGGCTCGACCATGGGGCATGTTTCATGCTAAACTGAAAACAGCCCAACAAACCAAAAAGGCCGCGATGGAAATCACGATCAACATCCCTGAAAGAACCGATGCCGATACGCAGAAGGCAGCCAAAAACGCAGCCCAAATCGCAGCCGAGCAGGTCGTCGCTGGCGAGTTGACGGATGTTCTCGACTTCACACCCACGCCCGAAGACATCAAGCGGGTTGAGCAGGGCATAGCCGACATGGAAGCCGGTCGCACCAAGCCGGCCGCGGAGTCATTCGCCGACATCCGGGCGAGGCTTGAAAAGCGGTGGGATGAGCAAGGGCTTCCTAGCAGCAGCAAAGAAGAACGGCCACCTCAATAAAGAGGCGACCGTCCGGGGGGGTGGGGATTCGAGATGTCCGCCTGCGTCGCAGCAGCTTAAGCGGAGCGGCCGTAAAACGCGAGATTCAATTCTGTTCAGGCACAGCCTCGACCTTGAGCGGTGGCGTGCTGTCCACTTAGAGCGTGGTTCGCAGATCAAGCCACGTCAGAGCATTGAACTTCGAGAAATCACGGTCGAAGCTCACCCACTCGCAGCCATGTTCAAGAGCAAGCGCTGCGTGATACGCATCTGCAACGAGCTTGCCCGTCGCGGCGGCGTCGCGGCAAAGGCCGGTGAACAGCTCATAATGCCGAGGGCCGGGCCGAAGGCTGACGCAGTTCGGCAACGACCGCAGGCAGTCCGTCTCATCAAGCGCCTTGGCAATGGGAACCGGGTTCTCGAAGGCTTTGGGGTTTGTGACGATCCGCACGAACGCAGACAGCACCAGCTCGGACATGCCGAAGGCGGCGGGGCGGTTTAGCTCCGCTTCAAGCCATTGGCGGGTGGCATCATGCCGGGCACTGTCAGGGTGGTAGGCGTAGATCAGGACGTTGACGTCGAAGAGCTTCAAGACGTGATCCTTCTAGCGGAGCTGGTCGAGATCGAGGCAGCCATCGACACGCCGCGCGTCCTCATCAAGCACCTGCTGGATGCTGCCGTTGTCGTCGAAGTCGATGCCGGGGTTGGCGGAGCCGAGATCAAACGGCTCGATGCGGAACGGCTTATCCACAGGCGGCGGGGCGGCGGCCCGACCGAGAACCTGATGCAGCCCGTCATTGACCAGATCGGACAGTCGGCGGTTCTGCGATGCAGCCACTTCCCTGGCCCGTTGCAGCAGCTCGTCGCGGATGTCGATTGTCGTCCTCATCGTTCCATGATGGCACGAAACAGCGGGGCGTGTCAACGAGAACTGCATCAAGATGCACTCGCGCCGGCCAAGCATGCGGCGTGTCGCTCTATTGACCGTTTAGGCGACATAGCTTAATCTACAGCTTACGCAACACAGATTGGCTTTCCCCACGATCCGGCCGAGCGTGTGTCGTAAACGAACGTTTGAGCGACATGGCGTTGTGGCCACCATGAAGTAGCGTTGTAGCTACAACGGCATGTCAAATTGCTTGTCAGGGGGGTGCTGGGCGCGTTAGACTGGTCAGAGCAACTAGTCGATCCAGAGGAGGTCATCATGGACGTGCAAGATCAACAGTCGGCGGCGAGCATCGGTGCTGCCGAGGCGAAAACTCATTTCAGCAGGATGCTCGATCGCGTCGAGCACCGCGGCGAAACCATCACCATCACGCGGCACGGCGAGCCGATCGCCGACCTTGTGCCACGCCGGCCCGCCGATGTGCCGAGCTTTAAAGAGTGGTGGCTGAACGGCCCGACGCTGCCCGAGGATTTTGAGTTGCCCGAGCGGAACGCGGCGCATCGCCCCGATCCGTTTCAGCCATGAGTGACCGCCGGTACCTCATCGACACCAACGCGCTTTCCGAGCCACAACGGCCGCGGCCAGATCCTCACTTCATGGCGTTCGTGCAGGCTTTACCCGATGAGGTGGGCTTTGTCAGCGTCATCTCGCTTGGTGAGCTGCGGAAGGGCATCGTCAAACTCTCGCCCGGCCGGCGACGTGACGCGCTGCAAACGTGGCTGGATCAAACCCGGAGCATTTACCGCGAGCGGACCATCGACATCGACGCCGATATCGTTTTGCGGTGGGGTGCGTTGACGGCCGAGCTGGAAGCTCGCGGCCGAAACCTGAAGCCGGCAGATGGCTTGATCGCCGCGACAGCTCTATGCCGCAGCTTGACCGTCATGACGCGCAACGTCCGCGACTTCGACGACACCGGCGTCGAAACCGTGAACCCGTGGGACGAAGCGGCAGAACACCAAGGAGGGATGGTGTGATGGAAGATGTGACTGGCCCAGTTCAAGAAGCAGGGTGGCAAGAGCTAGAAGCCGCCGAC
Organism: uncultured Tepidisphaerales bacterium; assembly: GCA_964388485.1. GTDB lineage: Bacteria > Planctomycetota > Phycisphaerae > Tepidisphaerales > Tepidisphaeraceae > JBCDKH01. The sequence goes on along the minus strand of CAYMAS010000056.1, from coordinate 12,561 downwards.
CGGATGACGGGCTTCCGCGGAGCTGAAAGCGTGTTCCGCGATGGCGAAGGGCAGGGCGACAGGCTGCTCGCGTGCTGGGACCATGATCAATTCAGCGGGTGGGCCGTCTACACGCTTCGCAACGACGGAAAGACCAATTCGAAGACCTGGAAATACGACAGCACGGTCGGCACTGCCGCCGAATCACCGGCCATCGTGATCGAGCGGTTCGGCGAAAAAGAGCCAAAACCCGGCCAGCCAGCAACACGACAGCAGGAGGGGCCATGTTGATCGGCTATGCCCGCGTCTCTAAGGCAGACGGCAGCCAGACCCACACGCTACAGCTTGATGCCCTCACCGCCGCCGGCGTCGAGGAGCGGAACATCTACACCGACGAGGCGAGCGGATCGAAAGACGACAGACCCGGACTCGAGCAGTGCATGAAGTCGCTCCGCGAGGGCGACGTTCTGGTTGTCTGGAAGCTCGACCGGCTTGGCCGCAGCCTTCGCCACCTCGTCAACACCGTTCACGAGCTGGGAGAGCGGGGCGTCGGCTTCAAGGTGCTGACCGGGCAGGGGGCCGACATCGACACCACCACAGCGAGCGGCAAGCTCATCTTCGGCATCTTCGCGGCGGTCGCAGAGTTCGAGCGGGAGCTGATACGAGAGCGGACAAACGCCGGCCTCAAATCAGCACGCGCACGCGGCCGCACCGGCGGCCGGAAGCACCGGCTCACGAAGTCACAGGTCCGCCGGGCCGAGGCGGCGATGAAGCACCCGGAGACCAACGCGAGTGAGCTGGCGGCCGAGCTGGGCATCGACCGTAGCACGCTGTACAAGTACGTCAGCCCGGCCGGTGAGCTGCGGGCACATGGCCGCGACGTGTTGGGCCTTCCTTTGGCATCGACCTAAGCCGAGAGGCCAGTCGATCACACCAGCTCTAAGGCTTGTCCGCACCCGTCGCCGGTGTCGTGACGGGCAGAGCCGCGTTCCTTCTGTTTCTGTGTTGACCTGATAGATGACCCTGACGGACGCACCCCCGCGAGGCAAGGGGCCGTGTTGACGCTGCGCGTCTGCCCGCACCTAGACCCCTTGCACGCGGGGCTTGTCGACCGTCGTTTCGGGTTCATCGGTCAACACAAAAAAGAAAGGAACAGTTATGACCAGCACACGAGAAACCAGCAACAACGGCCCCGTCGAGACCCTTCGAGATGGAGCGATCAAAGCCACAATCTGGGCGAGGTTCGGCAGCAACGGGACGTTCTACAGCGTCGAGATGAGCCGCACCTACACTGACGAGGCCGGCAACTTCAAGACCTCGCACAGCTACAGCGGTTCGGACCTTCTCAAAGTCTCCAACCTCGCACAGCGGGCTTACGAGAGGGCGAACGCGATGCGATCCGCCGATGCGGCCGGGCGAAGCAGCTCATAGATCCTCACCCGCTCCGGCTGATTGCCGGAGCGGGCTTTCTTCGCACCCGCGAATCGTGTTGTGTTGAAGACATGACAGACCCGAGAGCCATCTATCTGCCGCTCCGCGTGGCGAACAGACTCAAGCGGCTTCGCAAGCTCGCCGGCTGGACGCAGAGCGAGCTGGAAACGTGGATCGCGGATGAGCTGGATGGAGCAGCCAGAGACGCCGCCGCTCATACCGATGGAGGTGTTGACGAGGACCATTAGCGTGCGCCGCATAGATCGGTGCGGCTTACAAACCAAGATCGGGATCGGCCCCGTCATCGCGGAAGGCTTCGAGGTGCATGAGGGCATGCGTTCGGCGAGCTAAATACCCGGTTTCGATGAGCGAGGTGAACATCAGCCGGGCCGTTGCACTGGTAAAGCTCACCCGCACACCGTCCTCAACCTCATCGAGCGTGTATGTCACGCCGGCATCGTCGAGCTGATCGACCACCACGGCCGCGAAGGAGCGACGGTAAATTTCATCGTCTTTGTCGTTGAAGCGGATGGTGTGAACGCTCCGCTGATCGTTCGCCCGTTGCCACGTTGTCACGAAAACGCGGTGATCGTTCGGGTCGGTGAAGGTGGCGACGATTGCATTGGAACACGTCTCGACACGGGCATCGAGGCCCGTCATCACCAGCATCCGCTCCACGTTCTGACGAACATGGGCCAGATCGGCCGGTGTGGCATCCCTCACCCGTTCGGTGTGCCGGTAGACCTTTGTTTCTTCAAACGCTTCACCCAGACCCATCGCCGCCGCCTAACGCTTCGGCCGGGCGTGTTTCGGCCGGAACCGACGCCGTGACTGCATCTTGTAACGAGGCTTGTGGCCCTTGTAATAGTTGAGCGCTCGCGGCTTCGCCGTTCGCTCGAATGATCGCATCAGTCGCATCACCCATCCATGCCACAGATCGAGCGAGGCTGTCAAGCATTATGACAACATCCGCCGCGTTAGACTGGCAGCATGGACGCAGAACTACGCGAGATCATCAGTGACATGACCGCCCGGCTCGCGGTGTGGCTCGACAAGCCCTCACCCGCAGGCGAGAAGCTCGCCGCAGTGCGAAAGCAGCTCGACAGCCTGAAAGGGGAGCTAGGGGCCGGGTTGATCGGAGACACGCTAAAGCAGCTCAAGAACGCAGACGCCGAGGCACAGCGGTCGCGGCAACGCGAAGCCGCCGAGGCCATCGCCGAGCTTGCCAAAGAACAGGGCGTCATGCTGGACGCCAAAGAGCCACCCAAGAGGCGACGACGGACGGAGAAACCGGAGCAGAAGCCAGAGCCGACGCAGAAGGCAGGCGACGGAGAGACGGCCGGAGGGTGACGCAGATCACAGTGGCCTGAAAACGGACCACAGAACAGCCGGAAACGCCCGAAATCACAGCGGTTCATGAACCGAACTTGCGCCGGGTCACGCATTATGGTAAAAGCCCAGAATGAACGGGGAGCCAGATATGTTTATAGCCGCCAAAAACCCCTTCGGGGGCGGCTAAAAACACCCCTACGGGGCGACGCAAGCGTCGTCTGGCAAACGGGTCACCGTTTGATCGTGACAAGGGTAGGGGAGCCATGCCGCCCCCTCCTTGACCAACCCCCGGCACCAAGGAAACATCGTCCTTGGATGCGATCAATCGCCGCGATGCGGCCCCTTCTTCCGATGTCGAAGGGACCCATCACGGCACGCCGCTTTTCGATTCCCGGCATGGGGCCGGTGAGATCGAAATGAGCGGCGACAGCGAGATGAGGAGACACGCAGACCATGGCACGCCCCCGCCTTGATCCTGACGAGCAAAAAGCCGAACGGCTCACCGTTCGCTTTACGGTTGCCGAGCGTGTTTTCATCGAGCAGCAGGCCCAAACCGCAGGCGTGCGGACGGCCGAGCTGCTACGTCGCCGTGCCTTGTCGCTGCCCGTGCAGCCCCGACAAGCCCGCGCCGATGCGGCCCTCATCTCGGAGCTGAACCGCATCGGCAACAACGTCAACCAGATCGCCCGGAACCTGAACGCTCACCGGGCCGAACGGCTGGACGTTGGCGGTGTGATGACCGAGCTTCGTAACGTGCTTACGAAGCTGGCAACCGCGCCGCTTGCTGACGAGCCAGACCATCACGAGGGGATCGGTGATGATCGCTAAAATCCACGCCAAGGGAAAGAGCTTTGCAGGCATCGGCCGCTACGTCCTGCATGACAAGGATCGGGCCGAGACGAGCGAGCGGGTCGGCTTCACCGAGACCCGCAACATCGCCATCGACGACCCACAGCTTGCCACGCGGATCATGGCCGCCACGGCACTCGACCAGCACCGCCTCAAAGCCGAGGCGGGCGTAAGTACGAAGGGCCGGCGGAGCAATGACACCGTGCTACACGTCACGCTTTCATGGCATCCAGACGAGGCCGAAAGCTTGCTTCCCGAGGAGCAACGCCGCGCGGCATACGCCGCCATCAACGCGCTTGGAGCGGCCGACCGGCAAGCCCTCATCGTGAGCCATACCGACGAGGATCAACCGCATGTTCATCTTGTCATTAACCGCGTCTCGCCCGAAGACGGGCGGATGCTGTCGAGCAGCAAAGACCGCATCAAACTGTCCAAATGGGCACAGAGCTACGAAGAAGAACGCGGGCAAATCTTGTGCGATGAGCGGGTCGTGAACAACGCCGCTCGCGATCGCGGCGAGTTCGTCAAGGCCGAGAAGGACGACCCCCGGCACGTCTACGAGGAGCAGGTCGCAAATGACAACGCCAAAGATCTAGACAGCCGCCGGCGAGCGGCCGCACTCCGCACGGCACAGCGGAACAAAGACCGCGAAGTGGGCCGTGCCCAACGTGTGGGCCGAGCTGCCCGGCGGGCAGAGCTTCGCAAGCTCGAGGCGGGATATCTCGAGGGCAAGGGCGAGCTGCGGGCCGATCTCGAGCAACGCATCGGGACCGCGAGAAACCGCATCCGCGACGCCATGCGAGACCAGTGGCGACAGCGTCACCACGAACGACGCGCCGAGCTGGCAGCCTTCGAGAAAAATGAAGGCACACTTACCGGCCGGATGAAAAACCGCATGGGTGGCATCGACTGGAAAGCGATGGTCATAGGAGACCAGAAAGCCCGGACCATCGGCGAAGCGTTCGGCGGGTTGGCCTCACGCGGGGCACGTCTGGAACGCGCCACGAAGCAGCAGGACAAGCTTGATAGAGCCTTGAAGGCCGAGCAGACCCGCCGCGAGCAGCAGGCCGGCCGACTTGAGCGGCAACAGCAGGCCGCCAAGCTGGCAAAACTTCGAGAGCAGTTCATCGCAGACCGAGCGGGTATGAGGGTCCGCCACGCTTCGGCCGAGGCGAAGGAACGCAGGGCATGGCAGACGCGGGCACGCGAACGCACGGCCGCATGGATCAAACACCGCGAGGCGACCAAAGGCCGCGACATTCGCGACATCGCCCGGCAGGTTCGCGAGCGGTCCAAAGCATCCAACCCGCAGAGCAGTACAGGCTCACAGAGCGGGCGTAGGGCGCCCCAGAGCGACGAGAACGCCCGGAAGGGTCTAAGTGCCGCTCAAGAGGCTTTGAGGCGTCACAAGACCCGCAGAGCGGCCCAGAAGCAACGCGGGCATGACGAGAAAGACATGGACTAGCGAGGCGGTACACTCCCGCTCATGGCCGACAGACAGGGCAATATGAGCCGAACCGAGGTGCAGGCCTCACAAGCCCGGCTTGCGGAGCATCGCCGCATCATGCAGCACACAAAGACCGAGCGAACGCCGGTCACGTCATCACCGGCCGGGCCGGGGCAGTTTCAGAATGCCCCGCAGCTCCGCAAGGGCTTCGAGCAGTCGCACGACGCGAGGAAGCCCGACCCGGTGAAGGTCGCGGCGACGCAGCAGAAGGGCAAGGAAACACACCAACCGGCCGCAGCGATGAACGGCCCCAAAGGGCCGGAATCGACACGCCAATCGGCAGACTGGAACGCCCATCAACAAAAGCGGGTAGCACTAGCCCGAGCGGCCAAAACTAGACAGGAACAGGGGAAAGATGGCAAGATGAAGGATGGGAAAGATCACGATTGACGTTGGTACAGCAGGGAAAGACGACCGCCGCGAAGGCCGGTTGCTCACGTTCCCGGATCAACAAGAACGCATCATCGCCCTGCCCCTCAACCAGTGGCGGATGTTTGACAAGATGGCCCAGCAATGGCCCGATGAGTGGGACCGCTACTTCACGGAAGCCTCATGGGATGTGCTAGTGGCCGATCTGACGCTCGATGATCCGGGTTTCGAGGAGGCTCTACGCCGGTCTATCAGCGAGACGATCAGCGTCGCATGGGCACTTGAATTTGTCGGCGATGCATCCAACCTCGCCGCCCCGCAAGACAGTTAGCGCCCTGCCCTACCCGGCATCACCATTGTCCGGGTCATGGTTGAACGGACCTTCAATGACGAACACGCCGTCGACGTGTTCCAGCTCGACCTCCGAAATCATCGACATGACCGCGATCCGCATTCCCAAAGCCGCGCGGTAGACGAAGAACGCGATCACCAGCAGCCCCACGGCCGCGAGCCAGAGCCATCGGTTCGGCCAGCCCACCGCCAGCCAGATCAACGACGTCGCCAGCAGGCCCACCAAAATACCGGGCGGGATCATCATTGAGCGGACCATCGACCCCGCCCGCTCGACCATCGTCTCGCAGTAGTCGGCGATCTTCTGGGTGTTCTTCTCGGCAAATGACACGTCTGGCGTCTCATCGCCATCGGCGATCATGATGATCATCCATCGGTCCCGAAACGAATGAAAATCAAAGTCTGCGGCAAATCGAACCGTGCCTTTCACCGGGCTTTGAAACACCAGCTCCCCCGGCATCTTGGCGATACCCGTGCCCGTGCCGACCAGATTCTTGAGCCGCATCACGTTCTGGCCCTGCACCACCCGGTCGCCCTTTTCAACGAGCCATTCGGCTTCAGGATCGGCCGGGCCGTTCGGCCCGAGCTTCCCGCTCATCAGCCGCAGCCGGTCGAGACCATGAAAGCCGATGTTGTACTCGACCACCGGCGGCGGTGGCGGCAGCGCCTTGAACGGGTGATCGGGGTGCGGATCGAACAGGCCGACAAACCGGCGATCCGCGAAGTAGTTGGTGCGTCGAACCGGGATCGGTCCCCTGCCCGGCAGAAGCACCAGCCCGAGGCCCGGATGTATCGGTGAGTCGGTGTCATCAACGCGGGCGAAGTACCGCCCTATCTCATCGGGCGTGATGAGCGGCCGCTTGTGAATGCCCTCATTGCTGCCGGACGTGCGAGAGAACGAGGTTCCGACCGTCTCGGAAACGCTTTCGGTCTCGCTTTCATTCGAGGAGACCGAGCGGGTTCGCGATGTGCCCCGGCTGCGGCTTTGTGAACTGCCGGTGTTGCGGCCGGCTTCTATCTCGCCGGTCAGGCCCCGCAGGACGTGGGCCGTGTTGTGCAGGTTGAGCGGCAGCGACTTCGCCGAGCGGGACCGGCCCCGTGAGACCGAGGAGCTAATCGAATCGTTCTCCCCTTCGCTCATCGAGGAAGACGTGCCTTTCGTCTTGGACCGGCTAACGGTGCGGCTTTGGCTTTCGCCTTCGGTTTCGCTGCTGGTGGCGGTCGTGCGGACCAGCTCCGTCTCGCCGATGAGCTTGGACACGTACTCCCGCGTGAAATGGTCGTCGACGCCGAAGAACAGCTTCAATGCGGCGTTCGACATGAACGTCTCCCAGCCCTCTTTGTAGGTTTTCTTGAGCTGTTCGAGGCTTTGCAGCACGAAGAACAGCTTCACCCCGAAGCCGGCGATCTGGGCGACAGCGTTCTCGATCACTTCGAGCTGCTTGAGGCCCGCGAACTCGTCGAGGACCATGAGAACGCGGTGGCCTGCGGCCGGCTGGCCCGGCGTCGCTTCCATTTCGGCGACGATGAGCGTCACCATCATCCGAAGCCATCGGAAGTGTTCGCCCATGTACCGCTGCGGCAGGGAGAGGAAGATGCTCACCCCGGCCGGGTCGGTCTTGAGCGAGGCGAGATCAAAGCTCGACTCTCGCACCAGCTCCCGCATCCCCGGACTGTCGAGAAATTCCGTGTTGCGGGCCGCGACCTGCATCACGCTTTCGAGCGTCTTGGCACTGTTGCTCGCCATCGAGGCCATGCCTTCGCCGAGCTGGGCAATCACCCCGCCGAGGGCTTCGTTCCGAGCGACCGTTTCCCAGAGCAACGCATGGGCAGACGGCGGTTCTTCGCCCATCTCACGCAGCTCCGCCACGCCCTCATGGTCGCCCCGCATGAGCAGCGTTCGCACCGTGACGAGGTTCCGCCGGCCCTCATACTGCGGATCGGTCAGGACGTGCAGGACCAACCCTTTGACCAGTGCCCGCGCCGACTGGTCCCAGAACGGATCGTTGCTATTGGGGTTGATGACCACCAGAGCATCGGCGAGCCGGCCGGCCTCGTCGATGGTGCGAGGATCTTCGGGATCCAGGACATCGAGCGGGTTGAAGGTGGCCCGGTACTCTCTGGCGGGTCCGCTGATGATGTTGAACGGATCGAGAACGTGGACCGCCTGCCCCATGCCCTTCGCGTGGTCGCTGCCCTTGCCCCGCCGCGATGCGGCGACCGTGGCGTTCTCGCCTTTCGGGTCGATGACGACCACCGAGCCGGGCCAGAGCAGCAGGTTCGGCACGATTGTTGTCGTCCCCTTCCCTGCCCGGTTGCCGCTGACGAGCATCACGTGCCGGTCGTCGGTGAAACCCAGAGCGTCACCATCTACGGCCGAGCGCCCGAGCCAGAAGCGGCCCGCACCGTGCGGGAGCTGGCGTGAAACCTCGGCCGGGTCCGACCATTCGGCCGTGGCGAGACGTTGCTGGGACGGGTTATATGGGGTCAACTCATGCACAGCGGCAGCAGGATACCGCCAGAGAGGCGGCGGGTGCTATTGACGCGCAGCCGCAAGACCGTGATCGTGGCTGACATGCCACGGGAGACGCCTTCGTTCTGGGGACCGGCGACAGCTGCGTTGGTGGTCACCTTGGTTGTGTCTAATCTAGGATTAGCTGCTTTGCGCTCCGCCTTGAAGGGCTACGGTCGAGAATACACGACTGTAGCTTCTAACACCAGTATCATCATAAGAAATCAGAGATATGAAGTCGATTTTGTGATGCCGGATGACATGATATCTGCATTCGACTTGCCGACTTATCATCCAAACCACCAGCCAGGAGTCGATGAACTTATGCCCCTGCACTTCCTCTTTCATCAAGACAGGGTTGAGAACCCTTTGGAAACCAGCCTGGATGTTCTCCCAGATGCTTGGATTATGATTGCCGACGAGGTATCCGATGATTTTGACGGATCGATGAACGATTTTATCGATGAAGCTGCAAAGGACATCAAAATCCCAACCAAATTACTAGACAAACGCAATCTTACCTCAGATGGATTGGCGGTAGGAGTGTCTGTCGTCTTCGCTATGACGGAAAGCGATTCTGATGTAGATGATTTTGAGGCTGCCGTTATGTGCGGCCTCGGCGAAAGCGGCGATAGGCCGATAGATTACGCCGTTGTCGCGCTCTTTAGCTCCACGACACAGTTCAGCCGTAGTGAAACCATAGAACGTGCAACGCAGTTTCACCAAAGCGTTCGTCTACGAAAAGTTGAATAGTAATGGCGTTGTGGCTACAACGCCACAACAGCTTAGCGGGGCTTGCGCATCGCTTTGAACAGATCGAGCAGGTAGGCCGCGATTTCGGCCTCGTATTCGGCCATCGCCTCGCCGTCGCCGTTCGAGGGCCGTTTCAGCGGCGGCGGCGTCACGTCGGTCATCGCCGCCTCGGCATCGAGCAGCAGCGACCACATCGCCCGCGTCACTTGCGAGAATTGCAACCGTGTGCCGCACGCCCGGCCGAGCGTGGTCGTCAGGTCGTCGATGATCCGTTCTTCTTCGGCCGAAACCTTCACCCGCTTGGCTTTGTCCTTCGGCTCTTTGCCCCCTACCCCGCCCAGCACTTGCGGTGCTGCCGGCGGCTTCGGACGCGCCGGGGGCTTGGCTGCCGGCTTCGCCGCCGGGGCTTCCGGCGATGGTGGCGGTGTTTCGGCCTTGCGGCCCTTCGAGGTGGCTTGCTGCGCCAGCCGGCCGAGGATCGGGCTTTCGTCGCCCATCAGGTCCGCTATCGCATCCTTGCGGGGTGCTTTGGCCATCAGACCGCCTCCTTCAGCTCGACAGGCTCATCGGCATCGGCCGAGCTGTCTTCGCTCACGCGGTCCTCGATCTCGCGGGCGAGGCTGCGGTACAGCTCGCGGACCTCATCGACCGTCTTGATCTCACGCGGTTCGGGTTCGTAGTCGAAGACCGACAGGCTCAACGCAGAAGCTTTGCCCATCACCGCCCGCGCCGGAATGACCGTCTCGAACAGGCCGTACCGCCCCGCCGCTTGCAGGTCGGCCCCGACCTTCTGGATGTAGGCCCGTTCCAGCTTGCGGCGGGTGTCGACTTGCGTCATGACCACGCCCAGCAACGCCAGATCCGGGTTCACGTGGCTTGCGGCCAGAATGTCCTTGAGCGAGCGCCGCAGGGCTTCGACCGAGAGCTTTTCGGCCGTCGAGGAGAGGATGAACCACGACGAGGACTTGTACGCGGCAATCGTCAGCGTGCCCGAGCTGGGGGCCGTGTCGAGAAAAATGTAGTCGTACTGCCCTTCGAGCGACTTGAGCGGTGCAAGCAGCGTGTCGAACGGGGCCGTGAACTTGTTCATGCCGTCGAGCGAGGCGTATTCCTCATCGAAGTTTTCAATCCGGCGATTCGCCGGGATGATGTCGACGTTCTTCGGCAACACGACCAGCTCACCCGGCCGAGATGCCCGCTCCTGCTCGCTGTCGGCCGTGATGATGACATCGGCGGCCGTCTCCTCACCCATCAGCATGTGGAACGTGCCCGTCGTCGTCGTCGGCACGTCGAACGAATAGGTCAGCCCGAGGTTCGGGTCGAGGTCGATCACGAGGCACTTACGCCCCCGCTCGCCCAGAGCGGCGGCCATGTGAATCGCGTTCGTCGTTTTGCAGACGCCGCCCTTTTGGTTGCCGACGCCGATGATTTGGGTCTGTCTCATGCTCGCTCCTTCGAGTTTTCCCCGGAAATTTTCTAGGGGTTTGTAGCTACAAGGCGTTGTGGCGATCACGCTACTTTGAAGTGGCTACAACGCCATGTAGCTACCACAGAATCGGGAGCGAGGGGACACGCTACCGGGTTCAGATTATCGGGCCAAAGCCGCAAAGGTCAATGGCTTGCGCCACCTTATCCACATCTATTGTGGCGTTATGGCTACAACGCCATGAGACGCTTCCGAAGTAGCGTTGTGGCTACAAGACACTCTTATGATGGCTACAACGCCACCACGTTCGCCGCTAAGTCCTTGATGCGCGCGCACTAACAGGATTGACTCACAGATTTGTCCCACACAAGATGTAGGGGTGTTGATTCACACCTGCCCCAAGACGGCGTGCCGGTCCCGGCAAGCTTCATGGGGTGCATCATCCACGAACGCATGGAGGCGTATGGCATAACCCGCACCCCGAATACGAAAAACCGCCCGTGAAGGCGGCCTTGTCGTAGGTCATCAGAACGCGGCGGGGCGTGCTGAGCAACCGGAGCTTGAACACCTTCAGGTTAGCCCAGCCCGTCCGTCCACGTCAAGCACAATCGTGTTTGGCGAACGGTGTAGGTGTGCCCGCGTCCCGGAAAGGACCGCGTGCTAACCGAAACGAACCCAGTGCCCGGCCGGGCAGAGACCACCGGCCAGACATCCAAACCCACCGCATCGCCCCCAAGGGCAGGGGAGGGGCCGCACATGCACGGCGACATCGCCGGCCGTGTGCGCATCCTCACCACCCACCAGCTCATTATGGCGTGGTGGCTGCATCAGGCCGGATACCTCACCCGGCGGCAGCTCCGCGTCACCTTCGCCCTGCACGAGATGCACGAGCGCCGCATGTTCGCCCGTCAGGACGAGCAACGCGGCCGGTGCAAGCCGTTCTACGGCGTCGAGGAACTACGTCCTCTCATCGGCAGGGACACGCCGCTCGCAGAGCTACGGGCCGACGTACGGGCCCTCAGCCGCATCGGCCTTGCCTTGATGGACGAGCAGGCCATCACCTTCGCCGTAAGCATCGACCAGATCACCTTACCGGCAGGCCCAGCCGAGGAGGGCCGGGAGGACCACGACCCGCTCGATGGCTTCTGGACGATGCTCAGCAGTATCCCGAAGGCCAACCGCCGCCGGGCCATTCCCGTCCCGCGCCGCACGCTCCGAGCGCTTGCCGGCGGCTTCTCACGCGGCACCACCGCCGTCATGCTGGCGATGCTCATTCGCTGCCTGTTTCGCCACGGCGGGGCGGCAGGGCAGGGGGGTCGCTACCGGATCGACGGCCGTACCAAAGGCTCGTGGATCGCCGAGACGTTCGGCGTCTCCCGCCGCGCCGTCACCGAAGGGCGGCAACGCCTCATCGAGTTGGGCTGGATGGTCCCGCTCGACTGCTCGCAGATCGAGATGAACCGGTGGGGCACCCGCGACCGCCTCAATCCCGACTGGCGGCCCGCCCGCGAGCCTGACGCGCCGGCCGAGCAGCCTTCACCCTTCGAGGAGGCCAAGCGGAATCTGCTAGCCCCCGAGGCCGAAATCGAGAGCAAATCTGCTAGCCCATTAAGTAACCGGAACACCTCTAACGAGAATCAAAACCAGAACACCCGGCCGTGCCCGCCGGCCCCGGCGTCTGGTTCTTGTCAGAAGGTTATTCGGCGAAGGGGGGGGCGGGGATCACCAGAATCAGGCCCGGTCCTGCGCGACGTTCAGGCGCGAGACCTTGCCAGTGATGCGGCCCTCGCCGAGCTGCATCGGCAAGCCATCGCGGCGGGGAAGTGGGGCGGTAGTGAAGCCGACCGGCTCGACTTCTTCGCCCTTGCCGAACGTGCCAGAGCCATCGGCAATCAACCCGGAGCCATGTTCGCGTGGCTCATCGCCGAGCAAAAAAAGTCATTCATCACGCAAGCCGACGAGGATCGGGCAGCCGAGCGGCTTCGAGCGATCCGCAATGGTCCTGCCCGAAGCCGGACGTCTGGTGACCCCCCCCCCCGGCGCCAAGGCGAC
>CAYMAS010000055.1:0-19346 GCA_964388485.1 uncultured Tepidisphaerales bacterium | reverse complement strand
AACCGACACCAACCGCTTGACTTCCAAGACAGCCGCTGCGCTCGGGATGACGGAGACCTGATGTTGTTCGAGTCGCGAGGTTCCTGAGCCGCTGAAGGGTCCGCTGCTCGAGGAAAAGGTCGACTACCTTCCCGGCATGCTCGAGCTTTCGCGGAACGATCGGCTGCTTTTCATCGGCGACTCGATCACCGACTGCGGACGTCGGGGTGAGCACGCGCCGCTCGGGTCGGGCTACGTGAAGAACGTGCATCACTGGCTGCTCGCTCGGCAACCCGGTGCGATGCCGACGGTCATCAATCGCGGCATCGGCGGGAACACGATTCGCGATCTCGACAGTCGCTGGCAGGCGGACGTGCTCGACGTGAGGCCGACGGTGGTGAGCATCAAGATCGGCATCAATGACGTGTGGCGACAGCTCGACGGCAAAGGCGAGGGCGTGAAGCTGCCGGAGTTCGTCGACACGTACCGGCGGCTGTTGGATCGGCTCGATGAGACGACGCGGGTGGTGCTGTGCGAGCCGAGTGTCATCAGCCCGCCGGCACCGAATGGCAACGCGATGGTGAGCGAGTATGCAGCGGCGGTGCGGGAGCTTGGCGAGGAGCGTGGGCTGACGATCGTGCCGATGCACCGGGCATGTCGGGAGGCGGAGACGAAGCGGCCGGACGTGACGTGGTGGGCGGACGGCGTGCATCCGACCGAGGCGGGTCATTGGCTGTTGGCCCGCACGTGGCTGGTGGCGACTGGGCTTCTGTAGCATCACGACATGCAGCGGTGCGTGGTACTCCTCAGCGGCGGACTCGACTCGGCGACGACACTGGCGGTGGCGAAGCGGGACATGTGCGAGACGTTCGCCCTGAGCGTCGATTACGGACAGCGTCACCAGGCGGAACTCGACGCCGCCGCCCGCGTCGCGAAGGCGGCGAACGTGTCGCACAAAGTCGTCCGCGTCGACCTCTCCGCCTTCGGCGGCAGTGCGTTGACGGACGACGTCGAAGTGCCCAAAGACGAAGACGCCGGCCGCAGCGGGATTCCGATCACGTACGTCCCGGCCCGCAACACGGTGTTGCTGTCGCTGGGATTGGCCTACGCCGAAACGCTCGAAGCCACGCGGATCTACTGCGGCGTCAACGCGGTCGACTACAGCGGCTACCCCGATTGCCGACCTGAGTTCATCGCAGCCTTCTCGCAGATGGCCAACCTTGCGACGAAAGCCGCGGTCGAAGGCAGGCGGCTGCAGATCCGCACGCCGCTCATCGACCTGACCAAGGCCGACATCGTCCAGCTCGGCACGGATCTGGGCGTCGACTATTCGCTGACTGTCACGTGCTACGACCCGACCGACGCCGGCCTCGCCTGTGGCCGATGCGATGCGTGCCAGTTACGCCGCGTCGGGTTTCTCGACGCCGACCTCCCCGACCCGACGCGGTATGCGTAGAGCCGTCTTCCTCAGCCCACACCTCGACGACGCCGTCTTCAGCGCCGGCGGGACGATGGCGAAGCTTGTCGACGACGGCTGGCGTGTCGAGCTCGTGACGGTCTTCACGAAGAGCGTGCCGAACCCAACCGGCTTCGCGTTGGCGTGCCAGACGGACAAAGGTCTCGCCGCCGACGCCGACTACATGGCGATTCGCCGCAACGAAGATCTCGCCGCCGCGAGAGCACTCGGCGTCGAGCACGTGCATCACCTCGATCTGCCCGAAGCCCCGCATCGCGGCTACACGTCCGCGGCCGACTTGTTCGCCGGCATGCACGACGACGACCGCTCCACCACGGCCCTCGTCGCCGACGCTATCGCGTCATTTCTACCGGCAGATCGCGTGTTTCTGCCGCTGGGCCTGGGCAATCATGTGGACCATCTTCATGTCATCAAAGCCTTCGCCAGCGAAGCCTGGCAATGGCTCGACACGCCGTACGTGCTTCGCGAGCCGACGATGCCGGACGGCGAACGGGTCGACATTGCGACCACGCTCGACCGCAAGTTGGACGCCTGCGCCGCGTACACGACGCAGCTGCCCTTTCAGTTCGGCGATGAGCCAGCGATGCGTCGGCAGCTGACCGATCTCGCCGAGGGCGGCGAGCGATTTGTGGTGCGTCATTGATACGCGATGTAACGCTCGACCAAGTCCTTTGCTGCCGCTTCCCACAGAGGCTGGCGGAACGCGAAGCCGAGCTCCTTCAACCGCCCCGGCACGACACGGCGGCTCTTGAGGACGAGTTCGCTTTCGGTCCGCATGAGCCGGGTGCCGATCTCGATCATCAGCGGCGTCGCCGGCAGGCCGATCGGTTGGCCCCACGCCTGCCGCAGCGTCCGCATGAACTCTGCGTACGGCAACGGGTCTGGCGATGTCACGTTGATGGGGCCGCTGATCTCGTCGCCCGTCAGGAGAAAGTCGACGATGCCGTTGAAGTCATGCTCGTGGACCCACGAGACGATGCTCGGGCTGCCGAGGATCGGCCCGCCTAGGCCGCGGCGGACGAGGCCGAGCAGCACGTCGAAGATGCCGCCGCGGTCCGGGCTCATGACCATCGCCGACCGGAGCAGGACGAGCCGCGTCGCCGGCAGGTCAAACGCGTTGGCCGCGGCCTCCCACTGGCGGGCGACGTCGTAGCTGAAGTGCCACGTGTCCGGCTCACTCGGCTGCGCCCCAAGCGTGCCGGTCGCCTCGTCCTGATCCCGGTACGGCGAGTGGCCGTAGATCGTCGCCGTGCTCATCTGCAGCCACACCTTCGGCGGCCTCGACGCCGCTGCGATGGCTCCACCGACCGCCTTCGTCGAGTCGACCCGCGAGTCCATGATCAGACGGCGATTCTTCTTGTTGTAGCGACAGTTGACGCTCCGCCCTGCGAGATTCAGCACCACGTCGGCCCCGTCGATCTCGCGATGCCAGTCGCCGCGCGTCTTCGTGTCCCACACCACCTCACGCCACGCCCTGCCGCCGGTCGGCCGGCGAGTCAGGATCACGACGTCGTCACCTCGCTGATGAAAGTGCCGGGCGACGAGCGTGCCGACCTGTCCCGATCCGCCGGGGATGACGAGCTTCATGCTGGACGGTACTGCGAAACGGTTCGCGAACGTTCAAGTTCGCAGCGCTCGTTGGATGAGAGGCTGCATTGATCTTCACGATCCGAGCTTGTCGCGCGAAGCGAGTCAGAACGCGGTCGGTTGTCTTGACTTGCGTGGGTCATGTCGGGGCTCGCGGAACACACGCCACGCCGTCACGAGAATCAGGCAGATGCCGGCGATGAGCAGAGCGATCGTGTGCTTCGGGTTCCGCGGCGTGTAGTCACTGATCGCGAAGCCGAGCTCGGTCCGGGCCTCACCATGCTCGGCGTAGAAGGCGTCGTAGAAGCCGACGGCGTTGGGATCGTCACCCCGGCGGACGCGGCCGTCTTCGTATTGCTGGAAGAGGTCGACCCAGGCCGCGGCGGCTTGTTGATCGTCGCGGAGGTCGGCCCGCACCTCGTCGAGGTCCGGCGTGCCGGGGATGACTTCGACCACGTGGTCGAACGCCTCGCGCACCTCGTCGGGCCGGGGGTGGTTCAGGTCGAGCGCCCGGACGTACGCCCGGGCCGCCAGGTGCTTATCGCCGCGGGCGGCGAGCAGGTCGCCCAGGGCGAAGAAGAGCCGCGGCGACGTGCCGGTGCCGAACCGGATCATGCCGACGACGCCTTCGACGGCCTCGTCGATCTCAGAGCGTTCCCGCTCCGGCAACGTATCTTGGCGGAGGAAGCGGAGCGTGAACTCATCGACCTCGTCGTCGGGGTCGTCCACCGGGTCGCCAGAGAGCCGCAAGAGCATCGGCCTCACGAAGCTCCCCGGCCGGCCGTCGCGGACGTGCTCGGCGAGCTGGAGCTGGTACCTCTCCCGCCCGAAGTGGGCGTCCGGGTTCACCTCGATCGCCCGGCGGATCAGCTCGATGCCACGATCCAGATCGGCACGATCCTGCGTCGTGAGGAACCGGTGCAGGTGGAACGTGCCGAGGTTCGCCAGCGCCTCGTACCGCTCGGGGTGCTCCCGCAGCACAGGGTCCAACACGGCAATCGCCTCGTCGATCCGCCCGAGCTTCTCGAGCGCGACGGCGAGGTTGTCCAACGCGTTCAGATCCCCCGGCGTCTCGGCCAGCTTGGCGTGCATGCGTTCGACACGCCGCTCATAGAACCAGTCGCTGTGCCGCTCGACCTTGCCGTTGATGACGGCACTGACCGTCGGCAGCCCCCGCTGCTCGTCGCGGAGCGTGTCGTAGTCCCACAAACACGCCGCGGCGGGCGAGGTGATGAGCAGAACCAGGATCAGCCATCGCATGAGGTGACTACTCGCCGACCCGCTTGACGTTGCGGCGGAGCCAGTCGGTGAATTCGTTCTCGCTCAAGTCGCCGGCGGCCAGGGCGAGGAACTTCTCGAAGCGATGGTTCAATTTCGCTGTGATGACGAATCCGTTCCGATCTAGAAAAGTCAACGAGACGGCTAGAGCCGCACGCTTGTTGCCGTCGATGAATGCGTGGTTCTTCGCGATGGCAACGGCGTAGGCAGCGGCGAGTTCAGGCACCGTCGGCGTCGGGTCCGTGTACGCAAACAGGTGGCGTGGCCGGCTGATAGCGGAAGCCAGCAGGTTGAGGTCGCGGATGCCGTCGGCGCCACCGTGAAGGGCGAGCTGGTCCGCGTGAAGCGCGATCGCTTCCTCGATCAGGACCCATTCGGGATCGTCCATGGCGATTTTACCTTACACTTACTCGGCTAGGCGTCGAAGAACGTCATGGTTCTCCCGCATCACCTTACGAGCCGCCTCGATGACGCCGACGCGGACCTTGGACAGGTCGATGCCGTCGTAGTTGCCGATGACGTCGATCTCGCCGTCGGCGACCTTGACGCGCTTGGGCCGAATCGCGATGCCGTCCTCTTCCTCGACGAGCTGCATCTGTTGCCCCGGCTGCAGGCCGAGGCGGTCCAGCATCGCCTGCGGCAGCGTCACGCTGACGTCGTCTTCGGAGGTGCGGACCTTCAGTGCGGTAGCCGTGGCCATGCCCCACAATATACGTCACATCGGCGATTTTCCGCGCAGCATTCTTGCCCATAAAGAGCGGGTCTGTGATGGCCTAACCTATCGCCAGCATGAAGGCCCACGAATATCAAGGACGCAAGATTCTCGCCGACTACGGCCTGCCCGTGCCGGATGGCGAAGTCGTTCGATCCGCCGACGAAGCCGTCCAGGCCTACCAAAAGTTCGACGGCCAGGGCAAGGGCGATCTCGTCGTCGTCAAGGCCCAGGTCTACGCCGGCGGGCGGGGTAAGGCGGGCTTCGTCAAGCTCTGCAAGTCGGCCGACGAGGTTCGCGAAGCCGCCGAGTTCATGCTGAGCAATCGCATGACGAACAACCAGACCGGCCCGGACGGCGTGCCGGTGAGCGTGCTGCTGATCGCGCCCGGCGTCGACATCGAGAAGGAGTTTTACGTCGGCGTGACCGTCGACCGCGGGGCCGGCACGCCGGTCCTGATCGCCAGTGCCGAGGGCGGCGTTGAGATTGAGGAGGTCGCGGCCAAGAACCCCGACGCGATCATCAAGGAGCCGTTGCACCCTCTGATGGGCCTGCAACCGTTCCAGGCGCGTGAAGTCGCCTTCAAGCTCGGCTTCGAGGGCAAGATGGTCATGAAGGCGGCGATGCTCATGGTCAACCTGAGCAAGGCCTTCCTCGAGACCGATGCCGAACTTGCCGAGATCAACCCGCTCGTCATCACGAAGGAGGGCGAGCTCTTGGCGATCGACGCCAAGTTCACCTTCGACGGCAACGCGGCGTTTCGGCAGAAGGAGATCGCCGCGATGCAGGACGACTCTCAGGAGAAGGAGCTCGACGTCCGTGCCGCCAAAGCCGACCTCAATTACATCCAGCTCGACGGCACGATCGGCTGCCTCGTCAACGGCGCGGGTTTGGCCATGGCGACGATGGACGTCATCAAGCTCCACGGCGGCGAGCCGGCCAACTTCCTCGACGTCGGCGGCAGCGTCACGTCGGAAGGTGCCATCGAGGCCTTCAAGATCATCCTCGCCGACGAGTCGGTAAAGGGCATCATGGTCAACATCTTCGGCGGCATTGCCCGGTGCGACCTCATCGCCGACGCCCTCGTCGAAGCCGGCAAGCAGATCGGCTTCCAGGTGCCGGTGGTGGTGCGGCTCGAGGGCACGAACGTCGACAAGGCGCGTGAGATCCTAGCCGGTGCATCGGGCGATCTGCCGACGCTCCAGACGGCGACGGACCTAACGGATGCGGCCCAGAAGGTTACGTCGGCTGTGAAACAGGCGGCTTAGGACATGGCCATCTGCTAAACTAGCGGCATGAGCGTAGACCTTGACGATGCGGCCATCCGGTACGTGACCGACGAAGACGGCCGCCCGGAGGCGGCCATTGTTCCCATCGAGACGTGGCGGGAAATGACGTCGGAGCACACGACCCAGAAGCTGCTGAGCCACCCGAAGATGCGAGAGCGGCTGCTGACCTCGATCGCGTCGGACGACGTCATCCCGCTCGACGAAGCCATGAAGCGAGTTGGGATCTCTTGGGACGAGCTTCTCGAAGAGGCTGAGCATGCGGACGATTGAGTTTACGGGCCGAGGATTCAGCGACTTCAGTTGGCTCTTGAACAACGAACGACGCTTCGCCCTCAAGGCGACGAAGCTCATCAACGAGGCCACACGCACGCCTTTCGATGGCACCGGCAAACCCGAACCGCTCAGCGGCAACCTCAGCGGCTACTGGTCGCGACGAATCAGCGGAGAGCATCGACTCATATACTCCGTCTCAGAAACGGTCATCCGCGTCATTGCCTGCCGCGGGCACTACGACTGATCGAACGTAACACCGTCATAGACGTCGCTCAGCGGCAGGTCGACGTCGATCGATCCGAAGCGGGCGATGGCATCGAGGCCCTCGAGATAGCTGATCTTCCAGTCGCCGTTGTCCCGGCGGAGGAAGACCTGAACGTGCGGCTTCTTCTGGCTGACGAGCACGTACTCGCGAAACGACTCGATCGTGCGGTAGCGCTCGAACTTTTCGCCGCGGTCGTCGGATTCTGTCGCGGGCGACAGCACCTCGACCAGTAGAAGCGGATTCTGAAGCGTTTCAGAAGCCGGGCCGCCCTTCTCGACCTCCGGCTTGCCGCAGACGACGGTGACGTCCGGGTACGTGTACAGCCCACGGTTGCCGCGACCCATGCGGAAGACAGGCGTCTTGACTCGCAGGTTCGACGTCAGGGCACGGCAGTTTTTCTTCGCGATCTTATTGCCGAGCTCACGCACCATATTGGACTCGATGATGATGTGCTCGAACGACCCGCCCGCCATGCCTTCAGGGCCTCGATGCAGCGGACGAACTTCGCCGTCGATCCACTCGTGCTTCTCAAACGCCTCCGCTTCGAACTCGAGGTACTCCTCCACCGTCGCACGAAAGCGATGGGGCTTCGGCAGATCCGGCTCGCTCATGGCATCACCTTACAGCTTCGGCACGTACCGTGCCGCGGGCTTGTCGCTCAGTGTGCGACCCTACCCATCAACTCAAGATCGATCACCGCCGACGCAGGGCGATCAAGCCGCCAACGGCGAGCATCGTGGCGACGGCCGGTTCAGGGACGACCGTGGCGACCGTCAGGCGGGCGTCGTCGAAGCCGGCGTCGATCCAGGTGCCGTTGTCGAGGTTGCCGGTGGCACGGAACGTCACGTGGGTGGCGGCGTCGGGCTTGAGGAGGCTTTGGGAGACGACGTCAGTCGAGCCGGTCGGAATGTTGCCGTATTTGCCAAGGTGATCGGTGCGAACGACGACGAGACTGCCGACGTTCTGCGGGTCGGGCCCGAGCCAGTCGACGTGGACATCGATCGAGTCGAAGGCGCTGTAAGCGGTGAATTCGACGAGGACCTGCGGGTCGATATTGCCGGGCAGCAGGACCGTCTGCGTCAGGCTGGAGGTGCTGCCTAGGTCGAATCGGCCGGCGCTCATGGTGTTGGCGAATGCGTTGCCGTTGCCGGGGCCGAAGGGGTTTTGGCCGACTTGGGTGGTGCTGACCTGCCAGGCGGGCGTGCCGGCGAAGGTCCAGCCAAAGAGGTCGCCGGTCGCGAAGTCGCCGTTGACGAGGAGGTTGTCGAAGTCGAACTGAGGCGGCTGGGGATCTGGCGTCGGGTTCAGTGTCCCGCCGCCCGGGTTGTTCGTCGGCGGCACCACCGGGTTGAGCGGGTCGTTGCCGAACGGACCATCGATGGTGGTCACGGCGGCGGAAGCGAAGGCGGCGGACAAGCCGAGGCCGACGAGGGCGGTAGCGGAGCGAAGCAGGTTGGGGCGCATCATCTGTGCCCCACAAGTGCAATCTAGTCGCTTCCCGGACAAACGGTTGCGACGTCCGATTACGTCAGCCCGCGACGTCTCGCCACGCTTCGAGCACGCGGTCCTTGCCCGCCAGGTCCGGCAGCACACGTGACTGCCAGTCGTGTTGCTTCGCCAGCCCTATCAGCGCCGGCCCCTGGTCGTACTGCATTTCGAGGTACAGTCGACCGTCATCGACCAGGTGCTTCGCCGCCTCGGCGAGCAGGCGGCGGTGGAAGTCGAGACCGTCGTCGCCGCCGTCGAGGGCAGTCATCGGCTCGTAGTCGCGGACGTTGCTGTCGAGCAACACGATCTGCTTCGACGGGATGTACGGCGGATTACTCACGATCACGTCGAACTTCGCCTCGTCCGACACCGGCTCGAACAAGTCGCCAACGCGAACTTCGACGCGATCGTCCAGCTTCAGAAGCTCGGCATTCTCCGTCGCCACCTTCGCGGCGGCGGCGGAGAGGTCGGTCGCGATCACGCTCGCCGCCGGAAGCTGCTTGGCCAAGGCCAAGCCGACGCAGCCGCTGCCGGTGCAGACGTCCAGCACCCGTAACGGCAACGCTTTTCGGCCGTCCGCCTTGAGCCATCGCAGCGGCGCGTCGACCAGCGTCTCCGTGTCCGGCCGCGGGATGAGCACGTCGGGCGTGACCTCGAACTCCAGGCTAAAGAAGCCGGCCTTGCCGACGAGGTACTGCACGGGCTCGTGATCGCCCGCGCGTCGGACGAGGCTGCGAAGCTCGTCGCGTTCGGCCTGGCTTGGGATGCGATTGAAGTTCGTGTAGAGACCGATGCGCTCGAGCCCGAGGACGTGGCCGATGAGCATCTCCGCCGACAGCCGCGGCGAGTCGACCGCCCGCTTCTTGAGGAAATTCGTCGTCGTGTCGAGCAACTCCTTGACCGTCCACTGCTTCGTAGCGGTCGCGACGGCGGGCATGAGGTTGTTGTAAGCCAGCGGCGCGCGCGGGCACAACCCACGGAACTAAGCTTCTTGCCTTGCCCGATGCCACCGACATCCCGCCGCTCGGCCAGCGAATCCGCCAGCGACGCAAGTCGCTCGGCATGACGCTCGACGATCTCGCCGACCGCACCGACGTCAGCAAGCCCTACCTCTCGCTCATCGAAACAGGCCGGGTGACCAACCCGCCGAGCGACGAGAAGCTTCGCCGCATCGAGCACGCCCTCGGCTTCGCGCCGGCCGACCTGGTGAGTCAGGCGCATCTCCAACGCACGCCCAGCGACGTCCGCGCGATGCTCATGTCGCTCGCCCGCCGCGCTGCCGACGGAAACGGGCCCAGCCTTGACGATGCCCTCGACAGCGGCGCCTTGAAGCAGCTCGTCGAGTCGACGGCTGGCAACGTCAGCCCCGCCCGCGTCAACGCCGTGCCGGTCATCAACCGAATCAGCGCCGGCTACCCGCGCGAGTTCACCGACCTCGACTACCCCAACCGCCACGCCGACAGCCACGTGAGCTGCCCGGAGGTCGACGATCCCGACGCGTTCGCCGCCCGCGTGTGTGGCGACTCGATGGAGCCGCTCTATCGCGAGGGCGACATCGTCATCTTCTCGCCTCAAGCGCAGGCGTTGCACGGTGACGACTGCTTCGTCCGCCTGGGCGACGGCGAGTCGACGTTCAAACGCGTCTTCTACGAAGACGGCCCGCCCGACGACGAAGGACGCCGACCCGGGATCGTTCGGCTGCAGCCCCGCAACGAGCTTTATCCGCCCAAGGCGTATCCGGCGGAGGAGGTCGAAGCGATCTACAAGGCGGTCTACCGGTACGAGCGGGTCAACTCGAAGACGTGAGGGATTGGTCTCTGTCCCTCTTCCTTGGAGCGGTGTTGCTTGCCACACGTCGGGATGCGGGAGCAACATGCAGGGCTTTGACGCGTCGCAAGCGACGCCGCTCCGGTGGGGTTTTGGAAGGAGAGCAGCTTGCGTGTTCTTTCGTCGCCTGTGACCTTGTCGTCCCGACGGGCAGCATTCGGACAACCTGCTCTGGGTGTATAGCCCGCGCACTTCCCCCGCCGCGGCAGGTCGGTACAGTGCCGCCGTGTTCGAGATGTCTCTGCTTTGCCACCCCCTGCCGAACCTCCCGCTGGCTGCGGGTGAAGGGGGCGTGTCGGCGGCCGGCTTCATCATCACCGGCGTCATCGTCCTGGGCATCTTCGCCCAATGGCTCGCCTGGCGGCTCAAGGTCCCGTCGATCCTCCTCCTGCTCGCCTTCGGCTTCCTCGCAGGACCCATTGCCGAGTGGTCGGGCGTTACTTTGCCCGGCACCGACGTCCCGGTTTACCTCGACATCGACCGGGTCGTCGAAACGCCCGTCCTCCTGACCATCGTCAGCCTCGCGGTCGGCCTGATCCTCTTCGAAGGCGGCTTGAGCCTGACGTGGAGCGAAATTCGCGGCGTCCGGCCGGCCGTCATCTCGCTCGTCACCGTCGGTGCGGCGGTGACGTGGATTCTCAGCTCTCTCGCCGCCCGATTCATCCTCGACTTGCCCTGGGACATTGCACTGTTGCTCGGGGCGATCCTCGTGGTAACGGGGCCAACCGTCATCGGGCCGCTCATTCGCTTCGTCCGCCCGACGGGCAGCGTCGGCAAGGTGCTCAAGTGGGAAGGCATCGTCATCGACCCCGTCGGCGCGTTGCTGGCCGTGCTCGTCTTCGAAGCGATCCTCGCCGGCTCACAACTCGGGGGCGGGACGGCGTGGGACTTCGCGTGGGGCGCCATCAAGGCCAGCGTCGTCGGCACAGCCTTCGGCATCGGCATGGGCTACCTGCTGGTCTTCATGATCTCCCGTCGCCTGACGCCCGACCACCTGCAGATCCCGATGGCCTTGGGATTCGCCACGCTCGCCTTCACCGCCAGCAACTACTTTGCCCCCGAAGCAGGCCTGTTCGCGACGACCGTGATGGGCATCCTGCTGGCCAACCAGAAGCGGGCCCGCGTCGCGCACATCCTGGAGTTCAAGGAGACGCTCGTCGTCCTCATGATCGGCCTGCTGTTCATCACGCTCAGTGCGCGGCTCGACCTGGTGGAGCTGCAGCAGATTAACTGGTGGCGGGCCGGGCTGTTCCTCCTGGTGCTGATCGCCCTCGTCAGGCCGCTGAGCATCTTCGCCAGCACCGCCGGCCGGCTCGGCGGCACGACGAGTTTCAAGGACAAGCTGTTCCTTTCATGGATGGCCCCCCGCGGCATCGTCGCCGCCGCCATCGCGTCGGTCTTCGGCATCAGCCTCCAAGAAGCCGGCGTCCCGCAGGCCGAACTGCTGACGCCCTACATCTTCCTCATCATCGTCGTCACCGTCGCCGTCTACGGCCTGACGTGCGTCTGGGTCGCTCGCAGCCTCGACATCGCCAACCCGCTCAACGCCGGCTTCCTCATCGCCGGGGCCAACCCGATGGCCCGGCAGATCGGCAAGGCGCTCCAGGAGGCCAAGACAGAAGTCCTGCTCGTCGACCTCAACTACGCCAACATCCAACGCGCCCGCCTCGAAGGCCTGCCCACGCTCGTCGCCAACGTGCTGAGCCCGCAAACCCACGAAGCCATCGAACTCACCGGCATCGGCAGGCTCCTGGCCCTAACGCCCAACAACGAAGTCAACAGCCTCGCCGTCGTCCAGCACGGCCGACACTTTGGGCGGAGCAACGTCTTCCAGCTCACCACCGAAGGCCAACGCAAGCGGCTCAAAAGCCTCCAAAAAGGCGAAGCCGCCGAGAAGCGGACCGACGTGACCGGCGAACTCAAAGGCCGCATCGCCTTCGGGGAGTCGGCGACGTTCGACCACCTCGACGACCTCATCAACGCCGGTGCGAGCGTTCGGCACACGAAGCTCACCCGCGAGTTCACGTTCGACGACTGGAAGCGTCTGCACGAGTACGACGCGGGCCGGGCCTTGATCTTGTTCGTCGTCACGGAGCTGGGCGCGGTGCACGTGGTCTCCGCCGACGACACGCCGGCTCCTAAGGCGGGGCAGACGATCGTCGCGTTGACGTTCGAGCCGAGCGAGCCGTTAAAGGCGATGCACGCCGAAGAACGCGTCGCCCGCGACGAAGAAGCCAAGGCCAAGAAGGATAAGAAAGACAAGAAAGACGCCGGCAGCTCCATCGCCGGCATCCCGGTTCCAGGCATCCTCCGATCGCCGTCGTAAACCGTCCTCCAGCGCATTGGTTAAGCCGACGGACTCAAGTCCGTCGGTTCCGATCTGCAACGCCTCCCGGTAGCGTCTGCTGCATGTCCGACACCCACAAGCTCACGGTTGACGATCACGGCACCTTCGACGTGCCCGCCGACAAACGTCTCGTCCTGGCCCTCGAAGACGAAGCCGGCCTCGACCAACTCCACGCCTGCGGCGGCGTCGGCAAGTGCACGACCTGCCAGGTCACGGTCGTCCAAGGCAAGGCCAGCCCGATGACTGCCCAGGAACAGGAGACGCTGCGCACCCGCGAGCTCGACGCCACCCCCGGCATCCGCCTGAGCTGCCAGATGACGATGACCGCCGACCTGACCGTCAAGGCCGAGTCGCTCCTGAGCACATCCACCCGCAAAGACGTCGGCCCCCGCCCCGCCGACTCCATCGAACCGGTCCCGACCTTCGTGAACGACCGAGCGACGAATCCGGATCAAGGAGCTCCCGACGAGCGGGCCTGAGCTGGCTCGGATCCAGTGAGCCGCGGACCCACGGTCCGCCGGTCTGACGAGTTCAATCGCGAGGCGATGCTCAGCCTTCACCCAGGTACCACCCCCACCCGCGGTGCGACGGGAGGTAGGTTTCGAGCAGATGACCAAGATGCTCACGATCCCGCACCCGTTTCAAGTCTGCTCCCTTCGTAAACCACTTGCGTTGCCCGTAATTCTCGTTCAACGACATCGTGAGCGACTTCCGCAGACTTTCGAAAACACGCTGCTCCGTCCGATCATCGCGCCACGACACTACAGCGTAGAAGTGATGATCGTCGGTGGCGATTCCGAGCAGCGTCATTCGCAGCGGTGAACGGGAAGCGAGCACCGTCTCGATCATTGTTCTCTGCACGCCGAGCGAAAAGTGGATCGGTCGCTGCTGCTGTCGTCGCCTGTAGCTGTCTGCGAGCTCTTCGTCCTGCTCTTGCAACCCGCGATCGTGGTGGACGTATCCCTAGGGCTTGTCCGGGAGCCACGAGGCGTACGCGTGCTGCGTGTAATGGAGAACGGGCATCGCTGCAATGAAGTCGAAACCAATTGCAGAAAGGTAGCTCGTCAGACCTGCGGACCGTGGGTCCGCGGCTCAGAGACTCAGAACCGCTTCAACCCAACTTCGATACCGCCGCGGCCTTGGCGGCGGTCAGGGCGGCGGCGAGGTTCTTCGAATCCTTGCCGCCGGCTTGGGCCAGGTCGGGGCGCCCGCCGCCGCCGCCGCCGCAGGCTTTGGCGACATCGCGAACCCAATCGCCGGCCTTGAGACCTTTTGCAATCACGTCCTTGCTGCAGCCGGCGACAATGGAAACCTTGCCCTCACCCGGCGACGCGAGCAGCACCGCGTAGCTGTCCGTCTTTGTCTTGACGACATCGATGACCGACCGCAACGCATCGTCCGACGGCGCGGCGACTTCGCTGACGACGATGCCGTGCTCCGCCTTCGCGAGCAGGTCGGCCGCCGTCTTGCCGGCGTCGAATGACCCGCCGCCGGAACCGCCGCCCGAGGCGAGTTGCTTCTTGAGCTTCTTCACCTCGTCCCGCATCGCCTTGGCCCGTTCCGCCGCCTCCTCGGGCTTGGCCGACAGCACGGCCGCGGCGTCGCGAAGCTGCCGCTCGATCGTCTGCACGTAAGCGGTTGCCGCGTCGCCCGTCACACCGAGGACGCGGCGAATGCCCTTGCTCACCGACTCCTCGGCGACAATCTTGAAGAAGCCCAGATCGCCCGTCCGGTCCGCGTGCGTGCCGCCGCAGAACTCGACGCTGTGGAGCGCACCGTTCGAGTCGAATAGGTCGACCGGCGTCGCGTAGACGACGCGAACCGGGTCGGGATATTTCTCGCCGAAGACGGCCCGAACGCCCTCGATCTCCTTCGCCTTCGCCAGCGGCACGAGGTTGCTTCGCACCGGCAGGTTCGCCTGGATCGACGCGTTGACGAGCCGCTCGACCCGCACAGTCTCGTCAGCGGTCAACGCCTTGTCGTGGCTGAAGTCGAAGCGGGTTTTGCTGTCATCGACCAGGCTGCCGCGTTGCATCACGTGGTCGCCGAGGGTTTGGCGGAGGGCGAGGTTGAGCAGGTGCGTCACCGTGTGGTGCCGACGGATCGCATCGCGGTTGGCGTTGACGTGCGTCGTGACCTTGTCGCCGATCGAGAGGCGGCCATCGACGAGTCGGCCGACGTGGAGCACGCGATCGCCGACGCGTTGGGTGTCGCCGACTTCGAACAGAGCGCCCTCGCTGCGAAGGGTTCCGGTGTCGCCGACCTGGCCGCCTTGTTCGCCGTAGAAGCAGGTGGCGTCGAGCAGGACGCTGGCTTCGTCGCCTTTGGCAAGCTCGCCCTCCATCACGACCTCGCCGCCGCCGCGCACGAAGGCGAGCACAATCGACTCGTTGTTGCGGCAGTCGTACTTCCGCGAGTCGTCCGTCTCGGGCAGATTGCCAAAGTCGACCGCCTCGGCACCGGCGACTTTGTTGCCT
This sequence comes from uncultured Tepidisphaerales bacterium, assembly GCA_964388485.1. Classification (GTDB taxonomy): domain Bacteria; phylum Planctomycetota; class Phycisphaerae; order Tepidisphaerales; family Tepidisphaeraceae; genus JBCDKH01. The sequence goes on along the minus strand of CAYMAS010000055.1, from coordinate 4,347 downwards.
TTGCCGCTGATGTTCTGGAACTGCTCGAAGAGCCGCTCGTACTCGGCGACATCGACTTCCAACCCGCGCTCCTCGGCAAGCTGTCGCGTCAGGTCGATGGGGAAGCCGTAGGTCGTGTGCAGGTCGAAAGCGGCTTGCGCGGGGAACGTGACCCCGGAGCCGCGACCGTGAGGAAGCGCCACCCGTGGTCTCTCATCATCCGCCTTGACCGGATCGACCGGAGGCGCTCCCTGACGGTCGCGGCTCTGGGTGGCCGCTTCTTCGAAAAGCGCAAGTCCACGCTCGATCGTCTTGAGGAAGTCGCGCTCCTCCGACTCGATGATCTTCGCCGCGGTCGTCTCACGGACCTCCGGAAACGCCTCGCCCATCTCTTCCTGAACGACCGGCACGAGCGCGTGCAGGAACGGCTCACGCAGCCCGAGCGTCTGGTATCCGAACCGCACCGCACGCCGGATCACGCTCCGCACCACACTGCCCCGGCCTTTGCCGTCAGGCATCGCCCCGTCGCTGATCGCGAACGTCGCCATCCGCGCGTGATCCGCGATGGCTCGGAACGCGATGCCGACCGGCGAGTCGAGGGCCGGGTCGTACGCCTTGCCGCTGATCTGGCTGATCTTGTCGAGCAGGGGTGTGAAGACGTCGGTGTCGTAGTTGCTCGTCTCGCCCTGCAGGACGCGGACGATGCGCTCGAAGCCCATGCCGGTGTCGACGTGCTTCGCCGGCAAGGGCTTCAAGCCCGCCGCGGTTCGGTTGAACTGGATGAAGACCAGGTTCCAGATCTCGACGACCGTGTCTTGGCCATCGACGTTCACCAGGCCGCCGCCGGACTTGTCGTCGGAGCGGTCGTAATGGATCTCGCTGCAGGGTCCGCACGGGCCGACGTCGCCCATCTCCCAGAAGTTGTCCTTCTTGTTGCCCGGATGAATCTGCGACGGCGGCAGGTACTTGGCCCACAGTTCCTTCGCCTCCGTGTCCGGCTCCAAGCCTTCGGCCGCGTCACCCTCGAAGTACGTCGCGTGCAGCCGGCCCGGGTCGAGCTTCCAGACATCCGTCAAAAGCTCCCACGCCATGTCGATCGCCCCCTCCTTGAAGTAGTCGCCGAACGACCAGTTCCCGAGCATCTCGAAGAACGTGTGGTGGTACGTGTCTCGGCCGACGTCGTCGAGGTCATTGTGCTTGCCGCCGGCGCGGATGCACTTCTGGCTGTTGGCGGCACGCGGCGGGCCGTAGTGGTCGAGCTTGGTCTCGCCGAGAAAGATCGGCTTGAACTGGTTCATCCCCGCGTTGGCGAACAGCAGTGTCGGGTCGTCGTGCGGCACGACCGGCGACGACGGCACGTGCGCGTGGCCGTGCCTGGCCGTGAAGAACTCGATGAACTGCTGGCGAATCTCGCTACTGCTCGGTCCTGACATGGAGCAGCACGGTACGTCCGCGGCATGGTGCAGCGAGAAACCGGGTAAAGCCGATGTACCCACAGGTCGATCCACCGGGCGACGTCTCACCTTCGAGACGCCGCTGAGGAAATGCCCATGCCGATCTCGACCGCCGCCGCGCCCTCCGTTCGCCGATGCCTGCTTGCCCTGATCTCGGCATTATGCGCCGCGTCGGCACCCGCACTGGCGCAGCAGCAGGTCACACGCAGCGACACCACCCGCCTCGCCGGGCTGGAGCGGACCTTCCAAACCATCGCCAGCCGCGTCACGCCCAGCGTCGTCGCCATCACCGTCGGCTCCGTCGAAGCCCCGCCGCACCTTGATACCCGCAGCAGCCAACTCACGCCCGCCAAGCTCGACCAGCTGCTGGCCAACGGTTCTCGGACCGTCGGCACCGGCTTTTGCGTCGACGAGCGTGGCTACATCGTCACGAACCAGCACGTCATCGCCGGGGCCCGGCAGATTTACGTCACGACGGACGCAGGCCAGATCCTGCCGGCGATGATCGTCGGGACCGACCCGCGCGGCGACGTGGCCGTGCTGAAGGTGCCGCGACGGATGAAGCCGGTCGAATTCGCCACGAGCGGCGAGCCGCGGCGTGGGCAGTGGAGCGTGGCCGTCGGCAATCCGATCGGCCTGGGCGGTCGCGGCGAGATGAGCTTCAGCGTCGGCGTGATTAGTGCGACGGGTCGGTCGCTGCCGAAGCTCAGCGAGCAGGAGGGCCGGCTCTACAGCGGGCTGATCCAGACGACCGCAGAGCTCAACCCGGGCAACAGCGGCGGGCCCTTGTTCGACATCACCGGCCGAGTCATCGGCATCGTGACGGCCGTCGTCCTGCCGCAGGCGGACACGCACGGGCTGGGTTTTGCCTTGCCGGCGGACGCGGCGATGCGTCGCCGGGTGCGGGCGATGATCAACGGCGACAAGGTCGTCTACGGCTACCTCGGCGTCGCGGGAAGACGCGTCGCCAGCCGGGACGGCCTGTTCGTCACCAAGGTCGGCCCCGGCACGCCTGCCGCCGGCCGACTTCGCGAGGGCGATGTGATCCTGGCCTTGGGCAACAGCCCGGTGCGTGACGAGGCGACGTTCATTCGCAGCGTCGGCGCCGCTCCGACCAATCAGCCGGTGCGTCTGAGCGTCCGCCGCGGCAACCGCGACGTCAGCGTCGTCGTCCGCCTCGACGCCCGCCCCCGCAGCGAGGGCACCGGTCGCGAGGAGCAACGCCTCGTCTTCCGCGGCATCACCTTCGCCAACACCTTCGACTGCGTCCGCGTCCTGGCGGTCGACCCCCACAGCCCGCTCGCCGACCTGTTCACGGTCGGCCAGTCGCTCCGCACCCTCAACGGCTACGCGACGCCGGACCTGGTGACGCTGCACGAGGTGTTGGACCGGCCGTGACTCGCTAGAGTGTCGGCATGGTCAAAACCGAGACGTATGACATCCCGGAGACGTACGAGGAGGCGGTGCGTCTTCTGGCAGAAGCGCACGTCGAGGGCGAGGAAGAGTCGATCCGCGTCTTCCTGATCCCGGACGAGGATGAGAAGATCGTTCGGATCATCGAGGTGAGTGACATCTTCCCTGAAGCGGCGGTGCAACGACCCGTGCCCGGTGTTCCCGACGATGCTCCTGAACAGTTGGAGCGGATCGTCCCGGTCTTTCCGATGGGCCCATCAAGGGATTATCCATATCGGTCGGAAGTCGCCATGGTGACGGAACAGGAATGGCAGCAGCTTCATGAGCATTCGCTAAAGCTGAACCGAGACTGGGATCTCGAGCAGGCTCAAGAGGTTCACCTTGGCAAGTAGAGGCAGAGCCTTTCTTGAGCAAGCTCGCTCAGATCTGAAGGCGTTCGACAGATCGGGAAGCGGATTTGACGTAGCGGATCATCATCGTCTGCTGTTCTTGCAGATGGCACTCGAGAAGCTGTGTAAAAGCTTTCTATATGCTGGATTGCCGGACGGCCAGTTCTCACACAACGTCGTCGGGACTGCCGTGCGCGTGATGCGTCAACAGGATGTGGCCAGAGCTATGGGGATCGACACGAAGACGTTGAGCAGGCGGTTGATGGCTGCTCAACCTGTCTGGATGCGGGTCGCCGCCGCGAGCCCGTCCATCGCGTCAGACGGCAGGACACTCGATCGCCGGCAGTCAGAGAGATCTCAAAACGTGGAATATCCGTGGCACGCCGATCCCGACGACCCGTTGTCTTGGACAGCTCCGGCATCACAACGGTTCGATCTGGTGCGAGAGCTTCGCTTCGAGCGGTCTGCCGTGGCAGCGATCGTGCTCATGGAGCGGCTGGCGGATGCTGCAGACAAGGTGCTGCCGCGATAGTGACGAGCGTGCTGCGGCCACAACATAACCGGCCGCGTCGGGGACGCGGCCGGTGGGTAGGTTGCGGATGTCACCTCGGCTTACGCCTCGGCTTCGGCGAGCTCTTCTTCGTCAACCGGGTCTTCGTCGTAACCCGCGGTCTCCTCGGCGAGGCGCTTCGTCAGGCCCTTGGCCTCAAGCACCTTCACGCGGATCTCGGCACACAGGTCCGGGTTCTCGCCGAGGAAGTTCTTGGAGTTCTCCCGGCCTTGGCCCAGGCGAGTGGGGCCGTAGTTGAACCAGGCGCCGCTCTTGTTGACGATGTCCTCGTTGACCGCGAGGTCGAGGAGGTCGCCCTCGTAGCTGATGCCGCGGTCGAACATGATGTCGAACTCGGCGTCGCGGAAGGGCGGGGCGATCTTGTTCTTGACGACGCGGGTGCGCGTCCGGTTGCCGACGGCGACGTCGCCATCCTTGATGCTGCCGGTGCGGCGGACGTCGATGCGAATCGAACTGTAGAACTTGAGCGCCCGGCCGCCAGGCGTGGTCTCGGGGCTGCCGAACATGACGCCGATCTTCTCGCGGATCTGGTTGATGAAGA